>CALHLC010000024.1 GCA_938034385.1 uncultured Bacteriovoracaceae bacterium
TTCTCTTAGTTTTTTTCTTCTTAGTAGCTTTTCTTTTAGTTTTTTTCTTCTTAGTAGCTTTTCTCTTAGTTTTTTTCTTCTTAGTAGCTTTTCTCTTAGTTTTTTTCTTCTTAGTAGCTTTTCTCTTAGTTTTCTTTTTCTTAGTTACTTTTCTTTTTGTCTTTTTCTTAGCTACTTTTCTTTTTGTTTTTTTCTTAGCAGCTTTTCTTTTTGTTTTTTTCTTTCTTACGGCCATAAAATCCTCCATTGAATTAATTATTAATAGCTTATACTAAAATTCTAAACAGTATTTTGTTTCGATGCAAATCGAAAAAACATAACTTTGATGAAAAAATGGTGTTTTTTATTAAAATTTTATATTTTTTAAGTTTTTTCATCGTTTTATATTAAATTTTCGGTGTTTTTTGTTTTTTTTTAAGTTATTTCACCAAAAAAACTAAAATATTGATGTTTTTTTTATATTTTTAACTTTTTTTTTTACTTTTAAACCATAGAACCAGAAAAAAATTCCTTTTTAAGTGTAATTAAGAACAATTTTCGAAGTTTTTGTCACAAAAAAAGTTAGAAAAAGTATTGTTGTGATTGTTTTTTGACGATTTTTTAATAAATTTAATGAAAATTAAAGTTTAATTCATCATTTTCTAATGAAATGATAACTTTTTTTCCATGTTCAAGTTTTCCAAACAATAATTCTGAGGCAACTTTCTTTTTTATTTTCTCATCAATTATTCTTTTTAAAGGTCTAGCTCCAAGTTTTTCATCATACCCGGTCTTGGCCAGCCAAGAAATAACTTCTTCAGAACAGTCTAATTCTATTCCCTTATCAATTAATGAATTCTCTAATTCCATTAGAAACTTTTTTACTACATGGTTGATATGAGATGTTCCAAGTTTATTAAAGTTCACTACTGAATCGAGTCTATTTCTAAATTCCGGTGAAAAGTATCTCTTAATTGCTTGATCTCTTTTAACTGTATTAACTTTATCTGTGCCACCACCTAAACCAATTGAACCTGCTTCATATTCTTTTGCACCCGCATTACTAGTCATTATTACAATAACATTTCTAAAGTCTGTTTCTCTTCCATTAGAATCAGTTAACTTCCCATGATCCATTACTTGTAAAAGAATATTAAATATATCTGGGTGAGCTTTCTCAATTTCGTCTAATAATAAAACAGAATAAGGATTCTTATTAATATTCTCAGTTAAGATCCCACCTTGATCAAAACCTACATATCCAGGAGGAGCTCCTATTAACTTCGCAACACTATGCTTCTCCATATACTCAGACATATCTACTCGTTGAAAGTTTAATCCCATAGTATGAGCAAGTTGCCTTGCAAGTTCAGTTTTCCCAACTCCAGTCGGTCCAGTAAATAAGAAAGACGCTATTGGCTTTGTATCATCAGCAAGCCCAGATCTTGATAAGATAATTGCATTCGAAACTTTGCTAACAGCTTCATCCTGCCCATAAATTAAAAGCTTTAAATCTTGTTCAAGGTTTCTCAATTTATCTTTTTCTTGAGTAGAGACAGTTTTTTCAGGAATTCGAGCAATTTGAGCAATCACTTTTTCTATATGACTCATATTAACGACAGTTTCTTTTTTCTCTTCAGGCAATAGAGCAAGTCTCGCTCCAACTTCATCAATTATATCAATGGCCTTATCAGGGAACTTCTTATCATGAATATGTTTCTCAGCTAGGCCTATTGCATGACCAATAATTTCTTTAGAGAAACTAACTCCATGATGCTCTTCATATTTAAATTTTAAGCCTTCCACTATTTCAATAGTATCTTCCAAACTTGGCTCATTTATATCAATTTTTTGAAATCTTCTTGCAAGTGCCTGATCTTTTTCAAAAACCTTTCTATATTCATCATAGGTAGTACTTCCAATACACCTAAGCTCACCTCTAGATAGGGATGGCTTTAATAAATTAGAAGCATCTAAACTTCCACCACTTGTTGATCCTGCACCTATTATTGTATGGATCTCATCTATAAATAAGATTTTCTTTTCTTTTTTATTACTTCTTAAAGCTTCAACAACAACTTTTAATCTCTCCTCAAAGTCCCCTCTAAATTTAGTCCCAGCTAACAAAGCCGCTATATCTAAAGAGTAAATATTGGTTTTTTTCAATTGTTCAGGAACTTCATCATTAGCAATCTTTAAAGCAAGGCCTTCGGCAATTGCTGTTTTACCAACTCCAGCATCTCCAACTAAAATAGGATTATTTTTTCTTCGTCTTGCTAAGATTTGTATCATTCTTTCAAGTTCATCACTTCGCCCAATCAAGGGATCCAAGCGTCCTTCAAGTGCCTCTTTAGTTAAGTTTACAGTGAAATCATCTAATGCTTTTCTTTGTTTTTCTTGTTTTTTAAGAGGATCGAACTTCTTATTCTCTTTAGAGTCGCCCTTATTAGTTGATTGGTCTAAGCCATGAGCAATCTTTTCGACAAGATCTATTCTTTTTATTCCTTGTTGTTCAAGAAAGTAAACCGCATGACTCTCTTTCTCGCTAAACATCGCTACTAATAAATTAATGGCTTTAATTGATTTTTTTCCTGATGATTGTACATGCAAAGCAGATCTTTGAATGACTCTTTGCAGAGACATAGATA
This sequence comes from uncultured Bacteriovoracaceae bacterium, assembly GCA_938034385.1. Classification (GTDB taxonomy): domain Bacteria; phylum Bdellovibrionota; class Bacteriovoracia; order Bacteriovoracales; family Bacteriovoracaceae; genus JAHDHG01. The sequence goes on from CALHLC010000024.1 coordinate 2,628, forward strand.
TTTCAGGTTGATACTGAATACCATTTTCTTGCGCAACCTTCCTCATATCATCATTAATAAATTGAGCTTCATTTAATTCACGAATTTCTTCATCATCTAAAACACTAAAGTTTCCCTCGTCAGATAAAAATGCACCTAAGTCTTCCTTTAAGTTTGGAATGTCTGCCCCACACTGACCTAAAGCGTTATGAACTTCATCATCTTCAAGCATCGAATGCAAAATACTTTCAAGAGTCAAAAACTCATGCTTTTTTGTATTAGCAGTTTTGATTGCTTTATTAAAAATTTTTTCTAAATCTCCACTAATCATCATACCCTCTTAATATGGTGCCGATTTTCTTAATCGCAAGCCTCAAATGAACATTTTAATGGATGTCCTTTTTCTCTAGAATATCTATTTACTTTCAATGTTTTAGATTCAGCTATTTCGCGAGTATATATCCCACAGATTCCAATCCCTTCGTTGTGAACTTTAAGCATTATAGAGTGAGCTTCATCTCTATTTTTTGCAAAAAACTTTCTAAGAACATGAATAACGTGCTCCATTGTAGAGTAGTCATCATTATGCATAAGAATTTTATACATTTTAGGCTTTTTTACTGAGATTTTCTCACGAGTAATTATATCCGTTTTATCATCATGAATATGTTCATTATCTTCGCTCATATTAACGTATCGTACCCTATTTTATTTTCTAGATCTAAGTTTATTTCTATTGGATATAATTTATTTAAAATAGAGATTTTTTATATAATCAAATGAGGTTCTTTCCCATTTATTTCCACAATTACTACTGTACTCAAAGAAATCATTCGTTAGAGAATATTTCTTTAAATCTAAAACTCTTTTTACTTCTTTTACAACATATTGAGTTGGATCTACGACTTCGACTTTAAGAAAGCTGCCAATAAATTTTTTAATAAAAGGATAATGAGTACAACCAAGGATACAATGAGTATAAGACTTATCTATTAATTGATAGAACTCATCTTCCAACTCTTTTTTATGATTAGTATAACTTCCATGACATAACTCAATGATAAGTGCCAATTTTTTTAAAGTAAAAATATCTACCTCTCCATTAGGGTCCTTTAAATTTTTTAATTTTTGAAATCTATCTGATAAAAAAGTTGCTTCAGTTAAAATTAAACTAATTTTTGAATTCTCCTGCCCATGAAGATTAGAAAAATTAATATAAGGTTCTATCCCTATGAAGGGGACTGAATACTGTGACCTTAAAAAATCTATTGTTTGAGCAGTTAGAGTATTACATGCCAGTAAAATGGCACTTACATTTTTCTCTAACAAACTCTCAACCATTTTAGTTACTCGCTCAACCATGAACTGTTGAGACTTTAATCCATAAGGAACATTTTTATTATCTGAGCAATAAAAATATTCTAAATTTAATTTTGCATCACTAAAACCATCAAGAAGACTAAGTCCTCCTATTCCTGAATCAATAATACCAATTTTCTTTTTCATAAAAAAAAAGGGCAACACTTTGTTGCCCCCTCAATAAACTTTAAAAACTTAATTGTTAGTCATTATTAGTTTTAATTTCAATTCCTTTAAACTTATCAGCAAGCGTGGCAGATTCAACCGCTTCACTCGCTCCATATTTAGAAAGGTTTTCCTTATCTACAGCTTTGAGAGAAAGAGCAATCTTTTTTGCTTCTTTATCAATACTGATAATCATAGGCTTTGTCTTATCACCTTTGTTTAATACATCAGTTGCATTTTCAACTCTCTCTTCAGACAATTCAGAAATATGAATCATTCCTTCAATACCAGTTTCTAATTCAACAAAAGCACCAAAATCAGTCATTCTAACTACTTCACCTTCAACTACTGATCCAATAGGTAATCTTTCTTCGATTTTCTTCCAAGGATCTTCCTCTAATTGCTTAAGACCTAAACAGAATTTTTGATTTTCAGGGTCAACAGTTAAAACAACTGCCTTAACAGTATCTCCTACTTTAAAAAACTCACTAGAGTTTACATTCTTCTTAGTCCAAGAAATATCTGAAACATGAATAAGAGCATCCATAATTTCATTTACGTCAATGAAAGCTCCAAACTCTACAACTGATTTAACTTTCCCTTCAAGCTCCATGCCTACTTGGTACTTAGAAACAACTTCATCCCATGGGTTAGGTGTTAATTGTTTTACACCTAATGATATTCTCTTGTTCTCTGTATCAATCTCTAAAACTTGAGCATCAATTTTTTGTCCTACAGTATACTCTTTAGTTAAGTTTTTCTTATTACTCCAACTTAAATCTGAAGCATGAATAAGACCTTCAATTCCATCTTGAAGCTCAACGAAAACTCCATAATCTTTAATTGTTACGATCTCTCCAGAAACTTGAACTCCTGCAGTAAATTTTTCATGAGCTTTATCCCATGGGTTTTCTTGAACTTGTTTAAGACCTAGACTTACTCTTTCTTTTTCATTGTCATACTTTAAGATCTTAACTTCAATTTCATCACCTATAGTTAAGATATTACTTGGATGCTTAACTCTTCCCCAAGACATATCAGTAATGTGAAGAAGTCCATCAACACCACCAAGATCAATGAAAGCTCCGTAATCAGTAATATTTTTAACAATACCTTTTACAATCATTCCTTCTTGGATCTGACCAAGAGTTTCCCCTCTCATCTTAGATCTCTCATCAGATAAGATTGCTCTTCTTGATAAAACAATATTTCCTCTTTTCTTATTAAACTTGATAACCTTGAATTCCATCTTTTTACCAAGGTATTTATCAAGATTTTTAACCGCTCTAAGATCAACCTGAGATCCTGGTAAAAATGCTTTAACACCGATATCAACAGAAAGACCACCTTTAACCTTGGCCATAACTGTACCTTGAACAGGGTTTCCGTTTTCACAAGCTTCAGAGATTCTATCCCATGCTTGTAAAATCTCTGCTTTGTCTTTAGATAGAACAAGGTTTCCAAGGTGAGATTCTAATCTTTCGATATAAACATCTATCTCATCACCTTCTGCTACTTTCATTGACCCATCGTAATTTCTAAATTCTTTGGCAAAAACAATACCTTCTTGCTTATAGCCAATATCGACCATAACGAATTCATCACCAACGGTAATAACTTTACCTTTCATGACTTCACCTTCTTTGAAGGTTTGATTTGAAGAACCTAAACTATCTAGAAGATTATCTAGATCTGTTCTTTGATTTTCTGAGTCGTCAAAATTTTCTACGACATCAAATTGATTTACCCAACTAGGGATTTTCTTAGACATAACTATTCCTTTTTTACTCAAATGAAAATTGAGATTAATTATAAAATGTAGACGATAGTCTTCCTACTGGAAGTGAGTGCTTATACTATTGGGTGATCTCTACTCCGTCAATAGTATATTTATCTAAAGTGCCGTATACCTTTCCAATCTTAGTATCTGTTTTTACCTGCAAGAAACGACGATACTTGTCATCCGAGATCCAGAACTCCATAGCCCCCTCTTTAGAAATATCACCTGAATACTTGTTAAATACCTGTAATTTAATAGCTTGAATGTTCTTGAGTTTCCCTACATTCATCTTAACCTTTGATATTGGTTTTATTAACATATTCCAAGTCTTTGCTTTAGTGGTAATGGGGATGACATAATCCTTTCCAAGTTCTAGCGGTAAGCCTCTAAAAAAGAAGAAAACAGAGAGGAAATCTTGAGAAAAATGAGGCATTTTCTTGTCTTTTTTCCTATGAGTCACTTTCCCATCTTTAGTCACTCTTTTATAACGAAAGTGAGTCATACCTTTCTCTCTATCATAGAGTTCAATATGATCAATATCTTTTTTACTCTCTCTTTGAACTAAATTATATTTTAAAGGCACAAATTCATTGATATCCACAAAAGATTCGACTACATCATCTAGTTCATAAACCCATTTATAAAAACTGGCAGTCTTTGCTCTGGCATAAAACACATAGGCCTTCTTTGCTCCAATATCTACAGTGTTTCTTCTCATTTTTATCAATACACTCGCAGCATTGATTCCAATGTAAGAAATGTTTACCTTCATCTCCTCACTTGGAAATAAATAGTTTTTCTTAAAACTCTTCCAAAGAGCATAGCTTGCTGGTTCCTTATTTTTAAAAACTGATCCAACTTGAACAGCTCGAGTTGTCGTTGTCACTAATGGTTTAGTTGTAGTTGTAGAGGTCGTCACTTTAGTTTTTTTTTGGGTTATATTTTTCTTGGGAGTCCCTTGGTTAATAACCTTAGTACTTTTATTTGACGTTACATTTTTAACCCAAGTAGTAGATGTTGAAGTTGTCTGAATAGGGAGGTTAGAATCAACCACTTTAAACTTATCATTTAAATCTTTTTCCACATGATCAGACTTTGCAACATCAGTTTTTTGATTTTTTTTAAAGATCAGTTTTCCTGCCGAGCATGAAAGAAGTAATAACAAGCTTATTCTAAACATTTAAAATTTCCTTAAATAAGTTATCAAATTCATTATAATCGAAATAGACTTTCTTATAGAAGATATTAGCATGATTCGTAAATTTTCGTAATTTCACGATGTCTTTTTCGGTACATATAATTGTTAAATCTTGTTGCTCACACCTTCTTAATACTTGATTAAGAATTTCTAAAGAAATCTCTTCATGATCTTCCAACTTAAGGTGCTCCTTGATCTCTAAACAATCATCTTGAAGTCCACTTATAAATGCTTCAGGTTTAGCGATCGAAGAAATGACTAAGACCCTTGTTTTTTCTTTAATCTCTGCCTTTTTATCATTGATATCAAAGTATCCACTTGATTTTAATGATAGTTTCAAATCAGTATTAAACTGAGAATAAAAATCAAGATCTCTAGTTTTAGCAAGGTTTGTTTTCGATAAAATAATAAAGTCTGCATCATTCAAAGCTGACTTATCTTCTCTGAGATATCCACTTGGAAAAACTTTAAAATTTTCTTTTTTTAAAGTCGCATCTAAAAGCACTATATCTAAATCTCTTTTGATTTTTAAATGCTGAAAACCATCATCGAGAATAATGAAATCAAACTCGCACTTATTTTTCATAGACCTATAATTTTGATGACGATTTTTTCCAATAAGAATAGGAGACTTAAAAGAACTTCTCATTAAAAGGGCCTCATCCCCCAAAAGCATTAAATCAGAATCGTCCCCATTTTTAGAAAGGTGACACTTTTGTTCATAATAACTTTTATATCCCCTAGTAAGAATTAAGGCTTTCTTATTATGAGATTCTATATATTGAACAAGAGCTATAATAAAAGGAGTTTTACCACTGCCACCTAGAGAGAGGTTTCCTATTGAGATCACAGGTTTATCCAACTTATAAGATCTCAATTTACCTTTTCTGTATAAACTTCTTCTAAGTTCATAAATCTTTCTAATAATTAGTGAAATTGGTAGACTTAAAACACCCAACATTTTATTGCATTCCTTTGAGAATTACTTCTGCAGCATCCACCTTATCCGAATTAAATTGTTTGGATACTTCTTTTAAATCAGTTTTGATTTGCTCGTAATTTCTTGCAACTTTTTTAAATGATTCATTAATTAAATAAGGAGTACACTCTTCTTGTAAGCGCTCAGGAAAAATCTCTCGATTAAGAACAATATTAGCAATACTGGCAAATCCCTTATATTCAACAAAATTTCTAAAAATATATTCATTTAATAAGGACACTTTATAACAAACAATAGTGGGGATATGAGCAAGGGCACATTCTAAGGTAATGGTTCCACTTGCAGTGATTGCAAAAGAAGATCGCTCCAATACATCTGATAACTTTTCAGAGTAAACGACATGATCAAACTTTTCTTCAAAAAGTTGATAAAATTTAGGATCAACATTTTTTAATTTAACCAAAGTGTATGAATAGTTTGGATTTTTTCTCATAAACTCTACTAAGATTGGAAGTAGATACTTTACTTCCGAATTTCTCGATCCAGGTAAAATAGCGATAGCTTTGGGATCTTTGAGGTTTGTTATAAGGTTTTTCTTACTCACTAAAGGATGAGAAACATAGTGAGTATTTTTGACACCTCTGCTTTCAAACCACTTCTTTTCAAAGGGAAGAAGACAAAACAAGTCATGGACATATTTTTTAAATTTAATGACCCTTCCCTCTTTCCAGGCCCAGGCCTGTGGAGCTACGTAATAAAATACTTTCACGCCAAGCAAGCTTAATGGTTTCAATAAACTGGTATTAAAGCTTTGGAAATCAACTAAGATAGCATGTTTTGTTTTTCTTTTTTTAACCTCAGACAAAATCTTCTTTCTTGCATTTATATAAAAAGGTAACTTAGTAATAACTTCAGAAAACCCCATAGATGAAAATTCTTTTAAATCATATAATAATTCAACACCTAGTTGTTCTGACTCACTATCACCAACTCCAAAAAATGCGAAATCTTTACTCTTTTCAATTACTTCAGGTAAAAAGGATCGTGCATGCTCAACACCTGATTTTTCTCCTTGAATAATTAATACTGACTTTTTCATTTTTTTAGAGAAATACTTCTCTACCTTCTCTTATACTTAAATGAATAGCATCAATAATCTTCATTGCACTATGCCCGTCACTCAATGTAGTTAAAGCTTTAGAACCAGTTAGAATATGTTGATAAAATGATCCTTGCTCAATTAAAAGATGATCTCTTTTCTCTAGTTTTATCTCCTTGTTTTTCTTTAGTATTTTCAGATTCAACAAGTCGACTTCTATCAAATCCTCTTCACGTTTAAAACATAAAGACCTTTTTTCTGAATCACAATTCCGATTAGCTTTAATCGTTACTAACTCTCCACAACTTGTCTTAATATTTACCGAAACCTCATCTAACAATCCTGTATGATGAACTTTCCCTGTGGCGACTAAGGAGGCTGCTTGATACTTAAAGAGAAAGTGAAAAAGATCAATATCATGAACCATCAGATCTTCTACGACAGACACATCATAGGCTCGATTTTTAGGCATTGTAAATCTTTCGAATAAAATATTTTTTGCTTCTTTAAAATCTAAGACTTCCCAGGCCTGATGGCAACGCTCACTATGGCCGACAAAAAACTTAACGTTATATTCTTTGGCTAAATTTAAAAGCTCATTAGACTCTAAGGAATTTGTAGTTACTGGCTTCTCACAGAAAACATGTTTCTTATTCTTGATTAGTTCTTTGCAAATTTGGAAGTGAGTATTAGTAGGAGTCACAACAATAAAGGCATCACTTTCATCAATCAGACTTTCATAAGAATCCGTAATTCTCAACTGAGGATAAAGGTCTTCAAGTGAACTTTCCTTATAAAACTTATCAGCAATTCCAAAGAACTCAATGTTTTCAAATGTACTTATTTTTTGTGCATGCCACTTACCTAAATGTCCATGACCTATTAATGAAACTCTTAATTTCTTCATCCCTAAGACCAAAATGGTGGTATACCAACTTTACTATCCTTAATAAACTCTGAAATAATTTGGACAATTTTATTGCCAGCATATTCTTTCATAATCTCACTATTTTCAGAAAATGATCGAGGTGATAAGTTTGATGCTTCCATTTGGCGGTAATAATCAACTGCTTCAGAGATATCTTTCTTTTCATGGCCCATTCTTTTAAGACCAATAATATTTATCCCTTTTAGCTTTACTCTGTTACCCAAAGCCGTACAAAAACTCGGTATATCTTTATCGATTCCTGAATGCCCTCCAATAAAAGCTCCTTCACCAATCGATATAAACTGTCCAATACTAGTTCCTCCACTGAGGATAACCCTATTTCCAATTGTTACATGCCCAGCTAGATTACAAGAATTCACAATCCGAACATCGTCACCAATTATAACATCATGGCCCAAGTGACAATAGGCCATTAACATATTTCTATTTCCTAGTTTTGTTAAACCATCTTGTTTTAGACTTCCTCTATTAATTGAAACAAATTCTCGTATCAAGTTTCCATCACCAATTTCAAGTAGAGTTGGTTCATCAGCGTAAGTTAAATCTTGCGGAGCTGTTCCAATAGAGCAATGGTGATAAATAACGTTATTCTCACCTATCGTTGTTTTCCCCTCAATCACAGTATGAGATAAAATCTTTGTGTTTTTTCCTATTTTTACTTGTGGACCAATAACAGAATACGCTCCAATCTCAGCTCCCTGCGCAATTTCAGCTCCATCTTCAATGACGGCTTTATCGTGAATTCTACTCATTTTTAACCCTTTTTAATAAACTCTATTGATGCAAAGACTTGAGCTGTAGACATGACTAATTCATCTGAATAAATAGTGCATTCATAAGACTGAAAAACACCTCGCACTTTTAATAATTTTGATGCCATTTTTAAATTCATCTCAGGATAAATCGGTTTTTTAAATTTTGCACTTTCTATTCCCAAGAGAGCTACATCTATCTTAAAACCGCTCATTAATTCTTTATAAGCGTAATGAAAAATAAAAGGACACATTTGTGCCATGATTTCTACTTGAACCACCCCTGGCAAAATCGGTCTCCCAGGGAAATGACCTTTCAAAATTTCTAGTTCAGGATTAACAAAAAAACTACCTTTCACTTGTGTCCCAACAAAAGCCTTCGTCTCTATTCTTGTTTTATCATAATTGCCTAAAGCTTCAGGGAAAGTAATTTCATCAACACTATCTAAAAATAGAAAAGGTTTCCTATGAGGAAGGAAATCCATAATTTCTTCTTTATTGTACAAACTCATTATTTACTTTTATTTAATTGTTGAAATCTAATAATAGATCTTTTCCAATCTCTAGAGTTTATTGCAGGGTAACCAACAACAGTCGAACCATCAGGCCAGCTTTTATTTACTTGTGCTCCGCCTCCAACTTTACATCCAACTCCTAATTCACAATCAGGAGCAAGGCACGCCCCTCCTGCTAGAATTGTATAATCACCTACTTTAGAGCTTCCCGCTAAGCCTGCTTTCCCACAAAGAATTACTTTTTTTCCTAAAATAACATTATGAGCAATCTGCACATGATTATCTATCTTACAACCTTCTCCGATAATAGTCGGTCCAAAGGTCCCACCATCAATGCTTGATCCAGAACCGATTTCGACATTGTCGTGAATTTCTACTCCTCCATAATGCCAAATTTTTTCATGTTCACCGTCAAGGAACTTATATCCAAATCCATCTGATCCAATAACTGTATTTGAATGAAGTCTACAGTTTTTTCCAATTCTTACATTTGGGTAAATTGTAACATTAGGGAAAATCACGGAGTTAGCATCAATTACATTATGGCCCATAATTTTGACCCCACTCATAATTGTAACATTTTCTTTAATTTCAACATCAGGGCCAATAAAGACATCTTTAGCAATTTTAGATTTTGTTGATTCAACAATATGTCGCTCTACTAAATTTCTAGTCCAATCAAAACCTTCATAGAAGTTGTCATGAAAAAACTTTGAAGACCTAACCATGCAAGAATTTAAATCTTGCGTACTTGCTAACCAAAGACACCTTTCTTTTAGTTGTTGGATGTTTTGATCATCATCAGATAATAATTCTTCAGAGATGATTGCTCCATGAGGACTTTCTGTATTTATTTCTAAGTATTTTTTTAAAAATCTAGAAGTAGAGATAAAGAAAAAACTATTTTCGACAATAGTACTAGATGTAGAAACTCCTTTAACCTGAGTTTCTACATCACCAAAAAGTATTTCAATATTTAACAGGTCTTTAAGACCACTAAGATTCATTATTTGTGGACTGAATCGTATTTCTTAATAACTTGGTCTGTTATATCAAGTTCAGACTTAGCATAAACTACTGGTGTTTGACTTGTTTCAATGGTCATATCAACATTTTCTTTTTTTGAAACTTGATCAACAATAGCTTTGATTTTTTCAAAAATTGGTTTTTTATACTCAGCTTCAAGCTTTGCAATTTCTTGTTGAGACTTCATTGTTTCATCTCGAAACTTCATAAATCCAGCCTGTAGTTCTTTTGATTGTTTTGCAATAGCTGTTTGGCTAAGAAGCGAAGCTTTCTTTTCCAAGTTCTTCTTCTTAGTCATTAAAGACTGCTCTTGACTCTTAAGACTCTTTTTCTTTCTTTCAAAGCTTTTTTTCAATTTCTCGGTAGCTCTCACACCTTCTTTAACTGAATTTAAAACTTTTTGAAAATTAATAGTGGCGATTTTCACATCAGCACTCATTCCACTTAGAGATGTTAGTAAAGCTAAAATCATAATTTTTTTCATAAAAACTCCTTAAAAATATATTTAAAATAACTGTCCAATATCGAAGAAAAAGTGATTTGCTTTCTCAAGGTCACCATCTTTTGCAGGATCTCCTGTATTAACAAGAGTCTTTCTTCTATTTAACGGAAATCCAAATTCAAACCTTAATAAACCTATTGGGGAAAACCATCTAAATCCAAAACCAAAGTTTTGTTTTAAAGAATAGTCCCCTTTATCACCCATGTAATTTTCATAAACATTTCCAATATCATAAAAAACGGCCCACTTTAAACCTGCTTCTTTTATCAAAGGATGTTCTATCTCTGCAGTCCCGAGAACCGAATGTAAACCACCAGTGTTAAACCAACCTTGATTGCCCGTTTTTTGATCGACTAATAACTTTTGAGGCCCAATTTCTTCTTGACCATATCCTCTCATATTCCTAGATCCACCCATTGCGTACATTTTAGTACGTGGAGGTGGTCTTGAATCAGAAGTTTTAAAAAGTTTTTGCGTTCTAATTCGTGATCTAAAAACAAAGTCTTTGTAAACCGGGTAATAAAACCTTGTATCTCCCACAAGTTTAACCCATCGATGATCAAACCCTATCCCTACAAACTCAGCTGATCCCGAAGCATATACACCTTTAGTTGGTTCAAAAGCATTATTTCTTTTGTCATGAATTAGAGAAAGCTCCACTCCTGAAGCAATACCATTTTCTTTATCAGGATCTATTGTAGGGTTTCTTACTTCTTTAATTTTTGTATGTTCAACATTATAAGAAAGATACAAACGAGTATAATCAGCTAAAGGATATCCCACCCTAATATTTCCACCTTGTTTTACGAATTCAAAAGAATCAATAAAGCTACTTTGACTTCTATATATTGATCCTCCAAGAGACCATCTTGTATCCATAAAATAGGGCTCGGTTAAACTTAGGTTATAATCTTGTTGTTGCTTAGAAAGACTAAGACTAAATCCTAAGTTTTGTCCTTTTCCTAAAAAGTTTCTTTGTTTAATGGAAGCTTGCAAGAAACCTTTTTGTTGTGTTGAGTACCCAGCTCCAACCGAAATCTGCCCAGTTTGTCTTTCTTTTACACTTATTGCTACATCTAGGATTTTGGTATTTCCTTTTTGAGGAGACGTATTAAAAATAACACTTCCTGGCTCAAAAAATCCAAGTCTGTTAACATTTGCTTTTGAAGTTTTTAATTTTGATCCCGAGTATTGCATTCCTTCATGAATCTTGAGCTCTCTTCTAATAACTTTATCACGTGTCTTAGAATTCCCTTTAATTGAAATTCTTCCAAATCGAGCAATTTCACCTTTTTCAAAACTATATTTAACTCGTACTTCTTTCTTAGTTGTATCTTCAACGGGTTTCAAATCTCTTATAACGTTTACAAAGGCATAACCTTTGTCTTGATAGGCTTGAGTCAATCGCTCTACATCTTGCCTAAGAGTTTCTTCTGAATAAACTTCATTTTTCTTTAACTGTGTAGCTTCAGCTAACTCTTCCTTAGTTAATAAAAGATCTCCATCGTAAGTTATTTCATTTACTTTATATTCAGGCCCTTCAATAACTGGAATAGAAATAAAGATCCATCTTCTATCTTCAGAAACATTAACTGAAGGTTTACCAAAGTTTGCTTGGATATGACCTTTAGTTCGATAATAAAAAGTTAAACGTTCAATATCAGTTTTAAAGTTTAACTCTTTAAAGTTTCCAGCATCAGACATAAAACCTAATAAAGAGTCTTCACGAGTAACCATAAACTGCTTTAGTTCATCATCTGGGATTTTCTCATTACCAATAAAGGAGATCTTTTTTACTTTAACCTTATCAAACTCCTCGATAGTAAAGTTCACCTTAACTTTGGTGTCTTCACTTTCTTTAACATCATATTTAATCCTAGATAAATAATATCCTTTGTCTTCATAAAGCTCTCTGATTTTTGCACTATCATCATCTAGGGTACGAACATCCAAAATATTAAATGCTTTCGTATTAATTTTATCTTTTATATCGTCGTCATCAATTTCACTATTTCCGGTAAAGCTTAGCTTACTGATTACTGGCTTTTCTTTTACTTTAAAAACCAGGTCATCACCTTCCTGGTGGGCCTCTACATGTTCAAAATATTTCATTGAATAAATACGCTTAACTGCAGCATTGATCTGGTAATTTGTAACACTCTTGTCTGGACGAATTCCAATTTTCAATAAGATTGCTTCAGGTTCAATTTTTTTGAGACCTACGATTCTGATCTTATTTACCTTAAATAAACTTCTCTCTGGGCCAATATAGGAATATGTTAGTGAACAACAAAATAATATACTAATTACCAACGCTAATGTTGACCTTCTGGTCATGAACATAGAATCACCTTCGCTTCTGTCTCAATAAATTTCGCAACAGCCAAATTTTATCCAATTACCTGACCATCTTCAATGGTTATTTTTCTTGGAAAACTGTCTGCTACAACATGATCATGTGTTACCACGATAAGCGTAGATCTAAACTCTGATGATAATTGTTTTAACAAATTAATGACTTTATCTGAGTTTTTACGGTCTAAATTTCCAGTAGGCTCGTCACATAGCAGCACCTTCGGTTTCAAGATCAGGGCCCTAATAATATTCACCCTTTGCTGCTCACCACCTGATAATTGATAAGGATATTTGTTTAGGCAATGCTCAACTCCAAGGTACTTAGAAAGCATCAATATTAACTCTTGATAGTCTTTAACTGATCTATCAGAAATTTTAATTGGTAGGTGAATATTTTCTAAACTTGTAATTGAAGGGAGTAGAAAGTGAAACTGAAAAACAAATCCGATATTTTGATTTCTAAATTGAGCTAATTGCTCATCACTTAGTTTACTAAGGTCTTTGCTCCCAATAAGTAAGTTCCCGCTCGTTTGTTTATCAAGCCCGCCTAGTAAATACAAAAGTGTCGACTTACCTGACCCCGACTTTCCAAGAAGTGCTGTGTGCTCTCCCTCATCAAGAGAGAAACTAACTCCTTTTAAGACCTCAATCTTTCCAAAAGACTTCTTAATATCTTTTAATAAAATCATTAAATATATTGTCCTTTTATTCCTTCCAAAATTGTCTTCTTTTTTTCTCTAAATACAATATAACCGATACATACCAAACACCAGAAGAAAGTTATTGCGAAGATTGTCAATATACTATCTAAGCCAAGATGAATGCTTAAATGATCTAATTCATAAACTTTACTAGGAATTTTTAAAAAAGGTAACTTTAGAATAACTTTATCAAAAAACAAAGTCATTAAGAGAGCAAGTAGACAAGAGATGGCCCAGATGAAAATGATAAAGAGAGTCCAAAAAGTATAGAGAGACTTAAAGCTTAAACCTAAAGATCTTAAAAGAAAAAATTCTTGAGATTTTTTTATCCCATTATAATTAATAAATGCAACAATATTAAACAAAGCAATCAGGATTATTAATTGTAAAATCACTGTGATTGAGAATTTTTCAACTTCTACTGCCTCAAGCAAAGATGCAAAGTTTTTCCAATATGGTCTTGCTTCAAACCCTAGTTCAAAAAACTTCTCCTCACTATTTTTGATATAATCTTTTATCTGAGAGTCAGTATACCCATCAAGTGTTAAGAGGCAGGTATTAACCATTCCTTTTGAATTAGTAAACTCTTCTAAGTAAGATCGTTTCAAGTAAACTAATCGCGAGTCTTTCCTATGAACTCCATGAGTTACAATATCCGAAACTTCGAGCTCTGTGACATAAGGAAGTTCCTCAAAGCTCTGATTGCCTCTTGTAAAAGTGAGAGTGATAAAATCTCCAATAGAAACTTCTAATTCTTTTGCAATCTCTGCTCCGAGAGCAATCGTATTTTTTTCTGAACTTATTTTAATATCTAAATTATTAATTTTAGCAAATTCTGAAGGTTTTATACCGTTAACAAGAACTCCTTTACTCTTATTATCCTTAACAATAAAACCTTCTGTTCGTATAATCCCAGCATAATTCGTAATGGCCTCTTGATTTATCATTTCAAGAAACTCATTTTCAATTTCAAAAAAACCTGAAGAACTAGTCACTTCTAGATCAGAAGTATTTTTTCGCAATCCTGTTTTTAAAATGTGCTCATACCCATCCATTAAACCGGCATTACATAGAATCACTGCCATTGAAAATGAAAGACTCATTACAGTCAAAATAAAAAAGATCTTAGTTGCTTTACCTTGAAGAGTTATCTTTAATAATTTCCAAAATGATAATTTCATGACTTGATACTATCCCACTTTAAATAAGCTTCAATGAAACTATCAATCTCGCCATCTAGAACTTTTTCAGCTGAACCCATTTCCTCATTAGTTCGATGGTCTTTTACCATTTTATAGGGGTGGAGAACATAAGATCTAATCTGAGATCCCCAACCAATTTCTTTCTTTGAATCTTCTATTTTTTTTTGTTCAGCTCTTTGTTCCTCAAGTGCTTTTTCATAGAGTCTCGATTTTAAAATCTTCATAGCTGTTGCTTTATTTTGATGTTGAGACCTTTCATTTTGACAAGTCACAACTAGTCCACTTTTCATATGAGTTATCCTTACTGCGGAGTCAGTAGTATTCACCGATTGTCCTCCTGCACCTCCGGCCCTAAAGACATCGATTCTAATATCTGAATCAGGAACATCAATTTCTATATCATCATCAACTTCAGGACTAACAAAGATTGAAGCAAAAGATGTATGCCTTCTCGCATTTGAGTCAAATGGAGAGATTCTCACCAGTCTATGAATACCTATTTCAGATTTTAAAAATCCGTAAGCAAATGCACCTTCAACAGAAAAGGTTACAGATTTAATTCCTGCTGAGTCACCATATTGAAAATCAAAGATCTGAGTTTTAAATTTCTTTTTTTCCGCCCACCTTGTAATCATTCTTTGAAGCATCCCGGCCCAATCACAAGACTCTGTCCCTCCAGCTCCAGCATTGATAGAAACAATCGCATTATTTGTATCTGCATCTCCTGAAAGATATGCTTTTTGTTCAATTTCAGAAAACTCTTTTTTAAAACGATCGATTTGTTTACAAGCATCCTTACAAGAATCTAGGTCCCCTTCTTTTCCATATTCAACAAGGATTTCAATTTCATCATAAAGTTCTTGAACCGACTTGTAAGAATTCACAACTTCCTGGAGAAGAGATTTTTCTTTTTGGATTTTAGCTGCTCTCTGACTATCGTTCCAAAAATCAGCACTTTCTTCTAACCGGGCGATCTCTTCTAATCGAGCTTCTTTATTGGTAACATCAAAGTGACCTCCGAATTTCCGTAAGTCCCAAAGACAATTTCTCTATATTTTGAATTTTTTCGCTAAATTGGTCTTTGATTTCTTGCATGTAACAAAAGTATCAAAGCTCGTCAGTTATTGTAAAGGAATTACACTATTAAACAATCAAAGCTTCTGACAGTTACAATCCTCAAGGTTTTTCTTTGGGTACTTTTTAAAAGTATACTTAGATGGAACATCACAATCGTTTCTTGGGATTTCGTTTCCATCTTTAAAGTAATTACTCCAAGTACTACAATTTAACTTTTGAACATAACCCTTAGTTTTAGGTAGTCTGCTTTTACAAGTACTCATCTGAGATACGTACTTTCTCGGCTTAAAGTCAGGGTCCTTTAAAAAGCAATGATTTAAACAACTATAGTCATTGAACTTAGCTATATCTCCCTCTCCTGATAATGCAACTAATACTGCTGCTAAAGTATCTCTATAAGCTGGCTTTTTAGGAGATTTTGCCATGAGCTTGTAAAAACTCGAAATCGTACCACCTTTAGGAACCTTCTTCTTATCAACAATATAGTTAAAAGCTTTTCTTGGAAAATTGAGAAACCTACCACCAGTTGTATTTAAACGAGGGTCAATACTGATCAAAGCATCTTTAAAGTGTTTAAAGGTAGCATCTGTTTCAGCAATGTTAATAATATTGTCATTATTAAAGTCAAACTTAGCTAAAGTCGACTCAACATTTAAGATTCCTGAGAAAAGTGCCATAATATCAGATTCAGAAAAAGGCATATTATCATGAGCACAAGTTCTAGTGTACTTTTCAAGAAGCAACATTAGTTCATACTTCTCTCTTTCAGAACTATTATCATGAAATTGTTTGAACTTCTCAAAATAATTAAAATATTTTGTATTAATATCATTCCTACCACTTCTAACACTAAAAGCATTCTTGAAAAGAGAGTAAAAGATACTTCTTACACAAGTTGCATCATACCTCTTCCCTACTCCTCTTATATCAACAGGATATCTCTTATCATTTAGAGTAACATTATCAACAATAGCACAGCTCTCTACAGTTCTATTTTTTAAATTATTAGCAACTTTTTTTCTATCTATAGGAGTAAGCATTTTCACTACATTAGATTTAATTTGGATAGAATAAACTAAATTAAATATAAATTCAGTGAGTTCTTCTTTTTGTAAGACGGCATCACCATTAGAGCTAAATAAAAATAAATCCGAAATAGATGCAACATTACCTGCTGCATCTACTTCGCCACCTTTAGCTACAACTCCAAGCTTTTCAACGGGGCCAATAAATTCCTTTAAAAGCATTCCTATTTGAATGGCACTTAATGTCTTATTGTAATCTTCTCCTTTGGCACATCTAAAAGACTCTCTAACATAGAAAGTCTCTCCCTTTTTTCCAATATTTTTATGTTTTACTTCTGCACAAGGAAATCTTTTTTCATAGTCTGCGATAATTGGAGCTAACAGTTCTTCTAATTGGTACGTTAGAATCAACGATGGCAGATTCCTAACATATTTATTTCCATAACGAGGTAATACTCCATCCTTACCTGTGAAATATCGATATTTTATTAAAACTCTTTGAAAATTTGTAAACATTCTTCCTCGAGGGTCATCAATTCCATCAGTAGGCTTTAAAGAATTTGATAATCCAATCTTTTTTCCAGAGTTAATTACTTCTTTATTCACTTCAAATAATTTTGAAAAATCTAACCCGATTTTAGTTAACTTTTTACTCCAAGATAAAATCTTATTCATGTCAGAGTAAGTGATTTCTTTATTTCTATTTCCTAAATATAGGTCCTTAATCTTAAGTATTTCCCACTCGTAATTTCTTAACTTAAATGGCTTAAAATCAATACCTAATAATCTCTCTCCCCACTCATCCAAGAACTCATACATCTCATTAAGTGAAAAGTATGATGAAAGGTCACTTCCTTTATAAAGTAGTTTCGTTTCAAGGTTTCTTAAATGTTTTTTTAACTCAGTATATTTAAATTCAATAGCATTGGACCCTGTTTCAAAGTCTTTATATCTATAAATATCATAAAACATTTCAAGACCAGGGATTAACTTCTTAATAGTAAGTGTTTTAAGCTCGTTTCTTGTAATGTTTTTAGGAGATCCTCCTAGGAACATTCTTTTTACAAAATCAAATTTCAACATGCTATTAACAGTATCAATTCTATCTATAGTCAAAAATTGAGTAAGTACTTTCTTTAAAGAGATCTGATTATTATTAGGTGGTAAATCATCAGGGATTTTCCTTCCTAACTTATCTCGTCCTTGTCTAGAAAGGACTGCTTTTACTGATATATCGTCTCCTGTTCCATTTCTGGCTTCAGTGGCAATGTTCATCGCAGACTTAATAATTTTTTCTTTAACGAAGCTGTGTTTAGCAACAGTCCAAGGCAAGTCGCTATCATCTAAAACTCTTAAGTGACGTCCCATACTCACAATCTCTTTATTAAACATAATAAGGAAATCTCTTAGAAACTTAAGATCATGCTTATACAAAACATCTATCTCAGAATTCCCAACTCCAAAATTCACAAGTTCAAAGTAAAATGAAAATTCAGGTAAAAGATATGAAAATTCCGGTCTCTTATTATCTATATACTGTTTTAGCTTACTGAAGCGAATATTATAATTAGGGTTATTGCTATCTACTGCTTTGCTCTCTTCAATCAGTTCAGGGTAAGCAGCTTCGACACTCTCCATATAAAGACTCAACTGATTATAAAGACAATTGATTTGATTAGAGATATTTTTTTCCAAAATATATAAAAACTCTTCGGGATCTAATTCGCAATTTGCAAACTCTAAGTTTTGATCTTTAAAGATTGGAGGTGTTCCTTTACCTTCATTAATATTTCCAAATAATCCATTATCCCCACAAGAGATAATTAAAAAAGTAAGAAATAAAATCACTATTTTTTTAAAAAACATATTTTAACTCCGTGAAATATGAGTCGTTTTCTCTAAAACTAACCCAATAACCTTCTCCTGCTTGAGGAGATCCTAT
Organism: uncultured Bacteriovoracaceae bacterium; assembly: GCA_938034385.1. Lineage (GTDB taxonomy): Bacteria > Bdellovibrionota > Bacteriovoracia > Bacteriovoracales > Bacteriovoracaceae > JAHDHG01. The sequence goes on from CALHLC010000024.1 coordinate 21,194, forward strand.
AATGTCAGCACCAACATTTAATCTAAAATGTTGTAGTGGTTGCCAACCAACAGACAAGCTATAAAGCCTATCAAATGTCAGTGTATCGTATTTTAAATCAAAGTTTATAAAGTATTTTCTATCTAAATTATAATCAAGAGCAACATTTAACGCTTGAGACCACTTAGGAATTGAATCTAATTGACTCGTTCGAACAAACTCACTTATTCGAGCAAGATAACCTGCACTTGTTTTTAAGTTTTCAGTTTCAAAAACGACTCCTGCACCAAGGTAGTCCTCTCTAAATTTTTCAACTGTAATACCAATTCCAAAATTATTATTCAGAATAACAAGATCATCTGCCTTATCCCCTGGAATGCTCGCCAAGTAACTTGTATAAAGTTTCCAATTACTTCCAATAGCCGCTGTGATTTGGCCACCAAACAAAGTGTGATGAAAAAGTTTAGTTTCAACATTTGCTGTAATATCAGATTGAGCATTATTAATATCTGCTTTTGCTGTATTAGATAATTGATTTTCCGGCTTCCTTAAAACAAAAGCACTAATATGAATGCTATCCATAGGGCTCACTCTTAGATTCAGTCCATAACTAGGTTGTAAAAGAACTTCTAAAATATCAGGGTAAGTAACATTATAATTTACTTTATGGGGCACTCCTCCTAAATCAACTGAAGTCACAGGTTTTTGAGACCAAGGACTTTTGGGAGTCAAGGTTCCTGAGTTTCTATCAATTCCTAATGGCGGATTTAATTGTGGTACATAAATGAATGATCCAAATAACTGTGCATCAAAAAATTGAGAAAAACGATAACCATACTTAATACCCGTTAATCCTTCTTGCCCAGGCCTAAAAAAGTCAAAGTTTTCTAAATTGTTTACTTTTCCAAGTCCCCAAATTTTATCAATTTCAACCCAATCTACTAATAAGCGCCCATAACTTAATTCTTGGTTTTTCCATAAATGTGTTAATTGGGCTTCCTTAACAGAGAACATAAAGTGAGAGGCATCATTAAATCTAATTGAAAAATCGACTTTTCCCTCTTTATCAATAAAAGGTTTTTTATAATGATATTTTAAATCAAAATCGAACCAATAGTTATTACCTTCAACATCATTGATTTTTGAATATAGATCATTATGACGGGCACTAAAGCCTCCATATAGATTCTTTACAACTCCATAGCTGTTTAAAGCTAAGAAACTAAACAAGAAGAATGTTTTCAAAACAGGTCTATTCATAATATTTTTCGCTACTTATATCGTATCACTTTAAAAAGAGAGCGTTATTTTGACTATAGAAATATTTCACTATGTATAAAGTATAGTCAGCAAAGACCTTAACAATTTCAGCTACTTAAATGAGTACTTACGACACTAAGAAGCATTTGTTCACAGTTTTTCATTAAAATCTCTTCATTCTCAGAGATTTCATGATCAAAGCCCAAAAGGTGTAAAAGACCGTGAATATACAGATGAATGAATTCATCAAAGATAGATATATTAAACTCGTTAGCTTGACTCTTAACTTTATCCCAGCTGATTAAAATATCACCCAGTTCAACTAATGGTAAAAGTTCGATTTCACTTTGATCAGACCTTAGATTTTCAAAAATAGGAAAACTCAAAACGTCAGTATCTTTATCAATATTACGATGCTCTTTGTTTAAGCTTTGCATAGATTTCGAATCTATAATCTCAAGAGTTAATGAGTAGTTTTGATCTCCAACAAATTCTTGAACAGCACGACTAGTTACGAGACTCAGGATTTCTTGCAAATTATCAAAATCAGCTAAATGCTTATCAATGTCATTAATTTCAATTTTCATTTCTCAATATTATTCATAATATGATTAAAAGGATTAGACAAAGTTATGGGTCATTATTTCGATGAATTAGTTCAAACAATCAAGGCCTTACGAGATCCTGAGACAGGTTGTCCCTGGGACTTGAGCCAGGATCATCATAGTTTAACTCCTTATTTACTAGAAGAGTGTTATGAATTATTCAATTCGCTATTAAAAGATGACTTTGATGAAACAAAAGAAGAGCTTGGAGATGTTCTATTACAGGTTTTACTACATTCTCAATTAGCTAATGAAAAAAATAGATTCTCTATAGAAGATGTTTGTAAAAACTTAAATCTGAAAATGATTCGACGACATCCTCATGTATTCAATGGCGACAACAAGGTATCAATTGAACAGCTCCATATCAACTGGGAAAAAATAAAAAAACAAGAAGGTAAGCAAGATAACTCTCTTTTGAAAAAAAAGTATCTTAATAATCCATCTCTTGTTGCAGCTTATAAGATTGGAAAGAAAACACATGAATTAAAGTTTGATTGGGATAATGCTCAAGAGGTTATAAAACAACTTGAGTCGGAGATAGAAGAGTTAAAACATGCCATTGAAAATAATCCAAAAGAAGTAGAAGAAGAAATGGGAGATGTTTTATTCAGTGCTGCTCAAGTATCAAGGCATTTAGGGTTCCACCCTGAGGAAAACTTGAATAAAGCAAACCATAAATTCCATAGACGCTTTACTAGGATGGGTGAAATAAGTGACAAAGACTTTTTAGATCTAAGTATGTCTGAAAAAGAAAAACTTTGGAGTGCAGTTAAAGATGAAGAAAGAAAATAGATTATATAATTGTTCTCAACCGATAATAGGTATTACAGGTGGTATTGGGACAGGAAAAAGTAGTGTCGCAAAGATATTTAAGGCCAAAGGCCAACTGATTATCGATGCAGACTCTATTGTTAAAAGAATTTATCAAAAACAATCAACAATAACTTGGTTATTAGATCATCTCCCTGAGGTGATAACCAAAGAAAATACAATCGATTTCAAGAAATTTAGAAAAATATTTTTTTCTGAGACTAAAACAAAAGAGCTTATTGAATCGTTTATTTATCCTCAAATGAGCTCTATCTTTTTAAGCGACATTAAAGATTCACCGACTATAATTTTCTATGATGTCCCTCTCTTATTTGAAAAGAAGTTAAATCTTAAAATAGATAAATCAATAGTGGTAAGTTGTAGCGATGAAATTCAAATTCAAAGAGTTTGCAAAAGAGATAATATTTCTCGCGAACTCGCTATCAATATTATCTCTCAACAAATGCCACTACAAGAAAAGATTAACATGTGTGATTATCATATTGATAACTCCGCTACTCTTGAAGATTTAGAAAACAATAGTTTGGAAATTTTAGAGAAAATAAAAAAGGACATTATATGAAGCTCCAAGGAAATTACTTTAAAGGACAATTTCATCCTATCAAGACAGATGCTCATTTTACTAAATACTGCCCAGCCGATCTATCCTCAAACTTATGGAATACTGGGATCGCCCCAGAACACACAAGTGAGATTGTTGAATCTGCTATCAATGGTTTTTCTCATATGCGAAAACTAAGCATTGAAAAAAGAATTGAGCTCTTACAACGATACAAGGAAGAGGTTTTAAAGAGAGTCGATGAGATAGCTATAGCAATTGCTTTGGAAGTAGGGAAACCTTTATGGGAAGCAAAAACAGAAGCTAAGGCCGTTGCTGCAAAAGTAGATGTAACTATTAAAGATTCACTACCTAGGATTAAAGATAAAACAATTGAAAATATTATCGCAGGCCTCAATGGACATGAGATTCACAAGCCACTAGGTCCTTGTTTTGTTATCGGTCCTTTCAATTTCCCATGCCATCTTGCTAATGGGCAGATCTTAAGTTTATTACTTGCAGGTAATAGTATTGTTTTCAAACCTTCTGAGAAAACAATTTACTCTGCTCAAATATTAATTGAGTGTTTTCACAGTGCTGGCTTTCCTAAAGGATCTGTGAACTTTGTTGTAGGTGGACCAAATATCGCCTCAGAGATTACTAAACACAAATCTATAAAAGGAGTTTTCTTCACTGGATCTAAAAATGTTGGTCTTAAAATTTTAGAAAACACTTATACTGATTTATCTAAACTAGTGGCACTAGAGCTTGGAGGAAAAAACAGTAGTATTATTCATGAAGATGCAGATATAGACCATACATTGGTTCAAGTTCTAACAGCTGCCTATTTAACGACAGGACAAAGGTGTACTTCAACAGGAAATGTCATTGTTCATAATAAAATCTTAAATGAATTTAAAGATAAGTTTAAGTCTTTGATCCAAAGAATCCATGTTGATCATCCTAGTGAATTTTACAGCACTCCTTTTATGAGTACTCTGATTGATGAGCAAGCCGTAGCAACTTTCAATACATACGTTGATAAAGTACAAAGCTCTGGAGCAGAAACAATTCTTGAGCATGGACCTGTGGATACTAACTTTAAAGGTCATTACTTAATGCCTTCTCTACATTTTCTAGAAAAATTCAACGCTTCAAGTCATAGTTTTGTTGGTGAAGAAGTTTTTGGGCCGCACTGTACCATTATTGGTTACGATGATTTAGACGAAGCGATAGAAATAGCCAACTTTACTGAGTTTGGATTGGCCGGATCTGTTTTCACTCAAAGCCCTGAGATATACAACAAGTGTTTAGACGAAGTGCAAAGCGGTATCTTCAACTTAAATAGATCAACAGTAGGGGCCAGTTCAAGACTTCCTTTTGGTGGAATTAAGAGTTCTGGTAACTACCACCCTGCAGCAGTCAGTACTATCGATGCTTGTGTGTATAAAGTTGCAAGTCTTGAAACTTTTGAAAACACTTCAAAACTTACAGATCTTACAGGGTTAAAGACATAAAGTTTTTAAAAATATTGATTGCGTTCGATTTTTTAATATGTTTTAAGAGACTACTTTAAAAAATCAAAAGGTTGAATCGAGTGATAGAAGAACTTGAAAATACATTAAATAACAGCAAAGAGATCTCTCTAGATCTTTTAGAAACTTATACAGGTATTAAGTCTGATAAAATAAAAGACGCTCTTAACCTGGATATATCAACTCAAAGTATTAGTGCAGACGAATTCAGAAAACAAGCTTCTAACTTTGTTAAAATGGTCTTTGAAAAAAATCAATAATGTCTCTACTCTCTCTTAAAAATATTAAATACCTTTATAATTCAAAAGAAAGCTCTGGTATTTCAAATTTGAATCTTTCAATAAATAAAGGTGAAATCGTTTCCTTATTAGGCCCTAGTGGTTCAGGAAAAACGACTATACAAAAGATAATCTCTCATGAGTTAACCCCTCAAGCAGGTCTACTCGAACATAAAAACATTAAAGTTTTTAGTAAAACAAAATTAACTGAACAAAACTTTAAAGACCTCAAACCAATACAATACTTAACAACTGAAATTGATGATATTGAAAAAGCAAGAGAGTTACTCTTTAAATTTGAAATAACTAATACGGTTTATAGAAAAGCTAGTGATCTATCCAATGGAGAAAAGCAGAGATTAGTCCTTGCTAAACTTTTCATGCACGAATTTGATCTTCTTGTTTGTGATGAGATTTTTTCTGGTATTGACTTTAACAACAGACAAATAATTTTAAAGATTATAAAAGAATTATTAGTAGAAACTAAAAAGTCTCTCATATGGTCTACACAATTATGCCAAGACGCTCTTAGATATTCAGATATTGTTTGTTTATTACAATTTGGACAAGTTGAACAAATTGGTTCACCTGAAGAGATCATCTTTAGACCTGCCACTCTATTTTCTGCACAGTTTTTTGGTCCAATTAATGTTTTTGTTTTAAAGAACTCAAATGCAGGGATTCAATTGGACTTTCAGAAAATGAAAAAGATTGAACTGAAAAACGAAGGCCTTCTAATTATTAGGCCAGAATATATAAGCTTAGGTTCTCAGTATGATTGCCAGCTACAATCCTCAGTTTTCAATGGAATAACCTATCTAAATACTGCTAAATATGAATCTGAGCTCCTCTATTTCTATTCCCCACACAAGCTCAAACACTCTAGTGTTAAACTTGATATTGCTTTAAGTCAGGCCCACGTGTTATCTGAGATTTAATCATACTCAGAAGCTAATTAAGATGATAAATTCTCTAATATATTATGAAAACTTATGATATCTCCACAGATAAACCTAAATGGCTAAAAGCAAAAATCCCTAAGGGTGATAGCTATCTTGAAATAAAAAAATCCTTAAGAGCTAAAGGCCTATTTACTGTATGTGAGGAAGCAAAGTGCCCTAATTTATCTGAATGCTGGAGTGATAAAACTGCAACAATGATGATTCTAGGAGATACATGCACTCGAGCTTGTAAGTTTTGTAATATAAAAACAGGAAACCCAAAAGGCTTTGTAAATTCAAATGAAATAGAAGACTCATCTAAAATGGTAGAGATCATGAGTCTTAATTATATCGTTATTACAAGTGTTGATAGAGACGATCTCCTTGATCACGGAAGTTCTCACTTTGCAGCAGTTGTTAATAGAATAAAGAAAGATCATCCAAAAACAAAAATTGAAGTCTTAATTCCTGACTTTGATGCCAAAGAAGAGTTCATGCATGTACTTGCAAGAAGCAACCCATTTGTTATTGCTCAAAACATTGAAACTGTTAAACGATTAACTCATCCAGTAAGAGATCCAAGAGCTGGTTATCAAAAAACAATAGATTGCTTAGATTTTTATAAAAAAAACTACCCTCATATTTCCACAAAAACTTCTTTAATGCTTGGCCTTGGAGAAAGCTCTCAAGAAATTTATCAAACATTACAAGATTTAAGAAAAGTAGATGTTGATATCGTTACCTTTGGACAATACTTACAACCAAGTAAAAGGCACTTAAGTGTTGAGAGATTTTATAAACCAGAGGAGTTTGAGGAATTAAAACGACTTAGTTATAGATTAGGTTTCAAGTTTGTTGCCTCTGGCCCTATGGTTAGAAGTTCTTATAAAGCAGCAGATTATTTAAAGTTCATAGAAAAAAATGAAAATAGCACAAATTCTTAGTTCTAAGTACCCTGAACACTTCCAAGTCTATAAGAAAAAGTCTCTTCTTACTATTTGGGACTGGAACTACGGTGAATTCTTAGAACTTCTAAAGAAAACTAATCAGAGTATTTCAGAAGACCCAAGCCAGGAATTATATATAATATGCTCTCATCGTCCTTGTTTAACGAATGGATATGGTCTTGAAAAAGTAAAAGGAAAAGTAAGAGAAGATCTTGTGGAGTTTGATCCAAATTTAAGTCTTGATAAAAGTATTTTTCAAATTAAACGTGGAGGTGGTTTAACATTTCACCATGAAGGCCAAATAAACTTCTATCCTATTTTTCATTTAACACATCATAAGAAAAACCTTCAAACATATATGATGCGACTTTTAAAAACTTGCTCTGAGATATTAAATGAAAAGTTGCAAACAAATAAGTTTCATTACAAGGGACCATTCTTAGGCCTATGGCATGATGATCATAAAGTTGGATCTATTGGGATGGGACTTGAAAGATATATCACTCAACACGGTTTTTCTTTAAATCTTTTTCAAAACATTGATTTTAATCATGAAATCTCTAAGTTATATCCTTGTGGTATTAGCTTGCAGGAATATAAATCTATCAATCAGTTATATGATATTGATGCTAAGTTTAGGCTCGACTTTGTAGAGTCCTTTAAATTAAAGATATTCGAATAAATACCCTCTGATAAATTGCTCTGAGAAATAACATACTGCTGAATCATCATGTTTTACAATAGGAGTTGAACCAAAAACTCCTGGTCTCACCTCTTTGTAAATATATAAACCGGCTTGACCTACAAACTTATTTTTACTTAAGGATGGAGTATAGCCAAAACTAGTAATCTGTTTCTTATCGAGGATATAGCTTAGCTCAGTACGCTTTTTATTCACATTTGGAAAAAGAGCAGAAATAATAATCTTATCTTCGTTGTTTTTATTTTGTTCAATTCTAAATCTAATACCAGGGTTATTAGTTAATAAGCGAGTCTCATCCTTTTTCATCAGTAGTAGATCTCCTGATGTGTTGATCATATCTAATGTATTAGGAGTTCCATCTTCATAAATTCCATTATAAAAACCATCTAATCGAACAAGCATTTCCTCTTTATCTAACTTATAATGCATATCGCATCTGAAATCTTGTAATGTTTGCTCTAACTCGCTTTCATCCCCTTCTATCGTTAGATCATCTGCTCCTTGATTAGGTTTTGTTGGAGTTTCAGGTTTTGTCGGAGTTTCAGGTTTAGTTGAAGTTTCAGGTTTAGTTGGAGTTTCAGGTTTAGTTGGAGTTTCAGGTTTAGTTGGAGTTTCAGGTTTAGATGGAGTTTCAGGTTTAGTTGGAGTTTCAGGTTTAGCTGGAGTTTCAGGTTTAGCTGGAGTTTCAGGTGTTGGTATTTCGGTACTTGGTATTTCGGTACTTGGTATTTCGGTACTTGGTATTTCGGTACTTGGTATTTCGGTACTTGGTATTTCGGTACTTGGTATTTCAGTACTTGGTATTTCAGTACTTGGTTCGTCTTCAATCAACTCTTCTTCAGTCGATTCTTCAGCTTCTCTAGCAGGAGTATCCATAAGGATTCTTACTTCCTTATCCTTGGCATCTTTTTCCACTACTTTTATGACTCTCTTTTTAGGAGGAGAACAACTAATAAACAAGGCCAATACTAAAATTATAAACTTTTTCATACCTACTAATTCTAACCAGGATAAAGAGATACCCAACCAAAAGTAGAATTTTTACACATTATGCCTATATTTTGGTCATCTAACCTAGAAATTGTCTCTAAACTTAGATAAAACCAATATAATGAAAATCCTACTAGGAACAACTTCTAAGTATAAGAAAGCTCTTTTTAATAAACTTGGCCTTTCTTATGAAAGTGCTTCACCTCAATTCGATGAATTATCTTTTTTAAGAGAAAATTCTGAACTTCCGCCTAGAAAGTACTCAGAAGTTTTAGCTCAAGAAAAAGCAAAAAGTTTAGCTCTACAATATAAAGACTTTCTTATTATTGCTGCTGACCAGGTATGCTTAATGGAAGAGATGGTTTTTCATAAATCTAAAAATTTTGAAGGGGCCCTTGAGACTTTAAAAGAGCTCAATGGAAAAACTCATCAACTTTTTACCAGCTATCATATAATTTATAAAGATCAACAACTTACACATACAAATATTACAAATTTAACGATGCATGAATTAGATCAAAGCGAGATAAAAAGATACATAGAGTTGGATTTACCTTATGACTGTGCTGGTTCATATAAATTAGAATCTTATGGTTCGACTCTATTTAGAACAATTGAAACTGAAGATCATCATGCAATTATAGGACTGCCTATTCTAAAACTGGCTAATGATTTAAGAAAATTGGGAGTAACTAACTTCCTAGGTACTCACCATGAATAATATCAAAGCAATAGTAGTTCACTCCGGTGGAATGGATTCAAGTATTTGTCTAAAATTAGCTATTAATAAATTTGGTGCCCAACATGTATTGGCCCTAGGTTTTGATTATGATCAACGCCACCTCACTGAATTAGAAGCATCGAAACTTATTTGCTCATCTTGGGGTGTGAAACAAAAGATTTTTTCACTGCCATTTATGAAAAAAATCACCCAAAACTCATTAACAAACCATGACCTTGAAATTAGTACTACTCAAAATATTCCAAACTCTTTAGTGGTTGGAAGAAATGGACTTATGGCCAGGATTGCAGCAATTCATGCTGATAGTCTAGGAGCTCAATGTATTTATTTAGGAGTGATAGAAGTTGAGGAAGCAAACTCAGGCTATAGAGATTGTAATAGAAAATACTTCGACAAACTTGAAGAAATTTTACAATTAGATTTTGATAATGATCAATTTAAAATCCTTACTCCTATTATAAAGATGACTAAATCTGAAACGATGGAACTAGTTGACTCGTTAGGAGAGCTAGACTTTCTCGTAAAAAATACAATTACTTGTTATCAAGGGAAAACTCATCCAGGTTGTGGGACCTGCCCAAGTTGTAAATTAAGAAATGAAGGTCTTGAGATTTTTAGACAAAAAAAAGGAGACTAAAAAGCCTCCTTCTTTTCAAAACTATAATTTTATTCTTATAAGTTATCTAATTCGCCATCAATTTCAGACTCAGCTCTTTCAAGCTCTTCTTGTAATTCAATGTTATCAAGCTCATCAAGCTCGTCAACTTCTCTAGCGATAGCATTTGCTCCACTTTCAACTTTATCAGTTACAGTTTCAGCAGCGTTACCAATTGCTTCTCCAGTAGCTTTAGCAGCGTCAGCTCCAGCATCGATTGTTTTTGAAACAGCATTCGTTGCCATTTCACCAGTTGCTTGAGCAGCATCTTTAGCTGTTTCTACAGTTGCTTCAACAGCGTCACTTGCAACATCTCCTGCAGCTTTAGCAGTATCAGCAGCAGCATTACCTACAGTCTTAGCTGCGTCCATAGCTCCTTCACCAACAGCTTTAGCAGCGTCAGTAGTTGCTTCTACTGCACTTCCAGCAGCTTCAACAGTTGCTTGAGCAGCGTCTTTAGTCATTTCAACAGCACTTCCAGCAGCGTCTGTAGTCATTTCTACAGCACTTCCAGCAGCGTCAGTTGTTTTTTCTAAAGCTTCTTTAGCTGTGTTTGTGATTACATTTTCTTCTCCAGTGAAAAAGAAAAAACCAAATCCTAATACTAAGATTAGACATAAAAAATACATAATGTTCTTCATTTACTCTCCTATTTTGAGTTCAACTTTAAGTTTTCCTCTTTTATCTAAATGAGTCTTTGGGGTCAATTGAAATCGAAAAATCGGGTAATTTTGTCAAAGTTTTCGAAAAAACCACTGACTTGCCGCATCAATAAAGCTGAACTCTGTATTTAGTTTAACCATCCACTTAAAAAGAATTGTTTTTCAGGATCATGAGTACGCTTTAACCGAGAAAAAATTTCTAAGACTTTTTCTTGGTGATATTTCTTAATAAAAACTTGTTTCACTAACCCAATTCCATGCTCTGCAAAGGGAGACCCTTTAAACTGAAAGATTAAGTCATAAAACTTTAATAGTTGCTCTTTAATCACATTTTCATCCTTTTTCTCTGGATTAAAATTAAAATGAAGATGACAATCTCCAAGGTGACCAAATAAATTATAACGAACTCCCAACTTACTCCAGCTTCTATAAAAGTCCATTAGTTCTTGAAAACTCTCAAGCGAAACCTGAGCATCTGTCCCTTTTTTTACAACTCCAGCTCGTGCATTTTCTTCATTCACACTACGAGGTATTTCTACTCTAAGGGCCAAGAATTTAGAGCGATTGATTTCAAATATATCATCATCATTGATATGCTCTAGTTTCATTAGGAAGTTTTCAAAAATATTTTCTAATTCAGATTCTCTCACCTCCAAGACAATTAAATCTAAATCTTTAAATGGTGGTTCCTTTAAATATGTTAGAGAATTGGAGTCTAAAAACTCACATATTCTAATACTTCTTCTATAAGCTTGAACTTTTTCAACAATCTCAAGGTGGGCCTTGTAATCGTCTTCCCATTTAGGAAGCTTGATAAACAAACAGGTATAGTTTTCTCTCTTTGTCGTTTTTATCTTCGCACTCGTAATAACTCCAAGTTGACCTTCAGTTCCTATCATAAGATCACACTCTCGATCAAAGCGAGGCATGGGAGGGTTTTTAAAAAACTTATACTGATCAGTCAGTAATTTATAATCCTCGTCAATAATATGTTTCTTATCGGTTAGCTTTTTTAACTCACCTTTATAATTTAAATATTCACACTCAAGAACTTGTTCTCTAAAAGTTCCATAACCAAATGCCATCTCCCCGGTACATGAAGTAGCTAGGCCTGCTAAGACACACGCTGACTTATCTGTAGGATAAGTCATAATTTCTCTCTGCGTTCCTTTAAGATAATCAATTGCATCTTGCCAGGTTACAGCTCCAGAGATGATTAAATCATCTCCAGCTAATTCAATATGAGTTGGCATGGAAGACAAATCCACTAAGTATTGTTCACTTAAAGTTTGCTCTAATCGATCAAATGCGATCACTGTCGAGGTTTTACTCATGACATAAAGCGAAGGAATATGCGTCTTAATATGCTCTTTTAAACTCTCGATTGATTTTGGATAAATTGTTTTCATAAAACGAGGTTAACAATCTTCTTTGGAACAATGATCAGTTTCTTTATACTCTTATCACCTATTAGCTTAATGACTTTTTCATTTTCCATAATGGCCTTTTCAATTTCATCTTTTGCTAAATCAATTGGTAGGTCTAATAAGAACTTCATTTTCCCATTTACAGAAATCGGATAAGAATAATTTGATTCAACTAAGTAAGATTCATTAAGTTTAGGAAATACTGCAAAGCTAATGGTTTCGTTCATTCCAAGTTTCTTCCAAACTTCTTCGCATAGATGAGGAGTAAAAGGACTTAAAAGAATTGTTAATTCCTTTAGAATTCTTGCATTTTTACATTTTAACTTTGTAAGATCATTCACACAGATCATGAAAGCACTTACTGAAGTATTTAATGATAAGACTTCTAAATCAGCACTAACTTTTTTAATGGCCGTATGGAGTACTTTAAATTCATCTTGAGTTGGTTCAGTATCAATTAAGTCTGTATCAACTAGTTTCCAATACTTTTGGATAAATCTATAAACACCTTCGATACCATTTGTATTCCATGGTTTAGATTGCTCTATTGGACCAAGAAACATTTCATAAAGCCTTAAAGTATCCGCCCCATACTCATCACATATTCTATCTGGGTTAACGACGTTGTATTTAGATTTACTCATTTTTTCTTGAGCATAACCACATTTATAAACATCACCTTCTAAAATAAATTCAGCATCTTTATACTCTGGCATCCAACTCTTAAATGCCTCTAAATCAAGCACATCATTTTTTACGATATTTACATCTACATGCACTTGCATCGTATCATGTTGATCCTTAAGGCCAAGACTTACAAATTTATTCGTTCCTTTGACTCTGTAGACAAAGTTTGAACGGCCTTGAATCATTCCTTGGTTTACTAGTCTTTTAAAAGGCTCTTCTTCACAAATGTAGCCAAGGTCATATAAAAACATATTCCAACATCGGCTATAAAGTAGATGGCCAGTGGCATGCTCTACTCCACCAACATAAAGGTCTACATCTCTCCAATACTCATTGGCTTCTTTAGAGACTAACTCATCTGAGTTATTTGGGTCCATATATCGTAAAAAGTACGCTGAAGATCCTGCAAAACCAGGCATAGTCGAATACTCTAACTGATGTCCATCAGTTGTTTTCCATGAACTTGCTCTAGCAAGAGGAGGTTCTCCATCTTCAGTAGGTAAATATTTATCAACTTCAGGAAGCTCAAGTGGTAATTGATCATAAGATAAGGCTTTTGGAATATCGTTTTTAAAATAAATTGGAAATGGTTCGCCCCAATATCTTTGTCTAGAAAAAATCGCATCTCGTAATTTAAAATTTACAGTGCTTTTTCCTAAAGATCTTTTTTCTACTTCTTCTATGGCCACTTTAATAGCTTTAGAAACATCTAATCCATTTAAAAAATCTGAATTCACCAAAGTACCAGACTTTGCATCAAGAGATGATTCACTCACATCAGCATCTTTAATGATAGAGATAATAGGAAGATCAAAATGTTTAGCAAAAGCATAATCTCTACTATCATGAGCAGGGACGGCCATAATAGCACCTGTTCCATAACCACCTAGTACATAATCAGCAATCCAAATTGGAATCTTTTTCTGAGTAAATGGATTAATACAATATGATCCTGAAAAAACACCAGAAACTTTTTTCACTTCAGCTATTCTTTCTCTCTCACTTCTTTTTTCTGTAATAGATAAATACTCATCAACTGCTTCTTTTTGATCTTCTGTCACAACGCTAGCAACATAATCACTCTCTGGAGCTAGCACCATAAAAGTTGCTCCGAAGATAGTATCAGCTCTAGTAGTAAAAACTTTTATAGCATCTTTAGAATCTTCAATTGTAAAATCAATTTCAGCTCCAATACTTCTGCCTATCCAGTTTCGTTGCATTTCTTTAAGAGAATCAGACCAATCAATATTATCAAGACCTTCTAATAGTCTTTTAGCATAAGCAGTAATTCTTAAACACCACTGCATCATCGATTTCTGAAAGACTGGGTGAGACCCTCGTACAGAAAATCCTTCTTTAACTTCATCATTTGCTAGAACTGTACCTAGTGCTGGACACCAATTCACACTCGTTTGGGCCCTATAAGCTAGTCGATAACATTGAAGAATATCTTCTTTTTTCTTTTCATCAAATTCAGACCAAGCTTTCGCATCAAAAGAAGTTTCACAATGATGAGCTGCCTCAACTGAAGCATTTCCTGATTTTTCAAACTCCAAAATTAACTCTTTGATCTCTCGGGCCTTATCTAATGCATTATCATACCAAGAGTTAAACAATTTTAAGAATATCCACTGCGTATGTTTATAATAACTTGGGTCACTTGTTTTTACTTCTCTTGACCAATCAAAAGACAGTCCAAGGTTTTCTAATTGCTCTCTATATCTGGCAACATTTTCTGATGTTGCAACACTAGGGTGCTTACCTGTTTTTATTGCATATTGCTCAGCAGGTAATCCAAAAGAATCATAACCCATAGGGTGAAGGACATTAAAACCACAAAGTCTTTTATAACGAGTAATTATATCAGAAGCGATATAACCTAAAGGGTGCCCTACATGTAAACCTGCTCCAGATGGATAGGGAAACATATCTAAAACATAATACTTAGGCTTGTCAGAATTATCGGTTACCTCAAAGGTCTTATTCTCTTTCCAATAGCTTTGCCAATAACTTTCAATTTTTTGATGTTCGTAGCTCATAGATCCTCTTATAAAAGTATAAGATCTATATTAATGTAAATGATGTTTTGTGACTAGAGTCCTTGCTAATACAAGGTCTTTGGATCCATACAGGATTATTATTTAAGACCATCACTCCAGTATCGTTCGTATAACGCTCTCTGAGTTTATATCCCATATCTTTTCTTACTTGATTTTCGAAATATACTGCTCTGTATTCTCTCACAGCGACTTTTTGAAGTTTTTTATGGATTACAACTCTATGATCAAGTAGGCCTCTAGTAATATCATAAGCATGATATAATTCATGAGCTAAAGAAATTTGATTAAATGCTGCTTGACGAGATCCAAGAGCTGCCCAATGTACTACAGAAGAACTCCCCAACTCTTTTCTTGTAAGGCAACTCTCTAAAAGATTACCATATGCTTTCTTACCATCATAAAATGTGACTATTGAAGCATCAATACTAGAGCAGGCCTTGTCTTTTACTAGAGGTAAAACTCTGGCTGAGTTGTTATTAATACTGTTAGGCTTAATAACAGTGATATGTTCAGATTCTTCTAATTTTTTGATTAATTTTCTAAAAATTCCAGACTTTTTCTTTATGAGTAAATAATTCTTAAAAATTGATTTCAAATACGCAGTCTCAACATAGTGAGTACTTTGAGGTATCAACTTTTTGTTTTTTATAACAAATTCTTGACCATGTTCATTTTGAATCCTCAAAGAATCTTTAGCAGAGTTTTTATTTAAGGTTTTAGTAAATAACTCTTTCTTTCCACACCTTGGAACATATTTCTTATTTTCATTAACAACTAAAGAGATTGTTTGATAAATACTTGAATGAATAGGATCTTTTAAAAAATCTAAAAGATCATAAGTATCTTCATCTCCAGCGATAGACATGGAGTTCATTAAAATCATTAAAAGAATTATAAGTTTTCTCATTATGTGAGAGATTATATCTCATCTAGGCGTCAAAAGACAGCAAAGTTAGTTTATATTAGAACTAAACTATGAAACCCTGAAGAAATTACTCACTTTCATCAAGATCTGTAGCTTTAGGTGGCTTTACTGATGGAAAATAAATGACATCTCTAATATTAGCTGAATTAGTTAAAAGAGCGATCATACGCTCAACTCCTAGGCCCAACCCACTCATAGGTGGCATTCCATACTCCATAGCAAGAATAAAATCTTCTTCCATTCTCATTGCTTCATCATCACCTTTTTTAGCAAGTTCAGCTTGAGCTAATAATCTCTCTTTTTGCTCTATAGGATCAACAAGCTCAGAATAGGCCTTAACTATTTCCCAACCATTAACAACTACTTGAAACATATCTAAAACATTTGGGTTCTCATCGTTTGCTCTGGCAAGAGGAACTAACTCTTTATGATGATGAGTTAAAAACATAGGCTGAATTAACTTTGGTCTACAATATCGTTTATAAAGTCCATCAATTAATTGTCCAAGTCCAACATATTTATCTAGTCCCATCTCAAGGTTTTGTTCTTTAATAGCAGAAACTAGTTCTTCAAAAGTATTCACTTTATCTAAGTCAACTTTCGTATGTTCAAAAACTAAATCTCTATAAGATTGAACTTTCCAATCTCCAGAAAAGTCTAACTGTACTCCCTGATACTCAATCTCAAGAGATCCATTATTAACTATCTTCACCATTTCTTGGATCATCTTCTGGATAAACTCCATATTATCCTTATAATCCCAATAAGCTGCGTACCACTCAAGCATCATAAATTCTTGTAAATGACTCGCATCAATCCCTTCGTTTCGAAAACACTTACCTAATTCATAAACTTTTTCATATCCTCCGCTTACTAACCTTTTTAGATAAGTCTCTGGGGCAATTCTCATAAAAAGTGGAATATCGAGAGCGTTATGATGAGTTTCAAAAGGTCTTGCACTGGCCCCACTTGAAATGGCTTGTAATATTGGAGTATCAACTTCAGTAAACCCATTATTATCTAAGAAGTTTCTTATGAATTTAATAATCTTATTCCTAGCATTAAAGACTGCTCTGGTTTCCTCACTCATGATTAAATCTAAAAATCTATATCGAGCTTTTAATTCAGGGTCTTGTAATCCATGAAATTTCTCAGGTAAAGGCCTTATTCCTTTAGATAAAAGCATGGCCTTAGTAACCTTTAATGATTTCTGTCCTTTATTAGTTGTAAACACATATCCTTCAACTCCAATGTGATCTCCAATATCAAACTTTTTGGTATAGAGTTTGTATTCATCTACTCCTAGTTCATCTTGTTTAAAAGCAATTTGAACTTTACCATATTGATCTTGAATGGAAGCAAAGGAGAACTTCCCCATCACTCTCAAGCTCATTAATCTTCCGGCCAATCTAACATCAGAAACATCATCATTTAAACTTTCTACTTCTGTAGATTTATGAGTTTTATCAAATTTTCCGGGATACCCAATTTGTTTCTCTTTCCACACCTCAAGCTTATCAAGTCTAATTTTTTGATACTGATCCATATGTCCTCATTAATTATGGGTAAAAACTACCATCATTTATTAGTCTTTAAAGTATAAATATCTATTCACCGAGTCAATGGTATGTGCCGTTTATTTGGTTTTAGATCTATTTTTTCCAGTCAAGTACACTCTTCTTTAGTGGGTGCCAATAATGCCATCATGAACCAGAGTGAGTTTCACCCAGATGGCTGGGGGGTTGCTTATTACCTCGAAGATACTCCACATATAATTAAATCTCCAAAGAGTGCTATTACAGATTCGTTATTTAAAAAAGTCTCAGGAGTTGTCTCTTCAAAGACTGTTATCGCTCACCTAAGAAAAGCCACTGAAGGACAAATTGATATTCTAAATTGTCACCCTTTCCAGTATGGAAAATGGGTGTTTGCCCATAATGGTAATATTAAAAATTTCTCTAAAATCAAAGGTAGATTCATAGACCTTATGGATAGAAAGTATCAAAGGTATCTTTTGGGTGATACCGACTCTGAAGTATTATTTTATGTTTTATTAACTTACCTTAAAATTGACTCAGAAGTTTTAACTCTTGGTGTATTAAAACAGCGCTTTGAGAGTTTTATCAAAAAAGTCATAGAAATTTCAGGAGATATTTGCACTGATGCTAATGGAGGATGTTTAGAAAATTACTTAACTTTCTTATTAACCGATGGTGAGCAAATGTTTTGTTTTAATGGCGGTAAAGAAATAGTTTACTCAACTCATAAAAAAAAATGTCCTGAACGAGACACTTGTGAATTTTTAAGTAAAAGTTGTGAAAGTTCTGTGCAAAACGGTGAAAAGATACAACACCTTATAATTTCATCGGAAGTTTTAAACGCCGAAAATATTTGGCAATCTACACAGACGGGCGATTTCCTATTTCTCGATAAGTCATTGAATTTACACAGGTTTCAAGTAAAACTCTAATTACTGCTATATTTTACTCAGGCTATTGTTGATTAATCCGAAGAGCCTAGAAAGGGATTTTCCTTTAAAGGAATAGTTATTATGAGTAAACCAATCTTAAGTGTTTTGATCTTCTTATTCTTAGCATCATGTATGCAAGATGATACCAATGTCATTATTAGAAAAAGTGTACCTGATACAGATACTCTTATTCCTGATTACACAAGAGGTTGTAAACATCCTGAAGCTGATAATAGAGATGTAAAATATAAAGACGAAGATGGAAGTTGTATTTTTTCACTTTGTGCTAATAAGGCAAGCTTAGATTTTAGTCATAAAAAATGGGATAAGATTAGTAAATATATTAATCAACATGGTCGTACCAATAAAATAACAAATAAAGATAGAGTTAAGTCATCATGCCAGGCAAGTGGAAATTTCTGTTATCACCCTGAGGCTGATAATTATACTCCCGCACCAATCGATGAGACTCTCTATAAAGGTGAATATTGTATTTTTAGTGCTTGTAACAGAAGTAACTTTGATGAGTATGAAAAATACCTAGAGTTTGAAGAATACTTAAAAACCCACCCAGGTGAGATTAGAGGAGTTGGTACTTCTAATTTTTGTAAAAGCCAACAATTCTTAGGTTGTAGTGATCAGAATGCGACCAACTATGATCCTAAAGTAAACGTCGAAGATAAGTCTTGTGAGTTTTCACATTGTGCAGATAGAAGATATGCTGAGTTTGATCAAAGTAAAATTGATAAAGCTCAAAGATATATTGATCTTCACGGGCAACTTCTTGCAAATGGAAAAAACAGAGTAACAAGTACTTGTGCTGTTGGTCTAAATTATTGTTTACATCCAGATGCCTTAGAATATCGTGGACCAAATGCAAATCCAGCTGATTACCTTAATGAGTTTTGTACTTTTAGTGCATGTACAAAATCAAACTTTGATGGATATGAAAAATATCTTAAGTATGCTGAGTATTTAAAGAGTCACCCTGGTAAGATTAATGCTGATAATAGTAATGCCAGCTGCCAAGGACAAAAGATTTATGGTTGTGCATTTACTGGAGCTGATAATTACAATTCTCAAGTAAATATTGAAAATGGAAGTTGTACCTTTTCTTATTGTACAGATAAAAGATATACAGAGTTTAACCAAGCTAAAATTAATGCAGCTAAGCCTTATCTTGATAAACATGGATCTAGCCTCTCAAATGGTTCATCTCGAATAACGAATACTTGTGCTACTGCAAAAGTGTATTGTCTACACCCAGAAGCAAGAGAGTTCACCTCTGCAAATATTGATACTGATGATTATTTAAGAGAATTTTGTACATTCTCTGCATGTACAAAAAGTAACTTCCAAGGATATTCTAAGTATTTAGAGTTTAATGAGTATTTAAAAACTCATTCAGGAACAATCTTAACTGACAACTCTTCAGCTAGTTGTTTAAGAGAAATTGTTACTACTTCTAAAAAGGTTGATCCTAAATATACTGAATCCAAATTTGAGAAAGCATACATTGACTTTATTATTGATGATTCCTTTTCGATGGATGATGAAATAGAACAAGTAAAAAATGCTTTAAAAGAGGTAACTAACCTATTGATTGATACTAGAAAAGATTTAGTTTTAAACTTTTATAAGATGAGTGACATGAATAGAGAAACACAAAATATAAAAGACTACTATTCCGTTAAATCAATACGAGGTAATTTCACAACTTATGATGTAAATTTTCTCAATCCTTATGCAGCAGTAGATATAACGAGTAGTTCAGATATTGCCCAAGTCAAAACAAGAATTGAGCAAATCTTAAGAGATACTAAGACTGCTGCTGTTTATGGCGAACAAGGGATGTGCTTAACTCTTAGACATATGAACAACCTTATAAAACTGAGACGATCTAAAAAAGAACAAAGCATCGTTGTTTTATTAACAGATGAAGATGACAACTACAAAGATGATTCAAAAAACTGTAGAGAAGAAATTATGTTCTGGTCTGGTAGCCAATTCGCTCAAGAATCGGGAGATAAGTTCTTTGAAGACAATCAAGGAAACCAAGTTCAAATTCAATCCTTTTTAGATCTAATTAATGGAGCTCCAAGTCCTGATCAATTTAAAGCAGCCTATGGATGGCTTGGCTTTATTTTCGATGAAACAAATAATAATTGCCAAGATCTTACAGGACATGAAAGCCATGGAGAAACCTATCTTGAATTTGCAAGAAGATTAGAAAATGAAGGTATACCTTCAGCTATTGCTGATATCTGTGATGAGAGTTATGCAAAAGTTATTGAAGATAAAATCATTAACGGATTTTTAGAAGAAGTTGGTTATGAGTACTACTTAATTGACAGGGTTCCAGACTTTAAGCTTTTAGAAGTAAAAGTACAGTTACCTAATAACTCTGTCGTTGTTGTCCCTAGCTCTGAATATGTAGTCGTAAGTAGAGGTGGTGGTAAACTGCATGTAGGATTCACTGAACTAGCAGGAGAAGAATACCTCAAGAAAGCAAAACATTTAATTTTTGATTATACTTATACGAAATAATTATTTTTTACGAGGAGGTCTATCATCAGGCCTCTTCACTTTATGCCTGAATAAAATTAATCCATGAGTCTTATCATATGGAGAAATTCCAACTGTTACTTTATCTCCCCTAACAACTTTAATAAAAAACTTTCTCATCTTTCCAGATAGTTTTGCAGAAATTAAATGTCCTGTTTCTAGCTTTACTGTAAAACTCCCGTGAGAGTTAATATCAGTAATTACACCTTCTGCTTCAATAAGATCGTCTTTAGCCATATATTCAAATTCCTCTAAAATTAATATTTTTTGAAGTATAGGTAATTTTAGGCATAACGAAAAGCAATAGATCTTAATTCTAAGAGCTGGGCCTGAAATTGAGCTTTGTTTTGGACATTCTTAGCAATCTTTTTAGATTTTAGCCCTTTACGTATGCTCTCTCCCAAGGCTTGAGCAAACCTTGGAGGTACAGCATTTCCAATTTGCCTTATAATGGAGTTTCTAGAGCCGCTGAATTGATAGTCTATAGGGAAGCTTTGTAAAAGAGCAAACTCCCTGAGAGTCAGCTTTCTATCCTCTATAGGATGAAAATAGTGATGATTATGAGTATTGATAGTAGGACTAGGAAGCCTCCTAGAGAGCCTATGATAATGATTTTCTCTTAGCCTGCTTTCATGAATATCATCCCAATTTAGTCCCAGTCTTAACTTTTTAGGGAGATATTTCAACTCATCTTTTTCATATCGAATTTTACCACCTTCTGGAATTTTTTGAATTCTTTGCAGGTCAATTTTCTTACTAATCTGAGCAGACTCAAGATCATGCATTTTATCATTCTTGATCATTGATTTTTTTATTTTCTTAAACTCATCCCCTAAAGTTTGAGGCTTTTTATATTTTCCTCCAGATTCGATATCAAAAGTGGCCTTAGGGAAGGAATAATTAAAATTTGGTTTGTGTGCTATAATGATAGTTC
This sequence comes from uncultured Bacteriovoracaceae bacterium, assembly GCA_938034385.1. GTDB lineage: Bacteria > Bdellovibrionota > Bacteriovoracia > Bacteriovoracales > Bacteriovoracaceae > JAHDHG01. Next base: position 42,931 of record CALHLC010000024.1, read on the forward strand.
TTCGTCTTTTTTGTGCCACTCCAAATTGTTGGGCCTGCATCATATTAAGATGGCTTTGGTACCCTATTTTAGAAAACGACGTTAGAATCGCTTCCAATGTCTTTTCATTTTTTTTAGATAAAAGCCCTGTCACATTTTCAAATAAAACAAAGTCTGGGTTTAAAATCTTAATAACTTTTATAAAGTTTTTAAATAATGAATTTCTTTCATCATCAGGATCCCCTAACCCTATAGTCGAAAAGCCTTGGCAAGGAGGACCACCACAGACAAGATTCACTTTTCTATCACCAATGAGATTTTTTAATTTTTTCTTCGTAAGATTCTGAACTGGCTCTACGATATTTATACTTCCAGGGTGATTAATATTCATTGTATCAATTGCGCTTTTATTATAATCACATGCTAATAGACCTTTAAAACCAGCTTTTTCAAGCCCAGTTGATAGGCCTCCAGCTCCACAAAAAAGATCAACAAAGGTATATTTAGACATAGAGCAATGCTATAGAGAAAAAAGGAAAGGAGCAAATAAGTTTTGCTCCTTTTTAAAGATTAAAAATAATTAATTTATAGGTCTAATCCTAGCTTTCTCATAAAAGCATCTGATTGAGGTTCTCTATCAAGGTAATTCTTAATAGAATCGTTTATATCTCGACTGGAGCCAACTTGATAAATTTGTTGTCTTAGTTTCATTCCAATTGTTTTATCCAAAAACCCAAGAGAGCTTTGTTCAAATTTTGATGCAAGATCAGCTGCAAGACTATCTGCCCATGCGTACCCATAATAACCTGCATCGTATCCACCAAATAAGTGCCCAAAGTTATTGATAAATCCTGTTTCTTCTCCAAAGTCTAAGTAAACTTCTTTTAAAACACGATTTGTAAAATCAACAATCCCCTCGTTAGGAGACTTCTCTCCTTGATGCATTAATAAATCCATTTTCCCAAAAGCTAATTGTCTTCTATAAAAAGTCGCAACAGTTGCTAGATTTAGAGCTTCAATTTTCTTTAAAGCATCAGCCGGAAACTTCTCCCCCGTTATATAACTTTTTGCAAATCTATCTAGTACATTTTTATCTTTTAAGAAGTACTCTAACATTTGAGAAGGAGCTTCAACGAAGTCTCTTGGAACTGAAGTTCCTGAATGTGAAGCAAATGTAGTTTGGGATACAATTGAGTGAAGAGCGTGACCAAATTCATGAAATAAAGTCTCGACATGATCAAATGTTAAAAGAGCAGGTTTACCATTTTTCCCCTCAGGAAAGTTGCATACTAATGATACGACTGGTCTTGAACTCTTTCCATTTTCTAGCATTTTACTTTGCTGAATCGTAAACATAGCAAAATGACCATATTTATCTTGATCTGGTCTTGGATGCATATCTAAATATAAAAATCCAAGCGGACTTCCTGACTTCGCATCAGAAATCTTAACTAATTGAAGTAATGGATCCCATTTATAAGGAGCTTCTATGATTTCTATTTTTAATTCAAATAATTCTTCAAATAAATCAAACATACCTATTAAGGTTTGTTGATAAGGAAAATACTGCTTTAGAGCTTCCATGTCGATTTGAAGTCTTTGCTCTTCAAACTTCTGAAAGTACCTGATATCCCAAGCGTGAATACTTGCACTAGTATCTTGAGTTTGCTCTACCTTATACTTTCTAAGGACTTCCAATTCTGCTTTGTACTTTTTATCAAGCTTAGTAATGAGATCATCAACAAAGTCTAGAGCATTTGCTCCAGTTTTAGCCATTTTATCTTCAATTACATAATCGGCCCATGAGTTATATCCTAATAAGGTCGCAATTTTCTTTCTTAATTTTAAAACTGTTTCTATTATCAGTGAGTTTTCTTGTGCTCGAGAATTTCTCGCTATAAAAGACTTTTTTCTTGTTTCTTCTAGTGATGCATATTTCAAAACTGTATACATCTGATAAGTTACTCCTACCTGAGCTTTATAAGTATCATTATCAACTTTAATAAGGTTTTCTAATTGCTCCTTGCTTAGTCCAGTTAATTTATCAGCAGCAAAGAAGATCTCTTTTTTTCCAGACTCAGAAATATTTTTCTGGATATCAGAAGTTAACTTTTCTAATTCTTTTTTTAAGTTTTTAAGTTCAAGTTGTTTTTCTTCAGATAAGTTAAAACCTTGCTTTTCAAAAGATCTCATTGTTTCAATCTTTAACTTTTGAGCTTCAGCTGATTTTTCGATCTGAGAGTTTTTAGAATATTTTTTGATAACATTATAGATATCTTTTCTAGAAGAAGTTTCGACCGACCATTCAGATAATTTCTGATTAAGTTTTTGAGAGATCTCTCTCATTGCCTTATCATTGCTTGTCGAACCCATTAAGTATATTCGGTTCCATACATTGTGAAGATCAAAGTAAATATCATCTAACTGAGCAATTGTATTTTTAAAAGTTAAATTTTCAGTTTGAGCAGCAAGTATATCCAATTTCTTATTTGCTACTTTTAAGGCAGCTTCTACTGATAGCTTCATCTCAGTAGCATTAGTTTCGAAGTAAGGTAATCCAATTTTTACTTTATGCCCTGCTCGGTCAGCTTTTGCTTGTTCTGTTACATTAAACTTAGCAGTTGCTGATTTTGCTTCAACACTAACTTTAGTATCATCTTTGGCACTTTCTTTTAGTCCATCAATGAGTTTATTTAAATTATCAGATCCACATGAGACCAATAACAACATCGAAAAAATTAAGTAGTTTTTCATTTTACCTCCAGTAAATGATTAAATCCGGAATAGAATTCCAAAAATCATCATCTTTGCAAAGGGCGAAATGGCTCCATGACAGTTTTTTTTATTAACTTATACAGGCTTTTAAATGTTTAAGGTATAGATCTCGAATCTGATCGACTTCATTATGAAGTTCATGCTTACCATTAGCAAAAACCTTTAATTGTATAGATGTGTCAATTTCTGAACAATACTCTTGTATCGCCTTTTTGCTCACAACTACATCTTCCTCACCAACAACACAATAAACTTCATATTTCTTCTTAAGTGGTATTTTAAATGCGTCTTTTCCTGATTTTACGATATTAGCAAGTAAGCATAATTGCATTCCCCCTAGAACAAGCGGATCTTCTTGATATCCAAGGTCACCAGCGTTGTGACTTGTTAACTGAGTTTCAGGAATGAGATCTTTAATCCAAAAACTTTTTTTAACTCCTGAAAGAGAACTAAATATAGCATAAGGCATAAATTTTGTAGACTCACCAAGGGCCCCTCCAGGACGGAAAGGTGGTGCACTCAAAAAAACTTTTTCAGGAACTTGTAAATCAGTAGGGAAATTCTGTAGAAACCTTAAATTGATCAGAGCTCCCATCGAGTGAGCAAAAAGAGTATACTCTTTCATCGAATAATACTCTTGAGTGAATTTAATAATAGATTGCAAGTCCTGAGCATAAGTTTCAAATGAATCTATATAACCTTTTTTTCCTCCAGAGGTTCCATGCCCTCTCAAGTCATAAAGTAAAATATTAAAATTCTCAGAGAAAATATCTTGTAAAAAGTGATATCTCCTAGAATGCTCCCCAACTCCATGAGTAACTATCAACCAAGGAAGATCTTTTGAGTTTTTATAAAATTGATAATAGAGCTCTGTAGCATCATTAACTTCTAAGCGACCTTCAAATAGATTATTCATCTCGCTACTATAACAATGAATTTTGAAAATGTTTAATAAAAAAAAGAAGCCCCTAAGAGCTTCTCTATATATAACATCACATCTTTAGTATTGAATTAAAGTCTTAACAGTCCTTTAACTTCTCTTCAATCTTTTCTAATCTTCTTTCTAATTCCGCTAATATCCTCTCAAGCTTTTCTTTATCAAGCCTTAGAGAACTCTTTTCAAGTAATTTCTCTTTTCTTTCTAAAAGTTTCTTTTTGAATACTTTTGCTTTTTCACAAGTGAGTTTAATTCTATCTGACAATCCTGGGTTGCCTCCCTCTTTACACTCTTTTATCTTCTCAAGGATTTTCTCTTCAAAGCTCTCAAGCCTATCTAAAATTTTTTTCAATCTCTCATATTCAGCTTCTTCAAGCCTAGAAAGAGTAAGCTTCATTTCTATCTCTTCTATTTTCTCATCGATTTTTAATAATAATTCTTCTAATTTTGAAAGTGCCTGTTCTGAGCAGCCCCTAAATAAATCATCTAATTTCTTTCTTAATTTTTCTCTTTTTTCTTCAGAAAACCCTAGCATCTCATCAACATGAAATTCAAAAGCTAATTCAATCGCTTCTGATTCAAACGCTTCGCTTTCTTGAACTTCAGGAGTTAAAACCTCAGTATTTACTTCGTGGTTATATTCTCCTTCCACACAAGAAATAAGACTAATTAAAATAATAATAAAATACATAATTCTAAACATGAGAACTCCTCTAGAACTATTATCATCCCAAATAAGCTCTAAAGCCTGCAGAGCATATTATTTCAATTAGTTAAGTAATATAGGCGATGAATAAGCGCCAAAAAATAGAGTCGATATATATATTTAAGTTAGATTTTTTGACAGCCAGCTATATACTGATAAGGCAACTCCTCGATCAATTGTTTACATTCAAAGCCTATGGCACTGAGTTCTTTAATTGTCTCTGAGTAAACTTGTCTATGATGATCCTTAGGGCCAGGCCCCCCTGCTCCTTTTTCAGGCTCAATGATAAAAATAGAAGATCCTTTTCTTAGTCCAACATGTAAGTATTTTGAGTATTTTTTTGGGTTAGAAATATGATGCCAAGTATTTAACAATATAACTTTATCTACCTTATCTATCTCTGAACCGGGAGAATCATAAGGGATTTTAGAAACAATGACATTCCTTAGATTATTTTTCATGACTCTACTCTTCATGAAAGTCACCAAGCTATCCTCTACATCCAAAGCATATACTTTCCCACTCGTTCCAACCTTTTTACTTAGATAAGGTAATAAATATCCAGTTCCTGCTCCAATATCTGCAACTACTTCTCCATTTTGAATATCCATTAACGTCATAAGATTATGAGGTCTTTGCCAAAGATCTCGTTTAGGATCATCAAACTTTTTTGACCATTCTTGAGCATTACTGAAGTCATGCTTGTTATGGTGCCTGTGATGTTTGCCTTCATCAAGTTGTAAGTCATGAGTAGAGCAATTTAGAAATAAAGCAAAAAGAATAAATGTTACTCTACACATAAGAATCTCCTTAAAAAGATAACTCTTACAATTTCACAACATGCTGTCGAGAATTAATCACTAGAGTTATTAGTTCCTTGCTTCAAAATGAATAGAGCAATCAAGTCCTTTTAAATATTTTGTTTCAAAAGTATTCATATCCTCTGTAATTGTATTGAAAGCTTCCATGAAAACTTTTATGACTTCGGGATTAGAAAGTTCAGGGTACTTCCTAGAAATATTTTTATCATAAGATGCTTTTTTTGCCATGTTATAAAATTGATCTTTAATTACTTTTATTCTCATTTTTTTATTAGAAAGATCTTCTTTCATCAGGTTATATTCATCAGTAAGCATTGAATTTAAGTTATCTATAAAGCTCAATACTTGTTTTAAAGGTCTAGAGTTATCACCTGTCGTTTTCAATTCCGAAAGAGGGATTTTCTTCACTTTCAAATCATTTATTATTTTACTTTTTACATCTTTTAATTGTTGCTTAAACTTTTCTTTCTCACTGCTTATCGCAAGATCTCCCTTACCATTTCCTGACACCTGTTCTTGCTTTTGAATTTTTATTTTTTTCTTTTCTTCATAAAAGCTTGAATCACTCCTATATTTTATTTTTTTATGACCAGGAATATTCTCTCCTTCCTCTAATAAATTCCCTGGAGTCGCATCCACTAGCCCCATTACTCGACTCTCACCTTCAATCGTATTCTCGATTACTTCTCCAACTGCATGAGCATTCGTTGAGTAAACACCATCGGCCTTTGGATCAATCTGAAAACCTGTCGCTACTCTAATATTAGAAATACTATCCAATGCAACATTTTTACTATTTATATCATCATAAATCTCTTTAAATATAATATTCCCACCAGAGCATTGCCCAACCATTCTCCCCTCGTCATTTACTAAAAACGAATAATCATCAAAAGAATTTTTAGTAAATGCTCCATATAGAGAGAAGTTTATACCAGTACTTTTTTTCGTATAATCACTATTGGAAGTAATTATTTCTGCTATTTGAGTAGGAGAAATATCCTTCCCACTTTGCTTGCTCTCTTTTACAAGGCCATCAATTTTTTCAGCAATTAGTTTAAATCCTCCTGATCGTAATTCATCAATTGTTTCTTCAAACAGCTCTGCTTCATATCCCCTCATTTCTAAAACGTTTCCTTTTTTAGACTTAGCATATGGGTTCCCAAGAGTTTTTAAGAGATCGGCCTTTCGTTTTTTAAAACTAACATCAATAGATAACTTTTTCTTAACTCTTTCTTTTAGCTTGATTGCATAACCATCACCACCAGGAGCCATTATCAATGAATAGTCTGTGTTGAGAATAAGCTTGTCTCCAATACGTTTTCCATCATAATTTCTAACCATTATGCTTGAAACAACTCCATCCATGGGCGAAGGAATACTAATGAACTTATCTTGAACATTCACATGTCTCAAATGCATAGAGATCTCACTTGATTTTTCAGCTTGAGCTAAGCTATCTATATTCTCAATACTTCCTTTCTCGAAATATTCTTGAGGTCTATTTACAAGAAACGTAGGATTAAATTCAAGATCTCCACTAGTTCGTGTAATCGAAAAAAGTTTTTTTCCTTTTCCATTATTTTCATTTCCCCAATCGTAGTTGCCGGGCTTATCTAAAAAGTCTCCATCGAGATTTAGTTCAGTCGTATAGTCTGAGGCACCAGGCATTGATTTCATAAAATCTGGAGCTGAAATACTTCCCACTGAAACTCTAAATGTAAAATATCCTAGAAGTCCTAGGTATGCTAAACCTCTAAATACACCCTTTGCAAGAGAAGCAGTCCCACGCATGGCCGGGAGAATCCGTTTACTAAGAAATTTCGCATATTTTATATTTATTAACTTTCTATCTGATAACATTCCAGTTCTCTGAACCCAGTGGTTTTCAGATTTTCCAAATCCCCACCACTTAATGTCATTAATAACTTCTCTAAACTTTGTACTAAGATTTTCTCCACCATCAAGTTTTTTAAGAGTCCCATACATCCAACTATACTCTCCACTAGTTAATGGTTCTAATTTTCTCGATATCGCCTTGTTCAACGTTGATTTTTTGTTTGAAATTGAAAATTTTTCTTTTGCCTTATCAAAAAGATCTCTTAGCGAGACTTCGTCAAATTGATTTTTTATTTCATGTAATAAATCTCTTTTATTCTTTAAATTCTCAAAGTAAAACAAACTCTCTACTCCTAATTTAAGAGTATCTTCATTAAAATGAATAGAATCTAAATTATTCGAGTTCGCATAAACAGCAAGTAAGTCACTTTCGTTTAAAGTATCAAAGTTCGCTCTTTTAAACATAGAGTTAAATAGACGCGGGCTTTCTTTTTCAAGCTTACTTGTAACAGGAATATATCTCTTCCCGTTTATTTCAATCACAATATCTTTGTTCTTTTTTCCTTCACCTCTAATTTCAGGCATTTCCCCTTCAAGTTCTCCCCATTTAAAATGTTCTATGTCATAGATAGCTAAATTATTTTCTTTCACTCGTTTAAAGTCTTCCTCACTAACAAGAGACCAAAATGAATTTGAAGAAGAAAGTAATTTTCGTATCTTTGATTTTCTTTTCAAGTTTCCCTGCATTCGATCTAATACATTCACATATGGTTTCTGAGTCATTAGAGCATATTCAACATCATCAATAATTAAAACTAGTTCATCTAAATTCTCCCCTATAACTTTCCCTCTGATTTCTTTAAAATCAATATCAGATAGTTCCTTAAGTTCAGACTTTGAAAAATTTTTTTTACTCGATTTTTCAAAAACAGTTTTATCAACAATTCTCCAGTGTTTATTTTTAAAAAACTCCTCATTTCTAATAGTAATATTTTCTAATTGCTTCCTCAGTAAAGATTCAAGCATCATTTTTTTCTTTACAAGGTTAGGTACTGGTTTAGCATTAACCTTATCAGTCATTAACTTTCGATGATAAATCCTCTTAAACTTCTGTTGATCATCATAAATTTGTAAGTCAGGCGAGTAGCTATAAACTTGTTGAAACTCTTCTAAAGACTCTCTACGTGCAACATCATCTTTAATTTGAGTCAAGTCCATTTGAATTTTAGAAAAGTCTTTGTTTAGAAGTGATCTTATACTTTTAAAATCAGAAACACTTTTACTTAGATTAAGCTCAAGAATATCTTCTAAAGTCTCAATAACAAATTGCTCTCTGAACCTTTGGCCTTCTTTCACGATTTCTTGTTCTTTATTTGAAAGGCTTGAGACTAATCCTGCAATTGCATAATCATCTGACCAATTGTAGTCAAAGGGATGAAAAAGGGATCTGAGGATACCTTTCTGTCTTCGATCTCCTCTTTTGACTAACCATCTACTAGAAAAAATTTCTTTAACTCCAGAGTTTTCGGGATTATCGCTCACTAAAACATCTAAGATTTTCTCTTGTAATTCATCTAAATTATGACTTTGAGCAAAAGCACTAGAGTATAGAACAAAATATAAAAAAATTATTTTCTTCACAATACTTCTCGAATCCTTTTACTTTTCTCATCGACTAAAGTCTAAAGCTCCTTGATCTATATTTTTTTATTGGTAATTTGGATTACTTAAAAGAAGATCAACGGAGTCAGAAGTCATCGGTATTATCTGCCTATTATCCTTCCACTTCATTAACCCTTCAAAAACTGTATTGAAAAATGATTTTGGATTATTTTCCCTTGAGTATGAAAGTACTAATACCCTATTTCCCTCCGAAACTTCAACCTCATTGGCTACTACTTCAGCAAGCATACCAGCTCCACGTTCTCTTTTTCCTTTCAAGCCTGAAGCTGTTTGTATATTACTAGGATCAAAAATATAAGTATTCAAAGAATCTTTAAATTCAATCCAAGAACTACGAACAGTTTTTATCTTAGAATCTCCTTTTTCAGAAACTCTTAAAATACCACTCGCAAACTCTGCTTTCACTCCCAACTCTTTCAAAACAGAAGCAATCAATGCTGTTCTGTAATTACATCCTTTGTTTCCAGCTACTAAGCAAGTCCCTATCTTCATGATCTTAAATTTATTCCTTGAGGAATAATTACTCCCATATTCTTTTTGGACTATTATATTCGAGATAAAACGATCTAGAGAGAAAACACCTCTTTGTTCATCGAAAGTTTTATGAGAAAAAAACATTGCTTTTTTTATTACCTCTAGAGGATCACTTATTCCTGATAAATGTTTCACTAAATCTTCACGCCACTTTCTATATAATGGATCAATCGCTCCAGAGACGATAACTACCTCTTGAGAAGTCTTATCAAGTGGCCCATTTGAAATATAAAAATCTCCACCTTCTTCAAAGTTTTTTGATCTCAGCTTTTGTAAATCTTCATGGACCACTTTCTTAGAGTAGCTCCCAAAGTAGGTAAAACATCTACTAAATAATGATGCTGAAAAACTACTTGGAGCTTGGACCAAGAGATAAAAAGTTAAAAACAGACGAAAACTCACCATTCTAGATTATCGATAAAAAAAGGACTTTCCTTTAGATCTATCTATATTCGGAAAATACTTTTACACGCACAAGACTAAAACGCTATGTTATTTAACCAACCAAAATCTTTCTTCTTTTTTGTAATCAATCTTATTTTTTGATTACACTTAAATGAGCACCCTATAATTTTTAGAATCTTAAAATCACTCTTATTAATTAGAAACTCTGGAAGATAAGCTATCGCCTTCCCCTTTAAGACTAAACTTTCTAAAGTGTATAAACTATCAGTTTTATAGCCAATCTTCCTTGGAAATTTATCGTCTCTCCAGCCATCAAATGAATCAGCATTATTCGTTCGCCCTAGAAAGTGGGAGTTTGGAAGAACAAACTCATACTTTAAGATCTCTGAAATATTGATTGTCTTTTTCGACCTTGAAAAAAGAGGATGTTCGGAACTAATCACCAATTTGAAGTTTGTATCAACTAGTTTCTTTGACTCAAAATCTTGAGAAACATTCTTAGAACTAATACCTAAATGAATCTCTCCTGATTCGATCTTTTTTTCTAACTCTGATTCATCTATCTTTAATAACTGCACTTGAGAAAAAGGAAAGTGAGTTTTAATCATATGAGCAATTGAAACCCCAAACTCAGAAAGTAATATTTCTGGAGCTCCTATCAATGCTCTAAAGGATATATCCTCACCGATGATTTCAATTCTTGCTTTTTCTTCTAATTGAAGAATCTGTTTAGCTTGAACTTGTAAATACTTTCCATAACTATTTAATTTAATATTCCTTCCCACCCTATCAAATAGTTTAAGGCTCAACTCATCTTCTAAACGAGCAATGGCCTTACTTAGTGATCCAGGAGAAATAGCTAATTCCTTAGAAGCTCTATGAATATTTTCACTTCTAGAAACACTCATAAAATATCGTAAATCTTTTATTTCCACAATGGAAACAATTGTATCAAAAATGTTTCTTTATTCAAGTCTGATGATTAGCTATAGTCCTTTAAAACAGAGGTTATAAATGAGCAATATTTTATCAAGTTTAACTATCAATAACATAGTGTTTAAAAACAGAGTTATCATTCCACCAATGGCATCTGCTACAGCTAGCAGTAAAGGATATGTTACGAACAAAACACTTGATCATTACTGACCTTCCCCCATTGACTAGTCCAGTCGTTATGTCGTAAGCATTGCGTTATCTGGACGCAACAAATGGAGAAGAAAATGGGAAGAAAAAACTTTAAACCAGAACAAATTATTAAGATTTTAAGAGGTATTGAATCCTT
>CALHLC010000025.1 GCA_938034385.1 uncultured Bacteriovoracaceae bacterium
AAGAACAATCCAATCAGATGGAAAAAACAAACAAGAAATTGGGAGAAGATACAAAAAGTATCTTTAAATCCTGAGAAAATTGTGAAAGACTATCAAAAGGTAGCCTAAATCTAGGCGACACCTTTACGGTCATATACCACAATCTTACTATGTAATAATTCCATGGTTTATTTAAGACACCACTCTTTAAAACACTTTGTTTTGCTTAGTCTTGATTGAACTCCAGTACCATGTTAAATAAATTTCAATGTTAAGTTATCAATCAATTTTAGAACATGAGTTCACCCAAAGAAGTAACAAGAATTCAAGTTATTCTTTAAGAGCTTTTGCTAATAGCTTGGGTATTAATCATGGAGCTTTATCGCAATTACTCTCAGGAAAACGAGTGCCTTCTTATAAGATGATGCAAAAAATAATAATAGAGCTTGATCTTAATGCGACAGAGACTTTTGAATTTCAAAAGTCCGTTGTCACGGCTTATATTGCTAAAAATCAAGAGAGAATAAACCCTGAATTTAAAAAGCTCGCCAAAAGTATAAGAGAAAGTAAAGAAAGTGTTAGAAACCTAAATATTGAAAAGTTTAAAGTTATAGCCGATTGGTATCACTATGCTATCTTCATGATGCTTCAAAAGGATAACTTTTCACTAGATTTAAAAGCAATATCAAAAAGTCTTGAAATTAAAGAAATTCAAGTAAAAGCAGCAATTGAAAGGCTTGAACTAGTAGGACTTATAGAAATCAAAGAAGATGAAATTACATGCAATTTTTCAAATATTGATACAAAAGACAAAAAATTAACATCAAGTGCTCATAAGAAGAGGCAAAGACAAATTTTGGAAAAGTCTATTCATGCTCTTGAAACCCATGATATCTCGAAAAGAAATCATCAATGTATGACAATGGCGATTGACCCTGAAAAGTTGCCGCAAGCTAAAAAGAAAATACAACAATTCATTAATGAACTTTCTAATTTTTTAGAAGGTGGCAAAAAAACAAACATATACGAATTTACAACATCATTATTTTCATTAGAAAAATTGGAGGAATAAAATGAAAACTTTAACTAAAAAACTATTTATGCTTGCGATCGTCTTTCAGGCTCAATTGTCGCTAGCTGGGGCAGGATCTCATGGAGGTTTCAAAGAGCTTAACGAGTTCCTCACGATTTCGAAAAGGCTCCAAGAATACCTTAAATATACTTATGATTTCAATAAGCTTTTCGAGACAAGAATTGTGAATAACGTCGTGTACCACCCTCTCACTGTTATTCCCGGAGAGAATATTATCTGTGGAGAGTTTGAAGGAACCGGATATACCGCTTGCAGTGAAGAGACCCTCAGGGAAGATGGCTCTATACAGTACATAACAACTTTAAATAAACAAGATTGGCAGTCTTATACTTGCGAAGAGCAATATGCCCTGACCTTACATGAGATGTTTACATTTATTGGTATTGAAAAAACAGGAGATCAAAAATTATCAAGCGAGATAATTGCAAAATTAGATAAGAATGATATTAATTGTACCAAAGAAAAAATAAAGCCAAATATGTTAGTCAAAACAAGAACTAACAAAGGCCTTATTAGAATCAATGATAATTTAATCTCTGTTGAATCACCTACAAATGTAAACTTCCTAGTCAATGTTGAATTTGACCGTCTTGGAAATACAAAAAAAATTCACAAGACAAGCAAAATAAGCCCTGTAAATAGAATGGGAAACTGGAAAGATGAAAAAGTCTCTAACCTTAGGCTTACTTTTAAAAGAAAGAACCCCGCAGGTTTTTTCAATGGAGCTGTCAAAGTAATTCAAAATAGCTGCTCTACTGATTATATAATTCTAAGTGATGATATGGGTTTAGAGTTTTCTGATGGAAGAAAAACTTTTTTTGGATTAATGCAACTAGGTGGCATAACAGAGAAAACGATTGAGAAACTATATAGTAGTTCTTCTTTTAAAAAATTCTATGATCAGAAAAATGGTGAACTAATAAAACTTGTTTCTAGAGAGCATCAGGTCGATCATTGTGACTATCAAATAAAAGATTGGACATTTGCTCCTGGATATAAAGTTATTAGCAGTACAGTAAAAGGGTTCCATCATTTCCAATACTCCAAAAACGAAGACTTCATTTACCTTAACACCAACTCACAACACACAAGATTAACACTTAGAGGTAAAGTAATTGATATCGAGGGACGAGTTATTCTTTCAGTTAGCAGTTCAGAAAACACTAGTAACCGTAATCGTAATTACATCATGTGCAACGAAAGAGAATCTCAATCTTGTTTTGTTAAAATGGATCAACAAACAATTGAAATTTTTGGTGGTAAAGGAATATCCTCCGATTTTTTAGTAAAGAATTAGTATATTGGTTCTTATTACAAGCAAACTTGGTTCTTTACCAAAACTGCTTGTAATAAGTCCTTATATGAATAAAAGCCCTTATGGCCTTGATTCCATTTCCGTAAATCAGAAATAAGTTAACCTCTAATTTGAAGATTTTTTAAATCAAGTCAATATTTAAAGATAAAAATCATTTTAAAATTCTAACTCGAGTCATCTTCTCAGTAAAATCAGCTAATCCCCCCGTCCCATATGAAGCTTTCTTCAAAGCAGCCAACTTCACTTCTGATGCAAAAAGTGATAATCCCAGTCCAATACTCCCAGTTAAAAAAAGTACTGACAGAAAGTCTATTATGCTCCTTGTTAATCTAATCATTTTTTCATCTCCCTATTTATTATTTCTCTGACAACATTATTGTGCCATTTATCAAGACCCGTTTTAGTGGGTATTTTCATTTCTGTTAGTAGTTCAGCAATTCTCCTATAACTAAGTCCTCTGGCCCTAAGATCGATCATAATTTTAATTGCTCTATGTTCACTTCTAGTTTTACGAGTTCGATACTTATCTCTCTTTGATCCATACCTTTCCTTAAAAACATCATCACCTCCTCTCCCCCTGAGTTCTATTCCATACTTGATAATCTGCTCTCTAATGGTAGTTTTTGAGGACGAAAATTGGGTGGCAATCTCTCTTAAAGAGAGGCCTTCTAAGCAGTATTTTTGAATGAGGACGTTTTGGGGAATTTCGCTTTTAAAGATTTCAGCTACTAGTAACCATTTTTGCAAAAAGAAAAAAAACACTCCACTACTTCTGCCCTACACATGTGGACTTTAAAATGCCACTCAGGTCTTATCACTTTTGTGAAGCTTTATAGTACCAGTCCTAAACTAAAACTCTAATTCTAGAGAAGAAAACCCTGGCGGGGGAAGCGGCTCGCTCGAGGTTTCTGGCCTTCACATTGAAACTCGAGTACCCGTTAGTATCTTCACATACGTATCATTCCATGATTACGATGGCCCCGGGTCTAGTCGCACTCTTGCTTTAGGTAGCATGCTGTTTTTCACGATCTTCGAATGCAGATTATCAAAACTAGATGGGTTTGATAATCTGAAAACTGCAAAAAAGAAAAAAACTATATAACTTTAAAGCTTAAACTCTAGCTTTAAATTTTTTATTTTCTAATTATTACTAGTAGCTGTTAATCCTTTTGAAGGGAGGGTCTATTTCTCTTTTTTCACCATTCGCTTCTCAATCCATCCAGTAATTTTATCAAGTTCAAATTTTTTTCCAATAATTTTTTCGATAATCAGTTTTTCAGTTTCCTTCGTTTTACAATTTAACTTATAACCATTCATATCGAGGAAAATATAAAGTGCAGAAAATGCTACTCGTTTATTGCCATCAATGAAACAATGATTTAGACAAAGACTTTGAATTAAAGATGCTGCTTGTTCTGATAAACTTTTATAATAACCAGACCTTGGCCTTGACAATGCACTATCAATCAATCCTAAGTCTCTAACACCTGCTTGGCCGCCAAACTCATCAATTAGTCTTCCATGTAAATAAAGCAGTTCTTCTATCGTAAGATATACAGCTAGTCTCATTTAGCGAGAATTTTTAATAAGTCAGAGTGCTCTTCAAACAACCTGTCTACTGAACTTTTAAAAGCAGGTCGAACTTTAGCCTTTGCTAAATACTCCACTACTGCTTCGTTAATAACATTAGAAATACTTCGCCCTTCTTCTTTTACATAAAGCTTTAAATCTTCAAAAACTGATTCATCTATTTGTGTTGCAATTTTTTTTGCTTTCATTTTTTAATTCTAACACAGGTTTCATGAAAATTCATGAAATTTCATGAAAACTGTAGAATTTTATAAAAAATGGTCTACCGATGGTCTACAAAGAACCGAAACATACCGAACAAAACCGAACAATCCAGAAACTGCTATGAGTCATAAGCTTTTGAAATCACTAAGAAAACACCATAAATTCAAGGTGTTACGAACACACTGAAAAAGTGTACGTTCTGCTTGCCATGCAGGAAGTCGTGGGTTTGAGTCCCATCACCCGCTCCAAAATTCAATAATTTCAGGCACTTAAGCTCTCGCCTTTCATTTTTTTAGTAATCGAAATACAGCAAATACGTCCCATGTATTAACTTTTATCTTGTTTAAAGAATAAATGCAGAACAGAAAAAAGTTTACAAAAAACACACTTTGCCTATACCCCCTACCCCTATATTATCTATATATGAAATACTTCTTAAGTATATTATTTATTAGTATATGTTCTTACTCTCACCCAGTTATTTATAAAGATGGATGGGTTTATTGGGCCAATTTAGCACCTGACATGAATACATTAAGAGTTTCTTATACTCCTCATCCCAAATATTCTTTAGAAGTAAACTCTACTTGGTTTAAAAACCTTGATGACTATAGAGACTACACTCTTGGT
>CALHLC010000026.1 GCA_938034385.1 uncultured Bacteriovoracaceae bacterium
CGGTCTTCACGCTTAATGGTGGTAATTAATCAATAAATCCTTCTGACACATCTCGTAATTCGCTGATAAATTCATAAAAAAACAGACATAGTCTTCAACTTATTCAAAATTAAATTGCAGTAAAAAATTAACCAAGGAGAACCCTATGTCCGAGAAAAGACTAACACAACATTTACTATTACCCGAGCTGCGTTTTGTTAAACATCATCACCGCAAAAGAAATCAATACATTGAATGCATTAAAGTATCTGCATTTGAAGTCTGCCCAAAGTGTGCTACTAAGAGCTCAAAGGTTTATGATCACCGATTTGTAACTCCAAGGGATCAACCAATTAGAAATGGAAGCGTTACACTTAAAATAAAAAAGAGAAGATTTAAATGTCAAAATAGTTATTGTGCCAAAGTGTTTACTGAGCCAGTTTCAGGAATAAGAAAAGGCTTCAGGACAACTCAAAGATTCAGATCTTGTTTGCGAGATTACTCTAGCAAATATATGAATCTAAAAGCAGTGAGAAAAGATCTTAAAGTTTCTAGCTCCACTGTCTACAAAGCATTTTATGAGCAAATTGAACTAGAGCTTAGAAAGTCAGCAAATGAATGGCCTAAAACAATTGGAATTGACGAACATTCTTTCAATCGAAATGTTAAAGGTCATTCAAGAGAATTTGTCACTGTATTTGTGGATTATACTAATAAACGCATGAAGGAAGTGGTTCTGGGTAAATCTATCAATGATCTCCTAAATTCAAGTATTATAGATATTAAAGGTCGAGAAAATGTAAAGAATGTAATTGTTGATTTATCTCCAACCTTTAGATCCTTTGCAATGAGATTTTTTCCAAAAGCTAGATTAATAGCAGATCACTTTCATGTTGTTAAACTTATGCATCCAAGATTAAATGAACTTAGAAAAACAGTTGTAGATGATTATCAATTCCCAAAATCAAGAAAGAATCCAATTAATAAATTAATCTATAAAAGTAGAAGAAAATTAAGGCATCATCAAAAAAGAGTGATCCACGAATTCTTAAAATTTAATGATGAATTAAGAGAACTCTATTTCTTTCAACAAAGACTTTACCGAATATATCAAGTCAGAGGGTACAAAAGGGCCAAGAAAGCACTTTTTAGTTTATTGGATGACATGGCCAGGTCAAAATTTAAAAAGACCAGAAGTTATCGACAAACATTTTTTAAATGGCGATACGAGATCTTAAATTATTTTTGTACAAGTAAATTAAATAACGGCAGAACCGAAGGGTATAATTGTAAAGCAAAGCTTATACAACGTTGTGCGTATGGATTTAGAAGCTTCCCAAATTATAGATTGAAGCTTTTATACCACTGTCGTTAGAGTTTACTTGAAAGCTTGAAATTGGCTTTGATTTTGAGAGTAAAATTACTTCTCGTGAAACCGGCTTGCCTAAAGTGGGCCTTAAGGTATAAAGTTTTAGGTACTTACATTACTAACTGAAAAT
The DNA here is from genome assembly GCA_938034385.1 of uncultured Bacteriovoracaceae bacterium. Lineage (GTDB taxonomy): Bacteria > Bdellovibrionota > Bacteriovoracia > Bacteriovoracales > Bacteriovoracaceae > JAHDHG01. The sequence goes on from CALHLC010000026.1 coordinate 1,479, forward strand.
TTAGTTTTGAAAAAGTTGATGAATCATCAATGATTACGAAATGTTAGAGTTAGTTTCCACTACTAAGCGAGTATATTCGTCATAAAGTAAGTTGAAAAAACTTCAAAAGTAGCAATTTTAAGAGATTTTAAAGAGGTCTGTTCTATTTCATTTGTTATCAACTTAAGACCTTCAAAGAAAGCTGGAAGTTTTAAGCTAAGATCTCGGCCATACTCTGTGATTTTAATTCCACGACCTTGCTGAACGATAAGTTGGTTATTCAACTCTCTCTCTAAGACTTTTATCGATTTGGAGAGGCCACTATGAGAAATTCCTATAATTGTAGCTGCTTCTCTCAGGTTTTCTGTTTGAGCCAAAATATAAAATTGTTTAAGCCTATTGGTATCCATTAGTTACCATAAATAGAAATTTATTCGCTTTTTGTCTAGAGTTAATTTGTCTATTGTCTCCTTACAAACTTCAAAACAAAGGAGGCAAGTTTGAGGTATTTATTAATTTTACTTGGTTTATCTGTAACTGCTAATAGCTCAGATGTTAGATGTGAATCAGAAAAGAACACAAATGGTTTTGCTGATGTTTATGTCAGAGTAATAGAGAAAGCTGATGAATATTACGCGTCTGTTAGCTTCTATTTTAAACCTTGGGGACCTGAACTATTTTTAGATTGTAGTGATAGATATAATCGAAAAGATTACAATTATTGTGTTGGAAAATCTTTCAATCAAGGGCATGCAGTATTTAAATTTGTAAAAGAGAACGGAACACTAAAAGTTTACGACAAAGAAGGAAAGTTAATAAAAAAGTCTAGCTATCTACTGAGATGCGAGTATTAGTATTTTAGAAACCTATATATTTAAATTAAAAGGAGAAACATGAAATTTTTAACAACTTTAATGCTTTTAAACACTTTAGGTTATTCAGGTGAAGTTAACCCTATAGGCTACTCATCTCAAGAGCTACATAAAAGCAGCCTCACAAAAAGACACGCAAAGGAAGCCAGAGCTGATCTAATTCGTAAGGCCAACAGCCAGTGTGCTCCTTTAGTCGGATATCGAATATCAAAAATTATATACAAAATAAGAGAGCCTAAATGTCCTCTTTGGGCGTATTGCCCTGACTCAGACTCTAGCGATCTGGGATATAGATACGAAGCCAGAGGTAGATTCAAATGTTATTGGCATGGTGGTGACTGGTAATTCATCACTTAAAATCAAGCTGCTTTAAACTTTCAAGCTAGGATGATTGAGTATTCCTCGGAGCTTTGAGTAATTTACTAATAGTTAATATACTTCTTTAGGTGTAATAGAATTAATAGGCTTGTCACCTATCCATGGATAAACATCTTGAGTAAGTCTTCTATAAATTTTAACTTTGTAATTCTCACTCCATTTAGGTTCTTGCCTGCCATACCACTCTTCACCTACTGATTTAAAAGTATTTTGAAGTGACTCTGATTTTTTATTCTTTTCATATCGTCTTGTTTCACTTGGATCAATATTTTTCGCTATTGATAACTTCGCCTCACTCTTTTTAAGCCTAGCTTCTTTAAGATCAACTTGAGGATAAACACCAAAAGAGATTCTTTTCTCCTTTCCGTTAAACCTATACTTTAATCTCCAGTACTTTCTTCCCTTAGGAGTAATCTCTAGATATAAACCCTCTCCATCAAAAAGCTTTTGAGTCTTCTCTGTAGGTTTAGCATTTCTAACTTTTGTAGCTGTTAACTTCATTTGGGGGCAACTCCTTCCAAGAATTCTTTAAATTCTATTGTTGCCCCCTAAGATGCCCCCAAGTGATCTAGGATATCAATAATTCTCATTGGACTTCTCGAGACCTCAATACTAACATAAGTATCTAATTTTATTATATTTTGAGTACTTTAAGAAACGAACTAGAACTTTAAAAAACTAAGTAATGGTGGAGATGACAAGGATCGAACTTGCGACCTCTTCGCTGCCAGCGAAGCGCTCTCCCAACTGAGCTACACCCCCATTACTGAATTTAAAATATAACTAATTTCATCGTAGTTATCAAGATTGTTATGTTTCTTATATCCCTTTAATAATATCTCTGCCTTTTTTATAAGAACGCCTTTTGCTAATACTCTCTGATCTTCACTTAAATCAAGATGTTCAAGAATCCACTTAATAGATTTCACCCGGTAGTAATCCATTGCAAAAAACTTTCTTGAAAGTTGATCTTCATGTCCACCATATTTTTCTATAAGTTCTTCATCTATAAAACCCACTTTTTCTGTCGCACAAATTTTCAACCAAAGATCATAATCTTCACAAACAAGATAATCTTCCCTAAAGCCTCTCCACTTCTGAAGTAACTCTCTTTTCAAACACACTGTTGATGGACTTATCACACATAACTCTAAACAACGCTCAAATTGATCGCCACCACCTTTTACATGCTTTTTCATTTGATTTACCCTAAGCTCATTTCTAATCCATCTCTCTTGAGTGTGATTGATCTGAAATCCTGGGAATTCTTTTATAAATTCAAATTGTCTTTCTAGTTTTGAAGGTAACCACTGATCATCTGAATCTAGAAAGCAGACCCATGGAGCAGAAGTATTCTCTATACCATGATTTCTAGCTCGACTTACTCCTTGAGGAGCATCTCTTTTAGAAATAGTTAAATACTTTATGCTTCTAGAATCTAAGTACTCAACAGTTCCATCACTTGAGCCATCATCAATAATGAGAAATTCAAATTCTTTAAAACTCTGATTCAAAACGGAATCAATTGATTTTTTTAAAAAGTCTAAACGATTATATGTTGGGATAATAACTGAGAAAAATTTTTTACTCATAGTACTTTTGAAGGTGATCTTTCAACTCACTCCAATATTCAAATTCGTTATAAATCTCATTTGATCGCTCAATTGATTTCATTATTGAATCCAACCTTGCTTTGCTTTTCACTCCACATAAGATCGTACTTAGTTGATCGTGATGTAAATTAAAACTAATTGCAAGATCTAAGAAATTATAATCTTTACTCTCTAAGTATTTTTTGCACTCATCGACAAGTTGTACTTTCTTTTCTACATCTGATTTTTTCCACCAAGGAGATTTTTTTCGACAATCTGAATCGTCAAAAACTCTTTTTAGATTATACATACCAGTCAAAACTCCTTTATCCAGAGTTCCCCAGCTCATAAAATCAATTCCTTTCTCTTTTAAATACGGAAAAACTTCTTTTTCAGCTTTTCGTTCAAAAAGATTATATTCACTTTGGACGACCTCTATCTCAGCAATTTCCGAAGCTTTTTCTAAATCTTCAATATTAGTATTACAAAGCCCTATATGTTTAATCACACCTTTTTCTTTGTACTTAGCAAGTACTTCCATAGGCCTTCTAATATCAACTCTCTCATCGGGCCAATGAATAAAATACAAATCTATATACTCAGTATTAAAACTCTTCAAAGATTGAAGTAGCATCTTTTCTGCTAGTTTAGGATCGTTACTCATGTCAATGCGCTTATTTTCATGCCAAGAAATTCCTGACTTACTAATTAAGGTGCATTTCTCTCTTACTTCTTTTAAGCCCAATCCAAGTCTTTTTTCAGATAATCCAAATCCATAAACAGGAGCTGAATCAAAAACTCTTATACCTAATTCATAAGCATACCTTACAAGCTCAATCGCATCAGATTCTGAAATATCTCCAAATCCATAGCCTCCGCCTTCTCCGCTCAAAGCTGCTCCCCCAAAACTTAGAGGATGAATAGATTTTCCTAAAAAATTTGCCTCCACATTCATTGCAATACTCTCCTTTGAGTAGTAATCCTAAGATTATGAAATTACTCTGTTTTGCTCATAGAAATGAAGCTAAAACATTTTTTGATCGTCTAAAACTATCACCTTTAGATACGTCTCTCAATCTATTTAAATCCAAAAATGAATTCATCCTAATTTCAGGTGAAGGCATACAAAGTACCACTGAATTATTAAGTATAGTACTTTCAAAATATGAAAACATTAGTGAAATTATAAACTATGGTATCGCGGGATCTCTTGATAAATCGCTTAAGGAAAATTCTATTTTTTCAATTAGAACAGTCTACCAATACTTCGATGATTTTTCTTTTAAAAGCCATACTTCTCACGATAAGCAAGCAACTATCGATTTAATTAGTGTTCATAAAAGAATTTATTCACCGGAAGATAAATTAAAGCTCTCCATCTATGCACATTTACTTGATATGGAAACATGGGCCCTTGCTTCTGTAGCCAAGAGATTTAAAAAGAAATGGAAATCTTATAAAACTGTTTCCGACTCTCTTGATGAGGCAACTAAATGCCAACAAATAGCAAATGAAGCAAAATTTTACTCAGATCTTTTCTGGAATCACTTCATAAATACTAAAGAACAATCTCCTCTTTCTGAATCATCAAGAAATCTAATACTAGAAAATTCATCTTTGTATTTCACTCATACTCAGGCCCATCAAATAAGAAAATATTGTAAAAGCTTAATCCTTAGAGATCCATCTTTCCTAGAAAGTTTTACTTCTTCAAAAAAATATAAATCTATTGTAGAAAGTGAGAAATCTAGAAAAGAAAAATCAAAAGAAGTCCTAAATCTTCTGGCAACAGACTATGACCCTATTACTTTTAAAGAATTACAAAGAACTCAAAAAGTATTTAAATCCTTAAAAAATCAATATTTAAATTTTGATCACTCAGAATATATTGAAAAAAATTCAATTAAATTCAAAGGTCAATTTAAAAGCTCTAACGATCTTAGAAATATCATAAGAACTTTAGAAAAAATCAACATTGATGAACTCAAAGGCAAATCTAAAGATGTTTAAAAAAGTTTTGGTAGAGAAAGAAGTTCTTAATAATCCAAATACAATTCATATTTTAAGTAAGCTCCCAAAAGCTAAACCTATTATTATAGATGATCTCGATCAATACTGGGGAAAAGTAAAAAAACCCTATTTACAAAAAAGAGATAATTTAAACTTATTCATAGGAAAAAAAAGAGGAACTCTCGTTAAGCCTGCACCTGATGCATACGGTGTGAGTGGAGATCCACACTACTATTTCATTCACTCATATAATTGTATCTATGAGTGCCAATATTGTTTTTTACAGGGATATTTTCATACCCCTGATTTAGTTTTATATGTAAATCATGATGAAATCTTAAAGGAGATAAAATCAATCCTTGTAGAGCATCCCAATGCTTGGTTTCACGCTGGTGAATTCAGCGATAGCTTAGCATTAAACCATATTACGAATGAGTGGTCTCAATACTGGGATTTTTTTAAAAATAATCCCAAAGCAAAATTAGAATTAAGAACAAAGTCGGTGAATATTAAAAATATTCTACCTCTTGAGCCATTAAAAAATGTCCTCCTTACCTTCTCCCTTTCTCCTCAAGATCCTTCAAAGGAATTTGATCTCAAAACTCCAAGTACTCGAGCTAAAATTAAAGCAATCAAACAATTAAGTGATGCAGGTTTCCAAATAGGAATTCACTTTGATCCAATAATATATTCTGAGAAGTTACAAATTCAATACACACAATTAATTAACGATCTTTTAGAAAACACTAATATAGATCAAATTAATTATTTCTCTTTAGGCGTTGTTAGATATACTAAGGATGTCTATAGACAAGTAGAACTCAACTACCCTGACTCTAAATTACATTCTCATCCTTATATCAAAAGCTTTGATAATAAGATCAGATATTCAAGGCCTATGAGAAATTGGTTATTATCAACAGTAAAAAACATTCTTTTATCTAAAGATGTTCACGAGTCAAGGATCTATTTATGCATGGAGTAAAACACTTTCACTATAAAAACTTTTGGGGAGAGATCAAGATCACGACAGATACTATAAACCAAGAATTTTTTGTTAAACCTTTAAAAGGAATCACTCCAGAACTTATTAAGCTAGACCTTAATGAAGCACTAAAGTTTTCAACAAAAGTCTCTTCATTTGATTACATTGTTGATATTTCTGATTTGTATTTTGCTCACCCTGTTAATTTCCTCTATCTCTTGAAATTACAAAAAATCCCACAATTAACTAATCACTACGTTATCTCAAAATATAGAATCCAGAGATTCTTTGCTACAATTTTCAAAAAGTTCCTAACAATAGAAAAAGTCTTTGAATCAATGGATCAATACCGGACTTATAAACTTTTGGAGCAACAAATTTCTGACGATAGTTAAATTCATTTACTTATCTAAACTCCCACTAAAATAGCTTCCAAGAAATTCAGAAAAATTTAGAAATTATTAATTTTATACTTGAGCCCATTGTGTTATTTAATAACTATCTTCTAAAAAGGATTAATTATGAATCATCTTCTCGATGCTCCAAAACTTAACTCTCCCTACACTCTAAAGATCAATAGCTCTCAAAACGAACCAGTCAATTGTCTGGATCCAAAGGCCATTAGAAGCTTACTTGCCCTTATGGACCAACATGCAGTTAATGGTGGAGCAGCTTGTCATTGGGGAGGACCTAGTGCCATTGCTGAGTTTTTATCTTGTATCCACGAGATCATGTTTCGAGAATCTGATTGGTACAATCACTATAATTTCGTAAACGATATAGGCCATGCTGAAAATGCACTCTATGCAGTTAAGGCCCTTTATGGATATGGAGGCTTAAACTTTGAAAGCTTAAAAGGATTTAGAAGTATTGATTCTAAGCTGACAGGTCATGGAGAATCTCACCTATTCCCTGAGGGAGTTTTGATGAGTAACGGTCCTCTGGGATCAGCTTTCCCACAAGCTCAAGGTCTTGCAATGAGTGATAAGCTCTCAAATAATAAAAGAATTACTATTACACTCATCTCCGATGGTGCCTGTATGGAAGGTGAAGCTAAAGAAGCCATGGCGGCTGTTCCAGGTCTTTTTGAAAAAGGCATGATCAATCCTTTCTTATTAGTCATCTCTGATAATAAAACAAAATTAAGTGGTCGAATTCATGATGCATTTTCTATGCAGCCAACATTTAATTCACTAAAGGCCCTTGGTTGGAACATTATAACTCTTGAAGAAGGTCATGATTTAGAAAAAACATATAAAGCTACCCAAAATGCAATTGAAGCCAGCAAAACAACTCCTACAGTTTTATGGATGAAGACAGTTAAAGGTCAAGGCATCAAATCAACTGAAGAAGCAAATAGTGGAGGCCATGGGTTTCCATTAAAAAAAGCTGATGGAAAAATTGTAGCTTTTATTGACGAGCTATGGGATCAAAAAACTCCAGATGATTTCAAGAATTGGGCCAAAGAGCTTAATTCAATCACCGTTGATAAAAAAGACGGTCCCAGGAAAGAAAAAATGCAAGTTGGAGTCTCTAAAGCTTTAATTGAATTAAAAAATGAAGGACTACCTATTATTAGCATCAGCTCTGATCTTCAAGGCTCAACTGGACTGGCTCCATTTCATAAAGAGTTCCCACAAGCTTCTATAGATATAGGTATAGCAGAGAGTAATATGGTAAGTGTTGCTGCAGGATTTTCTAAAAATGATTACATCCCTATCGTTGATACTTTTGCTGCTTTTGGAATTACAAAAGGAAATCTTCCACTAATTATGGCAAGCCTTTCAAGCTCTCCCATGATTTGTGTTTTTTCTCACACAGGCTTCCAAGATGCAGCAGATGGTGCAAGCCATCAAAGTCTAACCTATTTTTCTGCCCTTGCTTCCATTCCAAATGTTGAAATCATCGCTCCAGCAAACTCAGACGATACATATAGATTAATGAAGCATTTTGTAAAAAAGCAACATGCTGATAAGAAAAACTCACATGCAAAAAGTTATGTATTCTTCTTAGGAAGAGAAACATTTATTCCAAGTTTTGAAAAATCTGATAACGATATAGAAACAGATCAACTACTTTTCCAAGGAAAAGATGGTCTTATTATTGCTACTGGTGCACTTGTTCACGAAGCTCTTGAAGCTAGAGAGTTATTAAAGGCCCAAGGAAAAGATTATGGAATCATAAATCATAGACATTTAAACACTTTCAAACCAAGTGCCTATGAGCAATGGATTAACGATCATCAAGGAAATGTTCTGACTCTAGAAGATCATCAAGTAAATCATGGAATCGGTGCAAGTTTAACTCATAAAATAATGACTCAAACAAATGCTAAGGTAAATTCTATTAAAAGCTTAGGTGTTAAAGGTATATTTGGACAATCTGCTTATACAGCAATTGAGTTGTATAAAAAGCATGGACTTGATGCCAAGTCCATTGCTCAAAATATTTTAGAATAATAAATCGACGTTAAAAGCCATGGTAGAAGCTTTAAACTTATCATTCAAACCTGGTCCTTCAGAGAAATTCCCCACTTGAAGATAATAAGTAAAGTTCGGAGAAAGAATTAAAGAGTTTATTCTCCCAAGTTTAAAATTTGCTCCTATTCCTATAGGTAGATCAACTAAAATACTTGAAACTTCTACCCCTTGATTTTGAGTATCATCAAGAAGATCTACTTTCTGTGGAGCTGGTGCTAAAGGATTTGTCGCTATAAGTTCCGCACTAAGTGCCTTCCCTATTCTAGCTCCTGCAAAAACATAAGCCCATCTATGCCCCATTGAATTGCTTAAAAACTTATACTTAAAGCGAGGCTCTATAGAAATGGTAGTAGTTTTAAACTCTCCGTTTGTACCGAGTCCATCAAAGTTATCAACAGTATTTCTATACGTAGCAAATGACAATTTAGTACTAAAAGTCATAGAAGGGTTAAAATTTACATCTAAAACAACACCACCCTGAAATCCAAGGCCCGCATCATGCTTAGTTTCTTCGAATTCGCCAGCTGTAACTTCATCAGTAGCCGTTCCTCCAGAGTAATTTGTCCCCCAGAAAATACCCCAATTAATTGGATCATAAATTTTTCCAGTTGAGCTAGTAATCGAACTAGAACTTGAACCACTGGAACTATAAGTAGATGAAGATTTCCTCGCAAAAGAATCAATCCTATCTCCAACATTCAAATCACCAGATAAAACTTTAGCTACATAATTTCCAGCAGATAAATTCTTATAGACTCCAATAAGAGCTTCCCCTGAGTCAGATTGCACTACATATTTTTTACCTTGAACTAGTTCAATATCTGCTGAGCTAATCATTACCTTATCACCTTTTTTCTTTAAAATTTCTTGAGAAAAAAGAGTAAGTGGTAACAAGAATAAAATTAATATTTTCAAAATTCCTCCTAAATTAAAACAAGACGTCTAGGTTAAAAGCCATGCTACCAAGTTTTATATCAATCTTTCCATCAGTTACAGCTGCATCAGTTTCTAGTACTGTTGATAAAGGAAAATAATAAGTAAAATTAGGTTCTAACTTTAATTTACCAAGGTTAAAGCTGGCTCCAACATTTAAAGGGATATCTAGATACATTCCAGGTTTAGCCAAACCATTAGCGGTATAAGTTTGCTCATCTAGCAGATCAGCCTCTGTACCAAAAGTTTCTCCATTACTTGTGTCTACTGTTTGGCTAGTCAAGCTCATTGGCATGTGTAATCTTATTCCTGTTGAAGCAAATAAAGCACTAATAAAGTAATACTTTATTGTTGGTTGAAAAGAAATTGTTGAGTAATCAGTTTGTGCTTCAAACGGTCCAGTTGTTGTTGCCCCAGTAGGAACTTCGTCTTTAATAGTTGATGTGAAGAGATTATAAGAAATCTTTGCATTAATCGCGAGCTTTGAACTTAAGTGATACTGAAGGATAAGTCCTCCTTGGAAAGCTAATCCAGCTTCTGAGTCTACTGACGAATCAAAGTTATCATCGCACCACCCAGCAGTTGTTTCTTCACACGATCCTGGCATAGAAGTTAAGTTAACTCCTCCATGAAGACCAAATCTAAACTTCTTAAATGGACCAGAAGCCATACTTCCACCAGAGATTTTCTTTTTTCTATGAGAAGTAATTCTATCACCCTCACTTAAATCACCTTCTAAAATTCTAGCAACATAACCACTTTCACTTGAACCATTTGTATAAACTCCAATTAAAGATTCACCTGAATCCGTTTCAAGGTAATACTTTTTTCCACTTTCAAGTTCGATGTCATCGTTACTAATAAGAACATTATCATCCTTCACTTTCAGTATTTTCTGAGAAAATGCTGGTAACATAAGTGCTAATAAAACTAAATATTTCATTATAATCTCCTGTAAAAAATTGTTCCTTATAATTATTTCTCCCACTTAGCCCTTTAACAAGGTAAAAGAAAAACACTCAAACATTGACGCACTGAATTTAAATGTAAATTTTCTACCATCTTCTTTATTTAGGTGGCTTTTCAGTTTAAGATCTTTTTAATGAAAATATTAAGCATATTTATTTTAAGCACTTTTCTTTATTCATGTAATGAATCAAACCTTGTAGACCCTAAAACCAATGAAATTAATGCCAATCAAGATACAACTGACTCCATCCCAAAATGTTCCAAAGCCTTATTGAGTGATTTCAGGAGTATACAGATGCAATGTAGAGTCACACATACCCAAGCAGAGAGAGAACATTGCATTCAACTCGTAGATGAGTTCAATGAAATCTATCCTCCTTACTTTGAATGTAAGGCCGTTGATAAAAGTGGAATTGAAGATAAAATAGTTATTCTTAGCACTGAGAAAATGATGCTGATCCGTGAACAACTCGAGAGACGAGATATTCCTTAATTCGTACTACTAAGTGCTCCTTGCCAACTTGTGTTATTTACCCTATTTTTACCAAACATATTTTTAAAGAGAGAGAATTATGTCTAGAGTATGCGATTTAACAGGTAAAAGAAGATTAGTTGGAAACAAAGTTTCCCATTCAAATATCAAAACAAAAATGACACAAAAACCAAATCTTCAGTGGAAGAAAGTTTTTGATCCTGAAACTGGTAAAACTATTAGATTAAGACTTTCTACTAGTGCTATTAGAACTTTAGATAAGGTTGGATCTTTATCTAAGTTTTTAAGAAAATACGGTCATAAATTTCAATAGAAAGTTTAATCAGTTAATTATATTTAAAAACCATTTTATTCAGTAGAGTTTGCAACTCAAGTATATTTGTATGTATAATCTTGAAATATGCTAAAACTACTCGTTATTTTTTTAATAATCTCTTCGTGTACTAGAGAAAACAAGAAATTCATTATCGAAGATTTACGTAAGACGTGTAGCACTTGTGTCACAGCATTTGAAGAACAACAATCTGAAGATTGCATAGAAGATAGTAAAGAGATTTACGATGATCTATTAGCTAGTACTAATAGTTCTTTTGATAACCTTACAATCGCATCTAAGTGGGAAGTTGTTTATAATAGTTCCCAAGAAAATAAAGGTGAAATTTACTTAGTAGATAAAACAACGAACTCTAACGGTGAAAAGTACTTATATTTTTATGTAAGACCACCATCAACAGGCATAGGTTCGAACCTTGGAGATATTGATAATCCTTTTGGTTCATCCAGAATAATAAGAGTTTCAAAAACTTCAAATCAATCAGTCGCTTCAAGATTACAAATCCTCTCTTGTCTAATTTCTGATAATGGGACTACTAAGATTAATAATAAAGATAATAAAGTTGCCTTTAATTACGTTCTTACGACTCAACAAAAGATTACTCAACCAGACGGAAGCGCGATTGAAGATGTATACAATTTAAGAGTTTATCAAGATCAACCTTTATTTATGTTTATATTCGGCTTTGATTACAACAAAGTTACTTATGATACAGATGATAAACCAACAACTCCTTCTAAAAACCAATTCACTATTACAAAGGTTGCTAGCACAACGGTTGCCATACTTCACACAACACTTAAATCAGATATTCTGGCAGCTAATAGGTGCCACTTGGATTCATTCTTGCCTGGAAACAATATCCCTTTTAACTTTCCACCCTCTACTTGTGGAAGCTCTAACTTTTACACCCTCCCAACTTTTCCAAATAATTAAATAATGAAAAAACTAATACTCTTACTTTCTTTATCACTAGGAGCTCAAGATATAATCACTAAGGATTACACTCAACTTAGTAATAAAATGGATAGTAATCACTTTAGTTTTCATTCAGATGTCTCCATTCAAACTTATAAGTCAGAAAATGAAATGACTGGCTTTAAAAAAGCGAGTGTTGCAAAGGATGATAGTGTTACCTACTTAGGTCCAACTCTTGGATTTAGTTATCGATTCTTTTTAAATCATAGAATCTCTACCGTAAGTAGAGTTGATGGTTTCTATTACTTTTCTAAAAAAAGAGACCTCTTTCAATTCAGTGAAGATTACCCTGAAGATGTTTTAAAGAAAGAAGATTCTAATACTATGTATGGAGCCAAATTTTCTCAGTCTTTAGTTTACAGAATTCCAGTTGGCAGAAAAATTTATTTTGAACCTTATATCATAGGGTCTCTTGGGTTTAGTTTAGTAAGAAATAGTATTGATTATGACTATGATGAAATCTTGAACACTGAAGGTTTTGTTTCTAAAACAAAAGAGAGCTTAATCAATACTGGTCTTGGAGTTGGTTTTAACATCATGAGCAAAAACGGGCTTTTTGTTTACATGCAAGGTGTAAAGAATTTCTTATCTATTACAAACTCAAAAAAAAGTACCACAACTTATCCATGGAGCTCAGGAACTGCTGCTAATCCTCCTAATCCATCAACTACAGCTGTGTCTACACCTGAAACTGATACAAATACTGACTCCAGTAGAGACGAATTTTCGGCCTCTCTTGGCTTTGGTTACGTCTTTTAATTACTCTCATAAAAGCTTAGTATCTTTCCACAATGAAAATCGAAAAAAATCACTCAAATGAGAAAATTCATCCGATCGTTCTTGATATTTTAAAAAAGAGAAAGGTTGAAGACTTAGATGACTTTTTCTCATGGGACCTTAAAGCATTACCAGATCTTGAAAGCTTGTTAGATTTAGAACTTGCAGCTCAAAGAATTATTAAGGCCCTAGATAATGATGAAGAAATTGGTGTTTACGGAGATTATGATGTCGACGGAACGACTTCTTGCGCTCTCTTATTTCATTTTTTCAAAACATTAAATAAAAAAATTCACCTTTTTCAACCATCTAGATTTGTAGAAGGTTATGGTATTCATCCAAGCTCTATCGATGATGCGATGAAAAAAGATATTACTCTTCTAATTTCTGTAGATTGTGGAATAAGCAATCTTGAAACCGCTGAATATACTCATGATAAAAATATAGACCTTATCATCACTGACCATCACAAAGATGCTAAAGAATATATTCCAAAGGCCTATGCTGTTATTAACCCAAACCGTAGAGACGAAAAACAAGATCAGTTAAAGTCTCTAGCAGGAGTTGGTGTTGCTTTTTGCCTAGCTCTTAAAATCAAAAATTTATTGGAAAAAAGAGGTGACGTTGTTACTTCAATATACCCACTTTTAGAGTTTGTATCCATAGGTACAATTTGTGACTTAGCAAAGCTAAACTCTATGAATAAGAAATTAGTTCGACATGGATTAAAGCAACTTCCAAAAACTAAGCATCCAGGCCTAAGATTATTTTTAAATCAAGATGATATAAAAAAATCTATTCTTGAAAGCGAGAAGTGCTCATTTCATATCGGGCCTCATATAAACTCCAGAGGACGTCTAGAACATCCTCAAGATGCCCTTCATTTATTAATTAATGATAATCCCTATGAATGTGATACTTATTTTAGAAATATCGTTTATTCCAACACTCAAAGAAAGAAGATTCAAAATAGTGTTTATAATGAAGCATTTAGCCAGGTCAAAGAGTCTTGGATGGAACCTACTCCAGTGATCAATATAGTTTACGCTTCACATTGGCACGAAGGTGTAATAGGAATTGTTGCTTCTAAACTTGTTGAAACTTTCAAGGTTCCTTGTATTGTGTTCACTGACTCCGAAACATCGGGAATCATTAAAGCTTCAGCAAGAACTGCAGGAGAACTTGATTTATTTCAGACTCTCGACAGTTGCTCTGACTTATTTCTAAAGTTTGGGGGCCACAAAGCAGCAGCTGGGCTATCGATGAAAAAGGAGAATCTTCCTCTTTTAAAAAAGAAGATAACCCAGATAGTTTCTAAAGTTCCAGCAATTTTAAGAACCAAACAACAAAGCTTTGACTTAGAAGTTAGTATGCATCAACTTGATATTGATCTTTGCAACTCCATTGCTAGAATGGAACCTTTCGGACAAGGCAACCCTTACCCAATTTTAAGAATCAAAGATGCCTTCATTAGTGATTATAAAGTTTTAAAAGATAAACATTTAAAATGGACAATCCAAGCAAGAGAAAAAAAATCGAATTATCAAAAATCTCTATACGGCCTAAGCTTTTTCTATCTTGAACAATGGAATAAGATCTCTCCAGAAGAACTCATACGAAAACAAAAATCTCAAGAATTAATTATTGATGCGAAACTATCCATTAACCATTTCAATGGTCGGAGATCCTTACAATTATTAATTGAGAACTTAGAGATTGGCCTTTCTCCTCTAGCAAACTAATAAATTATTTCTTCAAGAGTGTTAGGGAGAATCAAGTTTTTTAAGCTTTTGTTTTTTAATGTTCTTGATTTTATTAAATTAAATCTTGCTTCTTTCTTAAAAGGAGTAAGTATTTGAGACCTGAAATATGGAATAAATTCAAATTTATCATCATAATTATTAAAAATTTCTGCTCCTAAAGAATATGGATAGTCAGCATCAAGTTTTGAGTCTTCCAGAAATTTTAAAATTGAATACGAACTCTGACAAAGACTCAATAAAATTGGAACTCCATTTTCCATATGCCTAGAATCTAGAAATTTCTTTAACCATTTTTTCTTCTCAATAGCACTTAGTCCATCAATCCATATAAAATTGTAAGCTTCATATTGAGGAAAATCATAAAAGCGAACTTTACCAGTAAGCTTTTCCAAAATTTCATTGATCACTTTCCCTTTATACTTTGATGGATCTTTAGACATCTCAAAATTTAAATAAGATTGTGCCTCGCTAATTTTTTCATAATTAAGGCCATAAGATTGATTAATATTTTTGAAATCAAGGAAAATTATCTCTTCTTCATAGAAACATTCTCCTTGATTAGAAAAATTTAAATGTTTCTCTCTCTTGGGTAAAAAGAAGCCTTCGGACTTCATAAAAGTATTAGATTCAAACTCTGATCTTTTTTCACGTTTAATAGCTTCACTACTAGAGCAAGCTATTAAGATAAGACTAAGAAATCTTACGAAATAATTGATTGATTTCACTTTCTATATTTGACCATTTTTTATCTAGCTCTTCAATATTAGGAAGCGTAAATATAGGAAAAAATCCAGGCTCATCGCTATTAAGATAACTCTTAAGTTCAGATTTCTGATCAAACTCACTTAAGACAAATAATTGATCAAGGGCAATTGTTTGAAGTAATTCTTCTCCCAGGAAACTAGGTCGCTCTAGAGTCAAAAACACTTGATCTTTATCATCCAAGATATCTATATTAGTCGCTTGAACATTCTTGAAAACTTCACATTTCAAAGTAGGTTCAGTTAACCTTGTCCCTTGCAACCTCATCTCTTCAAAGTTTTTGATTTCTTGTTCATAGATACCTTTATAGGTCTCGTAATATTTCTGAGCATTATCCACATTAATCAAAACTAAGTGTTCAGGACTAACCTTACTTAAGAAAGTTTTTACTAATTCCGAATTCCCAATAACTCCTACCTTCTTCCCAAGACTTTCGAAGTTAAATGCCTCGATCCCATGAAAGATTCTTTCATCATTATAAAATTTTTCTTCTTGAACACATGGAGCTGATCCTCCAATATAATTAGACAACTCAAAAATATTGTTTACATCAACCACTAAGTCGTAATTTTCAAAAGTCTCTATTGTATTTTTCTCATCACTCTTTTGATAAACAACTTTAAAAGTATCTTGAATTCTTTTTCCAGCTAAGTCCTGAGAATTTAAATATGTTTTTTGTATTCTAGAAATTGGTTCATTTCTATAAAAAATATTTTTGGATAACTTCGTTACCAAACCATACCAATATTCTTGATCAAGATTATAAAATGGCAATTCTTTATTCTTCTCAAAGATCTGTAGAGGATTCAAATCGCTCCACAAAGTAACACTACCGACTTCTAAGTTTATAAACTTATTACAAAAATACAACGACTCTAAAGTGGAGCCAGTTATTAATACTTTCATAAAGAATATATAGTATGTTTTTTAGAGGAAATATACTTTTTTCGTAGAATTATCTACGTTTGAGTACTCTGCAAAGCTTCTAATAAAATTAATAAAAGATTGCAAAACTTCATGCCCTGGGAGATCTTGGTCAAACTCAGCCCCAAGCTCCAGAATGTTTGCATTAGTGTCGCTTTTTATAATATTTGATCTCTTAATCTTAGCTGTCAAAGTCACAAATGACTTCTTTGTAAAATATAGCCTTAAATTTACTTCAGCATCTATCTCAAAGTTCTTTACTCCTGCTGCTTTTTCAGGAATCTCAATTTTACATCCACTCTCTGATATATCTAGAATCTCTATAGGAAAAATTCTATTGCCTTCTTCTATAACTGAATAACAACCAATAACTTCTGAGAAAAAAATTCTTTCGAACTGTCTTTTCTTATTCTCTATTTTTTCTTGTCGCTTCTTATCGAGGTTTACAATGTTACCCATAGATCTCTCCTATATAAGAGACCTATCGGACATTCTTTTTTATTTTTGAGTTTTAAGAATTCACAGGGTTATTTTGTGGTCTTATACCAGATAATTCCTTCTTAAACCTATAACCCACACCTCTAACAGTCTCGATTAACGACTCATCAAGTTTTTGTCTTAATTGTAATACATGCGTATCAACCGTTCTCGTAGAAGGAGTAAACTCAAATCCCCAAACTTTATTCAAAAGTTCGTCTCGGGTAAATGGTCTCCCCGGATTAGCAGCAAGTAACTTAATCAGGTCGTATTCCATTTTGGTTAAGTATATTAACTCATTCTTATAATATGTTTCACGAGTCAATGTATGAATTTCGAGTCTATCTTGAGCTATCACTTCTTGATCGTCACCATCACTAGTTTTTCTCAATTGAACTCTAATTCTAGCTACTAGTTCTCTTGGTTCAAAAGGCTTTGTTATATAATCATTAGCTCCAGATTCAAGACCTATAATTTTATCAACGAGTTCAGTCCTCGCTGTTAACATAATGACAGGAGTATCTTTTTTTCTTTGATCAGACTTTAAGTAATCAACTCCTTGCCCATCTGGAAGCATCCAGTCCAGAATAATAATATCTGGTTTCAATTCCTGGCTTGAAGCAATTGCTTGAGTAAGATTTTTATTCCAATGAACTTTAAATCCTTCTCCTGTTAGAAATTCTTTAAGAGACTCTCCTAAACTTTCATCATCTTCAATTAGTAATAGCTTTTGGCTCATGACCGCTCCTTGTGAGGTTAATTGTAAAGGTAGTTGGGTTCTTTGAAAACTCAAGCTTACCATTTAGAGATTTCAATGTGGTTTGAACTATATTTAACCCTAGTCCAGTTCCACTACTCTTACTTCCTTTTACGAAGTCCTCTGTCATTTGTTTTAAACTTTCAAAAATACATTCACCAGAGTCAATAACTGAAATTTTCACAGACTTTTCACTGACCTGACATTTAACGCTGATAGGAGCTTTCCCATGGTTTAATGCATTCTCAACTAAGTTTTTCAGACAAACTTGTAACCAATACTCATCGCAATTTAATTTTATATCTTTTTCTAACATATGAAACTTTACACTCGGATAATCAAGACTTATTCCTCCAAAGAAATCATTTAAAGAATCTAGTTCTTTATTCAAGCTATTTTTTTTCTGAGAAGTAGTGAGGTAGTTGGTACTCATTTCAATAAGTCTTCTTAGCCTGTGCGCATCGCTTGAGATCTTTAAGATTTTTTCTTGATCATCATCAGTGAAATGATCAAAGTTATTTAAAAGGTTTTCGATTTTTAACAAGATACTCGTCACCGGAGTTCGTAGTTCATGGCTCAGTATCCTTAAAGCAAACTTTCTTTTCTCATCTTCTTTTTTCTCCTTACTAAAAAGTGAGTAGATAGCAAATAAAGTCGAAAGAATAAATCCAATGAGAATTAAAGAGATAGTTAGTTTATTATATCCAACCTTTTCTATCATATGAGAAAGAGAATAGTTCCAACAAAGGTTCCCTTCCTTTATTAGACACTTCTTTCTAGACAAGACAGAAACATTATAAGAACTATCTTTGAAATGATTAATGAAGTCATCTTTTTTATAAACCTTATATATCGTTTCAAAGAAATTAAAAATATCCCAATCCAAAAGGTATACTTTATTACCTGAAAAGAACGTTCCAGTTAAAGAACCAGTGAAAGATCTTGCTTCTGGCTCAAGCTCCGCAAGTTGTTGATAAGGCTCAGGGAGTATCTTCCACTTATCTTTCAGTATTTTTAATTCCTCATACGTTAAATATTCAATGTGGTTTAGCACCCAAGACTTATCAACTCTATTTTCTCCTCTCAACCTAAAAAATAAATAAACAAATGAATGGCCACTTGGATGATTAAATGGAGGGAATTGAAAAAATGAGCCTGGTAATTCTTTTTCAAGCCCACATCTAAACTTTTCCCAATATAGGACTTTATGAACTGATGTATTGGCTTGAATCTGAGTTATCTCTTCAAAGCAGTTATTGCTTCCATAAAAGGTCTCTCGTTTTATGATTCCAGGGCTTTGCTTTCCAAAGGCCAGAGCTTTAAAGTCCTGAGTTGGAAAAAGTGTTCGAGTACTAATTGTATTAATTGACTGATTTTCTTTTACAAACTTTCTCTTAAGATAAGAAATATCTACTTTATCTTTGGGACTAGCTTCATAATCACCACGAAAACTAAAACCATAATAACCTGCTCCAAAAGCTGCAGCTACAAGAAGTAAAATTAATAGGATGTATGATCTCACAGTTTTTCATATTGCAACTGTAGAGCTTTAGGGTCAACTAAGTGAGTGTGAATTTAGGGTAAAAAAAAGGGACTATTAAAATAGCCCCCTGCATCTCTATTGAAAATCCGTTTTCTTTAGAAGAGAAATTCCATTTTCTCTAAACTTCCCTGCCTAATATTATATTTGCAATTTGCATGCCACATCTTATTCTAACTCTTTTTCGTACAGAAAAAAAACTGTCATGTTGTTGACTTCTTACAAACCCTAAGAGTCATTGCTATGACACACTTAAAAACTAAGGTTTGATTTCAAAAGCCAACCTGTATTAGAAGAGTAAATAGGGTGATCACTATAAGCAGCGAATACATCTATTTCCAGAGGGATCATATACAAGAAATTAAATTTAGTTCTAATCCCAGCAAATCCAGATACTATTTGAGGAAATGATTCAAAAGCAATATTTCCTCTATTGCTATAAAGAAGATTCCTGGAGTTTATATAATCTCCACCTGCAAAAACTGAAAATGTTTCAAGGTAGGTACCTAAGAAATCTATCCCTTCGAAAATATTAAACAATCTATAATTTAACTCTGTTCTTGCAGAAATGAGTTCATTTCCAAAAATATTCCCCGCCCCTATTAGATAATTAGGATGTTGATACCCGGCTCCTTCTAACAAAGAATTAATCCCTCCACCATAAATCACTCCATCTCTGAAAACAGGTGTTTTTTTATTATTCTTAAATAAGCGTGAATATCGTCCAGTAAAAAAATGAGTTAATCGTTTTGACCAGCGAAACCTTAAATCAAAAATAGAGTTTGAACTATAGAATTCATTAAACTCTCTATTCTTCTTAAGAGCAAAGTTAGATGAAAGAGAAAACTTCCTATATTTTGAATTCACTGACTTTGTACTATGAGAAATATTCAAAGAAGTTGAATAACTTCTGATTAATCTACGATAAGGCTGACCTATCAAAAACTCCAAAAATGAGTCTCTCTCATGATTTTGAAAAACGTAAAGACCATTTCGAAACGATACTTCTCCAATATTCCATATAAAGTTTATCCCTCCGCCAAATGATTCTTCTATATTAATATTGTCATTTATACCCGTCTGAACAAAGCTTTTTCCATAACTACCGATTAAAGAAAATTTTTCACTTATCCTAATAACAAGATTTGAGTAACCCGTTATAGGTGTTGAAATATTCTGAGAGTCATTTATTCCTAGAACATAATTCACACCTAATGAAAGAGTGAATCTTGCTCTTGGGTCAACTAAACTTGTATCAGCATTTAGATAAGTCAGACCATTAGAGAATGAAATGACACTAGGAAAAACATATTTGGGGAAGATATATTTTAGGAATAAGTAATTCGAGTCAGCAACTTTTGGCTCAACATACTCTTTTTTTGCTAAGTTTTTTTCAAGGATTTCTTCTTTAGCAGACAACTCTTTATTTACTGTATAAGTTACTTTTTTTTCAGTCAGTTTTTTTATTTCGACATTTTCCAGATGATCAAAGCTATGAAGTATCTCCCCCTCTTCATCTTCTAATCCCTTGTATTTTACGATTTCCCAGTTTGAGTTCTTAGTATACCTCTTACAAGTAAATTCAGATTTCTTGAAATCTAGAGCTTCATCACAACGCCCAGGAAGTTTAACAGATCTTGAGCTTTTATTTAATTTTCTTAAGTCTTTAGGAAAAATATAAAAACCTCTATTGGGACTATCGTTATCCTCCAAATTTTTTCTTAAATAAGAAATTGTTAAGTCCTTGTCTTCTCCTGATTCATAAACTTTTTCAATAACATAATCTATATACTTAACCTTAATCTTTTTTCTTTTTTTATTATAAATAATAATCTTCTCTCCATCTTTACCTCCGTATGGTTGAGCATTATTATTTGGACTGACAACTACTATCGCTTGCTTGTCGTTATCAATAAATCCTTTAAACCAATTTATATTTTTATATTTTTTATATAATCCTCTACATAATTTTTTATTCTCTAGAGGACACGCTGTTTTATTTTCTTTAACAAATTTTCTCCTAAATTCGTGAAAACTGTCCTTAAAGCCTTTACCAAAACATCGCTTAATTCTATAGCTGATAAAAAATGGAAGGTTTTTAGAGTATCTATACATTAAGCACTTAATAGTTCCTTTTTTTTGTTCTTCTAGGTACTTTAGATAAAATCCTCCAACCCAATACGCATAGCTTCCATAAGGATAATACCTTGGTCCTTCAAAGCAATATCTAGAATGACAGTTTTCTTTGTTTTCTAAGACTCTTTTTGTTTGAGATCGTATCCAGGGATGATTAAGTCGTCCTTGATTCGTAAACTCACTCTCGGCCCATGTGGCAACACCTTCTGCTAACCAACGGGGCATAAACATAGACCACTTCATCGCTGAACCAAGAAAAAACCTGGCAATATCTCGAAGACCATGGGTCATTTCGAGAGTTAGTATATGTACATATTCATGGATAACTAAGATCTTTTCCCAATCATCTGAATTCGATAAAGTACTAAATTTGTTAGGAGGATAATCATTCAAAAAAATGGTGTTCATAGGAAAGGGAGTTGCTGATCCATTAGAAACCGCAGAGCTTTCATTAATAACAATATGAGTTGATGACCTTGGAATATAGTCAAAAGATTTATGGATTTGATTAAAGTGGTTTTTCGAAATCCTCTCAACTTTATCAGCTAATAGCTTCTTAGATTCTGGATAATGTAGATGGATTGTAGTATCTCGATCTTTATAACTTAACTTGATCTTTCTAGTCAGATAGTTTTCTCCAGCAAAGCTAAAAGATGAGCAAAAAACGAGAAAAGAGAGTATTATTTTGAATGTCTTCATTTTGTTATTTTTATTTAAACGCGCTTGGCAGTAAAGAAATATTTCATTTATACTAAAACTAAGACAATTCTAATTTAGGAGGAAAAATGAAATCAATCCTTTCATTGACAATAATATTATCTTTAAGTTTTTTAACTTCATGCTCATCTAACAAGAAAAAAGGTACTCTTGGGAATGACTCAACTGTCAGTGTAAATCAAACTGATGATAATTTTAATAACTCTACTGGTCAGGCCGGCAATGGAGTTCCACCACTATATGGTAGCTCCAGTGGTAACGTTACTGGAGATCAGATACCGGATGGAGCAATTAATGCAGGTAGTTTAAATTCAGGTATTTATGATAATGGCTCTTATAACAATTCAGGAGCAAGTTCTGGATCTTACGGGAATAACCCAATTCAAATAAACGGAAGCTCTGATGATTTAAACGCAGGAGGACTCTCAACGGTCTATTTTTCATTTAACTCATCTTTAGTTAATGGCTCTGCTGCAAATTTATTACAAGATAATATTAGCTATTTAAAAAATAATCCAAATGTATCCGTACAACTTGAAGGACATTGCGATGAAAGAGGAAGTGTTCAATATAATCTTGCCTTAGGAGAAAGAAGAGCTAATTCGATAAAGGACTTCCTTATAAGCCAAGGGATTAATTCATCTAGAGTTTCAGCTATCAGCTATGGAAAAGAGAGACCTCTTGATTATGCTCAAGACGAAGCAGCTTGGGCAAAAAATAGAAGAGTGAATTTCGTGATTACTTCAAATTAAAATGAAGATTTTTAATACTATTATAAAAGGAGCGATTATTGCTCCTTTTTTTATTTCCTGTGCTCTAACAGTTACAAGACCCAAATTAGAACTTGAGTACGCCCGAGTTGCTTTTGAAGCGGCTAAAACTGCAAATGCAGATAGGTTTGCTTCACTCAATTTCAGAAAGGCTGAGGTTTTACTACTCAAAGCACAAACTGCTTATAGAAAAAAATCTTTTGATAAGGCTAAAAAATTTGCTAAATACTCACTACACTATTCTGAGAAGTCAGAATTTGAATCAATAAAAAGGCAGGCATTAAGTAATGAAACAATTGATGAATTTGAATAACCTAATAGTTTTTTTACCAATCTTCTTCTTTAGTTGCATGACAACTGAACAGCTAGAAGCTGACAAACTAGACAGAGAATCCAAAGCTCAAATGCAAGAACAAAAAGAACAACAAAAAAATGAACTATTTTCTAGCTTAATTTCACGAACTCAGGCGCTTGAAGAGAGACTGAACTCCATGTCAGGTTCAGTTGAAGAAATCTCTTATAAATCTCAACAATCATCTAAAGAATCTAATGATCAAGTTTTAAAGTTACTTGATGAGCAAAGTAAAAGACTTGGAGCTCTTGAATCAGAAATGCTTGAACAGAGGAAATTCATTGAAAAAGTGACTGAAACCCTTAAGAAAATCTCTACAAACTTAAAATAAATGTACGTCTTAGGTATAGAAACAAGTTGTGATGAAACTTCTGTTTCTCTATTATCAAATGAACCAAATGTCTCTATTCTTGATACCCTTACTTATTCTCAAATAGAACTCTATGAAAAGTGGGGAGGAGTAGTTCCTGAAATTGCTTCCAGAAATCATCTTAAAAAAATTATCCCTTTGTATAAGGATTTATTACTAAAAAATAATATTACTGAAAAACAAATATCTCTTATAGGAGTGACCACTTACCCTGGTTTATTGGGGCCACTTCTCACAGGCTTAATGTTAGCTAAATCAATATCAATGCTACATCACACTCCTATTTACCCTGTGAATCATCTTTTTGCTCACTTAGAAGCTATTCACTTGACTGAAAACATTACTTATCCATATCTCGGAGTTGTTCTTAGTGGAGGCCATAGTTTTTTCTCTATTGTGAAGTCTTGTAATGAAATAGAAGTTATTGCTTCTACTATTGATGATGCTGCAGGGGAAGCTTTTGACAAGGGAGGAAAATTACTTGGGTTAAATTATCCTGCTGGAGTACAAATTGATAATGCTGCAAGCTTAGGTGATTCGACATTTCACACTTTTCCGCGTGGACTAAGTAAGAATAAAGATACAATGAATATGAGCTTCTCTGGAATCAAAACTTCATTAAGGGTCTATTGTGACAAAGAA
Source organism: uncultured Bacteriovoracaceae bacterium (assembly GCA_938034385.1). Classification (GTDB taxonomy): domain Bacteria; phylum Bdellovibrionota; class Bacteriovoracia; order Bacteriovoracales; family Bacteriovoracaceae; genus JAHDHG01. Next base: position 25,469 of record CALHLC010000026.1, read on the forward strand.
AAAACAGATGTAAACACTGATGGATTTAATGATATTTGTGCAAGTTATCAAGAAGCTATCATTGACACTATTTTAATTAAACTTAAAATGGCCCACCAAAAATTTAATCTTCCCATTGTCTTTGGAGGTGGCGTTGCCTGCAATTCAAGATTACGAAAAAAATCTCTTGCTCAATTTCAAGAAGTTTTTTTTGTCGATCCTAACTATTGCACTGACAATGCTGCAATGATAGCAAACCTTGCTTATCTAAATAGAGATAATAAAATATCTTTCCCTGAATCTTTAAGTCTTGAAGCATCTAGTCGTTTCATTGATAAAAAGAGTATTCATGGTTAATAAATTCTCTCCCAATAAAGAACTAGGACAACACTTTTTAAAAAATGAATCTGACGTTATTAAAATATGCAATACAATAGATGAGAACATTCCACATCTAATTGAAGTTGGTCCTGGCCCAGGAGTTTTAACAAAAGAGCTCATAAAAAAAAACAAGGTCTTAACTCTCATAGAAAAAGACTCTCGATTCATAGAACACTTAGAATTGTTATCTGACTCGATAAAGGTATTTAACAAAGATGCTCTTAAGTTTAACCTTTCAGAGTTAAAACAAGTTCCAACCTGGTTAGTTTCAAACCTGCCTTATAATATTAGTGTGCCTTTAACTATGAACTTCATTGAATATAGTTTTATTGAAGGTATGACATTAATGTATCAAAAAGAAGTTGGTGACAAAATTATCATTACTCCTAAGTCTAATTTATTATCAATGATTATTAATCCTTTCTACAAGGTTAAAAGACTAATGAACTTAAAGCCAGGTGCTTTTAATCCTCCTCCAGAAGTTGACTCTACAGTCTTAATCTTTGAAAAAGTTCAATCTCCTTTAATAAAAAGAGAAATGCTTCAAGATTATAAGCGATTCGTAAAACATTTATACTCTTTTAAAAGAAAGCAAATTAAAGGAAATATTAAATATAAGAAATCTCATGATATTTCATTGATTTTTAAAAAATATGATATTAGTCTCACAGCTAGGGCACAAGAGCTTAAGCTCGATCAAGTAATCGCTCTTTATAATGAGTTTGAAAATGGGAATTAAAATTATATCAAAAAACAAGAGGACCTTTTATGACTTTGTCATAAGCCAACGCATAGAAGCTGGAATTCAACTAAAAGGTACAGAAGTTAAATCTTTGCGTGAAGCTCAAGTACGAATAGCGGACTCATTTGTAACTATCGATGAACGAAAAGAAGCCTGGATACATAACCTACATATTCCACATTATGCATTCGGTAATATCAATAACCATCAAGAAAATCGTAAAAGAAAACTTTTATTAAATAAAAAAGAAATTGAAAAGCTCTATCATGAAATGAAAAGCAAGAGTCTTACTATCGTACCAATCAGTATTTACTTCAAAAAATCTAATGTTAAGGTTGAAATTGGCCTAGCAAAAGGTAAGAAGTTACATGATAAAAGACAAGATGAAGCGAAAAGAGATGCAAAGAAAAAAATAAGACTAGGAGAATATTGATCTCTCCTAGTCACTTATAATTTATAACTTAAAAGGTATACTAATAGTTGCTGCAAACATTTTAAGATCAGCATCTGCACTTGGATTAACGGATCCAGCTGATAATTCATATTTTCCAAAGTTATATAACTTATACTCTAGGTTTAACTTTATAAAAGGATAAATAGAATATCCTACTCCAAACTTAACACCCTGAAGTTTTTCAAATTTTCCACCTGTTTCAAAGTCAATCTTTCCTAAGAATGTATAACCAACATATCCTCTTAATAAAATAGGGAGTTCATATCCAACAAACGCTCCAAACTCGGTTAAATCACCTTTTTGAGCTGTATTTTGATCAAACTTCATTGCTTTAGTTAAAGCGCCATCAAGTCCAACTTGAAATCCAATTTTTGTATATCCTAATCGGCCTCCAAGGGTAAATGGTATCTTATCAGACTTTCCTTTGGCAGCATTTACTGCAGCACTTTTATAATCGAAGTCTCCCAAGATATTAACACCTACATAGGGCTCTATAAGAACTTTTGTAAATCCTAGAGTACTAAAGACTAAAGATAGCATAATAATTTTTTTCATAACTGAATTTCTCCTTCTTTCTTAACGGGTATATTTACTTCACTGATTTTGTGAAATCTTTTTTCTATTTTCTTTGATGAGATTGAAATCTCTCCAGCACTTTTAGATATCGTATCAATGGCACGAGACAACTTCTCCCACCTCTGCTGGTGCAACTTAAAGTCTTTTGATAAAAGCTTTAACTCTTGTTGTATGAGATCAGCACTTTCTTGTTGCTTAATATTTCTAAGTACAATTTGTACCGTTGATAAAATTGCCATCAACGTTGTAGGAGAGACCATCCAAACTGATTTCTCATAAGCATATTCAACAAGGCTAGGATGATAAGCATGTATTTCAGAAAATACCGCTTCAGCAGGGATAAACATCATTGCCTGGTCAGCAGTTACTCCTTCAAGAATATATTTTTTCTTAATATCATCAATATGTTTTTTTATATCCTTTTGAAACAAGCGCTCATTTTCTGTTGATTTATCTTCTTTGATTTTCTTATAATTTTCCAAAGGAAACTTTGAATCAATACATATACTTCCCATAGGAGGAGGCAAATGAATCATGCTATCTACAATATAGCCATTAGGTAGCTTGTGCTGGATAAGATAATTTAGATTACTTGAGCCAAATATATTATAAAGAATTTGATTTAATTGAATTTCACCAAATATCCCTCTTGATTTCTTATCAGTTAAAATATCTTGAAGGGATCCAACATTTTTAGACAAGTGATCAATATTTTTTTGAGCCTCATCAATTTTAGCAAGTCGTTCTGAAATTTTCCGAAAAGTAACTTGTCCTTTCTCTACCCCTGTACTTAATTTCTCGTTTAAGTTTTCATTCAATTTATAAAAACTATCAAAAAAATTCTCTTTAAATTCAGATTGAAAGTTATATTGATCTTTATTAAATTGTTTTTGAAGATCAAAGACTAAGGCCTGTAAATCTTTATAATCTTCCGATGACTTTTCTTTAATAAAGTTTTTTAAGTCGTTTTTTGATTTTAAATAAACAATCATAATAAACAAAAACAATATTATTAAAAGTGCCCCTATGAGGGCAATACTATTATAATTTTCTACTTTAAAGATATTTTCCATACGTTTTAGCTAATACTAAATTGTTAATGCTAGTTTGCCTATCAAACAATAAATGCCATTTTAATGACTCGCGTAATAAGTGAATGTTAGAAAAAAAATTGACCGAGTTTCTTGGATATTCAGTTTTTGACCAATAGAATCAATCTTACAGTCATAGTTTATGAATAACAATCTAAAGTAAAGGAATACGAAATGATTAAGTTAGCAATTATACTCTCCATGTTTTCAAGTTTAGGTTTTTCAAAAACTTATATTATTAGAATGAAAAAATCAGTAGGCTTACAGACTTCAAGCTTAAGATCTTATCTAGGTGGAGTAAAAATCAAAAGACTTGATTTGAGCTTTGGTAATTTTTATTTGGTTTCAATTAAGACCAAATCCCAAATTAATCAGTTAAAAAAACTTACTAAGTCAAAGCACTTCATATCAGTTGATAGAAATACAAAAATTCAAATAAATCCGATTACTCACAAAGATAGCTATATAAAGCGATCAAAAAGATCTAATAGACGTGGTATAGATGATACTCTCTTTAAAGATCAATGGGCCTTAAAAAATACTGGAGACAATGCAGCTTCTAGAAAGGTTCCTGTTGGAGTTAAAGGAATGGATCTTAATGCCCTTAAAGCCTGGAAAAATAATAAAGGTGATAGAAAAATTAAAATTGCAATTGTTGATACAGGACTAAATGCAACTCATAAAGATTTAGCTCCTAATACATTCATTAACGAAGCTGAAGCAAAAGGTGCTGATGGAGTTGATGATGATGGTAATGGATTTATTGATGATGTGTACGGATATGATTTTTACAATAATGACGGGGACCCTAAAGATGATCATGCTCATGGTTCTCATTGTGCAGGGATTATTGGAGCTGCTCATAATGACTTAGGAATCAGAGGCTTAATGAGCAACGTACAAATGATAGGTCTTAAGGCATTTTCAGGATCTGGTTCTGGATCATTAGCCGGAATTTTAAAATCAATTGATTACGCACTAAAGAGTAAGGTCGATATTATTTCAAATTCTTGGGGATCAAGTTCTAACCCAAGTTCAGCTTTCCAAGCAGCTGTTGATGCTGCCGAAAAACAAGGTGTTCTCTTTATTAAAGCAGCTGGAAATAGTAATGGTAACAATGATGTTGTTGGAAATGACTCTAATTTAAAAAATCCAAACGTTATTATTGTTGGAGCTCATAACGGGAAGGGTGAAAAATCTTATTTTTCAAGTTATGGAAAAAAGAATGTTCATGTTTTTGCTCCAGGCTCAGCAATACTTTCAACTGTCTTAGGTACTGGATATGAAAAATTTTCTGGAACTTCAATGGCCACTCCATATGTTGCGGCTCTTGCAGGACTTATCAAATCAAGTGAACCAAATTTAACAGCTCCAGAGATTAGAGATAGGATTATCAATACTTCAGTATCTTCAGGAAATTTAGGTAAGTATTCTGTTTCTAAAGGAAGAGTAGATGCTCATAGAGCATTGAATAATATTACAAAATAGGCCTTTGATGAGCTCGAGAAATTGAGTGCATTTTAGAAAAGAAAAGGGGGCAACGGATTGCCCCCTTTTTTTATTTCATTTTTTGAACTTAAGATTGAAAAAATTTACTTTTTATTTCAACAACGCTGGATCTTGGTAATTCATTTCCACCAAAAGGCCAATTGCTAGTGAGATTCGTCTTACTTTTAGAGGTCTCGCCAGGGTGTTGTACAGCTAAAAACATAGAATTCGAATCAGGTGAAAACTTTATTCCAGTAAATTCCGCGGCCACTGGTGCCGAAGCAATCTGAATGACTTTCCCTTGATCGACTCCTCTAGCTGGTACTACAAAAAGTCCGTTATTTCCAAAGCTCTTATATTGTTTTTTTCCAATTTTTGAACCGGAGATATCCGTGGCAAACCACAAATTCCCAGACTTATCAAAAGCAAGATTGTCAGGACAAGAAAACCCACCTTCTTCTCCTCCTATATGGAGTTCCCCGTAAGTGAAGTCAGTACTTGCATAATTACCATTTTCACTAATCTTACAGATTTTCCCATGATGATTATTTGTTTTTTTGTTATTAGTTAATGTAAAAACAATATCTCCATTGATAGGATTTAATTCTATATCCTCTGGTCTATCTAGTGGAGTGGCTCCAACTATCTTTGCTGCTTCTCTCGCATAAACCATTACATTTTTCTGGGTCTTAAATTTCTCTAATCGCTTATCTTTAGTGATATCTAAAGGAAGCCACTTCCCTTTTTTAATATCTGCTACATAGAGAGTCCCTTTAGATAAATTCTTATCATAATCAGATACAAATTTATAAATATGTTCTCCCCTTGCGTCATCTCCAGAGTAAACGACTAGACCATTTTGAGATTGAACAACAAGTGCACATTCATGCATAAACCTTCCCATCTCAACTCTTTTTTCAGCTTTCATCGTAACTGGGTCTACTTCTACAACCCATCCATAATGCTCTGGAGGATTAGGATAAAACTTATTCCACTTATCATAAGCCGGAGAAATTTCTTCTCCAGAAAAACTCTTATCTCCGTAACAGTAATTATAATTTTCTTCACAAGTTAAAATTGTATTCCAAGGTGTTTTTCCTCCAGAGCAATTATTAATTGTTCCTTCAGCTATATTAGAACCTTTTATTACATGATTATTTGAAAAAGGAATTTTAGTTTCTCCAGTAATTCTTTTATTATGTTTTGAATCAAATTGAACTTTCCAGCTTCCATTCACTTTTTTGATATGCACAACACTCGCTCCAACTGCTGCTCTTTCTATATCAATGTTTTCTTTAGTTCTCTCTTTACCTGAAACAATAGGCATTAGAGGTCCAACATATTCGTTATTAACCCATAGTAGATATTCATCTGTTTTTCCAGGTAATGGAATATAATCTATATAATCATTATTGTGTCCAAAATATTCTGTAGCATTAATTTTATCACCCCAAGAGATCATTCTCTCCCAAGTAAAACCAGGAGCTAACTCTAGAGCATCATTTAAAGTTGGGTTAATACTAGGAAAAGTTGTGGCTTTTGAAGTTGAAGAGCATGAACTAATTAACTGGGAGCCAGCCAAAGCAAAAGATCCATAACCTAAAAATTCAATAAATTCACGTCTATCCATTACATCCTCCGAAGTTTAACTTAACTTAAGAGAATGTAATCGAATTTTCAATCAGTGTTTTTAATTTTGAATTGGATATCCTTGAGATATCCATTTTTCGGTACCACCATCACTAATACAGATCAGATTGACACCACTATCAAGCTTAGATGACAGAATTTGATGTGCTACTTGAGCCCTTGCTCCTCTTCGACACAAAATATAGATTTTTTTATATGCATTTAATTCTTCAATATGATTATTCACTTGAGTATGAGGAATGTTCTTACTTCCCTCTATTCTCGCTTCTTCAAATTCATCAGTCCCTCTAACATCAAGTAAAACTTCTCCATCAGAGATAGTCTTAAAATAATCCTTAAAGAATTCATCTATAGAAATATTCATTTGATTAAACCTAAACTTTTAACAGTGTCTCTTTCGCTAATTAACTCTTCATGAGTAATTTTCATTTTCTCTTTTCCAAAATCATTATGCTCAAAATTCTCAACAACTGTCACTTTTCCATTTATTGTTCTACATGGATAAGAAAAGATTAACCCTTCACTAATTCCATACTCACCTTTAGAGCATACACACATTGAATATGTTTCTCCTTCTGGTGTTTCAGTAGTCATGTTTCTTACTCCATCTACAATAGCGTTTGCTGCTGATGCTGCTGAAGATGCTCCTCTTGCTTCAATAATTGCTGCCCCTCTTTTTTGAACAGTTTTAATAAAGTCTGTTTCCAGCCAATTAGAATCAGAAATGACATCTGTCGCTCTTTTTCCACCAAGCTTAACATTATGAAAGTCAGGGTATTGAGTTGAAGAGTGATTACCCCAAATTGTCATATTTTTAATTTGATCAACTCCAAGGCCTGACTTAGATGCTAATTGAGACTTTGCTCTATTCTCATCAAGAGTAGTCATAGCAAAAAAGTTTTCATCAGGAATCGTCGTTGCACTATTCATAGCTATTAAGCAATTTGTATTACATGGATTACCAACAACAAAAACTTTTACATCTTTTGCTGCATTATCATTAATTGCTCTACCTTGCTCTGTAAAAATACCACCATTTATTTTAAGTAAATCAGCACGTTCCATCCCTTTTCCTCTTGGAACAGATCCAACGCAAATTACCCAATTTGCTCCATCAAAACCTTCATCGATATTTGCTGTGCAAGTTATCTTTTTCAATAAAGGAAAAGCACAATCTTCAAGTTCCATAGCTACACCTTTTAGTGCAGGTAAAGCTCTCTCTAGCTCAAATAAGCTAAGTTCAACTTCAGTTTTTGGTCCAAACATTTGGCCAGATGCGATACGAAATAATAATGCGTATCCAATTTGACCAGCTGCTCCCGTGATAGCGACTTTTACTCTTTTACTCATGATATCTCCTAATAAAATTAACGATGAATTAGTTAATACATACTTTGACCCAAAGGGTTATAACTAGCATATATCGATATAATACTTTATCGCCGTCAATGTACAAAGTTAACCTTTTTCGTAACAATAGAAAAACTATGACAAATGAGAAAAAACCTGAAAATGAATCTGGCTCAAGACCAAAAAAGCGAAGGCCAAACAATAGAAATAGAAATAGGAACCGAAATAGAAATAAGAAAAATCCTAACTCTGAAAAAAATGGATTACAGGCTAAAGAGAATACTCCAGCTAAGCCTGACCAAAAAAATCCAAATAGAAACCCTAATCGAAAAAAAAGTAAAAAGAAATATCTAAACTCAAATAGAAACAGAAGACCAAATTCTAGATCCAATGGGCCTAAGAAGAAATTTCCAAATAGAAACAATAAACCTCGAAAAGAATTTATTGATAAGCCAGAACCTCTAAAAGCTGGAAATATCTTTAATGCTTATTTTGTAGTTTTAAAGAAATACCTGAGATCAAGGAATAAATTTTTTAATGCTTTTAGAGAGAAAGTTGATCGTAGATCTAGAGGTGCTCAAAATGACTATCAAAGAAATCTAAACGCTCTAAGAAAGTTTCAAAGAGGTTTGAAAAATTGGCAAAAAGAAGAATTAAATAATCACTTAAATGCCTTACCTCTAGATAGTGAATACTCTACTAATAATCCAGATGCTGAAACTGTTAGTGAAAGACCAGAGAAAGTGTCATTTTTCTCTTTTCATGAAAAACCTTCTCAAGTTCAAAGAGACAGTTATAAACAAGATACAGATGAGAGCACTGGAAGTATGGAAGACTATCAATCTTATAAAGAATCCAGCCAAGTTTAATTTTTAGTCAAAAAAAAGGCTTCTTTTTAAGAAGCCTTCAATAAATTTATTTTTTAATTATTTAAAACTAGTATGTACTAGTGTTTTCAGAATTAAAAGTATTCGTTGCCGTAGTAGCTGGTTTGTTATTTGAATTCATAAAACCATAATTATTATTTAAGTTTGTAGAATTGTTTGTAAAACCAGTATTCATAGCTGGGTTATTAACTGTTTGTTCAGTTTTATTAGCAGCCATTGGGTTAGTAAATCCTTGATTAGTCTGAAGATAAGAATTAATCGTATCTCTATAATCATTAAGCATTGCCCCTGAAATCTCATCTGAAGTTATGTGAATTATATCACATACCTTATTAATCATTTTAAAAGGGATGTTACATAAAGCTCTTTCAACGTTACTGATGAATTGACCGTTTTTGTAACCTAGTAAGTGGGATAAATCAGATTGTGATAAACCTTGTGGGTGAGACAACCTTTTTGATTTAATTAGTGCAGCTATGTGCGTGAACTTTCTCATTCGTAAACTCCTTTAATTTGCAGTCCCATTATTATCAATAAA
>CALHLC010000027.1 GCA_938034385.1 uncultured Bacteriovoracaceae bacterium
AGGAGTGCAAATATGATATATGAAACAGCATTTGTTTTAAAGCCATCTTCTACTGATGATGTCGGAACTAAAGTCAAAGGACTAGTAACGGCAGCTATTACTGAAGCAGGCGGAGAAGTTTTAATTAATGAAGATTGGGGATTGAGAAATTTTGCTCAAGCCACAAGTAAAGGTGAAACTAAAGGTAAGTTCTATTACCTAATGTATTCTTCAGACGGGAAATCAAACACTGAGATTGAAAGAAGAATGAAGCTTTCAGAGGAAACTTTGAAGTGGATTGTTGTAAAGCTTGGTGATGATAAGAACAAGGAAAACATTGTAAAGAATCACAGAAATCCAAACAATGAAGTTGTAGAAAAAGATGCAGGTAAAGCTGAAAAAGATAAAAGAAATTCAGCAAAATCTAGATCTTGTTATTTCTCAGCAACCAAGACTAGACCTGATTGGAAAGATCCGATGAGTTATAAGTGGTTAGTAAATGAGTTTGGAAAAATTAATCCAGGTAGAGTTACTGGTTTAAGACCAAGATATCAAAAGATGGCTACTACAGTGATTAAGCAAGCTAGAACGATGGGATTTATTTCTCACCTTTCTAACAGAGTTTCTGAGCGAGTTCAGTAAAAAGGTTATCTGGATTGAAAGTAGAAACGCATTCACCTATTCAAAGTAATCAAAGTTACATGAAGCTTATGATGATGGGGTTAATTTATTTCATATTTAATTATGGAATATTTACCGCTTTATTTGCTCCTATACCTTTGGTTGTTGCAGCTCTTAGTTTTGGAAGATCCAAAGCTTACGCGGTTGGAGCATTTTGCTTAGGTTGTATTTTTCTAGCTTCAATCTTTATCTTTCAATCTTATCAAGTTTTTTCTCTCGGAGTATTTTCTTATCTTGTTGCAATAGGCGTTAGTGAGATGATGATTAGAGGAATTCATCCAATGAAATCTATTCTAATTCTAGGCTCAATAATTTGTGCGTTTTTTGCAATAACTACAAGTTTATCAATTAACCAAGGGTTTTCACCTGCAAGTTATATTGAAAACTCGTTAGTTGAGACTAAGAAACTAATCGTAGAGAATAAAGACTATCAAAAAAATAAAGAAAACTTTAAGCCAGTGATGGAGTTTTTAAATACTCCTAAAGAGTCAGCGGCGATTGTTTTAAAAACAGTTCCACTATATGCTTATGCGGCAATATTTTTAAGTATTTGGGGAATCTTTTATTTTATTTTGAAGTCTTATCATTTTTACTCTTTGCCCGAATATTTAAAATATTCTGAAGACGCTTTGAAGAACTTCAGAATGTCTGATTATTTTATCTTCCCAGTGGCGCTTTTTTTAGCACTTTATGTTTTTTCCGATAAACTTGGAGGAAATTGGGGGTATATCGGTCAAATAGGTCTTTTTTCTCTTGGAGTATTTTACTTCATGCAAGGGTTTGGAGTCTTAATGGCTTACCTTGATAATTTTAAGATAGTTGGATTTTTTAGAACATTTATTGTGATTGCAATATTTGTTTTAGCACCTTTTTTTCTATGTTCACTTGGACTATTTGATACATGGTTTGATTTTAGAAAAAAAACAAAAAATAAATTAAGTAATAAGAAATTATAAAATTAGGAGTTTACGATGAAAGTAATATTAACAGAAAAAGTAAAAAGTTTAGGAGGCGTTGGAGAGATTCATAACGTTAGTCCTGGATTTGCTAGAAATTTTCTTCTACCAAATAAGTTTGCAAAAATTGCAGATGAAGGTAATGAAAAAGCTCTTGCTGATCAAAAGAAAGCACTTGCTAAGAAAATCTCAGCTGAAAAAGGTGAAGCTGAAGGATTAAAAGCAAAGCTAAATGGTATCAGTGTAACTATAGAGAAAAAAGTTGGTGGAACAGGGAGATTATTTGGAACTGTAACAGGTAACGATTTATCTAAAGCATTAGAAAAAGAAGGTCTTAACGTTGAGAAGAGACAAATTCTTATTGAAAATCCAATTAAGCAATTAGGAACTTTTGAAGTTAAAGCTAAGCTTTTTTCTGAAGTTGAAGCTGTATTTAATGTTATAGTGAAAAAAGATGCTAAGCAGATTGAAGAAGATGCTAAGAAAGCTAAGCTTAAAAAAGAAGTTCAAGAGCATGAAGCACAAATGGCTAAAGCTGAAGCAGAAGCTGCTAAAGCAGAAGAAGCAAAAGCTGAAGGTAGCGAAGAAGCTAAAACTGAAGAAACTGATAAGTAATAATGATTAAAGAGATGCCTCATGATTTATTGGCTGAAAAGTCACTCTTGGGGTGTCTCTTAATTGATTCTCATTGTTTTGATCTCATTAGTGAGAGCAATCTTGATGAGAAAGATTTCTACGACCCTAAATACCAACATGTTTTTAAAAGTATTCGAGAACTTCACGCAGCTTCAACTGCTATTGATTATGTCAGTGTTTGCTCTAAGCTTGATGATTTCGGAAAACTTGAATCTATTGGTGGAAAAAGCTTTATTTTAGACCTTATTGAAGATCAAGCATCAACTGCACACGTTGATCATTATGCAAAAATTGTAAAAGACAAAGCAGTGACTAGAGAAATCATTAGAACTGCTTCTCGAGTGATTGAAACTGGAACGAAGTTTAATGGAAACGTTGAAGATTTTATTTCTGATGTGGAAACAAATTTTTTCAAATTAACTTCTGAAACAAGAACAGGAAGTTTAAGACATATTAAAACTTATTTGAAACAAAGCCTTAAGAGCTTAGAAGACGTAAGTCGTAAAAAAGGGGAGATCAGTGGTCTACCTACTGGTTATATGGCCCTTGATAAAAAACTTTTAGGACTTCAGCCTGGTCAGTTAGTTGTTATGGCAGCAAGACCTGGTGTTGGTAAGACATCTCTTGCTTTAAATATGATGGTGAATTCTGTTAAGCACACAGGATTACCAGCCGTTATTTTCTCACTGGAGATGTTAGGAGATGAATTAACAAATAGATTAATTAGCTCTGAAGCATCGGTTGATTCTGAACGAATGAGAACGAAAAACTTTTTAGATTCTGATCTTAGAAGTATTGGTAGTACGGTTCAAACTTTATCTCAATTGCCAATTCATATTAATGATAATGCGTCAGTTAATATTTTTGATATTAAAAGTCAGTGTAGAAAAGTAAAAATGGAAGAAGGGTTAGGGATAATCGTGATCGATTACCTTCAACTTATGCAAGGTTCAAATAAATCTATTAGTCGTGAGCAACAGATTTCTGAAATCTCTAGGGGACTTAAAAACCTTGCTAAGGAACTGGGATGTCCTGTACTAGCACTGTCTCAGTTAAATAGAGCAGTTGAATCGAGACCTGACAAAAGACCTTTAATTTCAGACTTGAGAGAATCAGGTTCTATTGAGCAAGACGCCGATATTGTTATGATGATTTATAGAGATGAGATGTATAACCCTGAATCTAAAGATAAAGGGATAGCTGAAGTTATTATTGCTAAAAACAGAGCAGGTGAGCGAGGTACGGCAAAACTGGCATGGATCGGATCTCAAACGAAATTTGCTTCTCTTTCTAGCAATTACGAAGATAATGAAACCACTCATTAATGATTAATATATTAGACACATTACATTCATCCTTTTATTTCTCAAATAAGAAAAAGCATCTTATTTGTTATGATCCGCAAATTGCTTATATCTATTATAGAGATCATAGAGTGAATTTAATCACTGGGGCACAAGAGCAATACTCTATTACTCAATATATAAAAGAGTTAAAGACAAAAAGAATTAATAAAAAAAGAAAATTTCCTCAGGTTACTCATTTTTTCTATGAGTTTGGACATTTTTTTAATACTAAAGTTGAGGTAGATGATAAGACACCCTTAGTAGCAACAATGATTTATGGGAAACATAGATTTTATGAATATCAACTAGGTTTAAAAAAGAAAGTTATTAATGATAAAACGATAAAAAAAATAGACTTTGATAGCTATAAAGAAAACTTTGAATATATTCAAGATAATTTAAAACAAGGTAATTGCTACCAAGTAAATTTCACCACTAAAGATTCAGCGGATATAAATGAATCGACCACTCATCAAGATATTATTGAAAAATTTTATAATAGTAATAAGAAACTAAGTGCTTATGCTCACCACTCATACATTCCATACTTGAATAAATTATTTTTAAGCAACTCACCTGAATGCTTATTTCAAGTTTATGAAAAGAAAAATCATTTCTCTGTACATGCACTCCCTATAAAAGGGACTATTAGTAAAAAAGTTGAAAACGCTAAAGAGGTTCTTTTAAGTTCTATGAAAGATCAAGGTGAACTATATATGATCATTGATCTTCTTAGGAATGATCTTGCTAAAATTCACTTGCCTGCTTCTAAAGTATTATTTAAAAAGAAAATCTTAGAAGTACCAGGTCTCTATCATTTATATTCTAGAATCAAAGTAAACGTGACTAAAGAGATTACACTTTATGATCTTATCAATGCTCTTTTTCCGGGAGGGAGTATTACTGGGGCCCCAAAGAAAAAGGTCATGGAAATCATTGATGATATAGAAGTAGGCAATAGAGGAATATATTGTGGATCAACATATTTTGATTTTCAGAAAATAAAAACAGCCAGTATTAATATTCGAACGGCCGATATTGATTTCAAAAAGAATAAATGTATTTATGGAACGGGTGGAGGAATCACTCTTAAAAGTAAGGTAAAACAAGAATTCGAAGAAATAGATATGAAAAGAGAGAGCTTTTACACATTATTAAATAAAAAATAATTACGTGATTTGACAACCATCCACTAAAATTCAGACAATTATATACTAGTTAATTACTAATCTTGATACGGAGGTCAAGGCAGTGAAGTTAAACACGGACAGTTTTAAAAATTTATTTACCAAGAAGAGTCTAGATTCTATTAGATCTGGTATGATGTCGCTTATTGATCTCGAATATTATAAGAATTTCGTCTCAAAGTCAGACCTTTATGAGAAAAGAAAATCTATGATGAGCTATTTAGATAAGTCTCAATTCCTAAAAAAAGACGACGATCAAAATAAGAATTAATCATTCTTTACAAGTATCAAGATTTTTTTCATCGTTAATAATCTCATAATTTCCACTAAATAATTTCTCTAATGAGCAGTATTGACCATCTCTTACTGTAACTATTACATGATCACTTTCCACCTGATCAATAGGGTAATAATTAACGATTAAACTTCTTTCTTGTTTTGAATTAGCGACTATTTTGACAGTGTAAACCTTTGGATTTTGAGCACAACTTATTATAATTGAGTGTATGATAGTAATAAGTAGTAATTTCATGAAAATAAGGTAGCCCAAAATTAAGATTTTTAAAAGCATTAAAAATTCTATTCAAGTCCTATCTAATCAAGGACGATTTTTTGGAGTCTTTAGATTAATAAATATTTTTTTTTTCTTCTTAGGAACAAGCTATTGTTCTATGTTACTTACTTATAATGGTAGAAGTCCCGTAAATATTTTCTATGTTTTCTTTTTCTTTATATTTTTACAATTTATAGGAAGCCTTTTTTTACTCTTTACCTTTGGATTTTTCAATAAAAACCCAATATTTATATTCTTTAAGAAAATGTTTTTAAAACTCTTATCAATGTTAGGAGTAATGGAAGAACTTGTTACAGATGAGCTTATGAGAAAAGAGTTTCTCTTAAATGGGATTCTATTCTCTTTAGGTGGGATCTTAGCTATCGTTCTTAAGGTCTTCTTCTCAGATGTTGTTTTCGGATGGAGCTCTTCTGTTAATATCTCAGTTGAATCCATTAAGAGTATAATTGATTTTATATCTATACCGTGGGTATGGTTTTGGAAAAGTGCTGTTCCTAGTTTTGATCTTATTAAAGAATCAAATTATTTTAGAGTGAACTCTAAATTCTACTTAGATGAAATACGTAGTATGCAACAAATCAAAAGTCTTGGGCAATGGTGGGAGTTTTTTGTTGCAAGTATTGTTTTTTATGGGATTCTTCCTCGTCTTATAAGTTGGTTGTTTTTGATACTTAGGCCATCGAAAGTTAAAAAGAAGTTTAAGAAAAGTTTTTTTAACTTCCAATCTCAAGAGGTTTTAGATTTATTTAAGCTTGATGAGGATGAAACAAATTTCTTTCAATCAGTAGCGTACTTATTAATCGAAAATGATGTTCGTTTTGAAAAAGATAAAGAGTTGAAAATCAAAAAAGAAAAGTGGTTAAAGAAATTTGATATAGAATTCAAGAAAAATGAAAAACAAGTCCGTTATAACTTTGAAGAAGTTAGTAGTCTCCTGAGATCTAGAATCCCTAGAAAGAGTATTAAAAATCTTGTTATGTTTTGTGAATTATTAACTTTTGAGTCTTATGATAGTGTCAAAGACAGGAAAGTTAAATTTAATGACAAACAAGGGTTAAATTATCTGTCTCGATTAATAAGCTTAAATGATATTGAATCTTCCACTTTAATTGATTTTTCAGATAGACTACAAGTCAATATTCAAGAAAATACACCTTCAGGGATCTTGAAATCATGGTTTGGAGTTGCTTTATTAAGTGGTGCTGCTATCGCACTAACAGGTGGAGTAGGTTTAGCAGCAGTTAAGATTTTTAGTATAATGGGGATAGCAGCCAGGACAGCAGGGCTTGTACAAATTGGGGGAGGATTATTAAATTTCCTTGGATTTGAAGAGGAAAAAAATCTTATAGTCATGGGAAGTGGAAATATTTTAGGAGGCCTTAAAGAGTCTTTTGATGAATTAGTCTATGAGAAATACTTAAAGACTGATTCGATAGTACTTAGAGATTTAAGTAAGCTAGAAACCTATATCGAATATAAGTTTTTTGATGAAGAACTTTTCGAGAAATTAAGACCGAGTATTGTTAATCACTTGAATAATTTAAAAAATGATATACTCGGTTTTAAGTCGACTCATTCCATTCATGTTTCTAAATATATAAATAGCTTAATCAACTCCTTATAGATCTACAGGCAGGGATTGCCTTTAATACTGGGGATTTAGGATCTAGATTATAATAGAAATATGATCATTCGAAGTTTTGAATTTCTTTTCCTGGCTGTTTCACTCTTAAATTTCGTGTATATGAATCTTTATTGGAAGTCTATGATAAGCTATGATCGCTTACGCCATGGTGTAGGAGTTATGTTTTTTCTAGCTTGCTTTTTTCAACTAAAATTAGTGACAGACTTGAATCCATTAATGTTTTCACTTGGTGTTATTTTCGTTTATATCAATGTTGTTCATTATGCTTTGTTTTTTACTTTCAGAGAAAGAGTAGAACAAAAAGATTAATCTAATGAGCTCATGAGCCCTTGAAAAAAATTAGACTTATATTCTTGAGCTTCTTCTTTAGTCATATGTCCAAAGGTTGTCCTATCTTGGTGAGTATAAAATTGCTCTTTACCTAATAAGAATCGTGATAGATGTCTTGGAGAGTTTTTATTATAAATCATCCGCTGTTTACAATAAGTCATATAGACCTGCTTTCTGGCCCTCGTTATTCCAACATAGCAAAGTCGTCTTTCCTCTTCTATATCTTCCCCATTAACGATTGTTCTTTTATGAGGAAGAAGTTCTTCCTCCATTCCAATAATAAAGACATAATCAAATTCTAAACCTTTAGAGGAGTGCATAGTCATTAATGTGACTTCATTTTTCTCTTCTTCTTCTTTTTCATCTTGAGAGTCAGTTAAAAGAATTTTTTCTAAAAAATCTTTATGTAAGTTATCACCTTGATATCTAGATTCGAACCTTGATGCAGATTCTAGGAAAGTAAATAAGATGTTCTTTCTTACTTCAATTTGCTTTTGACTATCATACATTTTCGATAGGTATTTAATATAACCAGTGGAATCAATAATATTTTGAATAAATTCTCTTAGACTGGAATTACTCGCATGAACTCTAAAGGATTGAATGAGTTCAATAAACTTTGACACTTTCATGTCATTTTCTAAAAGACAGTGTTCTTTGAGCGATCTAAAAAGATTCTTCTTTGATTGAGTTGAAATATTTAAATACTTCTCTAATGTTTTAGCTCCTATACCTCTATTAGGGACATTTAGAACTCTTCGTACTGATATCTCATCAAAAGGATTAAAAATTACACTGAAATAAGCAATAAGATCTTTGACTTCTTTTCTTTCATAGAGTTTTTTTCCGCCAAGAATCTTATAAGGAACTTGATTTAATCTTAGTTGATCCTCAAAAGGAGGAACTTGAGTATTACTTCTATATAAAACGGCAATTTCTTTTGGAGAGATTCCCTGAGTTCTTAATTTTTCAATTTGCTCTACAACAATTTGGGCTTCATGGTTAGTATCTAGAGTCTCCCACAATAGAGGAAGGTCATCATTAGGCTTACTAGTCCAAAGGGCCTTCTCTTTTCTATGCTTATTATCTTTAATGATATTATTTGATAGAGCTAAAATATTAGGAGTAGATCTATAATTTTCTTCAAGCTTTACAACATTAGCTCCAGGGTAGTGACTTTCAAATCTTAAGATATTTTCTATATCAGCACCTCTAAACTTATAAATCGATTGGTCATCATCTCCAACAACACAGATATTGTGGTGAACGGAAGTTAATGCTTTTAAAATATTAAATTGAATAGGGTTTGTATCTTGGTACTCATCGACAGTGATATATTTATAAAGAGAGGAGTACCTTTTGGCTACTTCAGGATGATTTTGAAAGATTTTATTTGTAAGTAGCAAAATATCATCAAAGTCTATTGCATTAAAATACTTCATTTTTTCTGTTATATAAGGGTAGCAATATTCTAAAGCCAAGCAATAATCATTGCTTTCATCAAACTCAAGAGAGTTTGCATATTCATGAGGAGCAATATTTTTATTTTTTAAATCTCCCATCATAGACAGAAGAGTTTGTTTATCAAAGCTCTTACCATTTTTTAGAGTTTTTAGTGCTTGTCTTAATAAACTTTGCTGATCTGATCTATCATAGAGAGTGAAGTTCTTTCTCATTCCTAGAAGCTCTATCTCTTTTTTTAAGATAGTTAACCCAAGAGCATGGAAAGTTATAGTCTGAGGTGCTGCGGCCCTTCCAACTAATTTTCTGATTCGTTCTTTCATTTCCTTGGCTGCTTTATTAGTGAAAGTTAATGCTAACATTGATGATGAATCAATTTTATGGTTTCTAATCATGTGAGCCATTCTGTAAGTAATGGTTCTTGTTTTTCCTGATCCAGCACCAGCTAAAATCAATAGAGGACCATTGATGATGGAAGCAGCAGATTTTTGTTTTTCGTTTAAACCATTGAGATTCATCGTTTTTTTTGCCTAATTATTGTATTTGGAAAGATGCTTTAAGATGATCTGCTAAAAATTTAATTGAGGCAATAGATTTATTTTCGACTCTGTAACTAATATAAAATTGGTCTTTAAAACTTGGAGAATCTTTAATTTTAACTAGAGTATTTCCTTTTAAGGCATTGACAATTCTACTTGGAATAATCCCTATCCCAGCTCCACAAGAAACCATTTGAGTAATCACTTCTAAGCTTGTTGAGGATATCGTTCTATTGAAGTTTAGACCTGCTTTTTTCATTTTCCTTTTTAAGTCTTGAGTTTGGATAAGGAGCTCATCACAAATTAAAATAGGATTTTTCTTTAAGTCATTATTTTGATTTAATTTTTTTGATCTCCAAAAGCAAACTTCATCAGTTCCAAGTTTTCGAAGAATTAAGTCTGGATGTGGAGCCGGATTTACGACTATGCCTAAATCAACTCTAAAGCTGATTATATCTTCATTAATTTTCCTTGATAAATCATGTACGAGCTTAACATTAAGCTTAGGATATTGTTCTAAAACACTGCCTAGTGCTTGGGACAAAGAATGAATAGCAACGCTATTGTGGCTACCAATTGTTACATTTCCTTGGATCTCGTTTGTAATAGATAGGGCATTTGTTTTAATTTGATCCCATGAAAGAAGAAGATTTTTAGACTTTTGGAATATCTCAACTCCAGCTGGGGTGAGTTCTACCCCTTTCTTTGATCGAAAAAATAATTCTGTTCCAATAACATCTTCAAGCTTTTTAATAGACCTTGATAAGGTTGGTTGGGTAATGCCAAGACGCTCTGCTGCTCTAGAGAGGTTTTTGGAATTAGCGGCTTCTATAAAGTAATTTAGGTCTGCAAAACTTTCTATCATAACAAATATCTATCATATGGATTCTTATTATTCATTATTTTTATATAGCTTGAGGACTTAATATTTTCTTACAACTATTTCAAAAGGAGAAATATGAAAGAGTCTAGAAGAAAATTTTTTAAATCTAGTATCCTTGCTGGAACTAGCTTATTGGTAGCAAATTCAACCTCTGCATCTTGTATTATTACACCTGCTCAAACTGAAGGACCTTTCTATCCTATTGATGATCAACTAGATACAGATACTGATTTGGTTTTTAGAAAAGGAGCTCCTAAAAAGGCTAAAGGTAAAGTGGTGTATGTTAAAGGAAGAGTTTTAGATCAAAACTGTGAGCCAGTTAAAGGAGCTCTAGTTGAAATTTGGCAAGCATGTGAATCAGGGAAGTATAATCATCCTAATGATCCTAACCCAGCAAAACTAGACCCTAACTTTCAGTATTGGGGGAAGGCCATTACAAACAATAAAGGGCAATACTTATTTAGAACAATCATTCCTGGCTCTTACCCTGCTACCACTTCTTGGCTCAGACCTCCACATATTCATTTTAAAGTTTCTATTAGAGGATATGAAGAATTAGTGACCCAAATGTACTTTAAAGGTGAGAGTCTGAATCAAAATGATAAGATTCTTCAATCATTAAGTGACCTTGAGAAAAAGAATGTCATTGTAAACTTTAAGAAAGTGAATAATAAACTCACTGGTAAATTCGATATAACTATAAATAAAATTTTTTAAGGAGGAAGAATACTGGTGATATGTTTGCTTTTAGTCTTTAGACATAAGAATGTCTTTTTACCGATTTTAAAAAAGTAAGAATTAAGAAAAAAGGAGCACTCACTAGTGAGGCTCCTCATTTCTAGTAAGGTTTTATCTAAGGGCCTTAGCACAATTAAAAACATATTCAGATTCAATTTCAGTAGTATGTTTAGCCATTGTTCCATCCCATTGAGTTTTTATAATATACATATGTGAAAGTCTTCTATCGTCTTTAGCAACGTATAAGTAAAAGTTTATACTCCCACCACCTGGAAAAAAGATTCTCTTTTCAGATGAGCCAGTGAAATAATGGTAATCATCACTGTTTTGCATTTGTGCCATTTCTGGGCTTAGAGCTTGAACTTGAGCACTTGCTGGAAAAGTTTCGATGATTCTGAAGTAATCATCTCTTCCATTGTCCCGGTTTTTAAGGACTAATAGTGATTGCTGACTTCTGCTTAAATAAAACTGATCATGAAGGTCTTGATCATAGCCTGTACAACTAAATACTAAATGAGATGGTCCTCCACCCCAAGACTGCGCGAAAGTTCCGAGTGATAAAAATGCCATTAAAAATAAAATTGTTTTCATAGTTTCTCCTTTATTAAAAACGAGAAGTAGTTAACATGACTTTTTTTAGGAGTCTAGCAATAATGTAGTTTTTATATTACTTAATCTTAAAACGTTTTAGTTAGATTAGAGGCATGGAAATTAGTGTCACTTTGACCTGAAAAATCAAAAGATCTAAAGATTAGATAAATATCTATTTTTTAGTCGAATCTAAAAGTGCAAATAATGATTACGCCTTCGATAAAAGATCATTATAATAATGAAATATTTTACAGGAGAACAAAGATGGAAATGAGAATAGAAAAAGATTCAATGGGTGAGGTCAAGGTTCCTAAAAATGCTTATTATCAAGCTCAAACTCAAAGAGCTGTAGATAACTTTCCTATTAGTGGAATAGTGATGAAGGACTCTATTATTAAGTCTTTAGGCTTAGTTAAATATTGTGCTGCACTAGCAAATGAAGAACTTGGACTAATTCCAACTGACATTTCGAAACTCATTCAAAAAGCAGCCCTTGAGGTAATTGATGGAAAATTAAATAATCAATTTCCTATTGATATTTATCAAACAGGTTCTGGAACCTCCTCAAACATGAATGCAAATGAGGTTATTTCATCTAGAGCAAATGAAATTGCTAAAGAGAGTAATATCGATCAATTCGTTCACCCAAATGATCATGTAAACTTTGGTCAAAGTTCAAACGATGTTTTTCCTACAGCTTTACGGGTAGCTGCGATGATGATGGTTCATGAAACATTACTACCTGGGATGACAACCCTTGGAGACGCTCTTCTAGCTAAAGGGGAAGAATTTAAAGATATAGTAAAGACAGGAAGAACGCATCTTATGGATGCTATGCCTGTGACTTTCAAGCAAACCTTTGGAGGTTACGCCAGACAAGTTGAGCTTGGAATAGAGAGGGTGAAGTCTGCATGTGAAAGATTAAAAGAATTACCTCAAGGTGGTACTGCTGTTGGAACTGGGATTAATACTCATAGTGAATTTGGTGCAAAGTTTGCCAAAGCGATGAGTTCAAAGACAGGACTGAACTTTATAGAAGCAAAAGATCATTTCGAAGCACAGGCAACAGTAGATGCTCCTGCCGAAATGAGTGCAATTCTTAAAACGTATGCAACTAGTCTTTTAAAAATAGCCAATGACTTTAGATGGATGAACTCAGGACCAAATTCAGGAGTAGGAGATATTGTACTTGCTGCACTTCAGCCGGGATCTTCAATTATGCCTGGTAAGGTTAATCCTGTGATTGAAGAATCAGTTTGTATGGTTTGTGCTCAAGCGATAGGGAATGATGCAGCTGTAACTATTGCAGCTCAATCAGGAAACTTTGAATTAAATGTTATGTTTCCAGTAGTTGCTCATAACCTTTTAGAGTCACTTGAGTTACTTGGTAGAGTCTCTAAAAACTTTGCTGAAAAATCGATAAATTTAGTAAAAATAAATACAAGTAATGTTGCAGATAAAGTGAATAAAAATCCTATTTTAGTAACAGCTCTTAACCCTTTAATTGGTTATGATCTTGCCGCTAAAATAGCAAAGAAAGCTTATGCTGAAAAAAGAGCATTATTAGATGTTGCTAAAGATATGTGTGATCTCTCAGAGACCGAGCTAAAAGCTGCTCTTGATCCTATGAAGATGACCTTAGGTGGATTCGTAGGGAAATAAGAGAGCTTAGAGGGTATTTTTTACTCACTTTGATTGAAAATTTCTTACATCCATTTACGAAGATTAAATTAATGTTCATTATCACGACAGATGAAATATTTAATTCTTATTTTGCTCTCTTTGGGTTCTATAGCTCAAAGTAAACTTCAAAGGTCTAAAAAAGCACAAGTAGATTTTTTAAACCTTCACTTTTTTGAAAATGGACGAGGGATGACTATCTCACCCAATATTTCAAAGTATCTAAGTTTTTTTAGAGTCCCGCATTCTGATGGGAACAAGATCCCAGAAAATAAAAAATCACTTTATAAAAGAGTTCTTCAGGACCGCTATGGATTAAATGTCTTAGAAGACCAAGTTGCTGGATTATTTAATATTAAATATAAAGGTATGGATGTTGGAGTTTTAGGGTGTGTTGCTTGCCATGGAGGTAAAGCTGCAGGACGATTTTATTCAGGTCTTGGAAACAAAACGATTGATGTCTACAAGGTTGGAGTTGATGCTAAAATCATTCAAGGAGCCTGGGGAGCATTAAGAAGAGATCCAGAGTTTAAAAAGATTCATAAAGTAGCAATGAACTTTTCCAAGGTAATTTCAGATAAGAGTATCTCAAATCTAACAAGGGGACTTATTCCAGATTCAGTTATTAAGACCTATTTTTTTAAAGATGCAGGATTAAGCTATAAAGGAAAGATTTCTAGGGCTCAAGTAAAAGTACCTCACCTTTGGGGCTTGAAAGAAAAAAGAAAAACTGGAATTTTCTGGGGAGCTGAGTTTGATGGAACAAATATTGGCTGGGAGTTTGGAGCTGAATTATTTGCCAGTGATAGTGAAGAACATTTAAGAGCAGTTTTACCTAAATTAAAAAGAAGTGTTGAAAATATTGTCTATAATCTTGAATCGCCTAAGTATCCGTTTGATATTAACGAAAGTTTAGCCAAGCAAGGAAAGGTACTCTTTGATAATAAATGCTCGAAGTGCCACGGTATTCACAATAGAGGGCTTGATGGCTACCCAATGTATCATCAACCTAAATTTATAAAGAGCAGTATAGTAAAGACTGATGATGATAGATTACAAGATTACTTTGAATATAAGGCCCTCGTTGAATCAAGTTCTATTTCCGATATACTACCTATGAATCAAAGAAAAGAAGTTGGCTATGTAGCTCCCAATCTCTGGGGAATTTGGGCAAGGTTTCCATATTTACACAATGGATCTGTTCCAAGCTTATATGACCTTATGAAAGAGCCTAGTAAAAGACCTAAGTTTTTTAATATGTTTGACGCTGGAGAAGAGTATCGATTCGATAAAAATAAAGTTGGTCTTACATTAGAGAAAAAGAATTCTTCAAAATTTAAAAAGAATTTTAAAAAAGCTAAACAAGGAAATCGAAACATATATTTTGTTGAACGTGAGGGCCATTCTAATAAAGGTCACTTCTATAAGTTTATGAGTAGCTATACAGATCAAGATATTTTATCGATCATTGAGTATTTAAAAACTTTATAAATTAACTTTGTCGTTTGTCACTAACTACACCTTTGCATAGTATTTTATTCAGAACTAAATTTTTTAAATAAAGGAATACTATGAAAAAGTTTATAGTTTTAATGTCTCTTATGGTTTCGAGTTTAAGTTTTTCACAAAATATCTTAATGGAACATAGAACAAAATTGGCAGAAGGCACTTGTGCGAGAATGCCTTATTCAAATGTTATTAATATCCCTGGTTCATTTTATACTTGTATGAACTTTGGAATGTTCATGAATCACATTAAGGAGTATTCAGGTGTTGATCATTTGATAATCAGAAAAGATAGTAGGGATTGCTTTACTAGAAATCACAGGGGTGATGATTATACGATTAAAATTGATGTGAACGAATTTCTAGCAACTCATTCTGGACTTACTGGTTTAAGTTTAGATAGAAACTTTGGAATTATCTGGATGTATATTCCAGAATATGATGGTCCAGGTAAAGGGCGAGCATTCATGATTAAATACAATACAGATCTTGGTCCGAAATTTTTGGCAATAAGATTTAGTTCATGGAAGAAAAAGTTTACTTACTTTGGATCCAATCAAAGCTTAGAGGCCTTAAGAGCTGATCTGAATGAATTTTATGCGGATGTAAATTAGGATATTACAGTTTGGGTACTCTACAAGAGTACCCAAAAAACTGATTATAAAATAACTGGCTTAACTTTTAAGCTAAATTTCTTTGGAACACCTGGGTAATTTGATCCGTCTAAAATAACTTCTTTATTATTTTCTACAAACATTTTTGGTGCAGCGATTACTTTCTGGTTCTCAATAACTTTAATATCTAGAATAAGACCTTTTTTACCATTCATTTCTGTTTCTTTAGGGGTTACAACAAAGGCCAGATTTTCAGATCCATCAGTAGCTGTTTTATTTAACTCAGTAGTTACAACTCCAGAGTTTGAAGAACTACCAGTGTTAAAAGAATAGTTAATCTTGGCTGATTTTGCGTAAATAGATCCTGAAACAAAAAACAATGACAATAAAAGTACTTTTTTCAATTTTTTCTCCTCCTAAATATTTATTGAAAGATAATATAGAGCAAGATTGCTTTTCTATGAAGTAAAAAATCGATAATATATTAGGAAAGGTTATCGTAAATAAAAAAAATTTAAAATGAGTAAATATCTTGTTACTGCGGCCCTCCCTTATGGAAACGGCCCTTTGCACTTTGGTCATCTAGCGGGAGTTTATCTTCCTGCTGATATTTTTTCTAAGCATATGAGATTAATGGGTGAGGAGATCATCTATATTTCTGGATCTGATGAGCATGGTGTGGCCATTATGCAAAATGCTCAAAAAGCTGGAATTGGTTATAAAGAATACGTAGATAAGTGGCATCATGAGCACAAGGCCTTATTTGATAAATATGAAATAGAGTTTGATTTTTTCGGACAAACCTCAGCTGAGTATCACAAAGAAGAAACACTTATTTGGTTTAATAAACTTTATGAAAAAGGTGCTATTGAAAAGCATGATGAAAAACAACTTCAGTGCCAAAGTTGTAAAAATTTATTACCTGATAGATTCGTAGAGGGAACTTGTTATGAATGTGGCCATGATAAAGCCAGAGGGGATGAGTGCCCAAAGTGTGGAATTTGGGTTGATCCGCTTAAGCTAAAAAATCCTGTTTGTAAGTTTTGTGATGCTAAAGATATTAAAGCGATTGATTCTTTTCAGTGGTATTTAATGCTCTCTAAGTATCAAGAAGGATTTGATAAATGGTTAGCAGGAAAATCTCATTGGAAGAAAACTGTTTATCCATATGTGAAATCTCTTGCTTCAGAGGGATTAGTCAATAGAGCGATTACCAGAGACCTTGATTGGGGAATCGATGTTCCTCTAAAGGAAGCTGAAGGGAAGAAGCTCTATGTTTGGTTTGATGCTCCTATTGGCTATGTAAGTAATACAAAAAAACTATTTGAAGGAACAGATACTGATTACCTTGAAGATTGGTGGTTAAACAAAGATACAACACTTGTTCATTTCATAGGAAAAGATAATATTATTTTTCACTCTATAATTTTTCCAGTGATGAGTATGGTTAGTGAGAGAGCTAGGATGGTAGATGATCTTCCTGCCAATCAATACCTTAATTTATCTGGGGCTCAATTTTCAAAATCATCTGGAAATTCAGTTGATGCGATGAGTGCGATAGAAGACTTTGGGTCTGATGCGATGAGGTTTTACCTCGCTAGTCTTATTCCTGAAATGCAAGATTCCAATTTTACTTGGAATGGCCTAGAAGTAAAAATTAATAATGAGCTTGCCAATAATATTGGAAATTTTATAAATCGATGCTTGAAATTCTATGTGAAAAATTACCCTGAAGGATTACCAGATAATGATATACCTTCGTTTTTTAAATCTAGTACATGTAAAGAGTTAGAAGAACTCAGACTACTTTATCAAGATTCACTAAAAAAATATCAATTTAAAAAAGCAATAGAAGCTCAAATGAAAATGGGGTTTTTAGCAAATCAGTTCTTTTCAGATAGAGAACCTTGGGCAAAGATAAAGGTTGATATTCCTCATGCTCAAGAAACTTTGTATCATAGCGTGGTCATTGTATATTTATTAGGTGTTCACTTTAGTTCGCTTTTACCTAACCTATCTAGAACTATTCGATCACACTTTGCTGATGAACTACAATCTAAAGAGTTTTATGAACGTGTATATAGAGGTGATCTATCCGAGCTTCAAAGCTTTTTAAGTAATAACCCTTTAAAAATATTTAAAAAGCCTGAAGGGTTGGTTCCTAAGATAGATCCAGAGATAATAAAGAAATTAGAGAGTTAAGAAATGTATTCACCTGATGAAGATTTTATTCAAACGACACAACTCTATAAGTTCCAAAAAAAGATTGAAGAAAAATATAATTTAAAGTTTTCAAACTATTCAGAATTTCATTCATGGAGTGTTGAGAGTAATGAGAACTTCTGGAAAGAATTTTTCATCGATTCGAAAATTATCTATGAAGGAGATCTTGAGCCGGTTTCTAATGAACAGAATTTTTTAGATTATCCATGGTTTCCTAATGTGAAGTTAAACTTTGCTGAGAATCTATTGTCCGTGGGGAGAGAAGATAACAATGCGATTACTTCTTTTCATGAATCAGGAAAGAAAACGAGCTTAAGTTATAAAGACTTATATAAAAAAGTAGAGATATTACAAAATAATTTAAAAGAGATGAACTTTTTAAAAAGTGATGTGTTGGCCTGCTACATGCCAAATATTTCTGAAACAATAGTATCTATGCTTGCATGCACATCTCTGGGTGGTATCTTTACCTCTACTAGTCCAGATTTTGGAGTGGATGGAGTTATAGATAGATTTGGTCAATCTAGACCCAAAGTTCTTGTGATGGCCGCTGGGTATGAATATGGAAGTAAGTATTTTGATATGCTCCCTAAGATTCCTGAAATACTTGAAAAGATTAATTCTATTGAAAAAGTTATTATCGTTAACTTTCTAGAAAAAGAGATTGAGTTTAAACATCCTAAATGTATGTTTTGGAATAATTTAAAGTCGCTTGAGAAGAAATTAACTTATGAAAGAGTAAAGTTTTCAGATCCACTTTTTATTATGTATTCCTCGGGAACGACAGGAAAGCCAAAGTGCATTGTTCATAGTGTTGGCGGGACCCTATTGCAGCATTTAAAAGAACTAAAGCTTCATACTAATCTTAAAAGCAAAGAGAAGATTTTATACTTTACCACTTGTGGTTGGATGATGTGGAATTGGTTAGTAAGTTCTCTCGCTCTTGGAGCTGAGGTTGTGTTATATGAAGGCTCTCCTGCTTATCCAAGCCTAGATGCTTTTATGAAAGTCATAGATACCCATGGAGTACAAGTTTGGGGAACTAGTCCTAAGTTTTTAAGAGCTCTTGATATTTATGAATGGAAAAATAATTATGAGTTTAAAGAGCTTAAATCTATTCTCTCAACTGGTGCTCCACTGCTGGCTGAGCAATTTGATTATATAGATGAGAAGATAAAAAAAGATGTTCATATCGCAAGTATATGTGGAGGAACTGATATCATTTCATGTTTTATGTTAGGTGTTCCTACAAAGAAAGTTATCAGAGGAGAAATCCAGGGTCTTGGTTTGGGGATGGATGTGAGATGTTTTGACAGTAATGGGGATTCTGTTATTGACCAGGAAGATGAACTTGTTTGTGTGAAACCATTTGTTTCTCAACCAATTTATTTTTTAAACGATGAAAATAAAGAGAAACTTAAAAAGGCCTATTTTAATAAGTATGATGGGATTTGGCATCATGGAGACTTTGTGACTATCACTAAAGATGGAGGAGTCAGAGTATTTGGTCGATCAGATGCTACTCTTAATCCTGGAGGAGTGAGGATAGGGACTGGAGAGATTTACAGTCAAACGGAAAAAATCTCTTTTATAGATGATTCAATATGTGTGGGAAGAAATATAGAAGGAGATGTTGAGGTAGTACTCTTTGTGAAAACGAAAGATCAAAGGGAGCTGAGAGATCAGATGAAAAAAGAGATAAAGAAAACTATTAAATCTGAAACGACTCCAAGACATGTCCCTAAGCATATTATCCAAGTCAAAGATATTCCATACACTAGAAGTGGTAAAAAAATGGAAGTGATCGTTAATAGAGTCATCAATGGTAAAAAAATTGATAACTTAGAAGCAGTTTCTAATCCAGAGTCACTTTCAGACTATGAAAGGTTTAATGAAATACTTAAAAAGTGAAACTTTTTTATTTTTAGTTGTTATAGGAGGGCTTTGTCTTTTCTTATGGATGAAAATGAATAAACATTATAATCATGTTCTTGATGGTACTAAATACCAAATTCAAAAAAAAGATCCTAGAAAATGAAAAAATCAATTGTTTTTACTGGAGGGGGAAGCGGCGGACATAGCGTGGTTGCCTTTGCTCTTATTGATTACTTTAGATCTCAAGGTGTTAGCGAAATTTCTTATATAGGAAGCTATTCTGGTATAGAAAAAGAAATGGCCGATAGAAACGAGGTTAAATACTATTGCATTTCCACAGGAAAGCTTCGAAGGTATTTCAGTATTGAAAACTTCGTAGATATTTTTAAATTTTTATTCGGTATAATTCAGAGTTTCTATTTATTTATAACTAAACTAAGAAGTTATGACATTGTTTTCTCTACAGGTGGTTTTGTCTCTGTTCCAGCTGCTATTGCCGGGAGAGTTTTAGGTAAGAAAGTGTACCTGCATGAACAAACCTCGAGACTAGGCTTAGCTAATAAGATCATTTCTATGTTTGCCCATAAAGTATTTGTTAGTTTTGAGAGTACGAAAGCTTTAGTGAAAAAAGAATGTATCGTATCTGGACTGCCAATTAGAAGCTCACTAACTGATATTACAGATTCAATTAATACACCCAAGCCCTTGTTATTTGTCACAGGTGGAGGAAATGGCTCTCAATTAATTAACACACTCATTGATTCCTATAAAGAAGAGTTACTCGAAAAATTTGTTATTTATCATCAAGTTGGAAAAAAGTTTTTAAATGAATATAGCGATAGTGAAAATTATAGAGTTTTTGGTTTTATTAATGAAGAGCTTCCTGCGATCTTAAACTCAGCAAGTTTAATCATTTCAAGGGCAGGAGCAGGAACTGTTTGTGAAATGATGTATTTAGGCAAAAAAACAATTTTTATACCTTTAAAGATTGCTCAACGAAATGAACAATATCATAATGCAATGGCCGCTTACAAAAATGGACATGCTTTAGTTGTAAGTGAAGATGAATTAGGATGTATTAACTTTATGGATAAAATTGAGGAAGCTTTAAAACTAAATGAAGTCTCAAGAAAAAGTAAAAATGATGCCTGTGAGATTATATATGACGAAATTCTCAGTTAATCTAAGCTCATCATTAAAAAACCTGTAAAAGCTGCACTGCTAGGAGATAGCGAAGGATCTACTTCTTTTTTCATTTTATTTATAACTAATCTATATTTCCTGTAAAATTCCCATGATGGACGTGGTTTGTATTCTAAGTCTAAATCGAAGTATTGAATAACTTTTTTAGTAATTGTTGGTTTTACAAAAATTTCCTTTTTAGGCTTATAATAAGATGGAAGAACAGAAATAAGTGTCCACTTTGCCATTTTATTATTTGCTAGAATCTCAAGGTAGTCATTAAAGCCGTCAGCTTGCTTTCCATGCAATATTTGGTAAATCGCTTGAGTAAGGTTTTCTCGGCTCTTTCCTTTTTGTGCCTTGATATAATCTCTAAACTTAGGCTTTTCAAAAAGAGAAACCATGGATGAGCTTGTAACTATCTTTGATAAGGACTCTAGTATTTTTGAT
Organism: uncultured Bacteriovoracaceae bacterium; assembly: GCA_938034385.1. GTDB lineage: Bacteria > Bdellovibrionota > Bacteriovoracia > Bacteriovoracales > Bacteriovoracaceae > JAHDHG01. The sequence continues at coordinate 21,077 of CALHLC010000027.1, forward strand.
GAGTCTTCAAAGGATTGTTTGGAAAAATTTTCTTTTGCTAGTTTAAGCATTTTATCCATCTTATGCTTTTTACCAATCTCAACCATTTCTGGATGAGAAAAACCACCTGGATATTGTTTTAAAAATTTTTTCTCTAATTTTTTTAACTTTGTGAAGTCCATATAGATCCTTATAGTTTTTTAGCTATTTTATCAATCTTTGCTCTGAGTTTTAAAAATACTTGGTTGTTCTTTTTAACGGGAGTTCTAATCGCATGCTTAATCACCCACAGGTTTTCAGAGGTGATTTTCTTTTTTAACCATGAGTCAAAAGTACTAAGAGCTAATTTTTCGTCTATCTTAATTATATCTCCCATAGAGTTTGCTACAGACCTTCTTACATATAAAGACTTGTCATTTCTTAGCTTATTGTAAATTGGTAATGCAGTGGCTGGGTTTTCACTAATCCATTCAATTTGCTTCCCCCAAGGAAGTCTAGGTCTTAGGCCTTCAGAAGCAAGACGCCTAACGTGAAAGTTATCATCCTTTGCCCATTTTTTCATTCTTTTAAGAGTGAGTGCCTTGTCAGCATTAGCGATAGTTCTAATGGCCCATTCAGAAGTAAATCTTTGAGTAAGCTTTTCTAGAAAATCTAAGCTTTTTTCGAGGTCTTCAGTTGCGTGTATTTCAATAAATTGCGAGACAGGATATAGATGGAATCCATAATTAAACATTCCTTCTTCGAGTGGCCACTTTTTATATAATAACTTTTCTAATAATTTCAATTTCTTGCTAAATGAGAGATTACAATGTTTATCAAATAAATCAGCAATTAAGGTAAGTCTTTGCTTTAGCTCTAGTGGGAGATATTTTCTTTTAAACTCTTTTTGAAACTCAGTATTGGAAAATGATTTATCATGAGGGTTGATTTCATCACAAAATATCTTCAAAAATTCTTCCCTATACCAATCCTTGTGCTTTTTTGAAGGGTTTTCTAGAGATGAAAAAGGGGTTTTTAAAGTAATAGAATCCATTTGATCATTATATCAAACTTAGCAACAAGATTCTATTAACCCATATTAAATTTAAATGCTTGAGCTAACAACAAAGATAGAGAGTATAAATAATGAAAAAGACGGAATATATTTCAGAGGAGGATTTTTCACTTTCCAATGATTATATTGAGCACAAAGCATTAAGAGGGCGATAGATAAAGCAATCAAGGAGAGATTCTTGGGATACCAAATGGAAGTAATAAGAAGAATGGATAAGGCTACCTTGATGATCCCTACAGTATTTCGAATACTTTTTGAGAGATTAAAGTGTTTAAATTCCTTTACAATATTTTCCCATCTAAAAACCCATACAAAAATAATAGAGATTGCGATTACTATTTGTACAAAATGAACCATTGTAAACATATTTAAACCCTTGTTGTAAGTTTGTTAACCTGAACATGAGACTAGTATAAATATTGTTGTGCTAAAAGAGTTGTATAGAATTGGTCTAGGTTCAACATAAGTTGGACATTTTAATGATCTCTATTATGAGTTCTAATATTTAGCATTTTTTTCATAGTAAGACTGGATTGAATGAACTCAGGAGCTACTCTAGTGTTAGCTGGAGGTTTTTCTCGATATTTAGATTTAATACAGCTTGGCCTTGTTACAATTCCAATTATTTTAGACTTCCCACAACTAAGATTTTTAGCTTCGATTCGAGAAAGCTTCTTTGCCCTCATGTGGGGGATTTTTTGAAAACTACATTTTGAGTTGTTTATAATATTTAACTTATTCTTACAAAATAAAAAAGTTTCTAAACTCTCTTTTTTTTGTGAGAAACCAACTTGAGAAAAGATAAAAAATGTTATTAAGGAGAATCTGATAAACATTGTGTTACTCCTATAAAGAGTTCAAGCTCTTCTTTTCTATTTTGAAGGTCTTCTGCCATAAAGCTCGAATTGTCATTAGGTTGGCCGTTACCTTCAACATGAACAAAAAGATTTGAATTTTTGATATTAGAAAAATCTATAATACCTATTCCTAGGTTTGATCCAGCAGTAGCCAAACTAGGAGAGTATTGATTAATCCCTAAGTTGTGAGAGTTAAATGTACCAGAGTGACATCCACTACATGTATTTAACGAAAAGCGGTATTTTGCAAAAGTAGATTCATTCGGATTTAGTAGTCCTATCGAGAATGGAGGAGTATTAGCTGCTTCTTTTGTTTTTAAAACTTGTCCCCAATTCGTTCCAGCTAGAAGTGGGTTAGCGCCTTGAACTTGATATTCTAAGTGCCATGCTTTTAATTTATCACTCAAGTCATAACTAAGAGTCTGATCCTTGATAGTATTGAAGTTATTAATGTAGAAGTTTGAAATCTCTGTTGAGCCTTGTGGAGCTAAATTAGCGAGGTCATTAGTAACGACTAAAGAGCTTGCTACATCAGAGTAATTATCTTTTGGAGTCTTTGGCATTCTATGTCGTTTTAACCTTCCATTAAATACTCCGCCTGATCTCAGTCTATATTCGAAAATAGACCATGAAATAGGACCGTTTAAACTTTGATCAGATCTGATTTGTAAAAAATCATTGATTCTCAATTGACCCAAGGCACTCCCATTTACCCACCCTGCACTAGTAGGGTATTTGGCTAGAGCAACTCTACTTGCAATGTTTAAAATTTGATTTGTATATTCTACTCCTTGCAGACAGTTTAATTTCGTAAACTCTTTACTCCAATCTTCTCTTGAGAAAGCTCCAATGTTTGTTACTCCTAAAGTAGCCGTTTGAATCGGTAATTTATATTCAAAAATCACATGGTTTCTCAACTTAATTCCTGATTGTGTCCCTGCAAGGGTTTCATTAACTTTAAAGATAAACCTAAATTCTCCAGCATTGGTGATGTTTCCATTTGCATCAACTCCAAAGAGGTCAGGTCTATAGACTAGTGCAATTAACTGGTAAGGACTTCCGTTCGGGATGAAAGTTTTAGATTGGTTGGGTCCAAAAGGAGTGAAGTTATTAAATAAGAAATTCGCACTAGAGTTTCTTGATCTGAAATCATTAAGTTCTCCGGGTAGTGCTTGAGAAGGTTCGATGGCAGTCATTCTGTATCCATCAATATAATCTCTTAAAAAAGTATTATAAGTAGTATTTCCCTTCATTGCATCAAGCAAGTTGTGGAATCCAAAAGTAGTACTTAGTGTCGCCATTAATGCTGGGTCATTAATAAATAATGATTTTGTTATATCTATAGGTTTGGCTTGAGAATTCTGATCACAAAAACATGAGCTTAGAGGTAGGGTTGTAGTCGTAGTTGATGTCGAAGTCGTTGTCGAAGTCGAAGTCGATGTCGTTGTCGATGTTGATGTCGTTGTCGAAGTCGTTGTCGAAGTCGATGTCGATGTTGATGTCGTTGTCGAAGTCGTTGTCGATGTCGAAGTCGATGTTGATGTCGATGTTGATGTCGAAGTCGATGTTGATGTCGAAGTCGTAGTTGTAGTATAAGTCGTTGATGTAGAAATTTGTACAGGAGGTACAGTTGTTGTTACTTCTGGGTTGTATAAATGTGCGTTGTTTCCACACGCACTAAATAGGCCCAAGAATAAAGTTATTATAAAAGTCACTTTCATCAAGTAATTCATCGACTTTTAAAAAATATTCTTTAATTATACGAAGGAATTATAGGGAAGAAAGTAAGGTTATAGGGTATAGAAATCTTTTGTTTTCATTTTAATCGCTTTTAGCTTAGATGAAATTGATTAAAGGCTTATCTTAAGAGCTCTTAATTTATTCCTTTATTAAGTTGTAATCTTGACTGCCTTAGCTCTGAGAAATCCTTGGCATTTAACTTCGGGTATTGAATAGGAAGTTTCTTTAAGTGAGAATTTATGATCTTTGCAATAACTAATCTCATGTTAGGCTTATCATCAGCAGGGATAACATACCATGGACTATTAGGTGTAGCTGTATGTTTAATTGCTTCAGAGTAGGCCTTGGTATATTGAGTCCACAGTTTCCTCTCAACTAAATCTCCGGAAGAGAATTTCCAGTTTTTTTCTTTAAGGTCAATTCTTCTGAGAAATCTTTTCTTTTGTTCTTTTTTAGAGATGTTCAAAAAGAATTTAATTGTTTTAGTCCCATTTGAATTTAAATGGGATTCAAAATCTTTGATTGATTTATATCTGTTTTTCCAAGTTGTCGTAAGGTTAGAAATATTTTCTGCAGGTAGCTTTTGATATTTAGTTAAAATATCTTTGTGAACTTTAACAACTAAAACTTCTTCGTAATAAGATCTATTGAAAACTTTTATATGACCACGCCTCGGGAGTTCTTTAGTTGTACGCCATAAGAAATCATGATCAAGTTCTAGCTCACTTGGTCTTTTAAAAGAAGAGCAACTTATTCCAATAGGATTCATTCCAGAGAGTACATGCTTTATAGTACTATCTTTACCGGCAGCATCCATTGCCTGGAAAATTAATAAAAAAGAATATTTATCATGAGCGTAGAGAATGTCTTGAAGTTCATTGTTTTCTTTTTTTATCTTCTTTAAAGTCTTTTTATAATCATCTTTATCTTTATAAAAATGGGGCATAGTTGTCTTGAAATTTTTAATATTAAAATTGGCACCACTTGTGATTTTGAAATCTGAGATTTTGAAATTTTTCATGATCAATAATATCACTTTTTTAGAAAATTGTGCAAAAGAGCTTTATATTTGCTCAATGTTTTGATAATTTCGCTTATGAGTTTTAGAGAGAAATTTACTGATTATGTTAATAATCTATTTAGACATAACTCTGAGTTTGATGAGGCAATTAAATACGCTCTCTTACCTCCGGGGAAATTATTTAGACCTCATTTATTCCTAAATCTATGCAAAGATTTAAATGTAAATAATGTCACGACTTTTTACTTTGCTACCTTTTTAGAGTTTCATCATGCATATACTCTTGTTCACGACGATTTACCTGCCATGGACGATTCAGCGATGAGGAGATCTAAGGCATCAGTTCACGTTGAATATAATGAAGCTATGGCCATCTTAGTAGGAGATGCACTTTTAAATCAATCTTATGCTCAATTAAATGAATGTAATCTTACTAGGAAGAAGATGCTGACAACATTTTGTACTTGGGCCTTAGGTTTTGAAGGTTTGATTCTTGGACAAGTAGAGGATCTCTTTGGAGACGATAGAGTACTTAATAATATCTTAAATATTCATGAACTTAAAACTTCAAGACTCATTCAATGTGCAACGATGGGAGCTTATTATTTCTCAGAACTTGATAGTGAAGAGGCCCATGAGGATTTTTATAAGCTTGGTTTAAACCTTGGACTGAACTTTCAAATAAAAGATGATCAAGATGACTTTTCAACCAAAGAAGAAGATGAAGTAAATATCTTTAATGATTTCCCAGAACAAGCTAAAGATCTATTGGAAGCTACTACAAAAACAATTCATACTATTAGTGAAAAATATAATTTAAAAAATTTCAGAAAAATGTGATCTTTCTATATTTGTATCAAACTCTTTGAAACGAACTTTTTTCAAATCTATATTCTTAGCAATTGGGTATTCTTTTAAATCTTTTTTATCTTTAGTAATTAGAGATTGATCAAATGCCGAATAAATCCTTTTTGGACTATCAGAATGTAACTCATAATCAGCAATTGATCCCGTTTTAACAGCTACAATATTTAATGGAACAATATCTTTGTCAAAGTCAATAATCATTTGTTTTGCATTTGCTTCAATATTTAGAGATTGGTCTTTATTGTTTTTAAGAAGAGAGTCTTTGAATTGAACAATAAATCTATCTTGATCCTTTGCTCTGAATATTTTTAAATCACGAACTTTGTTGAATAAATTATTAAAGTAACTAATCGTAAAAATTTTGTATTCTTGAAAGTTGATTTTCTTTTTATAGACATCTTTTCTCTTAATTAGAGCACTTTTACATTTATCGTTAGTTGATTTAATTGCATGATTAACATCATAGACAATGATAATCGAATCATCTTGGCTAAAGTGCTTTTTTGTCACTTGTGATTCAATATCACATTTTACAACTGAGCCTTCTACTAAAAGAGGAGTTTGCTGAATGAGTTGGTATTGAATTTCAAAACTATCATCCGTATTTAGCTTTGTTTGCTCTATTGTCTTTAAAAAGACTGACTTGGAGACTGCTTCTAAATTCTCATCTTTAACTGATTCTTGAAGAGATGTTTGAAAGTCGCCACAAGAAAGAAGCATCATTATAATTAGGATATTTTTCATGAGTATAATTCTATCCAACTTTTAAACATATTCAAACAGCTCTAAATAATGAGAAATAATGCATTCTATTTAGTTTTAAGTCAGTGGCACTTGACATTATGGGCCATATTTCGGATTTAAGAGATCAACATGAGCGAAGATACCAAAGATTTATTACCAATTATTCAGACTCCAAAAGAAGTTCTGGATAAATCAAAAGACCTTGTTATAGGTGATCCTTTAAAAGCCTATTTAAAAGAAGTTTCTAAATATCGATTATTAACCAGAGAAGAAGAAAAAGAGTTAACGGAGAAACTCTTTGAAACTGGAGAGATTGAAATTGCAAAAAAGTTAGTACTGGCAAACTTAAGATTAGTTGTAAAAATTGCAATGGAATATAAAAAGGCCCACCAAAATGTTCTTGATTTAATTCAAGAGGGGAATATGGGTTTAATGAAGGCTGTTTCTAAATTTGATCCAACTAAGGGAGCGAAGCTTTCTTATTATGCGAGTTGGTGGATAAAATCTTATATCTTGAAGTTTATTTTAGATAATTTTAGATTAGTAAAAATTGGAACAACTGCTGATCAAAAAAAGCTCTTTTATAATCTTATGAAAGAAAAAGAGCGTCTTGAGAGTCAGGGTATAGATCCAACTCCGAAAATGATTGCTGAGAACTTAGATGTTTCTGAAAAATCAGTAATTGAAATGCAAAAGCGCCTTGGTCCTGGGTCTGGAGAGTTTAGTCTTGATAAAAAATATTTCGATGAATCTAACGCTCCGAGTCTCCATGACATTATAGCTACAGATGATCTCCCAGTAGATGAAGAGTTGGCCCATAAGCAAAACCTTGAAATCTTAAAAAGTAACTTAGGAGAGTTTCTAGATGGGCTTAAGCCTAGAGATAGAGATATTTTCCAGAAACGCCTTTTAGAAGAGGTTCCACCATCTTTACAGAAGATCGCTGATCAATACGGGGTCTCTAGAGAGCGGATACGTCAGATCGAATCTAGGCTCAAAGATAAGCTTAAGCTTTACATGAGCGAGCATCTTGGGTAGTTTGAAGCACTATTAACCTTTTACTCGGTTTGAAAAATTACTTTCTTTCTGGGTTTTACGGAGAAGCAAAATGTTAACAAAAGAACAAACAAAAGAAATCGTAGCAAAATTTGGAAAAACTCCAACTGATTCAGGGTCTCCTGAAGTTCAAGTTGCTATTCTTACTGAAAAAATTAAGTACTTAACATCTCACTTTGCTGACCACAAGCATGACTTTCATTCTAAAAGAGGAATGATGAAAATGATTGGTCAAAGAAGAAGAGTTTTAAGCTTTATCAAAAAACAAGATGTAGAGAGATACCAAAAAGTTATCACTGATCTTGGTTTAAGAAAGTAATCTTTCACTAAATTTAATATTTAATTAATGCCAGAGCTTTTATTAGCTTTGGCTTTCGTGCGTCTACAGACTTCATGAAGTAAGAAAATATTAACTCAATATTATTTCTAACTAATCTTGAGCAAGGTAAAAGAATCAACCACTTTTATTATTAGGAAAAATATGAATCTAATTATTTCTTTTATCTTTACTTCTCTTCTTGCAAGCTCGTTGACTTTTGCATCTGGCTTAGTTCCAAATCAGACGTTTCAACCAGGGTCTAGAGAATTTAAAGCTTTAAATAAGTCATATGAAAAATATGCTAAAGCAAAAGAAATAAACAAAAAACACAAGGTAGTAGTGGCTGTGATTGATTCTGGTGTAGATTATAAGCACCCTAATCTAAAAAATCACATGCACTATAATTTAAAAGAATTAAAAACAACTTTTGATAAGAAAGATAATGATAATAATACTTTTAAAGATGATTTTCTTGGTTACGATTTCACTGGTCTCGACGGATTACCATACTATGCTATTCTTGGAGAGTCTGGACAAAGAGATCCATACTTAGAGCAAGCTGCTGGAGGAGCTCATGGTACACATGTCTCAGGAATAGTTGCTAATAATGATGAGAGAATTGGAATTATTCCGTTTAGAGTTGTTCCTATGGCAGATAATGCTGAAACAAAAATACTTCAATCTAGAAACCCATATGAGAGATTAGCTAAAATGGCTGCTCAATATATTAAAGACTCTATTTATCTTGCTAAGACTCAAGGAGCAAGGGTTGCAAATCTAAGTTTAGGGCTATCAGCCAGTGATGAGTTTTTAACTCAAGCACATGTAAAAACAATCTTTAAGAAATTAAGAAAATATATCTCTTCTGCTGCTTCGAACATGATTGTAGTAACGGCAGCCGGAAATGAGTCAACGGATGTTTCTACTGGATCAATTATTCAACCTTGCCAATTGAGAACAAGAAATGTTCTTTGTGTTGGTTCTGTAGATAAAAAGGGTGTTATTAGTAGTTTTAGTAATTATGGAATTCAACACGTAGATATTTATGCTCCAGGCGAAGATATTGTTTCAACGATCCCTGTTGCTTATGCCAATGATCCTACAAGAGCTTTTGATAAAATGAGTGGGACATCAATGGCGTCACCTTATGTTGCACATGTTGTTGCTAGAGTATTAATCGAGGCACCTTGTTTAAGTTCTGAAGAAGTTATCAACTTATTAATGAAAACTGCTCATGTTAGAAAAGTAAAAGCTGATAGAAATATTGGTAATAGTAATTCTTCGGTTTTAAAATATAAAATAGTGAACAAGAAAAGAGCTATTGAGGTTGCAAAGAATATTAGTTGTAGATAGGAAGAAGTTGTAAGGTAAGGCCTTCAACGGAAAGCCTTACCTTTTGTTATCAAGAAATTAATAATTTTTAAATATCATCATCTCTATCGTTTCTTCTATCAATTAATAATGGGTGCAAGATATTAATTCTTTTCGTTTCAGAACTCTTAATAACTTTATTATCTTCAATAATTACAATATCATAGTCGATACTAAAGACAACTGCACGGCCCCTTATTCCTTCTGGAGAGCTCTCATCAAAAGCAAGATCATTGAATTCTGCTAGGTAGTTTTTAAAGTCAAAGTTTAGACCTTTTGACCTAATGTTTTCTTGATCACCTCTAGCAGTTGAAATTGCTTCGCTACTAAAGCCATTAACACTTTTTGTTCTAAGACCCCACTCTTGACCTTTTTCCAGTTTTGCTAGACTACTATTAGACTTTGCAAATAATTTTTCAACAAGATCTATAATCAAACCTTTATCAGCTATTGGTGCTTCTTCAAGTGCTTCTGGGGTTGGACCTTGCCCTGGTAGTTTAACTTCAAAGTTTTTAGCATCTAATAAGCCGTTGAGCTCACCTTCAACATAACATTCATATCTATACTTTGATTCTTCAACTGAAGAAACTCGCTGATCCCATTCTTTCATTATTTCATCTGTGGTAATTTGTTTTGATTTTATAATGTGAGCTTTTAGAGAAAGATATTTAAATTGTTCTTTTGTATATTCTTCTACTTCTGTGCTGGCAGTTAATACTGATGAACCTGATGATGTAGAAAAAGGCCTTTGTAGCATTTTCTCACAACGTTCTTCTAGTTCTTCAAGAGATAGAAGGTTATCGCCAAATGGAAAACCAGTATAAAATAAAATTTTTCTATAATTTGATCGATGGGTACTCCCTACGTCTACGACACTTCCAGGATCTTCTTGTTGAGTTTCCTCAAGTTGTATTGATTTATTTTGCTGGCTCATACAAGACAACATTAAGATACCAGTAATAAAGTATACGATTAATTTCATTTACACTCTCCCAGGATACGTATATATCTAGATACACCTTTAGTTCCACACTAGAATAAGGGAAGAACATACTTTCTTGGTTGGAGATTATGATTCTTATATGATTTCAGTAACTTAGAAGAAGGTAGTTGAAAGTAATATGCCAAGAGATTTTGGCGGTGTTCTATAAGAGTAGATTGTTTCAGATTTACTATTTCTTATCTAAAGAGTATAAACAAACTGTGGATCTTTGAGATTTTAGGGATATATAGCGATTTAAGCTACTTACTTTTCTATCTATCTTTTTAAATATCAAGCATTCACAATACATTTACAAAGTATCCTTATTTTTAAGGTGCATTTATTTTAGGAGGCACTAAAGTGTTAAATAACAAACAAGAGTTCACTATTGAATATGGTGGAAAGACAGTCGTTTTAGAAACAGGTCGATTAGCTAAGCAAACAGATGGTTCAGTTTTAGTGACATGTGGTGGGACGCAAGTTTTATCTACAGTATGTTCAGCAACAGAATCTAAGCCAGGGCAAGATTTTTTCCCTCTATTAGTTGATTATAAAGAAAAATATTATTCTGCTGGTAAATTCCTTGGTGGATTTAGAAAAAGAGAAGGTAGACCAAGTGATCAAGAGATTCTTTTAATGAGAATGATTGACCGGCCTTTTAGACCAATGTTCCCTAAAGGATATTTTAACGAAACAATTATTATGAATCAGGTTTTATCTTATGATGCAGACTCTGATCCACAAATTTTAGCTGGTCTTGGAGCTGCTGCTTGTTTAGCAATCTCTGATATTCCATTTGAAGCTCCTGCTGGTTTTGCAAAAATTGGTTATAAAGATGGAAACTATATCTTTAATCCAAGTAAAGCTGAGTTAGAAGAAAGTGAACTAGATATGATTGTTGCAGCAAGTGCTGATGCCATCTTAATGGTTGAAGGTGAGGCAAAAGAACTTTCAGAAGATGTTATGCTAGGAGCGATTACTTATGCTCACACAGAAATTAAAAAATTCTGTAAGGGATTAGCAGATATGAAAGCTAAAGTTGGTAGACCAACAAGAACTTTTGAATCAACTAGTTCAAACGAGACTTTATTAAAAACAGTTGCTGAAGAATTTAAAGGTCAAGCTAGAGAATTACTTTCAATTACTGATAAAACAAAAAGATCTAAAACAATTAAAGCTTTAACTAAAACTGCAGCTGCAGCTCTTAAAGAAAATCCAAGTAAGTATGGATTGGATGAAGATGCGAACTTTGGTAATGAAGCCTATTCTGGAATTGATGAGCTTTTATATGAAATGATGAGAGCAGATATTTTAAAAGAAGACAGAAGAATTGGTGGAAGAGGACTAGATGAAGTAAGAGCAATTGAAACTGAAGTAAGTTGCCTTAAAAAAGTTCACGGTTCAGCTTTATTTACAAGAGGTGAAACTCAGGTTTTAGGAACTGTAACAGTTGGATCTAAAGCAGGTGCTCAACTTGTTGAAGATTTAGATGGTGTTGAATTTCAAAAATTCTACCTTCATTATACTTTTGCTCCATTTTGTGTTGGAGAGGCCAGAGGTTATAGAGGAGTTGGGAGACGTGAAGTTGGTCACGGTAACCTAGCAGAGAGAGCGATTAAGGGCATGATCTCTGATGAGAATCCATATACTATTAGAGTTGCTTGTGAGGTTTTAGAGTCTAATGGTTCAAGTTCTATGGGATCAGTTTGTTCTGGGTCTATGGCACTCATGGATGCTGGTGTGAAAATGAAAGCACCGGTAGCTGGAATTGCAATGGGTCTTATTAAAGATAAAGAAAGTGATAATTATAAAATCCTATCAGATATCTTAGGAGATGAAGATCACCTTGGTGATATGGACTTTAAAGTTGCTGGAACAAAAGATGGTATTACTGCTATTCAGATGGATATTAAAATTACAGGGATTAATGAAGAAATTTTAAATAAAGCTATGACTCAAGCAAAAGCTGGAAGACTTCATATCCTTGGTGAAATGGAAAAAACTATCAATACTACAAGAACAGACCTTAAAGATTTCACTCCAAGAATTGAAGAGATGAAAGTTAAGCCAGATCAGATTGGAATGGTAATTGGACCAGGTGGTAAGAACGTTAAAGCTCTTCAAGAAAACTATAACGTTACAGTTGAGTGTAATGATGATGGAACAGTTAAGATCTTAGGTGATAACGCTAAAAATGTTGCTGATGCAATTATCTCTTTAGATATGAATATCAATGGTCCTAAAATTGGTGAAGACTATGACGCTGTTGTAGTGACGATCAAAGAATACGGTGCATTTGTTGATATCATGCCAGGAGTTAGTGGATTAGTTCACGTTTCAGAAATGGCTGATGAGAGAGTTAACGATGTTAATGAGTATGTTTCTGAAGGTGATAAAGTAAGAGTAAAAGTTTTAGATAAGGATAAGTTTGGTAAAACAAAATTATCTATTAAAGCAATTGCTCCTTTAACTAAGAAAGCATAAATACATGTTAGTTAAGATTAAGAAATTAGATAATTTTGACCAGTCTTTTTCACTCCCAACTTATGGGAGTGAAGAAGCTGCTGGGGCTGATGTTCGAGCATGTTTGCTAGATGGCAAGACCATTGAGTTAAAGCCATTTGAGCGAGTTTTGATTCCAACAGGGTTGAGTCTTGAGTTTCCAAAAGGTTATGAGATTCAAGTAAGGCCTAGGTCTGGTCTAAGTTTTAAAACTGGGCTTGTCATAGTGAATTCTCCTGGAACGATTGATAGTGATTATCGTGGAGAGTTAAAAATTATTGTAGCAAATTTTTCAAATAAAGTTGAAAAGATAGAGCATGGTTTAAAAATTGCTCAACTTGTCTTTTCTCCTGTTGTTCAAATGAACTTTGAAACAGGAGAACTAAGTGAGTCAGGACGCGGGAGTGCTGGATTTGGATCAACTGGGCTTATCGATGGAATCAAGGAGATGAATTCATGAAGGATATAGAAATTTCTTATAATAAAAGTGAATCAAAAAAAGATGCTTATAAGAGAGTAAAGAAGAAAATTACTCCTGAAATGCTCGCAAAATATAAAATTGAAACTGAACTCATTTATGATGATAAAAATTGTAGTATTAGAGGGAAGGGAAATGGATTTGACTTTAATTTAGATTTCTTTGATACAGAAGTATGTGGAGATTTAAATTTAAGCTTTCTATTTAAACCTTTTAAAGCAAAGGTTTTAGAATCTTTAGAAAAGAAAATCAAAAAAGTCGTTTAGATGATAAAAATAACACTCGATAAATTAAATAAAAGTTTTGAGATTAAAGAAGGCGAGTCGCTTTTAAGTCTTCTTAAAAGAAATGATTTTGATATTAAATCAAGCTGTGGAGGATGTGCTAGCTGTGGTGATTGTGTGATCGAAATTGTCTCTGGAGAGAATAATCTTAATGAGATTAGCTTCGAAGAAAAAACTCTACTTGGAAATGTCTTTCATATCACTAAAGAGCGTTTAAGTTGCCAGACTATGGCTTACGGCCCTGTAACAATTAATATTAATAAACACTTAGATAAAGCAGATAACCGTTTTAATAAGCCTCTACTTAGAAAGAAGGCTGAAAAAATTGCTTTGGAAGAAGAAAATGAAAGTGGTGACTTTGAGCCTAAAGAAGCTCGAGACTCAGGTTTTAATAGACCTCAGCGATTTAATTATTCTGATGAGGACGAGAACAAGGAATGAATGTTCTCCTTATAGGATTAGGTGGGTTTTTAGGGGCTATCTCCAGGCATGCTTGTTCTAGTTTTATAAAATCTCAGCCTTATAAAGTAATGTTTGTGAATTTATTAGGATGCTTTTTTTTAGGATTCTTATCAACAAAGATTTTAGATTTACGTTTAAGGATGTTGATTTTCATTGGCTTCCTGGGAAGTTTTACAACTTTTTCTACTTTTATTTCTGATAGCTATAATCTTATGAATACTAAAGATCTTGCTCTTATGGGGTTTAATATTTTTATTCAAATATTTCTAGGATTAATTATTTTTCATTTTGGTAATCAGCTTTCTAGCCATTGATTTTCCCAAAAAAAAGACCTCAGATCAACTGAGGCCTTAAGCTATTTATTTGTTTTGTCTCTTATTCTTGTGTGAATCTTAATCCAGTTTTTACTTCAAGAGCTTCAGCAAGATCAACCATGTCTCCATCCATGTTTTCATAAGATATTGAGAGTTCAAGATTAAAAGCTCCTGATTTCGTCATATCTTCTCCAAGCTCTTCTTTAAGTTTAAGAGTATTTACTTTCACTTGAAACTTATCACCATTTTTCTCAATCGTTGCATAGTCACTAATTCCTACTGATCCTGGAGTTCCCCAAGATGTAGCAAGACGAGTTAGTTTTACTTCCATCTTGTTTAATTGATTATAAAAATCAGCAAGTACCGTTGTTTTATCACTCTCTACTTTTACTAAGCTGAATAAGTCTGAAATTGCAACTGCACTATCACCTTCTTTAGCATCTTTTACATTTAATGTTTCTAGAGCACTTGAGTTTGATTCAGCAATTTTAAATTTTGATAAGTCTTGATCCCAAGAGTTACACTTTGAGAATTTATAAATACTATCATCTTGAGAGCTTAATATTTCTCTAGAGTTCTTACAAAGTACTATTGCAGGCTGAGCCATATCATCACAGTTTGCGTAAGAGTTTTTAAAAGAGTAGAAGAATTTATCACTATCATCTACTTTCTCTCCATGCTCAATATCGCCACAATCTTTATTCTCAACAATAACCTCAGCAACATTTTCACCAATCAATGATTCATCTGTATTGTCTGGATCTGTTTTGTCTACACCGTAAACTTTGAATTGAACTTCTACTTTCGAATAAGTTAAGACATCATTGTTTTCTGGTCTTGTTAACGAAATATGATTCATATCAGCATCATCTACAAGTTGAGCAACAAGGTACTCGGCCTTCATTGAGTTGTCAGAATTTTTAACATCGTTGCTCATAAGGCTATCAGCTACTAATTCATATCTGAGGTTTTCCCATTTACTATTTAATTGATGACCTTCATTTACTTTAAATTTAAGCATTTCTTTATCTTTAGCTAAAGTTAAGCCAGTAACTTTTTTGATCATATCAACATTATTATCTACTTTAGGTGCTAGCTTTACATTTATCTCAGCAACTTTTGACTCTCTATAGGCATCGTCTTCTTTATCTTCCATGTTTTCTAATTTGAAATAAAGAGTTAAGATTCTCTGCTCACTTACTCTTTCTTCTACCATAGCAATATCAATTGTAACTTCGTTACCACTTTGAGTAATTCCTGTATTATCAACTTCATCTCCTGAGTGATTCACACTTGATAGTTCAACCTGTAAATCAGCTTCAGTATGGTATGAATAAGCGTTATTATTTTTTAATAGTTCTGTTAATAGATTTAGCTTTGCTTCACCTGCTGAAAGATCAACTAGGTCATGACCATTCTCAGTGACCCCGATAACTTCTTTACATGTTGGAGCGGCAGTTGTGATTTCTTCAGCTCTATCTTCACCTAAACACTTAAATGATCCATTTGGAAAAGATTTATTATCTTCAACATTACAATCATTTACATCTGGTTTTGTTAAATCAACAACTGTTGAATTTACAAACATTGTTTTCATATCATCACTTAATTCATTTCCATTGGAATCAACAACAAGTCCTTCATCTTTCCCTGCACAAGGACCGTTTTCATCACTACATGGTTGATCAAAAGTGAATTCATCACTAGTTTCAAACTCTAATTGACCATTTAAACAACTCACAAGAAGATCCATCGATTCACATGGAGCAGCATCACTATTCCATTTCTTTTGAGTTGTTGTTTCATCATGAAGTAAAATTTCACCATTAAATGTACAATTTAATGGTGTTGAATCATTACCTAAAGAGATATCTGCTTTGTAATATGCAATATTGTCTACACTAAAAGCTTTTTCTAATTTATAAGTTTTACCTCCAAGAGTAGTTACAGCATCATTGTAATTACAAGTTCCAGAGCAACCATTGTCTAGACATACTAGCTTGCCATCTTCTGTTCCAATTTGGTCAAAGTTTGCACCAGCCAAACTTAAACAAGTCACAGATGACCCTCCTGAGTTGGTATTCGAACTCGTTGCCGGCGGCTCTGAGCTACAAGAGACCATTAAGGCAATACAAGCAATTTTAAATAAGTTTTTCATTTTTCCCCTTTTATTATCCAGAAAACATACTTCTTTCACAGTTAATCTATTTTGGACTGAAAAGTTGATTTACAGATTTAAAAGAGCCCTTTTCATATTATTTTAAATACTTACACTTATAGTTCTCTAGAAAAAGTGCCAACAATTTTTTTCGAAATGCTCTCAACTTGATTCTATGAAAATATGAATCTAGGAAAGATTTTTAAAGAAACTTAGCATGAGCTTAAGCCTTAATTGCTAGGAAAGATGTTAGAAGATTGCCTAGAATAGTATGCAACAAGAAAATTATCCGAAGTAACTTATAGGGTAAAAAGTGGTCTCTACTAGTCATCTTTTTGAGTAGAGAAAAGTACATGAAAAACTGCAAAACCGTTTTAAACTATTTAGACGATGAAAAAAATAAAATTAGTTAATGACTTGAACTTATTGGAAGAGTGTATCGAAAATAAGCTTACTGTTTATGTTGAAAAACAAAATGAAGAAAAGATAATTGCTTCACCTATGGCAATTTTTTATTTTAAAGAAAGACTCCATCTTTTTTATGAAGATCCTAAAAATAATATATTAGACTTCCTTGACCTGGAGGAAGTTAAGAAATTTGATATTCATCCTCTTAAATTTAATCTTAACTTTGCTAACAAAGAGGTTTTGAACTTTATAGGAGAAGTGAAAAAAAAGGACTCTCGTGTTGAGAGAGTGATCATCAAGTTGAAAAATCTTCCTCGAAATAAAAACTTAAATCATGAATATATGTACTTCAATGATTCATCATTAATAGACTCAAAAAATGGAAAGATTTGGTCTGCTAACTCAGAGATAGGAGCCTCATTGATGTCTTGGTTGGCCATTCAACATATTAAATATGATATAGAGATTATCTCCCCAAGCAGCATTAAAGAGGACTTTGACCATTATCTAGAAGCTACTCTAATGAGAGCTGCCTAATTTATTGATTTTCAACTTTAAGTTATTGAAAATAGGCCTTAGGTCTTGTAAATATTCTTGAGAGAGTATTTATATATGAGTGAGAAAAACCCCGTTATAACGCTAGGCGACTTAGAGTTTCCTGAGAGAACAGTTTGGATGAAAACCTATGGTTGTCAGATGAATTATCACGACAGCGAAAGAATTTTCAGTGAACTTGAAAAACTAAATTTTAAAAAATCTGAAGATCAAAGTAGTGCAGACCTTTTAATTTTTAATACTTGTGCAGTTAGAGATCTGGCCAACCAAAAATTTTATTCTCATCTTGGTGAAACAAAAAGAATTAAAGAAGCTAATAAAAACAAAAAAATTGCAGTTTGTGGGTGCATTGCCCAAACAGATGGAAAAGATCTTATAAAGAAATATCCTCAGTTGGATTTTGCTTTTGGAACAGATGTTATTGATAGTATTAATGACTTTGTTTATAGAACCTATGCAGGGGACGAAAAGTTCCATGTAAATACTTGGGATAAAGGAAGTGATTACTCTATTGAAACAAAAATTACTCATGGAACACCTCAGGCCTTTGTAAATATAATTAAAGGGTGTGATAAGTTTTGTTCTTATTGTATTGTTCCTTTCACACGTGGGAGAGAAAAATCTAGAAGGCTAAAAGAAGTTGTTGATGATGTTAGAAAACTTGTAGAATATTCTGGAATTGAAGAAATCACTCTTCTTGGTCAAAATGTAAACTCTTATGGGAAAGATAATAATGAGTCATTGGCCATGCTCATATCTGCCCTTGATGAAGTCAATGGACTTGAGTTAATCCGATATACAACTAGTCATCCATATGACGTAAGTGATGAACTTATTTCTATTCATGGCAGCTCTAAAAAACTCTCTAATCATTTACATCTTCCAGTTCAATCTGGATCCAATACTGTATTACAAAGAATGCTTAGAGAATATACAGTAGAGCATTACCTTGGTTTATTAGAAAAGCTTAGGGCGTCTAATCCTGAAATTATTATTTCATCTGATATCATTGCAGGTTTTCCAAATGAAACTGAAAAAGAGCATAGAGCAACTTTAAGTTTGTTGGATCAAGCTCAGTTTGACTTTATTTACTCTTATGCTTTCTCTGCTCGTAATGGGACAAAAGCATCTAGAATGAATGATATTTTAGATAAAGATATTCGAGGAAGAAGATTAAGAGAAATTCAGAAGTATCAATTAGACATTCAAAAAGAACTAAGATCAAAAATGGTTGGGAAGACTTATAGAGTCTTAATTGAGAAAAAAGGTTCCATGAAGGGAATCGAAAAGTGGAAAGGAAGAACTAATTGTTCGAGAATTGTTCACATTGAAGATGAGAGAAACTTACAATGGGCCTGGGTTGATGTTGAAGTGACGGAAGCTACAGCACTTTCTTGTCAGGGAAAAATTATTGAAGTTATAAAATCTAAACTTCACTAATTTATGAAACCAATCTTCTTAACCTTAGGATTTATTAGCTTTGGTTTGGGAAGTATAGGGATATTTTTACCTTTACTGCCTTCGACTCCTCTTTATATCCTAGCAGCTTACTTTTTCTCAAAATCATCTCCTAAAATGCATCAGAGAGTTCTCAATCTTCCAGTAGTAGGAGAGCTTGTTAAAGAATGGAATGAGCATAAAGTTATTAGACCTAAAGCAAAGATATTAAGTGTTTTTATGATCATTTTATTGATGGGAATCAGTATTTATTTTAAAAGATCTAATTTATTCGTTACAATTTTACTTACATCAATAGGAGCGTCGGTAATTTTCTTTATAGTAACAAGAAAGTCGTATCGAAATTAAAATGAAAGTAATCATCATCTTATCAGTATTTCTTCTTTCAGGTTGTGCTAAATTTGTATATTTAGTGGAACAAGGAATAGGACAGTTAAGCTTACAGTGGAAAGGTAAGAAAATATCTAAAGTTTTGAATGACCCTGAAGTTGGTGAAGAGATAAAGTCCAAGATCAAAGACATTGGTGCCTACAAAACTCATTTTTATGAGTATTTTGAGAAAAAAGAAACAGACATCTATTCGAAAGTAACTTTTCTAGATCGTGATGCCGTTACTTATCTTGTGATTGTTTCTTACTTTGATAAAGTAGAGCCTTTGAAAACATCCTTTCCTTTTTATGGAAAATTTCCCTACTTAGGATTTTTTAAAGAAAAGTCGGCATTTAAATATGTAGAGAAAATGAAGAAGAAGGATTACCATACTTATAAGAGACCAGTGCAAGCTTACTCTACACTTGGTAACTTTGAAGATAGAATTTTATCGACTTTTTTTGAATTTAATAAATACGATTTAGCAGAATTAATATTTCATGAATTATTCCACACAGTTTTTTTCGTTAAAAGCAATGTTGACTTAAATGAAAACCTTGCAAATTATTTTGGAAAAGAAATGATGAAAGAGTACTTCTCCAATGATCAAGAGACATTAAATGAGAGAACAAAAAGATCAGAGCGTTCAAAGAAGATAAGAATGGCTTTGGTTAAGCTTATTAATGACTATAAAGATGACCTTGGTAAGAATAGACCTAAGGATATGAAGGAGAGCTTTAAACATCTAGAGAATTATCTAGCAACAGTATTTCGGCCATCTATAGAGAATACGTGTAATGATTTAGGAATAGAGAAAAAAAAGTGTTATCCACTCAAGAGAAATTGGAATCATGCGAGTTTTTCGGCCTTTATGACTTATGAAAACAAAGGTGCTTTTATAAAAGACTTAAGGGAGAAAAAAAACTTCACTTTAAAGCAATACTTAGCTTTCTTAGAGCAAGAGTATGAAAAGTTTAAAGATTTAGATTCAAAGAAATCTTTTACTAAGTATTTGGAGGGATTAAATTGAATCATGTTTTTTTAATTGATCCTATTGAGAAACTAAAGTTATATAAAGATTCATCTTTATTTCTAGCGACTTCTCTAAAACAAGCAGGCCATTCAGTTTATTTTTTAATTACAACAGATTTCGCCATTTCTTCCATTGAATCTCGAACTTTAAAGGTCTATGAATTTGATTGTACTATTAAGAATGACTTTTATATGGAAGGCTTTGAACTGACTAATCATCTAGAATTGGTTTTGTCTAAAGGAGATATTCTACACTTTAGACCAGATCCTCCAGTTGATGGAACTTATTTAAATTTATGCTGGATGAGTCAGTTTTTAAAAGAGCAATATGGCATCAAGGTCATCAATGACTCTATGGGGGCAGTCTCTTATAATGAGAAGCTTTTAAGCTTCAAAGAGAAAAATTCACTTCCATCTCTTGTCTCTAATAACTTCTCTCACTTTCAAGAGTTTATTATAAAATCAAAAGACCATTCAGATTTTATTGTAAAGCCTCTAAATCTATTTTCTGGCATTGGTGTAGAAAAATATAATCACTCTAATCTAGATGATCTTAAGGAGCGCTTAAGGATATCTGAAGATTATTTGATGATTCAACCTTTTGATCCAGCAGTAGTGAATGGAGAGGTTAGGTCTATCTATTGGGAGGGGAATTACTTAGGTTCAGTACTCAAAGTTCCTAAGCTTGGGTCGTACCTTTCTAATACTTCTCAAGGTTCATCAATAGAGCATTATGAACTTGAAAAGAATTTAAGAGATCAATGTCATAAAATTTGTACTGATCTATTGGACTTTGGAGTTAAATTAGTTGCTTTTGATATTTTAAATAAGAATATCTCTGAAGTGAATATTACTTGTCCTAGTTTGTTAGTAGAACTTTCTCATATTCATGAAAAAAATGTAACAAGAGAGATTATTACTAGTTTCTAGTATGACCTCTGAAAAACTTTGTTGAGTTTGTTGCAACTTGAACAACTATTCTCCAACAACTTCTTCGGCCTACTTTTCTACCTGCCGGACACCATAATCCATTGTCGGCACCTTGTTGGCACCAATAGTCAGATCTAACGTCTGATATTTCAAAAAATGTAAATTGATTTTCAATTGGAACATTTGGATCAGAACTTGGTAATTGATTGATTTTTATAATCTTACTACATTGTCCAACATTTATTGGTTCGGTCATTTCAACTAATTGACCTGGAGAGTTCGGAACTCTTTCTACTCTTTGTGTTTGTTGATTAAAGAATCCTCTATGTCTTTTGACTGTGAACTTTAATTTCTTATAACCACTTGTATTATCTCGTCCAGCATTTAATTGTCTTGGATAACACTCATAGGAGTTTGCTGTAGGGAAGTGTTGAGGTAAAACTTTTATTCTCAAATATATAGGGCCATCATTTTGTAATAGATTAAATGCATCACTTAGAGACCAATTATAACTTGATATATCCATCCATTCATCTTCAGAAGAGTCACCGCTAACAGAAGGAAAGTGATATTTACCAGCAGAATTATGAAGACTTGGATCAGTTTGTGGATGAGCTCCAGGCATGAACCGACCAACTTCTCCAGCAAACATAGCATTTCCAATAACGATTAAATCTTCAGCAGGTCTTCCAAGGTTTCCAATATCGTCATATCCATCATCAATAGTTCCTGTACAAGTTTCAATTGGTGGAGGAGGGTTCGTTGTATTAGGGTTTGGATTATTTTTGGGAGCAGGAGTTCCTACACTTGAGCCAGGTTGATTGGTACAACTAAAAAATGCGGCTAAAATCAATACTGAAATTATTTTCATTAAGAATTCCTTTTCTTCTATACATATATAATTTTATGAAAAAAAAAGGTTTTACTCAAGAGATAGGCAAAGAGTGGCACTGTAGGAGATTTAGCCCAGAGTTGCTACAATGTTAAAGGTGAGAACGGATACAAATATAAATTTAGTCATGGGTTATAGGCCACCAGTAATGGTGACTAATTTAGTCCAACTTGGAATGTGCTTAAGTTTTGACCAAGATGTTACTTATGACTTGGTTAAGAAGAGCTTGAATGCATTACAGATTCGAAACGTATCTTTACAAAACATAGATGGTTACAAAGTTACTAATAAAAAAACAGATATCGTTTCATTTGATGAGAGTGGTTACCTTTTCAAGAGAATCATTTATTTTTTTAAAAGAGATTATGTCTCAAACTTAAAAACTAGTCCTGCAAATATTTTTGAAAACCTATCCTGGCAAGAAAGAACGATGTGTACTCTCAAGTATGTATTGGACCTTACTTCAGACGAAATCATGGATATTCTCGATTGTTCATTTAAAGAGTTTTCTCGAATATGTAGTCTTTTGGAAAATAGGTTTATTACTCCTGATCAAATAGACCTCGATGCTAGAGATCTATACCAAAAAAGCTTAGAGAAATATCAAAGACAAAAATATGATTATCAAGATGATGTTTATAAAAGCATAAAAGCTATGGTGCCAATTTATTCTTTTGTCTCTAAGGATTATATCCAGCTCACTAAGACATTATCTCGAATTTTAAGTGCTAACGATTAATCTGCAGAGAATAAATTACAGAAAACTCATTATTTAAATCTAATAAAATTTTAGGAGGATTTGGGATACTCGTAATAGATGTAATTGCTTTTTGCCAAAAAGAATTATGAATATTGTACTTCCCAGATTCTATTGTCTGTACTCTTGAAACATTTCCATACTCATCATACGTTACTCTTAGAGCGACTGCATCTGTACTTCTATTAACCGGAATAGGCCTTGTTGGGTAGAATCTTTCATGCTCCAAGTAGGTATCAAAAACACTATTGTAAAACCTTCTTGATATTCTTCTATAGAATGCTCCAAGGTTTTGTTTCAATTTACTCTTCAATTGCTCGGGAATATTTTCAGGGAGTTCTATATCCATATTAAGTTTAGATTTTGAGTAAAAGTTCTTTTGAATAGACGGAGGTAAGAGAGCTTGTGTAATACGAGCTCTTTCCGAATAAGTAGCCCTAGTAGGTGAGGATTTTATGGGAGTTAACTTGTTTTTCTTATTTCGTGCTTTACGCTTTTTAATTCTTTTTTTAGGTTTTGAAGCAACTTTAGGTGATAAAAGTTCAGGTGTAAGAGATTGTTTAGTTTCTCTTCTCAGGTTTAGAATTGGGAGGTTTTTCTTGTTGCCACGCGACAATTCTGCACTTTTATGTCCTTGAGAGCTATAAAATAAAAATAAATAGTGGATTAGCATACTAAAAAGGAAGGATACTACTAATAAGTATGACAAATTTTGGAATTTTCTAGAAATATTCACGTCCTATATCTCTACTATATGGAGGAAAATATTTCCACTTTGGTGACAAAGAATCTCTAAAAGATGACAATATTAGTGAAGTATGAATTTCATATTTCAATAACATGGATGTTATCGGGAGTAAATTTCATTGAAAAAAAATTCTACGAACTTATTTTTTTGTGCTTCAGTTTTT
>CALHLC010000028.1 GCA_938034385.1 uncultured Bacteriovoracaceae bacterium
GGAGTAGGAACTGGAGTCGGTGCAGAAATTGGCACCCCATGACTTAATACATTTCCAGTATTAGTCGGATCCATAACCGTACTAATTGCCATCGTTGTATTATTGGTTACAGTCGTTCCACCTGCTGGAGGAGAAACACCACAATTTAATGTTAAAGTTGCACTACCTGGATTAGAAAGATCAAATCCATTCCATAAACCACCGACATTTGTATAACTTCCTGAAGTGGCTGAGTGACTATCATAAATGGTATTTGAGGGACAAACATCTGTAAGTGATACTGATGTTGCATCTTGTGGTCCGAGATTATTTACATTAATAGTAAAAGCAAGAATTCCTCCAACACTTCCTGTTGCTGGTCCTGACTTAACTGTTCTTAAATCTGCAGCTGCTGGATTAATAGCAACACTCTCTGATAAGTCATCACCCGTGCTCCCATTGCTATCAAACTCTGAACCTGCTGCTGCTGTTGTATTATTTGTTACGGTTGTTCCACCTGCTGCTAACAACACAGTACAATCTAAATCTAGACTTGCATTACTTCCTGAGTTAATTCCACCTACTGCCCAAGCACCAGTACCTGGAGTATAACTTCCTTGGCTTGCTGTATGAGAATCATAGCTTGTATTAGTAGGACAAACATCCGTTAAACTAACACTCGTTGCATTTTGTGGTCCAGCATTACTAACAGTAATATTAAAACTTAAAGTTGATCCTATAGTAGAAGGTGAAACTCCTAAATTAGTCTTGACTGTAGTCAGTGCTGAAACTGGTCCACCAACATTAATAGATTCACTTAGATCATCTGTTGTTGCATCTGGATCAAGTACAGGACTAGTTGCTGCAGTTGTATTATTGGTGATCATCGTTCCACCACCAGCGGCTTGAACCTCACAACTTAATAATAACTCTTCAGCCAAACCTGAGGCAGCCATATTTCCAAGAGACCAAAGACCAGTTGAAGAGTCATAACTTCCACTGCTGGCTGTGTGAGAATCATAAAGTGTGTTAAGGGGACAAAGATCAGTAAGCTCTACAGCTGTTGCTATATTAGGACCGTTATTCGTTACTCGTACTCGAAAGACAACAACATCTCCAATACTCACTGAAGCAGAACCAACAAGATCCTTGACTGTGACAAGGTCAGAAGAAGCAACGACATTAATAGATTCAGTAAGGTCATCACCAGCTGAAGTCATATCTGTTCCATACTGAGTAGTAGAAACTGCATTTACGATTGAAGTTCCAGCTGTTCCAGAAGAAACAATACACTGAAGATTTAAATTATAAGTCATTGCTAAACCAGCAATTCCAATAGTCCAAACTCCGGTAGATGTATCATAAGTACCTAGAGTTTGATTATGAAGGCTATAAGTCGTTCCAGCAGGGCAAGGTACTTGAACCTTAGTGGCAGTAGGGACAGAAGATCCTGTATTTTGGACACTTACAGTGTAAACAATAGTTTCACCTTCTACGTAATTAACTTTATCAGCAACAAGAGTAGTAACTAAATTCAAAAATGAACTTGTCGGTTCAGAATCATTAGCTAAATAATCATTAGGCGAAGTAGATGGAATATAGGCCGTATTATCTGAAACTGTATCTTCATTCGAAGGGGCAGGAGGAAGACCGGAGCCTATTTCAGCAACACAGATTGTCGGCACAGAAGTAAAATTAAATGAATTGATCGAAAAAGTATTATTAGCACAAGTTGTATAACGAGTAATGTTCCCACAGCTAACCTTAATAAAGTCAGGAGAGAAAGAAGAGTTACAAGTCCCAGAAAGGTCATAAGCTCCGGGAGAATTTATATGATTTATACTATTTAAATCAATAGATGCTTATCCACCTATAACGTTTGTTTTTTTCTCACCACATGTACTAAAAAATACAAAACAGATTAAGATATATAACAATGATTTAATCACTATTAATTCTCTCTTAGTATCTCTTTTTACACAAGTACTATTTACTAGCTTCAAATAGCCATAAAAAGTTTTCATATCCTTGCTGGATTAACTTATTTTTAGGAATAAATCTAAGCGAAGCTGAGTTAATGCAATACCGTAATTTTAAGGGCTTAGGACCATCTTGAAAAACATGACCTAGATGAGAATCTGCTAGCTGCGATCGAACTTCAGTTCTATTTACAAACAATGATTTATCAACTTTTTCAACTAAAAATTTTTTATGTATTGGCTTTTTAAACGATGGCCATCCGGTGCCTGATTTAAATTTATCATTTGAGGAAAATAATGGTTGCCCTGAAACAATATCAACATAAATTCCTTCTTCTTTATTATCCCAATATAAGTTTTTAAATGGTCGTTCTGTACCATCTTCTTGGGTCACGTAATATTGAAGCTTGGTTAGCTTCTTTTTTAATGTCTCTAGACTTGGTTTATGATATTGATCTCTAAATCCCAAATTAAATTTGAAATTCTTCCAGTATTTATTGATAAATTTATCTCTTCCTGAACTTGATCGGTAGGACTTATAACGTTTCATTGATTTTTTATTTTTTTTATAAAAATTTTGATGATAACTCTCTGCCCGGTAGAACTTAGAATGTTTAAGTACTGGAGTAACTATTTTAGGAAACTTCTTAGTTTCTTTTAGGTATTTGATTACATTATTAGCAATTTTTCTCTGTTTTTCAGAGTGATAAAAAATAGCCGTTGTATATTGATATCCCCGATCAACAAATTGTCCTTTATTATCTGTTGGGTCTATCGTTTTTAAGAACTTAATAAGTAGTTTCTCATAAGATATTTTTTCTTTATCAAAGTTCACCTGAACAGCTTCTATATGTTTGGTCTGCCCACTGCTAACTTGTTCATATGTAGGATTTGCTCTCTCTCCACCTGTATATCCCGAAACAACCTCTGATACTCCTTTGATTTTTTCTAAATCAGCTTCTACACACCAAAAGCACCCACCAGCAAAAGTTGCCACTTCAGAAGCAGCACAAAAGCTAAACATTAAGAAAAAAATAAAAACCTTCAAGCTCACCTCTTATAAAGACATATTCGTAAAAAATTTGAGTTTGTTACAAAAAAAAAGACCTCTTATTAAGAGGTCTTCATTATAAAAATCTATAAAATTTTTAAATTAGTTTTTAGGACGAGCAATGCTAACTCTGATATTTCTACCATTAACATCTTTCTCATTAAGCTCAGCTACACAGCTGTTTGCTTGATCTTCATTATCCATTTCAATAAATCCAAATCCCTTGCTTCTACCAGTATCTCTATCAGTAATAATTTTCACAGATTTAACTGTTCCAAATTGAGCAAATTGTGTTTCTAATTCTTGCTCAGTTAACTGATAAGAAAGATTCCCTACGTAAAGTTTGTTGTTCATGTATTCTCCTACATATAAAAATTAAGTAATGAACAAAAGAGCCGAAAAAGTGATTTTTGATTCTTGAGACGATTACGGAGGCAGATTAACAAAGAAATACTAAGACGTAAATCCTATATAGGAACAATGCGTTATTCCATGTAAATATTTCTTTTTAAAGCAATTGTCTGAAATAAAGCTCAAAATCTGCTAGATAATGGAAATGAAAGCTCTATTAATAACTATTTTCTTTTCTCATGCTCTTTTTGCTCAGTTTAAGAGTATTCCACAGATTGAGGATGAGAATCTTCACTCTCTGGCTAAAGAGGCCATTAAGTATAGGTTTGAAATTTTACTTAATCAGGGAGTATTTGATCAACTCAAGCAATCTGAAAATAGCTTGAGTTCAATGGATATTCAGATTATTAACGAGCTGGCCATCAAGCACATGAAATTTGGGAAACAGGCCAAAAGATTTATAAATCATTATAAGGCCTCACTTAATAAGCTAAAATTATCAAAGAAAATTCATCTCCAAGATTACAAAAATAATATTACTGCTCTGGCTCTAGGCTTAACTATCTCAGATACCTATTTATTGGCCTATGAACAATTTCATCATAATAAAAAACTTCGGAAAATTATAAATGAAGGAGACCCTTCGATCAAGAAAGAAAAGAATATTTTCTTTCAAGCCATCAAAGAGTTCTATTCATTTAAACTAAGAAAAAATTTATTGAAAAGTATTAAAGTATTTCAGCAAGACCCTTCAAATATTGCAAAACTCTCCGTTACTAATCCTGTCATCACCAGAGCAACCCAATTAATAAAAAAAAGCTACACCTATCAGCTTATTCAAGGTAATAAGTCTCATTTCTCCAATAAAAAATTGCTACTCTTGAAAAAAATTCAATTTAAAAGGATTCAAGTTGCTGACTCTATTATAAAGCTCACTAATAATCTCTTATTTTTAGGAAGCAAGGCCTTTGGTAATACAGTAGGTCTCATTCAATTTAGAAGAGGGAAATTATTCTATGACCAAAGTTTTTTTCGAGATATTTATCCCCAGTTAAAACCCTTAGATATTTTATTAGAAAAGACACCTTTTCGTTTAACAGATCGATTTATACCGGGTTATTGGGGACATGCAGGGATTTATATCGGAACAAAAAAAGACCTTGAAGAGTTAGGTATTTGGAATCATCCAATAGTCAAAAAATTTCATCCACAGATTTTAAGTGGCAAGAATATAGTTGAAGCTTTAAGATCAGGTGTCGAAATCAATACTATTCCTCATTTTTCAGATATTGATGACTACGCTCAATTGAGAATGAATGAAGGTCTCTCGCGAAGAGAAAAAGTCCAATACCTCTTAAGTGCTCTATCTCAAATAGGTAAGAAATATGACTTTGGATTTGACGTTGAATCTAGCAAAACAATTGTTTGCTCTGAGCTTCATTATAAAGTCTTTAAGCATATTCCTTTTAGAACAACAAAGATATTAGGAAGAGACTCTATTGATGTTGATCAGGTTGCAGAACAAGCAGTTAATAATAAAAACCTTCAAGTAATCTCTCTATATATAGATGGAGAAAAAATAGATTCATCTAAGAGGCAAGAGAAGTTTGAATCACTTTTGTATAATTATAAAGACTCAGACTACAAGCCAATACTTATAAATTTAAACAAACATCTGAAATATCTAAGTACTTTATAAAATTAAAATTTAGAAACAATAAGTTTTTCTACTTTAAAACCATTGCTTGCTGCAATTTTCAAATAGGCCTTGTAAATTTTTTCAGGCATAGTAGTTGATCGAGACATAATCCACAGGCCTTTCCTACTTTTATTTCCAACTAATACGTATTTATAATCTTTATCTAAAGACATAATTATATAATCACCTCGAACTCTAAATAATCTCGTCCAAAAGTTATTAAAGCTCACTATCAATTCAGCATTTGTAGCAGAATTGCTAATGACTGCTTGCCCATCAATTGTTTTCTTCACTTTTTGATCTTTATAACAAGTATTTAAAACAGTAATAGAGCTCTCATCTCTTATATCATATTCAGCCGTTTGGGCCTCACACTTTCTAGTAAAGAATTGAGGAAGTGCTGCAATTGCATACCATTTTCCTATATACTTCTTTACATCTACATAGTCCGCCGTTGGTAATGGATCACTAGCTAAACTAGTACAAGATAATAAGATTAAAATAAGTAGATTTTTCATAAGTTCTCCTAAAGTAAGTACTTTTATTAAGAGGAAGCTATCAAGTAAGAAACTCCTTGAATAGATTAAAAGGATGTTGTTATTTATAGAAGGATCTAATCATTTACCTTTCAATTGGCCCTTTAGTTAGCTTTAGAGGCTTATCTCCTCTTTTTTCTCTTCTTTTTCTTTGCCACTTTTGCCTTAGACTTAGCTTGGACTTTAGGTTTTGCTTTTACTTTGGTTAGAAAATCAAAAGATCGAAGTTGCTCAATATTTACAAAGAATAAGTACGCTCCAATTAAAATAAATGGAATACTTAAAATTTGTCCCATATTTAAAATCATTCCTTTTTCAAAAGCAGATTGCTCTATTTTCAAGAATTCAATCATAAAGCGAGCACTAAAAGTCAGCATGAAAGTTAGTCCTAGGCCTTTTCCTAAATGCCACTTTCCTAGTTCAACATTCTTCTTCCATAATAAGTGAAGGAAAAATGCTATGATAAAAAATGCTATAGACTCATATAACTGAGCAGGATGTCTAGGAAGTCCATCTACTCTTTCAAAGATAAATGCCCATGGTACATCGGTTGTTTTTCCTAAAATCTCAGAATTAAAAAGATTACCAAGTCTAATAAATCCTGCGGTCATAACGGTTGGCGGTAAAATAGATTCTATAAACCAAAAGTATGATTTCTCTTTCCATTTTTTTGAAAAAAGATAAATTGCAAACAGAACTCCTAAAAAACCTCCATGTGAAGCCAAGCCACCTTTCCAAACTTGTAAAATTTCAAGAGGATTACTTAAATAATGAACTGGATCGTAAAATAAACAATGACCAAGTCTGGCGCCAATAATCATTCCGGCAATAATAAAATTTTGCATACTCTCCGCATGCTCTTTAGTCATACCATTTTGTTCTAATCTCTTTTTTACGTAGATATATCCAAGCGAAATTCCGATAATGAACATCAATGGATAATATCTCAATCCAAAGCCACCTATACTAAAAATGATAGGGTCTACATTCCAATTCATACAATTGCCTTTATTAGAGTTATTTAAATTCTATAGGCCTCATTTTTAGAAGTAAAAGAAAATAAAAAGGGGGCCCTCAAAGCCCCCTTAATTATAAGAAAATTTAAAGTAAAATTACTTATTTTTACTAAACCATTCTTTAGATCCTTTAGGATCTGGCTTCATTGTATCGTCACCTTCACTCCAGTTTGCAGGACAAACTTCACCGTGAGTAGCTGTATACTGATAACCTTTTAATAATCTTAAAGTCTCTTCAACATTTCTACCAACAGATAGGTTATTAATAGTTGCATGTTGAATAACGTTATTATTATCGATTAAGAAAAGTCCTCTAAGAGCAATTCCCTCTTCAGTTAAAACTTCATAATCTCTTGCTACGGTTTTATTTAAATCAGATAAAATTGGAAAATTGATATCTCCAAGGCCACCCTCATCTCTACTTTGTTGTGTCCAAGCAAGGTGAGAAAAAACTGAATCTACTGAACATGCAATAATCTCACAATTTTTTTCCTTAAACTGAGGTGCTGCATCAGAAAAAGCACAAATCTCTGTTGGACATACAAATGTAAAATCTAACGGGTAAAAGAAAAGAACCTTCCACTTACCATCAAAATCACTTAATTTAATGTCTTCAAAATCACCATTTACTAAAGCTTGTGCAGCAAAATCTGGTGCTTGGTTACCTACTAATCTACTCATAATATTCTCCTTATTATTTATCTATTGAGCCCATGACTCGTTTCATGAAAGTATTTAAGGCATCTTTTTGAGATGCTCCTTCTTTAATCATCTTTGATACCTCTATAGCACCAAACATATTCGATAACAATTCTCCTATCACGTTCATCTCTTCATCCTTAATATTTGATTCTTGAGATAAGTGTTCTAGAACTTCAGTTGTTTCCAAAATAAAGTCTTCATCATTTTGTTCTATGAATTGTACTAAATTCTTAATTATTGGCAATCTCATTAAACATTCCTTCTACTTTATCAAACTTACTACCAGTGAATTGATCAACTCTCTGCCCAGCTTTGAAAGTGGCAAAAGTTGGAAGATTAGCAACATCTGCTAGTTCTCTCGAGCCAGGAAACTTTTCAGCATCTACATAGATAAAATGAACATTCTCATTAGCCGCTGCTAGTTTTTTTATCTTCGGTTTTATCATCCTACAATTTCCACACCAAGTAGCACCATATTGTACGAATACTCTATCGTGTTCCTTAATGACCTCTTGAAGATTATCGGTACTTAATTCAATCATTTTTTGCTCCTTTATCAGTTTAAGACCTCTAGATGATGCCGGAGTTTAAGAATATTTTCAAATTAATCTATTTTATGATTCGATAGTTTAAAACTATGACAATCTTGCTAAAAAGCTCAGGAAATAGAGATATTATCCGATAAAGAACTATGAGAATTATTCAAATATTATTCATTTCCAGCTGCTTAAATCTTAGTAATGCAGCTACTCTCCCTGGTTTTGACTGCGCCATTCATTTGAATAATAAAAATGATATAAATGTATTATTACCAAGCATATTATCCAAAATGTACTCTCCGGAATATAGAAAGAAAACAAAAGCAAAGTATATAAAAAGAAATAGCGATGCAGAAGCAGTAAAGAAAATACTTGATAGATATGATATATTTAAAAGCCCTGTCTTTACCTCTTCTGGCGGTATAAAACATTATCAAATCAATCAAGATCAATTCAAAAAACTAAATATTGGTCATAAGCTTTTTAAAAAAGATGGTACTGTTTTTATAGTTGAAAATCACAATACATTCCCAGACTTTAAGGTAGGAGTAGTAAAAAAGTGGACTGACTCATTTAAAGCATTTAATGAGTATGATATTAGTCCAACGTCTATCATCAGATCATGGGGATCATGGTCTACTATAAAACAAGAACCAAAAGAAGTTATTAAAATATTAAAAAAGAAATTAAAAAATAAAACTCTTATCTCTTTTGACTTAGAAACATCTGGAGCAGCTAGAACTGAGCAAATTACTGAGATCTATATGAAAAAGTCGAAAGTCTCTTTCAAAAGAAATAAGGTAGCTTTAAAGAAGCAAAGTGATTTTAAAACCTATGTTAATGCAAATAAGAATACAATTAGAGATTATTATAATTCTGTAGATAGACCTGAGATTATAGGTCAACCAACGACAAAAGAAATCATCGAGTTAACATATTATGATTGGTCTAAACGAAGTAGTCATGAATCAGAGTTAAAAGTTTTAACGAAGTTAAAGAATTATTTATCAAAAAACCCAGATGCTATTTTCATGGCCCATAATGCCTTCTTTGATATTAATATGCTTAATAATAGATTCTATCATCATGGAATTAATTATTTTATTGATGAAAGTCGAGTAATTGATACTCAATTATTAGCAAGGTATTTCTGGACTCCATTAAAAAGGTTCTCTACAGATACTAAGTCAAAAGAAATTGTGAAGTCTCTTACGAGAATAGCTGATAATTTGAAAAAAGATGGTACTCAATCAATTAGCTATAGCTCCAGACTTGGTGATATTAATCAGGCAATAACTGGTAATGACCCTACTAATTGGCATAGAGCAGATGCCGATGTTAGAGCTATGGATGAAATTTTTATTTCTATGTATGAAGATCTCGCAAAGTCAAAAGTCACACAAGAGCAATTAAAAGAAGCTGGAGTTGAGAAAAAATTTAGTAAAGCCATTACAGATTAAAAGTTTTATAAAAAAAGATCCCTATATTTCCTATTGAAACTATAACTAATGGTAGAAGAGTCATCACCATCCCTAGTCTTCTTAATTTGAAATTTATTTTCTTATTTTTAAATCCAATATAGTGCAAGATCCTGCCTATGATAAAGCTTAAACCTGTCGTTAGAATAACTCCCCAATGAACAAGAGCACTTTGTTCAAAAAGAAAACATAAAATTAAAAAGAGAGGTACGTAGGAAATAAAATTACTATGGGCAGAGACAATTGGAGCAATCTCGTTATTTTCCCCATAACCCAAGGATATTTGATGCTTTAGTCTGGCCTTAATAACGTCAAAAGTTAGTTGAAGATATAATAAGCCTAAAATCCCAGAAATCAATGAAGTAATCATTGTAGAATATTAAGATATTCTAGTTACATTATCAAAAGGTATACTTTTATCTTTTCAAGATAAAGCAGTTGTTAATCTGACTATATACTTAGTCAGATTAACGTGCCTCAAAGTGAATCTCACATCCCTTGGCCCTAACTGAACCAAGCTGTGATGATTTTTCACTAATATACTGATTCATCATTTCGACTGTATTCTGGTTTCTCGTATCAAGTCTAGATAAGTTATTTTCGGCAAACTCTTTCAGGCCTGATTCACTCCCAGATTCCATTATCAAATCAAAAAAGCTAGAAAGAGAATATTTTTGATTCTCAGGAGTGAAAACGCTATGCCCTCGCGCCATCCTCGCGATAAATGAGTCTGCTAAAACGGCTTGCTTTTCCGAGCTTAACTGCTTTATCAGAGTATTTCTCTTCTCCAGCACTTCATTCGAGCAACAATTTTTAGCATCAAGAGTCATTGTAGCACTAAGCAGATTTACATAATCTTCTAATGGCATCGAGCTTTTTGTCCTTTCTAAATATTGTAAATACTTAGATAGATTTTTATTATCATTTGTAATGTGTACAGGAATAATATTAACAAGAGAACTCTCAGGTCTGAACAAAAATGATGTCGAGTCTATTAAGTTTAGAAAAAGTTGCTGACTCATCTTGGCTTGATTAGGATTTTTCAACAAGTTCTCAACCATTCTAGATAATTTTTGATTATTAATACCAAGGCTTGCGACTATTGATCTTTGGGTGAAAATTTCAGTTAACCATTTCAAATATTTAGAATTGGCATTCTTGGAAAACGTAGTTGCTAGATAAGTTTCAGAAAGAGCAACATTAGATTTATTTTCTTTAATTAGAACAGAGATTTCAAAAGCCTTAGAAGAGTCTGGATATTTCTTATAAATATGGAAGAGAGCTTCTTCCATTGGTAATTGTTTATTTCTTCCTCTGTTTACTACAACCTCATTATTGGTTCTCCTAACCTCTTCTCGAAAAAATTTTGCGACAGGGCTCATATTTGCATCAATATAACTTTTCAAAAGTCCTGCCTTAAAGTTTGACTTCCAATGCTTCATGAGAGCTACAATCTTCTTAGCACTTTGTTTATCAACCTTGTGAGTTACATCATTTAAATATTCATATACTAATTCTTCTGGAAATGTATTTATAAGGGCTAAATATCTTGCAGAATCTTTAGTTTCTGAATCCAGATACTTCGGAATAAACTGTTTTAAATTTTTCTTCAATCGATTTCGATCATTTGGATTACCAGTTGGACTGACTTTCAATTTCTGTATTTTGGTATTACTAATTTCTAATTTATCAAAGTTCCCCATAAAACCACCTGAAATATTCATGGTAACATCTACATTATTCAAGAAATAACTAAGGTTCTCTGATGAGTGGAATATATAAGAATAAACTTCTTTTTCTACTTTCGAGTTAAGCTTTGAATTTGAAAGTAATTTTTTTTCTAAAAGACCAATATTGAAATCACTTCTGACTTTATCTGAAAATTTCGAATGGTCTATTTCTTTCCAAGACTTAACAAACCAGCTTAAAAAATCACTTTTTTCAAAAAATTCAGTGCTTTTAAAGTCATCTTCAAAACTTGCTAAAATTTGGTTTAAGCTCTCTTCATACTTAAGAGATTTCCCTAAAAGTCTTTTAAGCGTAATAGGTTCTTGAGCATGCTTATTTTGATAATAAAGAGTCATTAATGAATCTCGTGGCTTTAGTTCAGAGATTTCAACAAGACTCATCTTCTTAATTACTTCTAATTTTTCTTTACTGGCTTTTGACAAGATCTTGGTAGATTTCCTAGACAAAGATTTTCTCTTTTTTAAATTTACTATATCATCTATAACGATAGCCCCTTCTTTTGACTTTGATTTTGAGTAAGCACCTAAAGCACCGACTTTCTCCCAGTCAATTTTGGTCTTATTGAATCTAACGAAGTCGTAATCTAGCTCTCCTACAGTAATCATTCTTCTCTCAATGTTTTGACGAAAAGCGATATCAAACTGAGCTGGTTTATTTTTTCCAGTAAGGTATTTTACGACCTTTAGATTTAACTTTGTATCATTTGAGTTAGAAGCTAGTACGACAAAATTCTCCAGTTGAGACTTTGTATTTTTATAACCATTCTTGATATCTGTCTCTATACTTGGAACGAATGAATCAACCATATCTAAGACTTCGTTCAAGATTTTTTCTCTCTCAAGTTTATTACCATTAGTGTAAGAATATGTAGAAACTTCTAAGAATTCATTCACTAATTCAATATGCGACTTCTTGTCTTGAAAGTTATTCTTCCAAAGATTCAAGTACTCGTCATAAGATTGAATATCTCCTAACAAGGCCTTTTTCATTTTGTACTTTCTAGTATTTACATACTCTTGAGCATCTGGGGAATCAAGGGACTCAATGCGATCAAAAATCTTGCCGACAAATTCTCTCTCTCCCTTAGAGCGAGCAGAAACCTCCGTATATATCTCTTTTTGAAAGTAGTTAGAGCTATGAGCTGTCGTTGAGTCATATCCTTCTAACTTAAAATGCTCTTCAAGAATTCCAGTCATATTTTCAAAGTCTTTACCATCTAGAACTTC
This sequence comes from uncultured Bacteriovoracaceae bacterium, assembly GCA_938034385.1. Classification (GTDB taxonomy): domain Bacteria; phylum Bdellovibrionota; class Bacteriovoracia; order Bacteriovoracales; family Bacteriovoracaceae; genus JAHDHG01. The sequence continues at coordinate 12,306 of CALHLC010000028.1, forward strand.
ATCAAAAATATCTAATACATCTGAGTTAGTGAATCCAAATTCTTTAAAATTAAAGATTGTTTTATAAAGATGCTCTTTAGGCAGATCTTCTAATCTCTTCACTAAAGCAGATTTTTCCATTTTATCAAAAGATCCTATCTCATTTCTTAATACCTCAACAAAGATTGAATTTCTAAAATTGTTAAAGTTAGCTTTAGGAATACCTATTGCTAACTTATAAAGATAATCTTTGGCATTTTTATTTAACCATTTATAAGCGAATTCAAAAAGTCTATCATTTTCAGAAGTCATTGCATTCATGTAAAACTTTTTTTGTTCATCAATTTCAAGATCTTTTATCATTGTGAAGATTTGAGTATTTAGCTTAGCTGAATCACTTAAATTTTGTAATAGTTCAATCTTAAGCTTACCTTCAGCCTGTGCTTTCACAAGCATTCCGGGTGAAATCTTCCTTAATATTTTCTGTGCAAGAACATTAGATTCTGCACGATTGGCCGCCATCAACAAATCATCAAGATATTGATAATTTCCTTTATTAATCCCATCAACAAATAGATCTAATATTTGTGTTCTTTGCTTCTCATCGTATGAGACACTCAAAATATTTGTAAGTTTTGAAGTAAAGAATTGATTTTCAATTGGATGGTTAAGGAACTTAAAACTTTCTCCAAACCACTTAATAATCCCATCAGTATGCTTACCATTATCATAAGCATACTTGAAAGCATCAATAAATTCAGAACTCTTTTCTGACGCTAACTTTTCCATTTCTTTATCAAATCCTTTAAACTTCTTACGGTTTAAATACATTGTATATGTTCTCAGAGTTACATCTTTTAAAGATTCAATTTCTGACTTACTCATTGAGAATTCTAATCCTAGTTTCCCATGATCTCTTGTAAGGAATTCCTTTCGACTTCCCAAACTTGCAACATAGTCTGATCCTTTATTTAAGTAATCTTTAAATGCAACCGCTTCTGGAATTGGTTTTCCTTTCCATTTTCTTCCTTCCGAAGCAATTGCAATCGATCTTGCTTTAACGGCTTTTCCCCAACCGCTTGCCTTTGGATGCGGCCCAACTTTTCTGCTAATGCTAACAGTCGTATCCATCTCTCGAAACCTCTTAAAGTTTTCTAGGCCTTCATAAAACATACCTTTATACTCTTGAGGATCTAACCCAAGTCTTTTTAGTTTTGTTTCAAATGATTTTTCTATCGATTTAAAATTAGTTCCAACTTTATCCCAGTCAAAATTCACCTTTGTATCAATATTAGGAAAAGATGTTTCATTTAAAGCTTGATTATAAAGGGCCTTAACAAACTTTATCTGTAATGCCGACTCTGTTTCATTCCTTGGAGCATTAAACATTCTAAACTCACCCTTTCTAATCTTAGGCTGAGTATCAAAAGTTTTTCTCCAATAATCATTTTTCATATCAAAATCTTCATGAATGAATTCTTCAGGAATAACATCTTGAAAATATGCAATTATATTTAATTGAGTATTCTTTGTTTTTCTACCCACTCGAGTATTAAAAAACTTCTCGTTATAGAGTAATTGCTTTAATTCTTCTTCTGTTCCAGAGAAGTTATGAAGTTCATCTATAAATTTCTGAGATACAACATTGGGCTCTCCTCCTAGAAATCTTCCAGGAAATTGAAATAAAACAGTCATTTGTTTTCGAAGGTCTAGGTAATTTGCAATAAAGCTGGCCATTGCTTTTGGCTTACCTTCAAAAGGCTTTAAATCAAAGTTAACATGTCCTCCTCCCATTTTCTCATATGGAAGAACACTGTTTTTCTTAAAGGCATCAAAGACGGCTCGTACTTCTGTTGCTGTTGGTGTGAATTTAGGAGTAACAACTTCAAGGTGCCCTCCTCTTACAGATTCTGCTAACATATTTCCGTTAGGGTCATAACTTCTACCTATCCCATCCCACTCAACTCTCCAAGTTCTATCTTTGGCATCCTTTAACTCAAAAGCGATATCTAAGCCATGCCCATGACCATCAGCTTTAATTTCTTTAACAACAGCTTTGGAATTACCAGTTAAATTCTTATTTAAAGTTTCCGCATACTTCTTAAGAAGTTCTCTTTTCTCATCTTGAGTATAGTCAAAATATGTCTTAACCCATTCTTTCTTCCCAGGTCTACCAGGAATATCAACATACTCTCCTACTAGTTTCATAGGAAAACGTCCCGAGTACTCAATACCAAAGTCTAACCGATTTACATTTATACTTCCTGCTCTATGATTGAAATTCACAGCTTTTTTCAAATCAATTTTAAGCCTAGGTGTTAGATAGTTTTCTATGTCCTCACTAAGCTTTGAAGCAACAACCCATTGCCTCATGATTTCCGCAATATCTGTACCATTTGGATTCTTAGCAGATGCGATTGATTTTACAAACGATCCTGTTAGTTCATTTAAGTATTTCTTTTTGTTTTCTGATAAAAATGGGGCTTGATCCCAATTCCAAAATGGAACGAGATAATTTCGGTCCATTTTCTTACTCTTACCTCTTCTGTAGATCATCGCATTTTCATTAAAGGCCTCTTTGAATTTAATAAATTCAAGTTTAGAAATATTATATTTCTTCGCAAACTTATCTTCATCAAAAGAAACATTCGTTTCAAGGTTCCAACTATCAGCATCTGACAGATCAGATAAATAACCACTTGCAACTCTACTAATCATCATCTTTTGAATTTTTCTTCTTAGAATATCTGATTTTGTTCCAGCTCTTTGTTCAATGTTAAAAGAATTGGCATCATCTACTTTAAAGCGATTATCTTGAATTCTAATAACTCCTCGGCTTGTATCATGTCCGTTCCCTGCCCACGTCCTATCAGTATGAACTCTTTTATAAGACGAGAACTCAATTCCAGCTCTACCAGCAATTCCTTGTAAGACGATATAGGATTGAATATTTCGATACACTTCTTTAATTTTCTTCAGCGTTTTTTTACCGTGATCAGTATAACTTTGAAAATAACCACTATCTGAATCAATATAAGACTTATTTTTAGGTATAACTATCCACTGATGCCCTGGAGCTTCAAATTCTTTACCAACATTTTTAAGACTTTTTCTAAACCAAGATATCATCTCTTCAAACTCACCATAACTCTTTTGTGGTTTAAATTTTATTTCCCAACCAACTGATGTTGTCACCACACTTTTCCCATCTTCATAAAGATATTTCTCAGGCAGCCCGTGTAAAGGAGTGAATCGTGTGAAACTTTTATGATTTTTTAAAGAATTTTGAGAGTTTAATCCACTAAGTTTTTTACCGTTATAAATATTTGACCTTGCTTGTTTCGATACAAAAGAAAATGGCTTATCTCCTACAATCTTTAACCAGATTTTAAATTTACTTTCTAATTCAGTTAAACTTAAATTACTCCATTTGGTTTTCTTAAGAGATTCAAAGCTATGAGTTATTTTATTGCTTTCATCAATTTGATCAACATAAACCTTCCCTTCTAAAGCTATCTTCTTACCCTCTTTATCAACAACATTCTTATTTCTATACTTCCCTTTAAACCAATTACCTAAAAAATCTTTTAAAAACTTTTCTCTTGAGCCTTCATCAAGGTGGGAGACATAACTCGTAAAGGTAGATTCATTAGGTCCTAGCACTCTTGTAATTAAAGACGAAGATCCTTCCTTCTCTCCTCCATAGGTAACATAATTTCCTAAGTTAGCTTCTCCAGCTGCTTCATCTCCTATAAAGATTCTCTCATTCTCACCAGATACAATGGCCTTATTTATATTATTATAAATTTCGACTGCTTTTTTATTAAGCTCTGATTCGCCTTGAGAGTAAGACAAGGTGTAAGAAAGTAAGATGATTCCAAGTATTTTATAAGTCATGAATACATATCGGAAAAATATTCGAGAACTTTAATCTCCTATGTAATCGAGTGGTTTGCTTTCCAATTATCTGGAATAGTTTTCTATTTCCATTCACACTTGAAAAAGATTCAAGAATCGTAATCCATAGAATTTCTAGTGATAGTACTTTTAGACATATATTTTACTAATCATTTACTTCAGTATCAATCTAGCCATATCATCTAGTAATCACGCTTCCCTCTCACTATTTTGAACTGTAAAGTACTTTGACATTAAATGTAGAAATTACATTTCAGCGAACTCTCCTTAAAGGTGATGCTATTATAAATTTAAAGGAGATTTTATGAAATTCGCTCTAATGATAACTTTACTATTTTCAATGAATATCTTTACTCAAGAGACATATCAATTCAAAAAAGTCGATTTCCCTCAAGGCGATGCATTTTTTGATATAGATCTTCGATTTGATTATTTAAGACTAACAAAACAAAAAAATGAAAAAATGTTAGTTGAGCAATGTAATAAAACTGTCTCTAGGGAAAGAATAAAATTAGAAAGTGGTGAGAAGCTCTATAAAAGATCTGCGTATTTCAAATGCACTCCTATTACTGAAAACGCAAGTGAAAGTTGCTTTGCTTTCACACCCTTATCTAAACATGAAGATGAATCAGAGAGTCTATATAAAAAAGCTGCAGGAGCATCAATTCTTTTTCCACCTTTTCTCTTTTTTAGTTTATCGCAGTTTAATCACAAAGTTTATCTAGAGAAAATCAGAACAGTTCTAGAGAAAAATAAATCTCAGTATTTATATATAGGTGTAAGTAAAGCTAACAGACAACTCATCACTTTCAATTCACTTATAGATGACAATAACTTCAAGTTTGAAAATGATACAGTTGATTCTTACATTCATCCATACAAAACTGGTTGGTTAAACGAAGAAGCAAAACTAATTAGAAAAACAAGAGGTATTATGAATGAGTCTCACATCATTGAAGGAGATGAAGGGTATAATTTGAAAGCGGACTTGTCTTGTACTAATTTCAATACTTTGAAAAAAGTTAAAATCGAAAAGAATTAGAGAAATATTTTAAAAATTTCTCTTTCATATCACCCTATTTTTTTAATGGTGTGATTTTGATCTATTCTAAGTATTTTTGAAAAAAAGTATAAACCATAGCTCTTTCTTCTAAATTTCTTGATGTATGACTTCCAGCAGTTTTTTCTAACAAGATACTTTTATTACTTACTTCGTTTAACTTTGCGTGGAATTTCCTTGAGTGAAAAGGGTGAACCGTAAAGTCTTGGTGAGATGTAATGATAAAACTAGGAGGGTATTGCTTATTAGGATAGATATTCTGATAAGGAGAGAGTTTTGTTATAGCACTTAGATGATCAGGATTATTAGAATCTCCATACTCATCTCCATCTATTTTAAATATATCTTGTACTCCATATTCACTAACTACTGCTCCAAATAAATCTGGTCTTTGAAGCATAGTAGCAGATACTAGTAGGCCTCCTGCGCTAGCTCCCCAAATACCTATTCTCTTAGATTCACTAAAATTTCTTTTTATAAGATCTTCGGCCACGGCAATGAAGTCATCTATAGAGTTTTGCTTATGTATTCCTCTTCCATCAAGGTGCCAATCAATTCCATAATCACTACCGCCTCTAATATGGGCAATCACATACGCTCCGCTATCTTCCAACCAAATCTTTCCTAAATCACTTTTATAAGTCGGTAAAACAGAATATCCAAATGCTCCATACCCATAGAGAATGGTTTTTACTCTCTGAGTACCCTTCTTCTTAACAATGGTATAAGGTACTTTTGTTCCATCTTTACTAATTGCTGTATATTTTTTTGTTTCAAGACCTGCCACATTGAAATGATGATCTGATTGAACTATTTTTCTTCTGCGACGAAGTTTTTCTCTTCCAAAAAGAGTTTTAGGCTCTAGAAAAGATTCTTTTAGAAATAAATACTTTGATGAAAAGTAATCAACACTCATCACATTTAAATTTTCATTTCCACTAGATTTTAGTCTTTTATATTTCCAAACGCCTGATTTTTTTCTCTTGATTTCCGCAAGAAAACCCTGCCCTCCTTGGTTATAAGAAACAATTACTGCATTTTTAGTTGTTACTAGGTCTGTAAAGCCAAAGTTATCTGGTTTTTTCATTACGAGTTCAGGAGCACTATTATCAATAGGATACGCTATGATATCGCCCTTTTTAAATTTCAACCATGACTTTTCTAATTGTAAGAATAATCTTTTTTTATAAAAAGCATGAAAACTATTAATTTCTAAAGGGTGACTTAGCCTTTCTATCTTATTTTCTCTATAAACATAAGTATGTCCCCCACCAGATTTCAACCACAAACTTACTATAGGAACATAATCATCCCCATTATACATAGACCATAAAAAGAAACCTGTTTCTTTCTTAGTAGTTTCTAAAATAACTTTTGAATCATTGAGTTTTTCTCCCCTCTTCCAAATTCTCACTTGCCTTGAGTGACCATAATCAGTAGCAGAGTTATCATCTAGTTTAGGAGCTCCAACTAATAAAGTATTAGAATCTTGACCTTCCCCCATTGACTAGTCCAGTCGTTATGTCGTAACGGTCTTCTCGCTTAATAGTGGAAACTTTTCAATAAATCCTTCTGACACATCTCGTAAATCATTACAAAATTCATAAAAAAACAGACATAGTCTTCAACTTATTCAAAATTAAATTGCTGCTTAACCTAAACCAAGGAGAA
>CALHLC010000029.1 GCA_938034385.1 uncultured Bacteriovoracaceae bacterium
GAGTTTGTTCAATTTGCTAGAAAGATTATAGAGAATAATAGTGCAGTAAAGGAGTTGACTAATGTTCAGATTGAGCAATGGGTTGAGAGCTTTGCTGGGACAACTGAGACGATCACGCCAGATATTCAAGAAGCGGCTTAAGGGCCTTAAATCATAAACACTAGGCCATTTCAAGTGGTCTAGTATTCAAAAGATCTCCTCTTTTATTTAAAGAGTTATTCAAAAAGACCGATATAGTTAGGAATGAGAAAACTAACTGAAGAAAATTTAATTCATCGAATAAAAGCAATCAAGCTTAGATCTATTCAGTATATCGCCCCATTTTATCTTCTCTTTGGGCTATTAGATTACTTTTACTACAATCAATTCTTCCATTTTTTTATTACACTACGCTGTCTAGCAGTAGCCTTAATAATATTACTTTCTTTTCAGCAATATAATCTACAACAAAAGCTTAAGATAAATCTAGTTACCTCTTTCATTGTCCAATTATTAGCTCAATCAATTACGTACATGATCTTTATTATAAATGATCACAATTCACCATATTATATGGGAATGCTTCTTGTCATCCTACTATTTGATGTTATCTTCAAACTTGATTGGTCACATTTTTTAATGAACCTTGTTTTAATATTATTGCCCTTATTTCTTCTTTTAAATCCTCAAAGTTTTAACCAGAACGATTCATTTAACTATCTTCAATCTCTGTTTATACTATTTTCTTCTTTTGGTGCCATTTTCATCAAATCTTTAAATCATCAATTATTCAAAAGTGAATATCTATCCAGGGAGTTGCTTAACAAAGAAGTAATAGATAGAAATAAAATAATTGAAGAAAAGGTAAATGAAATAGTTAATATAAACAATCTCGCCAAACAATTCAGTCCTCAAGTGCTCTCTCAAATAAAAAAAATAAAAGAAGGAGAGAAGTTAGAAGAAACTTCAACTAGAGATATTTGTGTCCTCTTTGTAGATATCGTTGATTCAACAAAAAAAATCAATAAAATTAGCAATAAAGACTTTAATCTCTCTATAAATAAATTCATTGAGATAACAACCAAAGCTCTACTCGTCCACGAAATCACAATCGATAAATTTTTAGGAGATGGATTCTTAGCATTTAGCAATGCACCTTTTAAAGTACCGAATTATATAGAAAAAGTTTTTTTAGCATCAATTCAAATATTAAAAGAATTAGAAAGCAATCAAAGTTATTTCAAAAAGCATTGGAATGGGACTTTTTCTATCCGAATCGGAATCGATGCAGGGGAATCAAGAGTAGGCTTTATCGGAACTCACGAACAGTTCAAAACATACTCAGCTATTGGTTTAGCAGTAAATAAGGCTTCAAGACTATGCTCAAAAGCAAAGCCCGAGAACATTTTATTAACAAAACGAATCTGGGATAAATGTAAAAATTTAGAGATTTCAAAGAACTTATCAACTAAAGAGGTTTTGGATCAAAAACTTAAAGGCTTCGAGAATGAAGAAGTTTTTTATTCAATAAGTTACAGTGGAGAATCTTCAAGAGTTTTCAATAAAAAAGGCCAACAAGTATAATACTTGTTGGCCTTACTAATTATTCTTTATCTATTTTTTATAATCTACTTGTAAAATCCGCATCCTTTACACTAGCAGCTCCTAGCATTGAAAGAACTTTCCCTTTAGCAGCAACTGCTGACTCTGGATATTTTAAATTAAGAACATTGAATAAATCGAATGCATCTCCAAACTTACCATTACTCAAGAATGTATTTGCATTCGTTAATTTTTGAACAAATGCTGGATTATCATCAAATTCATTTTTCTCAGTATCATATTGAGCTTCATATTGACGTTGTAACTTTGCCTTAAGTGCATTTACATTCCCTTCAACATGACTAGCAAGATTTCTTCCACCTTCATTGAATGAATAGGCCTCAATATTAGTAAAAGATAAGTATCTCTCATGATCTGTTAATGAGCTGTTTACATCTAATGCTTTACTGATCTCTGAGTTAACTCTACTTTTAGCCATCTCATAATATTTATCAAATTTATCATTTGATAAAGAATTTTGAAGGTATGCTAATCCAAGGTCTACTTTATGTGCCTCTCCAAAAGAGATCATTGGTAAAACATTTCGAACTGATTGCTTTGTGTGAGTACTACTTGCAAAAGTAAATAGTGCAAAAGCAACAACAGCTGCAGTTAAAAACTGTAGTCCAGTATGGCTTAACCATCTAGCCCAGATTGTTTTATTTGACTCTTTCAGGTAATCAATCTTATCTAATTTCTCTAAAGAATTAAAAAGTTGAGGATTATCTAAATACTTAAGCTTATCTAAGTATCCACCTGTAACTAACTTATCTAATTTATCAATAAAATCTACATTCTCTAAAATCTCTAGTTTATCTAAATGCTTAAGAGTTTGAAGATTATCTAAACTTTCTAAATTATCTAATTTGTTAAGAATATCAAGACGATTTAGTTTATCTAACTCATCTAGTCTATTAATTACATCTAATTTATCAAGGTCATGTAATTGGTTAATCTTATCTAGTTTATGAAGTTCAGTAAGTCTATCTAGCTTACCTAAACTTTCAAGGCTTTCTAAATTATCTAAATGCTCTAATTTTTTTAAGTTTTCTAAATAACTAAAAAGAGTCTTATTATTTTCTAATAAGTCAGCTAAATCATCTATTCTAGAGAGTGCACCTAGTGCATCTAGTCTCTCTAGTTGCTTTAAGTTGTTTAGTCTTTCAAGGTTACTTAAAGCTCCTAATTCTTCAAGGTTATCTAGCTTATCTAATTTTTCAAGCTGAACTAAATGTCCTAAGTACTCAATTTTATCAAGTCTTTGAAAGTTTTCTTCAACTAAAAAGTCTTTTACTGTATCAAGAACTTCAATTTTCTTTAACGGCTCAAGCTTTGCTTCAATATCACCTAATTGGTCTAATTGCTTCAACTTGTTTAATTCATCTAATCTTTCAAGGTAATGAAGACTTGTTAAAGACTCTAGTTTTACAAGGTAATTTAAATTCTCTAAACCTTTTAGCTCTCCTAGTCTTTCAAGCTGTCCAAGGTTATCTAGTTTCACCAATTTACTTAAGCTATCTAATTGTCCAAGATTATCTAGTTTTCTTAACTCTGTAAGTTGATCCATTTTTTTTAAGTTATCTAGTCCATCCAACTTATCTAATTGGATTAACTGATCAAGCTTCTTTAAACTACTTAGATTCGCAAGCTCTTTCATATTATCTAGTTTATCTAAAGAACCAAGTTTATTTAAATGCTCTAAGTTTTTAAGAAGGTTCATATTTTCTAATTGATCAAGCTGACCGAGCTCATCTAACTTATCAAGATTCGATAAATTTTCTAATCCATCAAGCTTGTCTAAGTTCTGTAGTTTAACAAGTCCAGACATTTCGCTTAACATATCGAGTTTCTCCAATTTATTTAAATGTGCAAGGTTATCTAGCTTATCAAGCTTATATAGCTCCTTCATAGACTCTAATGAGTTTAATCCATCTAACTTATCTAGCTTTGATAATTTTTCTAAACCATCAAGGTTATCAAGCTTATTTAAATAATCTAAATTCTCTAAAGATTTCAACTTATCTAAATCATCGATTTTATCTAGTTTTCCTAGATTATCTAACTTACTCAAAGTTTTTAATTCTCGTAAATCTGAAAGGTTTTCTAAATTTGATAATTTCTTCAAATTATCTAACTTGTCTAACATTCTAAGATCACCAAGATCTGAAAATTTTCTAAACTCATTAATTTTTTCTTTAAGACTTAAAATACTGTCTTTAAGATCAAACCCTTCACTCTTTAATGCTGCTGGCTTAAATTCAACAACCTTTTCTTCTTTTGGTTGCTCTAAGCTATCCAGGTCAATGATGCTTGAATAATCAATCTTTTTCTTAGGTTCCATAGTAATCGCCTTCCTTTAAATACGAATCTAAATTTCTATCTAAAAGGATATTTCTTTTTTCTATTTTTTTCTTTACAAGGAATATTTTTTCCACCTTGTAAACTTTGAATTTAAAACTGTTTTTATAGGTTACTTATTTTGAATACTAGGCCACTTGAAATGGCCTAGCGTTTATGATTTAGGCTATTAAGCCGCTTCTTGAATATCTGGCGTGATCGTCTCAGTTGTCCCAGCAAAGCTCTCAACCCATTGCTCAATCTGAACATTAGTCAACTCCTTTACTGCACTATTATTCTCTATAATCTTTCTAGCAAATTGAACAAACTC
>CALHLC010000030.1 GCA_938034385.1 uncultured Bacteriovoracaceae bacterium
CTTTACATAATCGGCGTGACCCGGACAATCTACGTGAGCGTAATGTCTGTTAGCTGTTTCATACTCTACGTGAGCTGTATTAATTGTGATCCCTCTGGCTTTTTCTTCCGGAGCTGAATCGATATCTGCATATGACTTAGCCTCAAGCCCTGAAGCTTCTGCAAGTGTCATAGTGATTGCTGCTGTTAAAGTTGTTTTACCATGATCTACGTGACCAATAGTTCCGATGTTTACGTGTGGTTTTGACCGGTCGAATTTTTCCTTTGCCATTGATATCTCCTTAATTGAGTTGTTACCTAAATATTGAGAAATTATCCCTAAAGATAAGATTGCTGACAAGATAATTTAGTAAAAGATAAAAGATTGGCAATGAAGTCAGAGTTAATTAATATGAGATGCAAATAAAAATCAACTACGCTCACGTGGCTCAGTGGTAGAGCACTCCCTTGGTAAGGGAGAGGTCACGGGTTCAATTCCCGTCGTGAGCTCCATTTTTAGTTAGAATTTTTTACTCATTCCTCTGTAGGTTTTAAATTCTACATCTTGCTCTCTTACCCAAAATGAATTGAAATGCTCTAATAGTTCTCCAGCTTTAGCATGTCGAAAGATTATTGGATCTCCTAAATTGTAACTTTTTGTTGATTGGAAAGGTGTTTGAACCTCTCCACACATCTCAGTTGAGATGAGTTTCACACTCGAATCAATTGGAACAGGAGATTTTTCTTTTCCTATCGAACCCGAAGCTACATAACCTCCTCCATAGAGAGTATATTTTTCCGGCTCTGGGTTTCGAGTAACTTCAAGAGCAAAGAAGAGTGAAGGTTTTAGCTTTAAGTTTTTGTATCCATCAAATAAGCTTGGTGCATAAAACCCTGATCCAACAGTTATCTCAGTTACACATTCTTCTTCAATAGAACTATCAATACTTCCTGTTCCACCTGCATTGACGAAGTCTAATTGTATATTTTTCTCATTTAACCAAGATACTACCTCTGCTCTAAATCGTCTTAACCTTTGAATAGATTTTTTCTTTAAAACCGGTACAACTAAATTCTCGACCAAACTAGAACTTATATCTCTTACGCCTGCCACTTGAGCTTCATAACCCATCACAGCTTTTATAGAAATATTTTTCAAGCTTTTACTATAAAAAAAGATCTCCTGTAAATCATTTAAATTTTTTATGCTAGATCTATAGACACCAAAATTCAGGCCAGGCAATTTCATTGATAGGTCTATGTCTATACAAACATTTATGTTTTTATTTGTTACTGAAGATAAGATATCAAGATGTTCTTTTGAATCTATCATAAAGTAAATTTCTTCTAAAGATGGATGATTTGTTATTTCCTCTAAGATTTTTTTATTAACCACTGGGTAAGCAATCAAAATATTTTCAAAACCTTCTTCTAATAGCCAAAGAGCTTCTTCGGCACTATAGCACATCAAGCCATTATACTTTGCTCCTAGTTTCATCTTTAAAAGTTTTAATATTTCAATTGATCGTATTGACTTTGTTGCTAGACGAATTAGCTTATCTCCTGATTCCCGAGTAAAGAACTCAACATTATGGTTGAAATTTTCTTCAACAAGAAACGCTAATGGAAATTTTTTTCCCTTTAATTCTTCTTTAAGTTTATTAAGTTCATTAATCATTATAATATATATTAGCTTATGTTAGTAAAAAGGCACAATCAACATGTCTAAAAATTTTCAAATTGGATTAGGGAAAAGCATTATTACTCCTAATATAAAAGATTCTATCTTTTTAGGATATGCACGACCAGATCAAAAACTTATCGAAGTAAAAGAAGAGTTACATTCAAGAACAATTATTTTTAAAAATGATGACACTTATTTCATTTATGTAAATATAGAGCTAGGTTTTGTAACCGACAGCATATACCAAGGTGTCTTTAATAAATTATCTGAACTTTCTATGTTTCAAAATATTTCTCGAGACCAATTACATATTAATGCTCAACATACTCATTCTGCTCCAGGTGGTTTTGACCATTATCCTTTATACAATATGCCAAATAGTGGTCATATCCCCAAGGTCTTGAACTCAATTATTGATGGAATCCTTCGCTCTACAGAGCTCGCTTTTAAAGATATTTCTCCAGCAAGTTTACAATACCAAGAAGGTAATTTTCCGGAGGATTCAGAAGTCTCTTTTAATCGCTCTCTTAAAGCATATTTCAAAAACCCGGAAGTCACCAATAAAAAACAAACTCAAAAAGAAGCTGCTCCAAAACATGTAGAAATGCTTGTTATTAAAAAAAATAATCTCATAAAAGGTTTTATAAATTGGTTCCCCGTTCATTGTACTTCTCTTGGGAGTACAAATAGGTACGTTCATTCTGATAATAAAGGAATTGCCTCAAAAATCAGTGAAGAAGGCAACGATAGAGTATGTATTTTCTCCCAAGGTAATGCAGGGGATATTTCTCCCAATTTTATAAAAGAAAAGCAGAAACATCGAGACTTTAGAGGAAAATATAAAGATGATCTGGAATCCACTGAATACAATGGAAAACTACAAGCAGACCAGGCCTTAAAAATATTAAATAAAAATAAGTCCCTTGAATTAAACTCAATTATCGACTCTGAACTTATATATTTAGATTTTTCAGATATGAAAGCAAAAGACTTTACTGAAGCTAATAATAAAAAGAGTACTCATGGAGCAATGGGTGTTTCCTTTCTTTCTGGTTCTCCAGTTGATGGAAGGGCCTTTAATGAGCTCATCTCGCACATCTTTAATGTCTTAGCTTTAGTTCTGAATAAATCTCATCAAGCCAAGAACTTTATCCTTTATAGGCCTAAGTATAAAAAACGAAAAATTCATGAAAAGCTTCACGGCAAGAAAAAAATTATTCTTGATACTGGCCTCAGACAATTCCTAGCAAGTTCAAGAAGTAGATGGCTTCATATTTTCAGACATGTAGATCCTTTGATGAATACTTTTGCTGTTCAATTCTTTCAAGGAGCTTTAGCTGAACATTCTTGGCTTCCTGAAGTCTTGCCTGTACAAATTTCTCAACTGGGAGAAGTTGCTCTTATTTCAATTCCAGCGGAAACAACGACAATAGCAGGACTAAGAATAAAAAAGTCTCTTGAACCTATTTTAGCTAAGAAAGGTATTACAAAAGTGATCCTTGCTCCTTATGCTAATAATTATTGTGGTTATATCACAACTCCTGAAGAATACGATGTTCAATTTTATGAAGGTGGACATACTCTATATGGGAAATGGACGTTACCTGGCCTAATTAATCAATTAGAAAAGTTTGCCAATGAATTTCTAAAACCAAAAACTCAAAGAGATCTTGATAAATTATCTATTCCTCCTCAATTTTCGGAAGCAGAGCTTTCCAAAAGAACCAACACTATATTATGAATTTAGAAAAACAATCTTCAAAGTTTCAAATCAAGGAACAAAACATGAATCCAATTAGCAAGGCACGAATTGCTCACAAAAAAATTAAATCATTATCTCTTGACCAGAGAATTGAACTCATTGATAACTTTAGAAAATACATCTTAGAAAATGACGATCTTATTGTTAAAAATATTCAAAATGATACTAAAAAATCCAGTGGGGATGCTTATATAAGTGAGATTTTTGGAGTTCTAGAACATCTCGATTTTCTATTGCATAAAGCTAAAAAACATTTGAAAGATAAAAAAGTTCATACACCAATTGCAATGCTTGGAAAAAAGTCTCGTATTTATATGGACCCATTAGGTGTCATATTAATTATCTCTCCTTGGAATTATCCTTTCTATCAGGCCATCGTTCCAATCACTACGGCTCTAGTTACTGGAAATGCTGTAGTTTATAAGCCATCAGAATTAACTCCTATGACTGGATTTTTAGAAGAAGTTCTAGAAAAAACACTTGGTGAATTCCGAGATTGCGTCCAAATTATTTATGGTGACGGCCAAACAGGTAAAGAGTTAATTGATCATAGACCTGACAAAATATTTTTTACAGGAAGTGTAAGAACTGGAAAAAAAATTATGAAACAGGCCAGTGACTATTTAATTCCAGTTGAATTAGAACTTGGTGGAAAAGACCCTATGTTAGTTTTTGAAAACTGTGTTCTTGAAAGAGCAGTTCGTGGGGCTCTATGGGGAAGCATGACTAATTGTGGACAGTCTTGTACTTCAACTGAAAGAATATTTGTTCATGAAAATATTTATTCTGAGTTTAAAGAAAAACTTATTATAGAAAGTAAAAAAATCATTCAAAAAGTTGATAACGATGGAAGTTCAGATATAGGAGTAATGACTAGTCCGGCCCAAATTCAAATTATCAAGGAACAATTAGAAGATGCTCTCACTAAAGGAGCAGTTCAATTAAGCGGACATGAGTGGGACAAAAGCAATCCATCCATTCCACCAATCATTTTAGATAAAGTAGATTCTTCGATGATGATCTATAATGAAGAAACCTTTGGCCCTTTAGTTTGGATTAAAAGCTTTTCATCTACTCAAGAAGCTATTGAACTTGCAAATGATTCTAAATATGGATTAACTGCAAGTATTTGGAATACGAATATTTCCGAAGCCCAAGAAATTGCTCATCAACTAGAAGTGGGTGGTGTCTCAATTAATAATGTTATGTTAACTGAAGGGAATCATGAACTCCCTTTTGGAGGTGTTAAAAATTCTGGTATAGGTCGATACAAAGGAGAAATTGGTCTTTATTCTTTTTGTAATATTAAATCCATTATTATTGATGGAGGACATAAGAAAATTGATCCAAACTGGTACCCTTATACACCAGAGAAGTATAATTTATTCAAGACAATGACTCATGGATTATTTGGTGGAGGGGTAGCAAATTTTATTAAGTTTGGACTCAATGGCCTCAAGCTTGAATCATTAAGTACTAAGCTTGGTATGAAAGGTAGAAAATAAAACTATAAAGTTGCGTTAAAATCATTACTTTGTATCAAGTCACTTAACTCTTTATCATCTATTGACTCTAATCTTTGAGGAGACCAATTCATTTTCTCCATCACTCGCGGGTGAGATGAATCAAGACTCTCCAATCCCGAGTAATAAAGTGAGCAACTGAGTCCTTTCAATCCCATATTTATCAATCTTGCTGTAGGCCTTAAAGACTTTGCTAGTTTTTCATTCCGAGATGCAATTTTTAAAATAATTACTAATAGTTTTTGAGGAAAAAGAGAGAATACTCCAAGTAATATATTTAATCCAAAGATATCATCGCTCTCCATATTCTCTAATTGTCTATCTATATACTTAATAAAGCCTGACTTTGAAAATGAACAAAGTTCATCATCACCAGGGATATAGACATCTCCACATTTTTGAAGACCTCTCATAGCAAAAGAATTTAAATATTTTGATTTCATTAAATAAATTTCTCTACTGCCATTTTTGATAAGGCCATAATTGTAAGTGATGGATTAATACCTGGAGCATTAGGGAAAATACTAGAGTCTGCACAAAAGATATTTTTTTGATCATGCAATTTAAACTCAGGATCAACTACTGATTGAGATCCATCAACTCCAATAGAGCAACCACCCATTAAATGGAGTCCTATCCCAAACTCTCCTTCAATAACTCTTTTTGCTCCTTGAGAATAAAAAATATTTTTAATCGCATCATAGCCTAAGTCTCTTCTTTTTAAATCCACGCTATCTAATTCTTTATGAACGATTGTTTTATTATGCTTACCAACCCTTATCTCACCAGGATTTGTGTCTCTAATTGCAACTTCGATACTGGCAAACCTTCTAAGATTTTTCATACAATAAAAATGCTCATCCTGAATTCCTTTAAAAAGAACTGACATCGCCGCAGGTGGAGCAAAAACATTTTCCAGCTTAAAACCTTTTCTCCTAAAATTTAAATCATTAGATTTATAACTCTGCAATGGTCCTTTATAAGCATCAATATTATAATCAAACTCAGCCATTAACATATACTGAGGGTGAGTATAAAACCTTTTCCCAATATTTGGATTTTTAAAGTTGGAATTCATTAATAATTTCGAATTCCCTATTGATCCAGAAGCAAGTACTAGTTTATCCGCACTAAAACTCCATTTTTTATCAAGCCTATCTAGTCCGTGAACTTTAACTTTCTCACCAGGTTCAATTCTTTTTACTTCAAACTCTGAAAATACTTTTAATCCTTGTTTTAGAGCTGATCTTACATAAGTAATCATTGTGCTTTGCTTACTATTGATAGGGCAACCAGCCAGACATTCTATGCAATCCATTCCTTCACTATTACGACAATCAGTTTGACCTCTATCTAAAAGATCACAACGAAACCCATTGGCCTTAAACCCTTCTCTAAATATGTCTGCATTTTTATTAGCAAACTTTTCAGGAACTTTAACGATAGATGTTGTATTTTCTACTTTTTCAAACCATGGAGTCATTACCAAATTATTAAAAAAATCTACTCCTGATTCATCTTTGAAACCTTCAAAAGCAAGATCATCAAACCTATCTAAAAGACCACCATTTATAATTGATCCACCACCAATCATCTTAGGCCTTACTAAACCAATCTCAGCATCACTTGTTAATTCAACACCACCATTCCAATACATTTGTGAATTTGAATCAATATCAAACCTTGGATAATTATTCGTATAAAAGAACTTTCCAGCTTCTAGCATTAAAACTGAATGACCTTTTGCAACTAGCCCTTCAGCAATAATAGATCCTGAAACTCCTCCTCCAACTATAATGTAATTAAAATGATCCTGCATAAGTTAATCTTATGCAGGATCTAATGATTTGAAAATTGTATTGATTTACTCTGATTTATTTATTTCATCAAGAAGAATAAGAGCTTCGTTATTTCTTATATAGTCTCTATATGAACAAACATTCTTTCTATGGTTTTTTGCACTAGTAGTTAGAAAGTAATTATAAGAGAGTTTTAACCTTCTATCTAATACATCATCTTTCTTATAGTTAGTATCAACATATGGATTCGAAATCTCTGAGCCATTACATATAGAAGCAAGAAAAGATCTATTTTTGATAAAAGATAGTGATTGTATACAATACTTACTCTTTAACCATTCATAAGATCCGTCTCCACCAACATCTGTTAAAAGAACTGCGTCAGGATCCCACTGAAACTTGTATGGATATCTATCGCTATGGGCAACAATATTATAAACACTTGTAAAGATTCCTTTAACTGTTTCCCATGCTTTTGTTGGAGAAAACCATTGCTTCTTTAAATATTTACTTGTTGCGTCTTCTTTTAGTTTTGTAAATCTTTGCTTTTCTGCTTTTGTTAAGTTTTCATCATTTAGATCATACATTAACAATGCATCTGTAAATTGGTGTTTCGCTCTCACGTAAGAATTTTCATTCTTAAACCATTCTTTAGTCATTCTTTTAATATAATCCCATTTCCCATAGTCTCCTTTAACTACAGCGTCAAGAGAATAAATTGCTCCAACAAAATGATCTTTTACAAACGTTTCCATTACACTTAAGTTCTTGTTTGAAATAGCTAAAGCATTCTTAATATCTTCATTTTTCAGAGCGTATGAAACATTAAAACCACTGTTGATCGTTGGGTCCAGAACTTCAGACATGACTGATGCTCCAGAAATAACCATCCAATTATTTAAGTAATCACTCATTTCATTTTCTCTAACTAATAGTCTCATGTCATACATAGCAAATGTTTCAATTCTTCTTTTAAAGAAGTTTGATTGTTGTAATAAAACATTAAATTCTTTGAATACAGTTTTAATTACTTTTGCATTGGCTTCCATTTTTGCATGCTCAAAATCTTCGGTATTGGACTTTCTAATCTTTGACTCTTTTTTCATTTCACTAAAGGCCCTATCTAGCTTAGGCAATAAGCTTTCAATGTTTCCTAACATTGTTTGAGCAGCAATAAGTTCATTCGAAACAATCAATTTTTTCTTTTCACTTGAATCTGAAGAGCTCATTATTGCTTTATGCTTACTCTCAATTAAAGTTAATCTCTTTTTAAACTTATATAAATAATTATAAATATTATGCATAGACTCATAAACAGAGATGCCTACACCTTTATAAAGACTTGAAACAAGATCTACTTTATCAATAACGAGAAAGTCATTCATATAATCAAGTAATTGATTTTTAGCAGTCAACATGATTTTTCTAAAGTTATAAGTAATTACATTTAAAACTTCATCTGGGTTATCTAGACTACAGTGGAACTGTCCAGAGTTTTCAAGAAATTTTCTCCACGTGTATGAAACTCTTGCATTATACGAAGTTCCACATTCAGGATCAATCCAGTTATCTTTACCTTCAAAGTCACGGTCATAAATTCCTGTTACTGGTGGTGGTGCCTTCTTTTTACCTATCAATAAAAATGGAAGCTGTGTCTGAGGATAGTTCGAAGTAATGAAGTTTACTCCTTCCCATTGACGAGTTAACTCATTAATAACAAAACCTAGGATCTCAAGGATTTTTGCTTTCTTGCCGTTCTCTCCACTTGCATTACTAAAAATACTTTCAATTTCAATTACTTTTTCATTAATAGTACCAACAACTTTATTTTCATCTTTAATAAGATTTATTGCTGTTTCCCAAACTTCGTTCTTTCTTTCTGCTTCTTTTGTAGTAACAGGTTCATTTCCAAAAAGAACATCTAATAACCATCTAGAAACATTTGGAACATCTCTTCTTAATACAAAATAAGCTTCCAAAGGATTATACTTTGAATCTTTTTTAATTTTTTTAGAAGCAAGACTGTTGTATTGTGTTATTTGATCTGAAAGGTCTTTAGCATCTCTAATTGAACAATATGAATCTGTAGTACTTTCTATTAAACAAGATAAATCATTCCAATATTCAAATGTTTTATCTTGATTGAGAGCTTGTCTAATATCATCATTTTGAATTAAATCCAAAAAGTTTCCAACCAAGTTGTTTGTATTCTTAGCATTTGCAAAAGTTGATTTATTCAAAGAATTTCCAAGCTTTACACTGGCCATTAATAGTTGTGCAATTGGAGCTCCTCCACTTGCAATACAACCTTTAAACTCTGGATCTTTAATGTTTGCATTAATTGACCCCATCACCCTATTAGAAAAATTTACTCCAGCTTCTACTGAAGATTTTATTTTTTGAGCAGCTGCTGCGTAAATTGTCGTAGAACTTAGAGTTTTACTAGCTAGTGCCATGGTAGCGGCTTTTGTAACTGCAGGATTCATATTTGCCCCACCTTTACTAGTAAAGTTTCTTAAATTAACGATATTATCTAAAGTTGTTATTGGAGAACCTTTTTCTGGATCCTTCAAATTTCTATCTTTTAAATTATTAATTCTTTGTAATTCATCTAAGTTAAAACCATCGGCAAAGCTTTTACACTGGGCCTTAGTCCTAAGACTATCAATAGCAGAACGAATTGCTTCCGTTTGTTGAGTTGCAATATCACTCCAATGTCCAGATTGAGATGCACAACTACTTCGACTTTGTGAAAAACTGACTAAAGATAGTACAGTTGAAACAAAAAATAACACTTTTCCCATTAATTCCTCCGAATAAACTCGTTTTAATTGATTTGTGGATATTATTTGCAATCTAGAGGCCAAGTATTTTCATTGCTTTAAAGTCATTAATCTAATCCTTAGAGTTTTTGTGATTTCAGGCACTTATACTCATATTCAAAATCAACTTCTAGATAGCTCATAGAAACTTTGATACTTTAAAGGTAATGAAATTTATCTTTTCTTTGTTTTTATTTTCATGGCTTTCATATTCTCAAGGTTTAGATAATACCTGTAATAGAATAGCGTACGTAAATTATCAAAAAATTCTCATTGATTCCAGCTCTACTATTAAAGGAGATGGTCTTCGCTATCTCTTAGATAAAGACCCAGTTTCAAAGTCTTACCTTGATACTTATCAAAAAAATGCACTTCCATCATGGAAGACCGCAATTATAAGCACTCTAGGAATTGCTATTGGCGCATTTGGTTTACTAAATGATAGTGATTCAGGTTTAACCAATAAATATCTTCTGATCGGAATAGGAGCAAGTATCGTTGGAGGAAATTTTTATGCTTCCAAGAGACGGTCATTAAAAAACGAGCACAATCTCAATAGAGCTATACAAGAATACAATAAAAGAAACTTTCCTAAAATATACCTCTCTCCAGAAGGCCAAAAGTCTACTCGATTTAAAGACTGGAAATTTGGGTTTAGATTTGCGAAGGTATTTTAATGGAAACCAAATGCTATAAATGTGAAACAGAAATGACTTTTGATGGTATCAAAGTAATGAGATCTGATGAATGTCCAAAGTGTTACGCCTATGTAAGAGTTTGCAAAATGTGCGACTTCTATGACCCTCATTCTTATAATGAATGTAGAGAGACAATGGCTGAGAGAATTGTAGATAAAGAAAAAGTGAACTTCTGTAATCATTTTACCTTAGGCGTTCCGAACAAAAAGTCTCAAGATAATTTATTAAAAGCTGCTGAAGCTTTATTTAAAAAGTAAGGATCTATTATGAATTTTCCAATGACCACTTATGGAAAAGAAAAAATTGAACAAGAGTTAGAACAATTAATCAAAGTTGATAGAGAAAATATTAAGGTAGCCATTGCTGAAGCCAGGGCCCTTGGAGATTTAAAAGAAAACGCTGAATATCATGCAGCAAAAGAGAAGCAAAGTCATATTGAAGGAAGAATTGGTGACCTTCAAAACAAATTGGCCAGGGCAAATGTAGTAGACGTAAAGAAGCTCTCTGGTAATAAAATTTTTTTTGGAGCCACAATTACTTTATTTGATCACCAAAAAGAATCTTCAAATACAATACAAGTAGTTGGAGAAGAAGAGGCCATGGAATCAAGTCAAAAAGTCTCTTATAGCTCTCCTCTAGGAAAATCATTAATTGGCCGTGAACTTGGAGATGAAGTAACTGTAAAAGCTCCTAAAGGTGATCTCGTTTACGAGGTTGAAGATGTCAAATACATCTAAATTATCATGGTCTAGCTCTATAGAAGAGCTTTATAAAACAAAAAAAATACCTAAAAGTATTTCTCAACTTAAAGATGTTGGAATCATTACTCTCCAAGATTTATCTTGGATTTTTCCTACTAAGTTTTATCAAGTAAAAAAAAATCCTGCTCCAGAAGATTGCCAAGATCGAGACTATATTAGAATTAGTGGAAGAATGGTCAACTTTACTGCTAGACCGATTTTTAAGGGACGAGTCAGACTATTTCAAATTAAATCAAGTCTAGAAACTCAAAATGGTATTTTTTCTCTTATATGGTTTAACTCTTATTCAAGTCTAAAAGAGAAGGTTCATTCTCATTACCAAGAAGAAGAAATAGTTACCCTTGAAGGAACTGTCTCTCATAATGGTCCTTGGACACAAATGGTAAATCCCAGTCTAAAAACAAGTGAGTCAGAGACAGTTATTAGCTACCCTACTGTAAATAAAGTCCGTGGAACTTTCATTAAAAATTTAATAGCAAAAATACCTACTGATCTTTGGGAAAATGTTCCTGAATTAAATTTCAAAAAAGTCAGCCTCTCTGAGTCTTTAAATGCAATTCACAACCTTGGGAGCCTACCTGCTAAAACTGAACATCTTGATAGAATTAAGTATGAAGAATTTCTGCAAGATCAACTTAAGGTTCAACTCAGAAAAAACAAAAAGAATGAAAATCCTGTTAAGCCTTTTAAATTTTCGAAAAAAGCAATTACCTCTTTTATAAATTTATTTCCCTATGATCTAACAAATGATCAATCAACTTCCCTTAATGAAGTCATCGAAGATTTGCAATCAGGAAAGACCCTTTCAAGATTGATTCAAGGTGACGTAGGCTGTGGAAAAACAACTATTGCTATTCTTGCAATGAAGCTTGTTCGATCACAAGAAAAGCAAGTTGCCTTTATGGCACCAACAGAGAATTTAGCCTTCCAGCATTTTAAAAGTATCCAAGCGTTTTTTGATCCTTCTGAAATCGCTTACCTCTCTAGCTCTGTTTCTCAAAAAGAAAAAAATATTCTTTATCAAAAAATTTCTAGCGGAGATCTGAAAGTTATTATAGGAACCCATAGTTTATTTCAAGATAAAGTGATTTATAAGAACCTTTGTTTATGTATTATCGATGAACAACATAAATTTGGAGTAGATCAACGAATAAAACTATTTAGAAAATGCGAAATCCCTCATTGCATTCTCATGAGTGCTACTCCTATCCCCAGAACTCTAAGATTATCACAATATGGAGATCTTGATGTTTCTATTATTAGACAAATGCCTGCTCATAAAAAAGGGTTTAAAACTAGAATTGTAAAAAAAGAAAACTTTGAGAAATTTTTAAGCTTCTTTAAAACACGCCTTGATCTTGGAGAGCAGGCCTATGTCGTTCTACCAAATATAGAAAAAACTGAATTCAGAGACACCCATTCAATTGAAGAAATATACAATCAATTCAAAACCTATTTCCCTTCTGCAAATATTGAAATATTGCATGGTAAAATTGATAGTAATGAGCAAAGAGCAATCATTCAAAACTTCCATGATGGATCAACACAAGTACTGATTAGTACAACTGTTGTTGAAGTCGGCATACATGTTCCCAATGCAACAGTAATGGTTATTTATCATCCGGAATACTTTGGTCTAAGCTCCTTACACCAATTAAGAGGAAGGGTCGGTCGAGATTCACTGCAAGGGTTTTGTTTTCTCGTCCCCACTGGTCAGTTAGGTCAAACTCAAAACGAAAGACTCTTATTTTTTGAAAAAGAAAGCGATGGGTTTAAAATATCAGAACAAGACTTAATATTCAGAGGAGAAGGAGACCTTTTTGGTAAAAGCCAATCTGGCAGTATAAATGGGAGAAAGGTTACAAGTATCATAGAAGATGTTGAGATTTTTAATGACCTAATTGATGATTTAAAAAAACATCATGACATTTCACTTTTCAGTGAACATATAAAATTTTATGATTTAAAAAACAATCAATACATTGGAAACTTAATATGATTAAAATTCAATTCATTAAAGCTCCAAATATAAAATACCTTGGCCAAAGGGTTCTCTACTCAGATACGGCAATTTTAGGAAATGACGGACACTTCTTTATTAAAGCAGAGGATCTCTTCCTCCCTCCTATCTTTATTCACGTTCAACCAGACCACTTGAGCTTTAAATCCGAATATAATTATAAAATTGATTTTATAACCAGTGAAAAAAAACTACGCTTCCCATTCAATTTAAAAAAAGATGATATTATTCATTTTGGTAAGTTTTCTATTCAAATCTTAGACTTTTACTTGGAGCAAGATCCTGAACAATATTCAGTAGTCACAAAAAAAAACCTCCAATCTCTTGATGAAAACTCACAAAAAATGAAGTTAATTAAGGGACTTAATGAACTTTCTAAGTAAATTCAGTATCACTTTGACCCCGAATATATAATTATTCCTTACTCTTTTAGTAAAGCTTTGTGCTACTTAAATTTTGTAGTAACGTTATTGCAAATGGGAATGAACCCTAAAACAAAGGACTTGTTTATGAAAAAAATTATCGGCCTACTTCTTCTACTCTCTCTCCATGCAAACTCGGGAACTCAAACTGATCCAGTAGAAAACAAGAAAGACACTCTATTGTTTCAAGTACAATCTGCTCTAAGTATTTTACAAGCTGACTCTCTATCAAGCTTAGATCAAGACGAACTTAAACAATATACGCTCTCTGAAGTTATCGAGATAGCCAAAGAAAGCCAACAGAGATCTATTTCACTAACTACTCTTTTGGGATTCACGGATCCTCCAGGAATAAACGACGATGGAGATGATGATTAAATTAAATATTTATCAGGGGAGCAAAGAGTCTATTCATAGCTGAAGATAATTGAGATTTCTTATATTCATTATGACTAGATTCTCCCTCTGTATTCACTAGATGACTTGCCTCATCTGTTATTTGAATTTCATAAGGATAGAAAAACTTCGAATCCTTTGAAATACTAGAAGTATCTAAGTTTTCTAATTTCTTCACTACCTCTTTTTGATCTTTAAATTCGTCTTTCAAAACATCAAATTTTCCATAAAAGGGATTTGTATAATTTATTAATTGTCTGCAGGTAAAATGAATAGCCTTATATTCTTCCAAACTATGCTCGTTACTGATTTGAGACTCATCATCTTTCAAAGAACCTTCAGTGATTTTATTAAGAATGTCTAAAGTCATCTCTCCACCACTTCCTAGCAATTCATTATAACCTTTTTTAAACGTTTTAATATCAATCAAACTATTATGTGATCTACTTGGCTTTATATTATGAGGAACGATAATATGATTCTTATGCATAAATTCAATAACTCTTATGCAGTCATACTTATTCTTTGTAATTAGCCGGATCCCAATTCTATCAAATAACTCTTCTGCTACATTTTCTTTTTTATGTAATAATTTTATAACAACACTTTCTCGAGTTTTTTTAGACTTTGTTTGAAACTCAGCTAAAGGAATTTTCTCTTCTTTAGACTTTAAAAACAAAGAGTCTCCCTCTCTATCTAGATATTTATAATATCTATCAAAGATTTGAGTTTGTATTAAATTAAAATAATTCTGCCTTAAATCTTTATCAATATGAATTAATGTATGAATTACTTTTAAAATAATCCCGGCCCAAATACCAAGCTCACCTTTATTAGTACTCGATAATTTAAAAATTTCAGCAACACTAGTAATTGAGACTATTTCTTTTGGAATTGTAAGATCAAGTCCTTCATCATTACCTTCTTTTAGAAAATTTTTTCTAATAAAAAGCATTGCTTCTTGAAACTGACCATAGAGTTCAGAACTCTCTATTGGATCATCTAAGTTAATTCCATATCCTTTTAAAAAATCAAAAACATCTGATTTGTCATTAAACTCAGTTAGAAAGGTTTTAGAATCAATCGCTGATTTATTCTCTAGAATTACATCTAGAGCATCAAAGTTTAATGGCTGTAGTGTATCAGAGCTTTTCATTGAAGCTCCATTATTAGATAATTATGGAGTTTTAACAAGGATACATTCGTGAAGAACTTTCAAGTTATGCTGCTTAGTTTTTTTGGTACAGGTTATGCACCTATTGCTCCTGGTACAATTGGTACTCTTGCTACTCTTCCCTTCGTTTACCTTGCTTGGACTTACTCTAATACAGCCCTAGACATCACACTCTTTATCAGTACTTTAATCTTATCTTTACTTTGCATAAAAAATACAAAACTTGATAGAAAGGACCCTTCTTGGGTTGTTATAGATGAGGTTTTGGGTATGTTTTTAACTTATATTTTTGTCTCCTTTTTTAAATACTCTTTATTTAAACTCCTTATAATTTTTCTAACTTTTCGTCTCTTTGATATCGTCAAACCTCCGCCAGTTTCTAACATTGATAAAATGGATTTTCCCGAAGCAATCATCTGGGATGATATAGTCGCAGGAATTTTTGCAGGCCTGGTATCAGGCATTATATTTTATTATTTTCCACAAATTTAAATACTATTTCCACACTGTCAGAAAAAGCGTCACCACTTATATTTCATTTCATTTTAGAAAGATAGTATTGCTAGCTCTGCCATAGCCTGTTAGCGTTGATACTATCATTTTCAAATTTATATATTTAAGGAGAAAGAATTATGAAAACTAGCACATTTGGAAACACACCTGACAAAACAAAGGCCCTTGATTTAGCTCTTGGCGCTATTGAAAAAGAATTCGGAAAAGGTGCCATCATGAAACTTGATGGGCAAGCACAAAAAAACATTCCAGCAATACCAACAGGTTCACTACAACTTGACCTTGCTTTAGGTATAGGTGGTATTCCTCAAGGAAGAATCGTAGAAATATACGGACCAGAGTCTTCAGGGAAAACAACTTTAACTCTTCATGTTGCGGCTGAGTGCCAAAAGATGGGTGGAACTGTTGCCTTCATTGATGCTGAACATGCTCTTGATCCTCAATACGCTTCTAAGCTTGGAGTAGATATTCCAAGTACACTTATTTCTCAACCTGATAGTGGAGAACAAGCGTTAGAGATTGCTGACATGCTAGTTAGATCTGGAGCAGTAAATCTTTTAATTGTAGACTCTGTTGCAGCATTAACTCCAAGAGCTGAGCTTGAAGGAGATATGGGTGCAGCTCATATGGGATTACAAGCAAGACTTATGTCTCAAGCATTAAGAAAATTAACTGGATCTATTTCTAAATCAAATTGTACTGTAATTTTTATTAACCAATTAAGAATGAAAATTGGAGTAATGTTTGGTAACCCAGAAACAACTACTGGTGGAAACGCACTTAAGTTTTATGCTTCAGTAAGAATGGATATTAGAAGAATTGGTGCTATCAAAAACGGTGATCAAATTGTTGGAAATAGAACAAGAATTAAGGTTGTTAAAAATAAAGTTGCTCCTCCGTTTAAGAGCATTGAGTGTGATATCATGTACGGCCAGGGAATTTCTAAAACAGGGTCTTTACTTGATATGGCAGTTGAAGAAAAAATCGTTGAAAAAGCCGGAGCTTGGTATTCTTTTGAGGATGCTAAGATTGGTCAGGGTAGAGAAAATTCTAAGAAATTTTTAGATGAGAATCCTGAAATTTTTGAAAAGATTAAAAATCTTGTATTACAAAAGCACAACCTCATTCCAAATACGGATGTTGTGGCTACAGTAAAAGATGAAAAACTTATGAAGGTAGCAAAAGAAAAAGCTACAAAAAAATCTTCTAAAAAACTTCAATAAAATAAAAAAGCCATTTTAGGATCTCCTAAGATGGCTTCTTTTTATAAAAACGAGAATAAAGTCTCGTGAAGATTCAAAAACTATTACTCGCAAGCATTCAAATTCAATTCTGCAGAATATTGTCTTCTATTAATTCCTTTAATTGAGATACTTGCAATTGCTTCTATTCTAGAGTCTTCATAAACCTCGACAATATCACTTTCCAGTCCAACCTTCCTTAAATATTTATTAAGGTGTTCAATTGAGTCTTTTAAATCATTAAGGTTCAAGCTCAAAGTCTTATCTAAGCAAAAATCAGTCTCTAAGTTTGATTTCAAGTAATTATATTCTCCTCCAGCAAACTTTAATCTTTCAAGAGACTGAGAAAAATCAACTACAGTCATTACATCATCAAGACTATAACCTCTATACTTAAAAGCTAAGTCCTCATTTGGAAGGGAATTCATACTTGCTACAAAAAAAAGACTAATTAAAAACTTCATCATTTTCCTTAGGTTAGAGATGGCAGCTCTTTCACGAGCTGCCTAATTTATTTTTTATGCAGTCCAAATTAATAACACAAGAAGGACTATTATACTTTCTACCATCTTTTCCTCCGTACTTTTAAACACGTTGGATAAAGAGCAAAAACTCTTCTTTTCTTTCTATCTTTTAGCACTATTAATGCTTTTTTTTTCGCTCTTTATCTTCACGCCTTTTTAATAGAGATAACTTTCATTACCTCAAGGCCATCAAGAAATCTGTATTTGAATTCTATAAGCTTTTTTATTAACCAATTTCTTACACAGCTTATTTGCCTGGTTTTTTAAGCTTAACTAATTCATTCAACAGTATAGATAAAATGACACTCGATTCTCTATAGACTCAAGTTAGTTTTTTTACACCATACTTATAAGTCTAAGGTTTTATGCCTTATCTTTTGCAGCCAAAGATATAACACAACTTCGATTTTATCCTTCAAGTTTTCTCTTAACTCTATAATATTTACACATAGCAGCATTCCTTTCTGTTAATGATCTCTTTTTATGCTATAACGCGTTGTAGCAAAATTTTATGACTTATCCTGGAGGATTTAACAATGAATAAACTTTTAACTCTAATTACCTTACTGGCCTTTGTATCTTGTAAAAATGCAGGTAGAAATGCTCACCTTCTAGTAAAGAATGATTTAAATCAATCTACAAAAAGCAAGGCTAAAGCCAATAAGAATGCCGAAAAAACAAGTGAAGACAAACAAAAAAATGCAGCTTCTTCTGAAGATTCTGACGAGATGTACTCGTACCAAGGTGATGAAGTAACTATTACTGCAAAAAGAATAACTAAAAATGATGACAGTTCAATGAGTTCAGCAGACTGTGGCGACATTGAATATTCTGGAACATTAGAAGTGATAGAAGAGATCAGTAAAAATAAAAACAATGCAAATGCACCTCAACCAGGTGACGCTAACCATGATTGTTCAACTGCAACAGCTGAAGATAAAGAACTTTGTGAAGCATTGACTATAGAGAGAATTGCTCAAAATATTAAAGATAAAAATAGTAGTAAAGTAGCTCCTATTGAAAAGATTGCTCCTAAAGGTGTTACTAGCAATAAACAAAGAGCTTTACCGAGAATCGTTCAAAAAGATGAAGTTGCTTCTATAGGAAAAATTGCATCAAAAGGTGTTACTAGTAAAAACGAAAGAGCTCTTCCAGTTATAAGTAAAAAAGAAGAAGTAGCTTCTATAGGTAAGATTGCTCCACAAGGTGTTACAAGCGAGATACAAAGATCTCTTCCTTCTCCTGTTCAAAATGTTTCTCAAGAAGAACAAAGAGAAAACTTCCTTAATACTCTATCGAAAATCCATGCAGAAATCAGAAACTCTAAAGCTAAGCTAGACCCTGCTTGTGTAGATGAAATTGTTGAAGAGATCACTGAAGAACTTAATGAAGATTGTGAAGAAAGCAATGATGATTGTGAATACACTGAAGAAGATGTTGAAGGAACATTATCTGTTGAAGAGATTATGAAGATTCTTGGAAGGGATTCTCTTAATAAGAAAACAGAACAAGGTGCAAATGCTGGTAGTAGTGATGACATCCTTCAAGGTCATGGTGCACCAAAAACTGGTTCAGGAACAGGTGTAGTAAATACTACAAATATTGAATTTAACTAAAATAACTTAATTATTTAAAAACAATAATCTCTCAAAACGTAAGCTTCAATGATTTAACTCATTGAAGCTTTCTCTTTTAAGATACATTTCATATACTTCTTTTATGGATTTTAAGTCCTCATATTTGATTTCTCTACGCCTGCTTCAAAGAAGAGATTATAGTGAATACGAATTAAGACAAAAGTTAATCAAAAGAAAGATTGAGCCTCAGGTAATTTTAGAAATAGTACAAAAATTAATTGATCAAAACTACCTGAATGATAAAAGATATATTGATGGCAAAATTAGGTATTTTATCAAACAAAAAAAGTCTCCTTCTTATATTCAAAACAAATGTTATAAAATGGGCGTTCCTATTACTCTCGAAGATATAGAGTTTCACCTAGATGATCTAAAAGTAAACATTCATGATCATTTAAAAGACCATGTTCGAAAAAAACTTGATTTTAATAGAATTGATCTAAGTTCTTTAAGTGATCAAGAAAAATTTAAACTTTCATTCAAGCTTTCTAACCACCTAAACTCTAAAGGTTATAAAGATTTTAATATTCAATCAATTCTAAAAGAGGTCTCATGATTCAAGTTATATATAAATTATGTCTTTTAATTTCACTCTTTTCTTGCCTGAAAAATAAGAGTAGCAATTTCACGGACCAAATAAACTTTCCTTTAAGTAGCGATATTAGCTCACTTGACCCAGCTATTGCTTTTGATGAAGTCTCACTAACTATTCTTTACCAAGTTTATGAACCTTTATTTGAATATGATTACAACACTCTTGATCCTAAACTCGTGCCTTTATTGGCCAAGAAAATGCCTACTGTCTCAGAAGATCTTCTCACTTACACTTTCCATATAAAAGAAAACATCACTTATCATTCACATCCTGACTTGGATAAAACTAGAAAAGTCAAAGCACAAGACTTTGTCACTCAAATTAAAAGACTTGCCTACACTCCTTTAAAAGGACAAGGGTTTTGGTTATTTGAAGGTAAAATTGAAGGAATAGATAAGTTCAAAAAGGAAACTAAGACTGTTGATCAACTCTTAAATAATTCCATCTCTGGGATTAAAGTTCTTGATGATCACACCTTTAGTATCAAACTATTAAAGCCTTACCCTCAAATGCTTTATGCTATGGCAATGGCCTTTACAGTCCCCATCCCTGCTGAATTGTTAAAAAAGAATAGTAATTTACTTGAAAACTTTGAAGTTGGTACAGGCCCGTTTACTCTTGATACTTTTAAAAGATCTCACAAAATTATTTTAAAAAAATACGACAAATATCATAACACTTCTCTCCCAAAAGTGAGCACCATTCATTTTCCATTTATGAAAGAATCTCAAACACGATGGTTAAACTTTTTAAACAATAAGATCGATTTTTTCGGTATAGGAAAGAGCCATTATAATCTAATTCTAAATAAAGACGGGAATTTG
Organism: uncultured Bacteriovoracaceae bacterium; assembly: GCA_938034385.1. Classification (GTDB taxonomy): domain Bacteria; phylum Bdellovibrionota; class Bacteriovoracia; order Bacteriovoracales; family Bacteriovoracaceae; genus JAHDHG01. The sequence continues at coordinate 20,374 of CALHLC010000030.1, forward strand.
AAAGAAGATCTGGCAAAAAAAGACTTCAAACTCATTAGAGTTCCATCTTTAACATATTGGTGGTTTTCTTTTAACATGGGTGACTCAATCTTCTCAAAGAATAAAAATCTACGCCTTGCTTTTTCTCATGCTATTAACAGAGAAAAATATGTTGAACTTTTTACTAACAATACGGCAAAGGTTGCAAATTCAATTTATCACCCTACTAATTTTGGATATAGTCCTGAAAATTTCAATAAGTTTAATTTCAACACTGAAAAGGCCAAGAATTTATTAGCTCAAGCTGGATACCCTAATGGCAAAGGTCTTCCAGAAATTACTCTAGATACTAGAAGTTCAGCTTCAGAGGCATTACATCAAGCAGAATTTATAAAATCACAATTACAAAAAATTGGTGTTAATTTAAAAATTGAAACAAATACATTTGAAGGCTTCTTAAGAAAGGCCAGAAAAGGAAAACTCGAATTTTGGTTAGATGGTTGGCACCTTGATTACCCAGATAGTGAAAACATTCTTCAACTCTTAAGTTCGAAAAACCATCCTCCTGGAGTTAACTCTACTTATTATAAAAATTCAAAGTTCGATCAACTTTTTGAAGAATTAAAAATTACTCCTAATAATGATAGGAAAATACAATTAATGCGAGAACTGGAAGAGATTGTTCAAAATGATTTACCTTGGTCTATGCTCTTTTACTCAAGAAGCTATTCTATTTATCATAAGAGAATTAAGAACTATAAATCTCATCCCATGGCGACTAACAAGTTGAAGTATTTAAGCCTTTAAAGATCGACATAAACATTATCGAGATTTTTATATTCTAGTAGCTCTCCATAGAGAATATTTCCTGAAATGGTAATAAATTTTATTTTCAATAAGTATTCATGATCAATACTCATTCCGGCACTTAACTTATCTAAAACCATTATTTTCTTTATCTTTTCTCCTCTATATACGCCCTTAAAGTGAAACTCATAGTTCAAAGCTGCTGAGTTACCTTTCAGTCTTTTGACACACCTAGATAAAATTATAATCTCTCTAATCATATCTACTTAGCTGCAAAGCCAATAACTTCTTTAGTCGCTCTATCTACTTGAAATAACTTGACATAGATCTTAAAAAATTTTATTTAATAGTACTTATTATCTTTTGATTAGAGGTTTAATTATGGCAAGAGTTACGATTGAAGACTGTTTAGAAAAAGTTGAAAACAGATATGAATTAGTTCATTTAACTGCAAAGAGAGTTAGACAATTACGAGATGGTGAATCAGCTGTATTACATACTAAAAATAAAGAAGTAGTTACAGCCCTCAGAGAAATTGCAGCTGGAAAAGTTAAACATGCTCTAATCAGTGAGTATGAAGACGACGAATTTTAGAAAAACTTATCAAAATTATTTTAATTACTAGGTGTTTTAAAAACCCATAATTTCATTAATGTAAATGAAATAAACGGCAATACACATACATTAAACGCAATGAAATAATATGGATGAAACTCCATTTTATCCACTAAAAGAAAACTCACAATCGAGCTAATTCCTAAATTTATTAAAGCTGTTGTTACAAACTTAACAAAGGATTCTTTGGTTGAAACAACTTCTTTTTTCTTAAATGTAATTAGGCGATGCCCCCAATACGAAAACTGAACACTGATAATGAATGCAAGAAAATTACTTGCTGTAGAACTAATCTCTAAAAATCTAAAAAACGCAAGATAAAGGCCATTGTGTATTATAGTTACAACAAAACCAACAATGAGAAAACGTAAAACACGTTGTTGAGATGGACTAAGAAGCTTTAGAATTTTTTCCAAAAAACACTCCTGCTCCTAATACGGCTATTGCAACAAATAAAAACAAGAAAAAAGGATTCATAGCTTTTTCTCTTTCACCAGAGTCATCAATAGAAGCAAAGAAAAAATTCGAAGCTGAATAAATTCTTTCTTTATATTCACCTTCTGCTGTTATGAAGACTTGATAATTAGATTTATCTCTTCCTAAAAGGTTTTCAAGATCTATCGAAAACTCTTTGCTTTCACCTGAGGCTATTACTAGATCTATATCCTTAGATTGATTTAATTTTACTCCAATTTCTTTAGTAGAAAACACATTTATCTTTTTCACTTTAGCATCTGTTGAAATTGTATTTCTTATATTGAACTTCACCGTTTGTTTATCTGTTAAACTTATCTTTTTATTTTTTAAGTTCATCATTATTGAAACAGGAGAAATCCCGCTACTTAGATGTACATACTTCAACAATTGTGGAGAAGAGTAAGTGACATGGTTTAAATCATCATAAATAATTCTATATGGTGATAAATATTCGCCAGCTCTTTTAAGAGCTAACTCTTCTTTAGTAAATTTGATCACTTTTTCTACTGATTCATTCGGACCTAATTTTTCAGCCATTTTTATTTTTTTGTTAAAATTAAGAAATTCTAGATAAATATCTAAAGAAGTATCATCTCCCTCGTTTTTTATAAGAGTTTTTAAAGTCATTGCTTCGTTTTCAATTGAAGCACTGTTTTGAACATTCATCTTAATAAATTTCGCATGAGCAATCGGTAATAAAAGAAATAAAACCAAAAACTTTTTAGCGTTCATTATTTTCTTTTTCTTGGGAATGCAATTTTCAAGACTTCATCAAAGTGCTTTACTGGATAAAACTTTAAACCTTTCCTATGTCTTTCAGGAACTTCTTTTAAATCTTTTTCATTACTAAATGGAAGTATTATCTCTTTTAATCCGGCTCTTTTAGCTGCAAGAACTTTTTCCTTAATCCCTCCAACAGGTAACACTTTTCCAGTTAGACTCAACTCTCCGGTCATGCCTAAAGTACTTCTAATTTTTTTCTTATTTGCAAGACTATACAGAGCAAGCGCCATAGTAATCCCTGCACTAGGACCGTCTTTAGGAGTTGCTCCAGCCGGTAGATGTAAGTGGACTTCATGATTTGCTAAAAAGTCAGCTCCTTCTTCATCTTCTACTTGAACCTTTTTGGACTTCACTTTGCTCTCTTCAGTTCCTTGTAATAAGGACTTCACATAACTATAAGCTAGACTTGCAGATTCGTTCATAACATCACCAAGCTGGCCTGTTAGTTTAAACCCTTTTCCTAACAAAGGAATTGATTCTACATGCAATATATCTCCACCATAAGCAGTCCAAGCAAGTCCTGTGACTACACCAGGACTTAAAGCCTTTTCTAGCTTTTCACTTTGAAACCTTTTAGGGCCAAGATATCCTTCGAGGTCTTTAATTTCAGGGCTAAACTTTTTAATTTTCTTTGATTTTCTTTTTACTTTTTCTAAAACAGCTACTCTACATAACTTTGCAACCACTTGTTCTAAACTTCTAACGCCTGCTTCTCTGGCGTAATCGTGAATTAACTGTTTAATTATAGTGGTTTTTAATTGGAACTCTTCTTTTTTAAGACCATGCTTTTTTAATTGCTTCGGAATTACCCACTTATTAGCAATTATCACTTTTTCTTCTAAAGTGTAGCCACTTAAAGTAATCAACTCCATCCTATCAAGCAAGGCCTCTGGAATTTCTCCTACATAATTTGCAGTTGCAATAAAGAGAACTTTTGATAAATCAAAAGGAAGATCTAAATAGTTATCAATAAATGTTTTATTTTGTTCTGGGTCTAAGACTTCTAATAAAGCTGAAGCCGGGTCACCTTGGTAAGACTGCCCAAGCTTATCTATTTCATCTAACATCAAGACAGGATTATTAACTTCTACTCTTTTAAGTGCTTGTAATAGCTTCCCAGGCATTGCTCCTACATATGTTTTTCTATGCCCCTTGATCTCGGCCTCATCTCTCATACCACCAAGCGAGAAGCGGTAAAACTTTCGACCTAATGCTTTAGCAATACTCTGCCCCATAGAAGTCTTACCAACCCCTGGAGGACCAGCTAGACATAAAATAGTTCCATCATAATCTGATTTAACTTTTCTAACAGCTAAAAACTCTAAAATTCTCTGCTTTGCTTTTTCTAATCCATAATGATCAGAATTTAATATCTTTTCAGCTTCTTCTATATCTATATCTTTTTCTTCAGTCTTATCCCATGGGAGATCTACTATCCAATTTAAATATGTTCTCGTCACCGTATACTCAGGAGAAGTTTCCGGAATTGATTCAAGACGCTCAAGTTCTTCTTTCGCTATTTTAACAACCTCTTCTGGAATATCTCTAGTTTCTAATTCTTCTTGGATCCTCTTTGCTTCTTTTGTTTTCTCATCATCATCTAATCCAAGCTCTCCCCTAATAATTTTTAATTGCTCTTTAAGATAATATTCTCTTTGGTATTTATTCACTTTATCATTTACTTCATCAGTAATTTTTTTCTGAATATCAGCAACATCTTTTTCTCTTCGTAAATAAACTAAAAGTTTTGCAAATCTTTTCTTTACTACTAAGGTCTCAAGGAAGTCTTGAGCCTCAAGTACATCTAACGATAAAGAAAATGCAACAAGGTCAGCCAGAGCTCCCGGTGATGGAGAATTTAGCATTGCCAATTTCATCTCTTCATTAAAATAAGGATTTATCTCACTAAGTTTTTTTACCTGATTAATGACAGATCTCGTATAAGCATCTAATTCTTCATCTTGATTAAAAATATCATCATAAACTTCTGTCTTTGCTAAAATTAATGATGATGTATCCATAAACTTAGTAGCTCTATATCTTTTTAATCCATGAACTAATAAATTTACTGATCCATCTGGAAGCTTCACTTTTTTTACAACTTTACAGATTACTCCAACTTTATATAAATCTTTAGATTTTACTTCAGAATTATCATCATCAGAAAACACATCTGTATTAAAATCTAACTCTGGATTAAAGTCTCCATCGTCGAATTCTTCACCATCAATATCGTCGTCTTTAATTAATTCATCTTCTCTATATTTAACAAGATTCAAAGTTATATAGCCGACTTTAGAAACGTAATCATCTAGCTCTGAAGTATATTTATCTTCAGACATCACAACAGGAGCAATCATTCCTGGATAGATGGGAGTGTTCATTATTGGGATGACGACGCATTCAGATGGAATCTTAGCCGTTAAATCTTTTGGATTGTCATAACGCATGCTTATTGAATTATCATTACTCATAAATATACCTAGTTTATATGTGCTTTTTCTTGTTACTAGAATAATTCACCCAAGAAAACTTGTCTCTATCTTTCCCTGACTATTAAAAGAGATTTCATAGTCAGCAAAAAACAAGAATTCTTTATTGTGATCTAACAAGATAATAGTTGATCCTAGTAAGGATAAATCTTTGATAAATTGCCCAACTTTGTGAATCTCTAAGCTTGAGAGCCCAAAAGATAAGTTTTCCAAGATAATTACCTGATTCTTTTTATTCCCAATCAATTTTGAGAGCAAATATATTCTCTGCTTTTCCCCACCCGATAAACTCCCAACCTTCCTATCAAGAGAGAGATAATCAAGGTTAAGTTTTTTGAAGTATTCATAAATACTTTTAAATTTCGGAGTCAAAGGAATTCTATCTAAAATTAATCCCATAGGGTTAGCAAGAGCTTCAAAAATCGTTTGTTCACCATCTGTAATTTCAGCAAACTCAAGCTTAAGTCCCTTACCTTCACAGTCGTCACACTTCATTTTGATATCATCTAAATAAGGCATTTCAATTAACTCAAAGCCACTCCCTCCACAAGTCTCACATTGTCCCAATTTTGAGTTGGAAGAAAAGTGTCCTGTCTGGAGCCCCATAATTTTAGATATTTCTAAATTTGAATAATACTTTCTAACCACGTTTGATAAATCAGTTAAACTCCCAACTGATGACCTTCCTGTAAATCTAGTTAGGTTCGCATCAATTAATAAAATATCTGAAGGCAGGTTTTTAGGAAGACTTTTTATAATAGAAATATTAAATGGATTATTTAAGAGATTTTCGGAATGTATTTCTTTATAAAGTTCATTAGCGAAAATATTTTTTATGATTAGAGATTTTCCTGAACCAGTCGGTCCTCTAACTAAGTTAAACGATGAGTTGGCTATTTTAAATCCGCTATATTTCTTCTTATATACTTCAGTGTTTTTACATTGATAAAAATCACTTGTTTTATTTTTTTCTACTTTTTTTGCTTTAAATTTTCTAACAGGCTTGTACTTGCCTACATGAGTAATCTCTCCTCCAAGAGGTCCAGCTCCTGGTCCAAGTAGGATAAGATGATCAGCACTTTTTTTTATGATTTCAGAATGTTCAACTACAACAACTGTATTGCCTTGAGCCTTAATAGCTTTGAGTCCTTCAATTAATTTTTTCTGTTGAGTTTCATCTAGCCCTATACTAGGTTCATCAAAAACAAAAAGAGATCCAGTCCCATCAAATGATAAAAACTTCACTAATTGAATTCTTTGATACTCTCCAGCTGATAAACTTTTACTTTTTCTAAGCAATAATAAGTGTCCTAAGCCGATATCAACTGCTGTCTTTAAAATCGTTTGTACTCTCTTTATAATTAGTTTTGAAGAGTTAGATTGCCCTTTAAGTGTTCCAATTTTCTTTAAACATTCATCTAGTGAATAATTATGAAAATCTTTAATCGTAGAACCTGCAACTTTGTAATGAAAGTAAGTGTTTTCTATCCTGACCATCTCACATTTTTCGCAATTCACTTCAACCTGAAGTTTTCTTAAAATTACTCTTACACCAGGTTTATATCTTTTTCGATTTAAGTAAGCTTCAATCTTATCAAACCCTACCCAATCACCACTACCCTTGTATAAAAGCTCCCAAAAATCATCTCCAAGATCAGAAATATTTTTACTAATACTAATCTTTTTCTTCTTTGCGGCCTTAATAAATTTAACTTCCAAAGGTTCATATCGCTTCAATCTAAATAATGTAACACCGCCTTCATTTATACTTTTATCAAAATCAGCAAGTTTTCTTTTTGTGATCTCTAATGTTGCTCCAAAGCCCTTGCATGCTGAACAAGCACCTAGAGCGTTAAATGGAGAAAAGAAGTTTTCGGATTTAAATAATTGCCCTTCAAAGTCACACTTTGGACATGTCTTATTGGAGATAACCTTAAATGACTTTAATTTCTTACCTTCCTTAGAATAATAAAGAGTTTCTATTTCATAACCTAGAGAATCTAGCTTTGATATTGATTTCCCTTTAATTCTTAAAATTTCAAAAAATGGATCCTGAACATCAAAAGAATGAATATCCCCATCTACATCACAACTCCTTGGAGGAAGAATTGATCTCCCTACTTTTTCAATGAAGTCTTTTTTCGAAATAAAAAAATGAATCTTCTCATCATCTTTCAGTTTCGTTTTTTTAGAAAATTGTTCTGCTAAAGAACAACTCTTCAGTTCAACACTATGCTTCGGGCAATATTCATGTGCCATTTGATAAAAGAGTGACTGGATTAAGTGTGTCATCCCAAGACTATCGCTAACAGTTGCCCTCGCCCCTTTTACTGGATTAATCTGCTGTAATCCAAATACAGGTAAAACGGGTGATAACTTATCAACTTCAACACTTGATGGCTTAGAGCTAAAAAAACTTAAGTTATTTGGGTAGCAATTCATCAGCCGTCGCTTTGATTCAGCAAGCAAAGTATGAAACGCTAAGGACGTTTTCCCGGAACCTGAAGGGCCTGCAAAACAAGTTATCTTCCCTATAGGAATCTTTAAATTTAGATTTTTTAAATTATTGACTCGCACACCTTTTAGATGAATATAACTCTCTTTAGCCATATTAGTATATCCAGTGTGCGAAGATTGTAAGTTCTATCTCTTAGAGAATTGAAATGATTTACGAGCTCCAGCAAGTCCGTATTTCTTTCTCTCAACTTTTCTAGCATCTCTAGTTAAAAATCCTGCTTTTTTAAGCTCGCCTCTATTTTCAGGATTAATTTTTTCTAATGCTCTAGCAATACCAAGTCTAATTGCTCCGGCCTGACCAGTAGATCCGCCACCTTTAACATTTACATTGATATCGTATTTTCCAGATAGTTCTAAAAGATTAATTGGCTGATTCACAACATATCTACTTGTTGCTTTTGGAAAATAATTAACAAATTCTCTTTTATTAATAGTGATCTTTCCAGATCCTTCCTTAACATAAACTCTAGCAATAGAAGATTTTCTTCTACCAACAGTATTTGTAAGATAAGTTTTTGTAACAGCGCTCATATTTTAATTCCTATTTATTTTTATTATATCTATCTTCTAATTCAAAAGCCTGAGGTTCTTGAGCAGCATGCGTGTGCTCTGATCCTGCAAACAATCTTAATTTTTTCATTTGCTTTCTACCTAATGAATTTTTTCCAACCATACCTTTAACAGCAAGTCTTAAAACTTCTTCAGGCTTTCTTTCCATCTGATCTTTAGCAGTTCTTTTTTTGATTCCACCAATATAACCAGTGTGCCAAAAATAAGTCTTCTTATCTAACTTATTTCCAGTAAATCTAAGTTTTTCACAGTTAGTAACAACAACAAAATCACCACAATCTAAGTTAGGTGAATAGTTTGGACTATTTTTACCTCTTAGTATGTCAGCAATTTGAGTAGCAAGTCTTCCTACCACCTGATTTTGTGCATCTATATGAACCCATTTAGCGTTTTCGCTGGCTTCTTTAATAGTTGAATGTGTAGTGTTTTGAGTAAACATAAATAACCTCAATAAATTTAAATCTAAGTTATGAATATATAAACGTATTGGCCATCTAAGTCAATTTATTAACACCAATGACGCAGGGCTTAAAAGAAGCCAATGCTTAAACGGAACTCTCCGGGTGATTCCTTTCCATAGGTCGTTGTTTTCCGCTTTAGCTTAATCCCATAATCCAGATCTATTGTCCCAACAGGAGTCAGATACTTCAAAGAAATACCAACAGCTGTCCTGAGATTTAGTGGTCTGAAACTATCTAGTTGAATACTACCAGCATCAAAGAACAAAGCTGCCGTAATGGCTTCAGTGAAAGCATAACGTGGTTCAATTTTTAAATTGGTCATATAGGCACTTCCTGAAATAGTTAACTCTTCAATATCTTGATTTAGATTTACCAAATTTATTTCACGCTCACTATAACCCCTAACAAGATCAACTCCACTTAATCGAAACCCCTTAATAGTAGGAATAAAACCTTCCATTTCAGTATTACCAAAACCATCAACCACCGTGTTTCCAGATGAATCTTTCTTAATATCATTTGCCCAGTTTTTTTCATACCCAAACGCGAGAGAACTAGCCAAATAAAACTTTTTCGTTATCGGATAATAAAATCTAGAACGTGTGACTAATTTACCAAAATTAATCTTGGGACGACATTGGATACTACTAGTAAAGCTACAGTTTTTATCTCCAACATCAGAGCCAAGAAAGGATTTTGAAACCTCGTAAGATAATTGAACGTGAAACCCTTTTTTAGGAAAAATGGGATTATCTCTATAATCAAAAATCAAACTTGGAATAACACTTCCAATCCTAGACTTTCCATCCTTAGTAAAGCCCGAAAAGTATTGAGTAGAATTTTCTTGTTCAATCCATTCAAACTGATAAGTTCCAGTGAACGCTATATTAGGAGTAAAATTTCTTTTTATGGCATTGGAAACTCTAAAAATATTGGCATCAAAACTAAATAGCCTCGACTTAGTAAAACTTAAACTTGAGAAATTATCCCAATTTGTCCCCAGAAAGTATGGATAGGTATATGCAGCTTTTAATTCATACTCAAGAAACTTCTTAGGCTTTACCTTAACAGCAGGACTGACATTATTATTTATTTGAACTTGTTGCCTATATAGAGCTAAATTGCTTAAGTCCAATCGATAATTGGACCTGACTCCAACATCTAAAATTTGCCCCAACCCCATTATATTTTCTCTCAAAAACCTACTAGACAATTTTAAACCCAAGTCTGTTCTATAACCCGGTGACAATTCCAACAAACCATATTTCTTCTCTTCAAGGTTAATAACAATATCAACATTTTTCTTATCTTCAGCTAACAGGACATTCACTTTATAATTTTTAAATAAGTTTAGATTCCCAACCCTTCTTCTTATCCTCTTTATCAAAGCAGGTGTTAGGGTCTGATTTTTCAAATCACTAAGAGTTTTCTCCAACATTACCTTTTTAGTTGCAACTAAACCTATATATGTAAATTTTCTTAGAACAATTTTTTCTCCAACATTAAAATTCATCTTAATATCAACTAAAGAATTATTAGGATTAAAGGTTACGACTTCTTTTTCACTACTTTCTAAAACTGAATAATAATAACCCTGATCAAGAAGATTCTTTTTAAAGTCTTTTAGGGCCTTACCAAAAACCAGTGGGTTAAAAATCTGATTCTTTTCATATTTATAAAACTTAAAAAAGTCTCCCAAAGTATTCTTGTTTTCATCTTTCACAAGAAAACTTCTCACCCTGGTTCGCACCCCTTCTTCGATACTGTAAGCAATCTCGGCTTTTTTCTTATTTGTAATTATTTTAACCCTAGGTGTTAAAAAACCTGATTTAATATAGTGATTTCTTAAAATTTTCAGATAACTTTTAAAATATGATTCATCCCACAGATTTTCTGAGATCAGCAAAGACTTTGATTCAAAAAATAAATTACGCAAGACTCTATCTGAGTGAAACCTATTCCCCTTAAAACTTAAATCCGCTATTTTAAGTTTTTCTCCCTTTTTTAAAAATATTTTAATATGTTCTAAATCTTTATCTTCAAAGTCGACTTCTCTCTCGAGTGTAAATTCCCTATTCGAATACCCTTCTTTTTCCAAGGCTTCAGAAATCACTTTCCTAATCAAATTTTCTGAAAATCCTCTTCCACTATTTCTTAAATGCTTTCTAAGGTTTAGATACATCTTCTTCTTATCAAATTCGCCACCTTCATCAGAAACTTGCAATGCAACCCGCTTTAGACTTCCACACTCTAACATAAAGCTGGAACTGTTTTTTAGTTGCTTAAAGACAGGCCTAGCAAAGTAATATCCTTGAGATGTTAAACCTTCTTCAACTTCATCTCTATATTTAGAAAACAACTCTCTATTAAAGGCCTTATGTTCTATTGGTTTAATGATCGACATAACAAAGTCATTTACTTTTTCATTACACCTAATAATCACTCCTGAAACTTTTCTTAACTGCCTTAAATCAACAACTACATCGATATCTACAGTTTGTTCTTGTTCTTTTAGATCATAATTTACCTCAGCCTCTTCATAGCCTTTAGAGATCAATTCTTTTTTTATTTTAACAATTGATTTTTGAAGCAAGGAAAGATTGTAATAGTCCTTCTCTTTCAGTTCGACCTTTCTTAAGAGTTTTTTCTTAAGACTGCTATTAGTCCCACTTATCTTTAAACCTCTAACTCTCTTTTTTTCTTTCAAAGATATAGTTAATTCATTTTTAATAATTTTGTATTGGAAGTTCCTATAATTGTTTTTACTAAAGTATAATTTAAATACAGACATGAAATCTTCAAAAGACGAATATTTCTTTATCAACTCACCTTTATTCTTCTCATAATATGAACAAGATTTTTGTCCGTCACAATAAACACTTACTCTTTTTATTTCAAAAGCATGTGCTCCATTTATAAACATAACAACGATTATTAATAACCACCTCATTCGAAGGTCCACCTAAACTTTAAGTCAGCACCAAAAGAATTTGTCTTGTTTCCGGTTTGACCCTGAGATTCTTGAGATTCATAAATAGCTTCCAGGGCTATATTCTCTCCTAATTGATAATCAATATCTACTTTATTTGCTTGGCCGGAATCTCCTAAAACAGTTTGTGAAAGATCTATCTTTATTCTATCGCTTAATTTTCTACTGATTTTGATATTCGTTGCTGTTTCTACATTAGAGCCCGAAGCGCCCCCCTGAGATCTTCCTTCCAAATAAGACTCTGTTGAATCGATAAATTGTGTGTCTAAGTTTAGACTTAGCCCTAATGTCTTCTTTAACGTTTCATTAATTTTTAAAGTATTAAAAATAAAACTCCCAACTCCAGCCGAAGCAATATTTTCTCTTTGATCATCACTTAAATCTTTTGTTGTACTATCGTCAGCATAGCCAAAGGCAATGAGTGATAAAATACTCGCTCTCTCTTGGAATGGTTCAGATTTAAAATCAAAATTTAAATCTTCGAATTGCCCATAAGAAGAAATGAATATTTTATAATCAGAAATTAATGTTTCCCCTTCGTATTCAATATTGGGATTTGTATAACTGTTCTCACTATCAAATTGCAATACAAGTTTATTTGTTAAAATTTCATTATTATTTAAAAAGACAACGTTTTTCTTGGATTTATCAGCCTCTACTCTACCTTCCAGGACTGGATCAACTTCAGTCCCAGTTATTCTAAAGTTTCCTAATAAATACTTCTCTGCTACCGAATTTTTTATATGAATTGGCTTTTCTATAGCGCTATCTATGCTCAACTGGAACCAGGAAGGCTCTAGTTCTTTAACATCTTGTGGTAAAAACTTTATTTTCTGAGCAATAATATCACTTTCTTCGTCAATGAATTTTTCGAACTCATCAAATATTGCTCCTCCTTCGACGTCAACCCTACCACTCATTATAAATGGTCGCTTTTTAGAAACAATTCCTGTCTTTCCATTTAAAATGACATAACTTTTCTCATTAATATTTACTCTAGAGTTGTTAAATCTTAATTCAAGATTCGGACTAATTTCATATCCAATATTTACAATACCATTTAAACTAATATTTCCTTCCCCAAAGTCACTTTGAAACTTCTCAATAGTGAGTTTTTCATCCCTTAAATTTATCTTTAATTCTGCGTTTTTTATACTATCAGGCCATGAAATATTCCCACAGTTAAAACGCTCTGATTCAATATCTGTATTCATTGAATATTTCAGTTTCTTACCCTTTAACCAATTTGTAACATTCATTGTCCCAGAAAAATCTAAATCACTGTTTAAGATTTTGGAAACCTTATTGAGATTCACCTTTGCATTATTTGTAATCTTATATCCATTCTTATATCCCCCCTCACCGGTGGATTCTAAAAATGGTAAAAAATCATCTTGTAAAATGAAGGACCATCGTTCAATTAGACCATCTTTTATTTTAATTTTCCCAGGTTCCTTTAATAAGTAATTAATATCTCTATGACTAAAAGTTAAAGTTTGAACGTCACTATCTAAGTCAAAGAAATTAGGATCAGTATAATCAAACATCATCACATGGCTGGATTTAAAATTTCCTTCAAGAAAAGGGTAGCTAATATCGTATGTTGCAAATAAATTAAAAATAGGATGCCAATTTTTAACATTAGTAAAAACTTCTACCTTGGAGTTTTTCCCTCCACCATTTTCAAAGATCTCGCCAGATGATTTAATAAGTTCTTCTGCAAAGTTTAAATTATAATTATAGACCCCATTCTTATACTTTAGAGCTAGAAGAGAGTCTGCAAAAGGCTTAGACAACATCTTTGAGTTTGCTAACTTCAGATCAAGCTCATAACCATTATTAAAGTCATCAAAGCTACCATTAATTACAAAGTCTATTCTAGAGAAAAAACCACTGTTTAAGTTATTATAAAAAGTTAAGTCTTTTGTCGTGAAATTCTTAGCTTTAAAATCAAAAGAGAAGTTATTTGTTCTGTCTAAATACTTCATCCCTCCTATAATTTTAGCTTTTCCAGTAATTGCTTCTACCTTGTCTACAGTCAAATCTAAATTCTTAAACAAAAGCTGTGCTTTTACATCATCAAAATCTTGAAAGAAAAACTTCAAACTCTTTGATCTATACTTCCCTTCTACTATTAATTTTTCTAGATCTAACTTTCCTGAAAAATTATACTTTCCACTTACCTTCCCTGTCGTATAGTCCCAATAATATTCCGGCACAGCTTCCAAAACAGGGGCATGTGATTTTCTTAACTCCTTAACACTAAAATCATTGAGGTTGAATTGACCCAAAACAGAGTTATTTAAAAGGTTTATTTCTGCATTACCCTTATAAGCTCCTTTCCCTACAAAGCCTTTAATTTCCGGAAATTCTAACTTGTTTCTCTCAAGATCAATATTTATATTTCCAGTATTATTGCCAAGAAAAAAATCAGCAAACTCCAGTTTCTTGGAAGCTGTCTCTAGTTCAATAATTGGGCCATCAGTTGTCCCTCTTACAAACACGTTTATTTGTGAAGTCCCTTTAATAGGAAAGTCTAGTATATGATAAAAGTCATTCAAGTTTAGTGCTAAGTCATTAACTTTTATATTAATTTTCTTAGGAGCCAAAGAGCCTCTAACTTTAGAAAGTCCCGCTCCTTGATCCACTGATCCATTTATAATTAATTTTTCCTTATCAAAGTTATAATCAAATAGAGTATTTAATAAATAAATCTTTTTAACTTTCAATATCTCACCATCAACATTTAGGCTAAGATCATAAAAGTTTCCTTTTAAAATTTTTACTTTCACTCCCTCTGACTTTACACCTAGTTGTAAAACTCCATCGACCATACCATCAAGTTTATCCCTAACATCAGGAATAGACTCCAAGGCACTCTTCAAAGGCATTCTCTTTAATTTCAACACAATATTATCTGGAAAAACTTCGTCTGTATTTATATCATATATTTTTTGTCTTTCATTGGTTGAAACCTCTCCTTCAAGATTTTTCAAGAGGGCCTTTTGAACATAAACAACTTTATTTATCACTTCTATATCTAGATATGCTTTTTTTGTATTAAGGTATTTTGAAATTGTTTCTTCTAAAATTAGTTCAACTTTAACTTTTGGATTATCTATTAACCCCTGTGCTTTAGCATTAAACTTCATTAATCCTGAAAGATTATGGTTTGCAATATCTTTTTTTCCTAAAATTTCATCAACTAATACGTTTCCTACTATATTAAAATCAACAGCCGATTTTTCGCTAAAAACATCTTTTACCTTCCCAGACATTTTCAATTTACTAAAGTCTTTTCTGACTGCAAGGTTGTTAACCTCTAGAGTGTTTAATGTAAGTTTCCCTGAAGTTTTAAGATAATTTATTTTTTCTTGGCCCTTAACTTTTATATCTTCTAGTTCAACATCATAGTAGATTCTCTGTCGTCTTGACTCCACTGAAAGGTCTCGAGCCAACAAATGTTGATCATCCATCAACTCTATCTTTGTATTTTCTAAATGAAGTCCATAAAGGTAAACATTATGGCTCAGTCTTATTCCATTCACATGTTTTGCTAACTCTTTTTTCCAATTTAACTTTTTTTCTTTATTTTCTTTATTTTCTTTATTTTCTTTATTTTTCAAGTCTTCGATTTTTAAAATGGCGTTTTTTAAACTGATCTCGGAAATATTATAACTTTCCTTGTGATAATTTGAAAAAAAACCAAAACTTACACCCAACTCTTGTGAAAACAAATCCACTTTCAAATCTTTATTTTGAAATTTTAATTCTACATCTTCGACACCAAGTATAAATGGGAACCCTATAACTTTAACTGACTTGAAGTCTATCTTTTTAACTTCATCCGAGTTAATAGAGTTGATAATTTTATGCCTCAAATAAGCGTTAAAATATGGGCTAGATATCACATTTGAAATAACATTATAAAGAACCCCTAAAATAACCAGGATTATCACTATAATAGAAATTGCTTTTCTTTCTTTCACTTTGTTCTATTTTCTCTCTTATATCCAGAAAGAATACTTTCTAAAGATCGTTCGTTTTTTAATATATTAAAAATAGAGTCTGAATCTTTAAAGCCGTTAATAAGGATTTCAGCGAGGTCTTTGTAAAACTTCTTACCATATCCTCCAAATTGATGCTTTTTTTCTAACTCAAGTCCAGTTAAAATTTTCAATAATTTTGTAGTTCTTTTTCTCTTATAATTAGTCAGTGATTCCAATTTTTTTACTTTCTTTTCTATAAATTCTAAGTCAGCACTACTTATATCTATCTCAAAAAAATCTGAACACTTTTCCCATATTTCCTCTAAGTTCTCTTCATTTAGGTTTTTTAGTAATTCATAGACCTTGTGAATAGATCTTATCTTTGGTGTTCCCACTAAATTAAAATCGATTTTAACTTCCGGATAATTTCTATATTCTTTTGAGTACTTTAAGATATTTTCAATTCCAATTTGAACTTTCTCTATATTTCTGGAATGGACAGCCTGTTCAATCTCTTGGATTAATGAGTCTAAGTATTCGTTTTTCATACTACTTTTATTATATCAATCTTATGGAAAATTAGGGGTTTATAAATTCTTTAGAAAATTAGTAGAGTACTTATTTGATAGAAATTCTTTATTATTTAGAATCATTGAATGCATTTCTAAATTTGTTGAAATTCCTCCAATAATCGTTTCATTAATTGCTCTTTTCATACGACCAACACATCTATCTCTTGTTTGATCATGACAAATAATCTTAGAAACCATTGAGTCATAAAATGGACTTACTTTATATCCCGTATAAATATAGTCATCTACTCGAACACCTAAGCCACCTGGTCTATGATAATGATCAATTTGTCCAGGAGAAGGTAAAAAGGTCTTTGAGTCCTCAGCATTAATTCTACATTCAATTGCATGCCCACTAAATTTTATATCTTCTTGCTTGAACTTAATTTTTTTATTTTGAGCAATCATTAATTGAAGTTCGATCAAATCTATTCCAGTAACCATTTCAGTAACCGGATGTTCAACTTGAATTCTTGTATTCATCTCTATGAAGTAAAACTTGTTACTATCAAGATCAAATAGAAACTCTACTGTACCAACAGAGTTATAATTTACAGCTCCTGCTATTTTAACCGCTGACTGACAAATCTCTTGCCTTAGTTTTTCACTTAAAACCATAGAAGGAGATTCTTCTAAAACTTTTTGATAATTTCTTTGAATAGTACAATCTCTTTCACCTAGATGAATGATGCTCCCAAAGTTATCCCCTGCAATTTGAACTTCTATATGCCTAGGCCGTTCAATAAATTTTTCAATAAAAAGAGTTCCGTCTCCAAAAAACGATTGAGCTTCTGATTCTAATTTCTTAATTTTCTTATCAAGGTTTTCTAGGTCTCGAATAACCTCCATACCTCGTCCACCTCCGCCACTAGAGGCCTTAATTAAAACAGGTAGTCCTAAGGAATTAATTTTTTTAATTATGTCTTTATGGCTTAGTCCATCTAGAATAATTGATTCAAGTGTAGAAACTCCTGCTTTCCTTGCTATCTCTTTAGATTCAATTTTACTTCCCATTGATTTTATTATCTCAGGACTAGGGCCAATAAAATTTAAAGAGCAATCATTGCACATTTTTGCAAACTCAGAGTTTTCAGATAAAAATCCATAACCTGGATGGATAGAATCAGCTCCTGTAATTTCTACAGCAGACAAGACTGCTTGAGGATTTAAATAACTCTTCAATGCTTGGGCAGGACCGACACAAACGGACTCATCCGCCATTTTTACATGTAATGAATTTTCATCAATGGTTGAGTGAATACTCACAGTTTCAATGCCGAGCTCTTTACAGGTTCTTATAACTCTAATGGCTATTTCCCCTCTATTAGCAATAAGAACTTTTTTTATTTCCATTTTATGATGGTGTTATTTCAAATAAGTTTTGGCCAAATTCAACGAAGCTTTCATTTTCTACTAAAATCTTTTTTATGACCCCGCTAGCTTCCGCTTCAATTTCATTCATAATTTTCATTGCTTCTAAAATGCAAAGAGTATCTCCCTTAGATACAGAGTCTCCCACTTTAACATATGAAGTTGCTCCTGGACTTGGAGCATTATAAAAAGTCCCTACAAAAGGTGCTTTAATAAAGTCTCCTTCATTTAAATTCATTGCTTCCTGACTTTCAACTTTTTGAGCAGCTAAAGGGACCGCAGAAGATGTCGCCACTGTTGCATTAATAGTGACCGAGATTTTCTCTCCATCTTTTTCGTAGCTTAGAGAATTTATTTCATTCTCTTTTGCTATATCAATTAATCCTTGTATCTTTTTTTTATCCATTATCCCTTCACTCTCTCTACATACTCTCTAGATCTTGTATCAATTTTAAGTAATTCGTCAGTCTTAATAAATAATGGCACGTTTACCTGTAAACCTGTTTCTAAAATTGCTTTCTTCAATCCACCCGAAGCCGTATCACCTTTTAGTCCAGGGTCAGTCTCTGAAACTCTCAAGCTTACAAAGTTTGGTAACTCAATTGAGATGGGTCTCTCATTGTAAAACAAAACATCTACTTTTATGCTTTCTTGCATGAAATATTTAGCGTCTCCAACAATCTCAAAATTAATATTTATAGATTCAAAAGTTTTTTGATCCATAAAATTAAATCCATCCGCATCTGCGTATGTAAATTCCATCTCTCTTTCATCAAGATCAGGTCTTTCAAAAGTATCTACACCAGACTTATAAGTTTTTTCTAATAACTGTCCTGTTTCTAAATTCTTAAGTTTTGCTCTTACAAAAGCTGAACCTTTCCCAGGATTTGTATGTTGAAAATCTATGATGACAAAAGGTTTCCCATCTATTTGAAGTTTTAAATTTTTTTTGAAATCTGAAGTCTTATACATTTAACTATCCTTTTGCGTCTCAATAAGCATTTTACATGCCCAATAATAGCTCTTAAATCCTAATCCACTCATTATGAAATTTGCTCCTCCAGCAGTCAACATTGAGCCTCTAAAGTCTTCTCGAGCATGAGTATTTGTGAGATGGACTTCAAATACTGGAATTTTTGTTAATTCTAACGCATCTCGAATGCTGACACTGGTATGTGAATAACCTGCAGGATTTATAACAAGCCCTTCATATTCGGCTCCAATTAACGACTGAATCTCATTAATGATTTCTGATTCTGAATTGGATTGAAACCAATCAATTTCCACCTTTTTCCCCAGCGTCTCTACTGTATAATCTTGAATCTCTTTTAAAGATTTCTTTCCATAAATACTATCTCTAAATTCTAATAGATTAAGGTTTGGACCATTAATTATTTTGATTTTCATAAGTCATGATTTAACAAACAATTTCAACTAAGTTAAGGAAAACTTCTCTAATATTTCTGATGCTCTTTCTTTGATTCGAGTTCTAAACTGCATAAACTTTCTCTCTAAAGCTTTATCATCTGTAATATGTCCGTAAAGTTGTTTTTCAATTCGCTTTTTCTTCTTTATAGATTTCTCATCATTAGGATCAGACTCTAAGATTTTCTCTAATAAATCGAGGGCCTTATCATAATGCTTTTGTGACATATAAATATCAACCATCGTATGAGTCATAATAGGAGATTCATCATCGCTACTTTCAAGTGCCTCTGGTTCGTCAATTTCAAAGCCTTTCTTAACAGCCTCTATGTCTATATCTTCACTAATATCAATCTCTTCCTGGTTACTCATACCTAAACTCGGAGTAGTATTATTAGATTTTTCCATACTCCACATATCAGCATCTTCTAAATTCACATCAAGGTTTTCTAGTTCAGAAATTATTTTTTTCTCACTCCAATCTTCAGGCTGATTAATTTTTTCTTCTACATCATTGATAGAGTGGGAATATTTCTTTTCGGAATATAATTTACTCTCCAATTCAAAAGTTCTCTCTTGGGCCTTAATATCTGCTGGATTTATAAAAAGAATATACTTATAAGAAGTTAATGCTTCTGCATGCTTTTTTAATTTATAGCAAGTCTCTCCATACAAGCTCTGCATTTTTAAATTATCAGGAGATGAACTCACAAATGGCTTTAATAAATTATAAGCCTTAATATATTCTTCTTGGTCAAAATAACAATTGGCTAAAACAATATATCCAAGTTGATAATCTTTATGATTGGTAATTCCTTCTTTTAATACTTCTATCGCTTCTTTTAACATTCCTGCTTTTCTATAGCTCTCTGCTAGTGGAGCAAATACTCTACTTGTTGGATCTTTTTGATATTGATTCAAGTATTTTGAAAGTAGGACGTTGTTTGAACTCATATCTATTAGTCGATCACTTTTGCGTAATTTGAATCTTTTTGATTAATTATTCTTGGTGTGAGAAAAATCATTAATTCTGTTCGAGATTTTATAGGTCTATGTCCATTTGAAAAAAGCCAACCTATAAGTGGAATCTTTCTCAAAAGTGGCACACCTCTTTTTACTTGCGATTCAGTTGTCTGATAAATCCCACCGATGACAATTGTAGAACCATTATCTACTACTACAGAGGTCTTTAAGTTATTATTACTTTTGTTAGGCGGAGGACCATTTATTTGCCCAGTACCTTGTTCAATGAAGCTCTCTTTCTTTAAGTCAATATCTAGTTCAATTGATCCATCATTCGCTATTGTTGGAGTTACATTTAGACTCAAGTCTGCTGTTATTGGTTCATAACTTGTCTGGATATCATCTCCAGTACCTGTTGTTACAGTTTGTGACCTTTGATCTTGTGTTGAGATTGTAGCTGTTTTTTTATTGAGCGTAACAAGCTTTGGAGAAGAAATTATCTTAGCTTTACTTTCTTCCTCTAATAACTGCAATGTAGCATCTAGCCTAGTTAGTTTCCCAAACAAGCTTAACCCTATTGATAACAATCCTCCGGTGCCATCAGGGTTCACAAAAGAACCTCCATTGAATCCAAAGAGTGCTCCTTGAGCGTCTTCTGTTAACCCGTTACGTCCATCAGCAGTATATGTACCTTCAATACCATTTTGAAAGCCAAACTCTTTCTTAGCACCTTCAATCATTTCAACAATTCTTGCTTCTATTAAAACTTGTGGGTTACTAACATCTAAAATATCGATAACTTGTTTCATCTTTGCAATATTTTCAGCAGTCTCTTTTACAATAATTTTATTAGTTCTTTTATCAACACTAATACTTCCCTTCTTCTTATCAACAAAAGCCTCAATGTTTTTTTGAATATCTGCTGGCTTAGAAAAACTAACTGAAAAAACCTTTGTCATCATTGGCTCTTCAGTCTTTAGAGCTTCTTGTTCATCTCGAACCTTTTTAGCATCGGATAAGAACTTCTTTTTCGTTATAATTTGCAAGACATTTGAATGTTTTTTTGCCACTAAATCGTTTAAATTCAAAATTGTATCTAAAGCTTCATCCCATGGAACATTTGTAAAACTTATAGTCACCGGAGGTCTCTTGAGCGCTTCCTCACTCATTGCAATATTAAACCCCGAAGTTTCTGAGATTAAATTCATGACCTCAGCAAGTGGAACACTTCTAACATTTATCGTTATAGGACTCCCAATATATCTCTTCTCTCCTGATTGAGTGAGGTTAGTAATAACATCGTAAGTCGGGGCACCTGCACCAGTACTTTCAAATCCTCTCTCTTCAAGTCCATCATCATAATTATTGATAACTGGTGCTTGAGCAACTGGTCCATCAATCACACCATCCTTAAAGGCACCAAATCGATTTTCTATTAATAGCTGTACCTGATTTCCATTTTTCTCTATTCTTGAACCAACATTATCTCTAAGCTGAACAACTACTCTTACTTTAGAGGCACTTTGCTTATAAGCTGAAACATAAACTGTTCCACCAGAAAACTCTGACGTATTAATCGGTCTAAGTACGTCTGATCTAGCGCTTGCTCCTTCAATATCTAAGATAATTTGTTGTTCATTCGTCTTGTCGCTTTTGATAACTTCTACATTCCCAGTCGTATCCAAGATTAATCGACTGACATCTCCTGTTTGCACAAATTGCATATTAGTAATTTGTTCAACAGAAAACACATTAAAAGAAATTAAGCTGATAAATAAAATAATAGATTTCATGATCTCTTCCTTAAGTATCAATGAGTATATTTTATTTTATAAAAGTTATTGTAAAATAGGAATAACCGATTCAACGTATTCAGGCTGGCCGTATACATTAGTGATTTCCTCAACAAATAAAAGTGCCTTAGGTAAGATCTGTTTTAAAACAATATCCTGTCTTTTTATCTTCATTCCTTCTCTTAGAACGAACATTCTCTTAGATCTTCCTCCCTTTTCTTTTACTAGGGCCTTTTTGTTGGTCTTTGAATAGACAATGGCATGAACGACAAGTTTTTCAAGAGGTATATGATTTCCAGGTATTTCGTTAGTAAAAACCCCTCCTTCAAATCTAGATTTTTTCTTAACTTTAGATTCACCGTCGCCTAACTCTGGAGATTTAAATGGATCTCTCAAATCATATGGGTTTTCTAGATTTAGTATCTCTTCGAAAACTTCTGTTTGAGAAAAAGATGTTATAGAAACAAAAAGCAGTAGTATTAAAATTTTCATCCTTTACCACCTTTTTTCTTCTTCACTTCATGATCTTTATTATAATGAAAAGTTTCAATAATTGTTTTAAAGTCTACAATCACGTGCTTACTCTTATTAATAATAGAACTTGAAGTTACCTCAACCGAGCTAACGTTAAAAATTCTATCTGGTTTTTTCATCTTTTCAAAAAACACCAAAAACTGAAGATAAGTTCCTCTACCTTCAAATTCTATACCGTTAGTTATATATAAGCCTCCATGGTTTTCTTTTTCATATTTAGGCTTAAATGAAATGTTTTTTATATTTAAACTACGTGCAACTCTTGAAAGCTCATCTAAAATAGCCGTCCTACTACTTATTGGTGGTATAAACTTTCCGACTTTTTCTAAATCTTCTTTAGACTTATCTACTTTACTTTTAAAATCTTTAACATTCGATCTTACTTCTTTTATTTTTTGAATTGCTTTTTCTATTTCATTGTTTTCTTTTTCTAGTGCTGGAATTTTTGACAACTCAGACTTAATTGACTCTTCTTTTTTTTGCCAAGATTCATACAAGTCAGAAAGTCCCACTCCCATCAATGCAAGAGGTGCTAATATCATTAATAACTTCAAAAGCTCACCACCTCAGATTCAATAAAAAACTCTTCTACTCTTTTCCCTGAAGGTTTTATTGTTTTTGTAACATGATTCACCAACTTTACTTTTTTATTTAAAAAAATTGAAGAGTCTAATTGTTTAATAAATTTATTAAGCTTAGCAAACGTTAACGCATACCCATTAATTTTAACTTTTTTATTTCTCAAACTAATATTTTTAATCCAAACTTCTTTAGGAATATTTTCAGAGACATATTTCATTATTCTCATTGGATTATTCTTCTTCTCTAAAACCTCTTTCACTATCTGAGTTTTCTTAATAAATTCAGCCTCTGCTTCTTTAAACTCTTTTAGTTTTCTTTCTTCAGCTTTAATTCCCTTCGAGCTTCTCTTTAGAGTTTTATTTTTTATTAAGACCGAAGAAACCTCACTTACTTTATCTTCAACTTCTTTATCCCACTGATCTTGATAAAAAAGTTGAGGCCCAAATCCAATCAAAACACAGATCGCCCACAAAGGGATGTTTAGACTTCTCACATCTACATTTTCTGAAATCTTGCTTCCTAAAGATCCTTTTTTCGATTTCTCGTTATAATTTAGATTAATCTTAATCATATGCTCTTAAACCTAACCCCAAGCATACGGCTCCTGAATATGTTAAATATTCTATGATTCCGTCACTAATATTACCTTTAGTGGAAACACTTATTTTTCTCAAAGGATCAAGTGTTTCAACTGAGATATCTAAACCTTCAATAAGGTCTTCTATAATTCCGGGCTGTCTTGAACAACCACCAGTAATAAAGCAATGCTTTATTCTATCTTCCGAATTTGATGATGTATAAAACGCAACTGCATCCACAACTTTGCTAGTAATAGATTTTGAAATCTTCTTAATCGCAGCTAGAACTTCATCAGGATATTTTGTATCAGTTTGATTCATTTTTTTTAAGTCTTCAGCTTGATTAAAGTCAATACCAACTTCTTTTTGAATCTCTTCTGTAGTATTTACTCCACCCATAATAATAGTTTTAACAAGTAAAGGTAATCCGTTTCGATAGACAATAATCTTAGTACTTTGTGCACCAAAGTCTATAATTAAAGTTCCATCTCTATATTCATGTAAGTAATCACTGTAGTTGTGTTCAAAGATATTTATTAAAGATAACACTTGTAAATCAACTGTTTTCATCTTCAACCCAGAAGCAAAAATTATTTCTTGATATCTTGCAATATCTTGAATCTTTGCAGCGGCCATTACAACATCTCGATTAACTTCATTGGTTTTTTCCATGATATGTAACGACACTTCAGCATTTTCCATTCCAAAAGGAATAAACTGCTCTGCTTCCCAGTGAATATGATCTTCAATATCATCTTTTGATCCCTCTGGAGATTTCATAGATTTAACTATTGATCCACTTCCAGCTAATCCAAAACATACATCTTTATTTTTAAAACCACCTTCTTTAAAAGCCGATCTAATTTGTTCTACAATTTGAGTTCTATCGTTTATTTCTTCTTCTAAAATTGCAGATTCAGATAATGGAGCAAATGAAAAAGATTTCAAAGTATAAGTACCTTTTTTACCTTGAGCCAAAGTTGCTAATTTTATAGCACTCTGCCCAATGTCCAAACCAATTAAAGGCTGCTTTCCTAATAGACTATCAAACACTACTTATCCTTTTTACCTTCTATAATTATAAACTAGGTAGCCGTGAATACAAAAAAAATTTAGATCTTTATGTAAATTTTAAGAATAGACTTTCCAAAAATCCCGGAAAAAAGAGCTGAATACTTGAGACAAACAGTATGGATGGACCAAAAGGGACTGGTACTTCTTTGTCTGATACTTTTCCAATGGCCATCAAAGCAAGAATAACAAGAGTTCCAAGAAGTGAGCTAAAAATAATTGTATATAAAATGTTAAATGGCCCTAGATAAATCCCAAGCATTCCAAAAAGGACTATATCTCCTCCACCCAGACCAATTTGACCTTTATATTTTTCGTAGGCATAACCCAAAAGAAAAAGTGGAATAAAGCCAATAATAAATCCAAAAATATAATGCTGCCAAGAATAATCCCTAACAGCTAACACAAGCAAACATGCTCCTATAATTAAATTAAGCGAATGTGGCAAAATATAATGTTCTAAATCTATAAAAAACTGAACTATAAAAAGACAAATCACTATAGAGAACATAATCATTTTAAGCTGATCTACTTCAAAGTATCTCATGAAGACATAACTACCTAGAAGCGCAGTTAAGAGTTCAACGAATGGATATTTTGGGGAAATTCTCTCTTTACAGTTTTTGCACTTCCCTGCCAAATATACGTAACTTAATATTGGAATATTTTCTTTCCATGTAATTAACTTTTTACACTTAGTACAATTTGATCTTTTAACAACAATATCTTCTTCTCGAGGAATCCTATAAATCAGAACATTTAGAAAACTTCCTATTAATAAGAAAAAGATAAATACAGCTATTGATATCAATGAATATCCCTTGATTTAAACACATAGTATGACAAAGCAGAAATCACTAAGTAATACATTAATCCATAGAGTATAATTTTCAAATATACGATACTCTCCAACGGAGCCTCTCCGACATAATTAGATAAATTTAACTTATAAAAATTTGGCATTGCTAAATTTATATATCCAAGAACTTTTGCCATGAATCCCT
This sequence comes from uncultured Bacteriovoracaceae bacterium, assembly GCA_938034385.1. GTDB lineage: Bacteria > Bdellovibrionota > Bacteriovoracia > Bacteriovoracales > Bacteriovoracaceae > JAHDHG01. The sequence continues at coordinate 45,946 of CALHLC010000030.1, forward strand.
TAATGAAAAACCTTGAAGTACTTATCCCTTCAAAGAGTGAAGTGAATATAAAGATTGAAAAGCATAGAAAATAATTTAAATATTCGTTAATAAAAAATGAAAAAAGCATGCTCATAGCTGAGATTACGAGGGTTGATAAGAAAAGTGTACTTAAAGAATAAACGATGTTTACATCAAAAATCCCTCCAAAAAATGAGTAAAGAGCAATAACTAAAGCTGATAAAAAGATAAATATCATCCCAATAATTAGAACTTTTCCAATTATCTTACCAATAAAAAATTCTAAGCGGCTGACTCCTTGGCTAAGAACAAGAGGAAGGGTCCCATTTTCAATTTCTTTTTTTATACTACTTGCACTTATAAACAATGATGTAAAAATCAAAAATAAGTATATAATTGTTTGCCCTATATCAATAGTTGTTTTAGCGACAGTCTTGTAAGTAAGCTGTGCACTTACAAACGTTAACAAAAATACAATTACTCCTATAAAGAGAGTTGCATAAAAAGATTTTCCTTTTATGAATTCTTTAACAGATAAAAATGCAATACTTTTTACTTTGTTCATAAAATACTTCTCTCGATTTTTATGACATTCAATAGTTTATATTTTTTTTCTTTTAATCCTTGCAATGACTCACTTAAAGAACTTTCATCTGCAACAACTTCACTCACTACATTTTCTTTTAAGTATTTAATCCTATACGTCTGATTCAAGTCATAAAAGTATTCTTGGGCAAGACCATTAAATTCGATTCTCCCATTTACAATCTTTATAATTCTATTACTCAAATCTGCAATATCCTGCATATTATGACTGGTGATAAAAAACGACTTTCCGTCTTTTGAAAACTCTTTAATTATATCCTTGATGATCTCCCTTGCATTTATGTCAACACCAGATAAGGGTTCATCCAAAATAACGAGTTCTGGATCATTGATCAAAGCAGAAACAAATCCAAGTTTTTGAATCATTCCTTTAGAATAATTTTTAATTCTCTTTTCTTGATCATTTTGAATTTGCAATCTCTCAAGCAAGTCTATGACTGATGATCTTTTCAATGAATTTGTATTAAGACTTGAAACAAAACTTAAAAACTCTCTACCAGTTAAGTCTTTATATAACTTTGTTTTCTCGGGAAGGTATCCAATAGATTTAGTGTTTTTTTCTATTTTTCCACTTTCAATTCTTATAAGATCTAGAATCGCTCGAATAGTCGTTGATTTACCACTACCATTTGCCCCTATAAAACCAATAATTTCACCTTTTTGAATATTAAGACTAACTTTATCAAGAACTTTTTGATGCTCTTTATTTTTATTGATAAAATACTTTTTAGTGACATTATTTAAATCAACAATATTCATGGTTTTGTTTTCATCTTTGTTTTTACTTAATTCTAGTATCAATTTACCAAAAATGAAAAACTCTACCAATACAAATTTAAGCTCTAATTTAGTTAATTTTTCTGGGAAATTTAATAAGTTCTTATCATCTTTAATTTGGATAGAAACACTTTTAGATTCTAATACTGATCATTACAAAGGTGAGCCTTTACAGTCTTGGCACTACAATAGATTTAATGCGATAACGGATCTAGATCCAACCTTTTTAGAAGCATACAAATATGGAGGATTATTCCTGTCAGTCATAAAAGATGATATTCCTGCAGCTACAGAGTTATATAAAAAAGGCATAGCTAAATTTCCACAAAATTATCACTTAAACCTATATGGTGCTCTTCACTTTATAACTGAAACAAATAATTATGAAATTGCTAATTTATATTTAGACACTATTAAAAAAAAACACCCAACAAATCCACTTATTAAATCTTTATATTACTCAACAAAATTAAAGTCCATAGGCGATAAAGCTCTTTTAAGAAATGAAATTCTCAAAGACCCAATTAACCCTCAATTTAAAAAATTTTTACTAAAGAAACTTAAGCTCTAATAACCAGCTTGTACATGATCTAACTTTTTAACATTGTTAATACACCATTGATCAACTGTACCAGAGTTTGAAATTTTCGCTGCCGCTCCAGCTCCAAACCCATTTTCTCCTGAAGCACCACAGGTATGTGTTAACCCTTGCCCTGCTGGTCCTCCTCCATAATTCTTAAGCCCAGAAAACACCCCATCCGTTGCAGTATTACCACTAGTACAACCTGTTGGTAAATCAGTCCCACCAGTGGTTGCAACCGTCATTACTCCAACTGTATAGTACATATTTGCTTGTTCATCTGCAGAGGGAGAAAAACCCATAAAGCTTAAACAATACGCGTAAGTTCCATATTCAGCATTAAATCCAGCTTCAGCTGTATGAATAGAGCCCAAAGAAACTTTCGCTTCTGAAGTACGAGCCTTGGCTTGATATTTTTGATAATTCGGAACTGCAACTGCACTTAAAATTCCAATAATTGCAACAACGACTAATAACTCTATTAGTGTAAAACCATTATTATTTTTCATAAACGTACCCCTTAATAATAGTATAATTATACCCCAAGTATTGAATATTTAAAATAAATCTCTGAGAAGTTTTATCCTCTTTATGCTCCACCGGCTTGGACAAACATAGGCATATACATAGCTAAGAGAACACCGCCAACCATAATAGCCAATCCTACAATGAGTAATGGCTCCAACATTTGAGTCATTGTTTGAATACTTCCTTCAACTTCGACTTCAAAAACCTTTGACACTTTTTTCAACATTTCATCCAAATTTCCTGTCGACTCTCCAACATTGATCATTTGAGTAATTAAGTCGGGAAAGTAAGAGATTCTACTTAAAGGTTCTGCAATATTTCTACCACTTACAACTGAAGCTCTAACCCTTCTTATATCTTTTGCAATGACACTATTATCAATTGTATCTGCACAAACTTCCAAGGCATCAACAATAGAAATACCTGCTCCTAACATTGTTGCAAGTGTTTGAGAAAAAGAACTTAAGCTTCCTTTAATTACAACTGTTCCAAGAACAGGTACTTTTAAAATGAATTTATCAAAAAGCTTTTTTCCTGAGTCTGTTTTTTTTATGAAGTGATGAATTCCTCCACCAGTAATAATGCAAACTCCAATTATTTTAAAAATATGATTTTGAAAAAACTCAGAAATATCTATAACAAATTGAGTGATCCAAGGGATTTCATTCCCGCTCTCTTCAAGCATTTCAACAAATGTTGGAACAACAAAGGTCATTAAACCAATAATAACCACGACACCTATCGTAAGAACTATTGATGGATACATCATGGCTGATTTTATTTGAGATTTAAGAGCAATTCTTCTTTCAATAAAAGCATCTAGCTTCACTAAAATATCATCCAAAATCCCGGCCATCTCTCCTGCTTTTATTAACTGGCAGTAAAGTTTTGGAAAACCAGGCTCTTTGCTCATCGCCTCATTTAAAGTCATCCCTTCACTCACCCCTCTTGAAATACGTGTAAGTGCTTTTTTTAAAGGAGCTTTCTTTTCTTGTTTTCTTAAAATATCAAGTGATTGCAAAATTGGAACACCAGCATTTACAAGAGTTGCCAATTGCTTAGTAAACCTTCCAATGTCTTTTTCAGAATATCCTCCACCAACAGCTTTAAACTCTGCCCACATTTCAAAAAGATCAACCTCTGAAAGCTTATTTGGTTTGGTTAATTTTCTTGCACGAATTCCTTTCCTTCTAAGAAGTCTCTTGGCATCTTGTTGATCTTTGGCTTCTATTTCACCAATGATCCTTCTACCTGTTTGATCTAATCCTTCGTACTTAAAATCTGCCATTTACTTAGGCACTCCTTCTCATTTTTTCTAATCCAAGAGTTTTTAACATCTCCTCAGGTGCATTTGAATAATCAATTGCAGATTGTTTTGTTATCAATCCTTTATCAACTGCTGAAATTAATGCCTGGTTCATTGTCGACATACCCGTTTCGTCTTGACCAATTTGCATCTGTGAATATATTTGATGGATTTTATTTTCTCTAATTAAGTTTCTTATAGCCAGTGTTGGAACAAGAACTTCTTGTATTAATTGTCTTCCCCCGCTTACTTTCGGGACCAGTTGTTGAGCAACAACTCCCTGCAAAACAAATGACAGCAAACTCCTTATCTGGTTTTGTTTATCTGAAGGAAAAACATTTACTAGTCTATTAATTGTTTGAACAGTTGAATTCGTATGAAGAGTTCCAAAAACAAGGTGACCAGTCTCTGCAATAGTTAAAGCTGCTTCTATTGTCTCCACATCTCTTAGCTCCCCTACCATAATAATATCTGGATCTTGCCTTAATAAACTTTTCAACCCTCGTGCAAAGCTTGATGAATCAACACCAATCTCTCTTTGATTTACAATACAACCTTTATGTTGATGAACAAACTCAATAGGATCTTCAAGAGTTATAATATGACCTGAATGAGTTTGATTTAATCTATCTAAAATAGAAGCTAAAGTTGTCGACTTACCTGAACCAGTTGGGCCTGTTACTAAAATCAATCCATTAATTGCCGAAGTCATATCTAACAAAATCTGAGGTAAACCAAGAGCGTCAAAATCTGGAACAACTGAAGGGATGAGTCTAAACGCTGCTGATATTTTCCCTTGAGCATAAAATACATTTACTCTAAATCTTGCAAGGTTTCTAACACCAAAAGAAAAGTCTAACTCTAAGTTTTGTTCTAACTCTTTTTTCTGCTTATCTGTTAAAATTTGATAAATCATTTTTCTAGTAAGCTTATCTGTTAACGGTGCTACTTTAATTCTAACTACTTCTCCATTCATTCTAAGAGCAGGAGGAGAACCAACTGATAGATGTAAATCAGAAGCTCCTTGTTGGACCATTAACTTAAATAATTGTTGTATTTTTACTTGACCGATATCAGTGTGAGTGGCTTTTTGTGTTCTTGTAGGATCCCCACTCATAATTTGAGTTGCATCCGATAAATCACTACTTTGTTCTTCACTCATTACTTCAGTAACTTCTGTTTTGTCATGATCATCTAATTTATTTTCATCGCTCATTATATTTCCCTTATTCTTAATCTGCCGATGAGTTAAGTACGGCCTGTTCTAAAGTAGTTACTCCTTGAGCAACTTTTATTAATGCACTCATCCTAAGAGTTCTCATCCCTTCATATATTGCCATTTCTTTAATTTCATCTGTTGAAGCACCATCAATAATTAATTCCTTAATTCTTCGAGACATTTGTAAAACCTCATGAATCGCAACTCGGCCTTTATAACCTGTCTGATTACAATGATGACAACCTTCTCCTATATATGCCTTTACTTTTTTTGCTGAACTTGGATGCATCCCTAAAGAAACAAATTCTTTGTCTGCGTCACCTACTTCTACTTTACATTTTTCACAGATTCTTTTGCATAACCTTTGAGCAGTAACGATACTTAGAGACGATGTAACCAAAAATGGCTCTATCCCTAAATTCAACAAACGCGTAATTGTTGAAGGAGCATCGTTTGTATGCAGAGTTGAAAATACAAAGTGACCAGTCAAAGCGGCTTCAACGGCCATCTCTCCAACTTCAGTATCTCTAATCTCTCCAACCATTATAATATCTGGATCTTGTCTCAAGAATGATTTTAACGCCCTAGCAAAATCTAAACCAATATCTTTTCTAACATTTACCTGGTTAATCCCTTCAAGGTTAAACTCACATGGATCTTCTGCAGTTGAAATATTTGTTCCTTCAACATTTAACTCCATTAAAGATGAATACAAAGTTGTTGTTTTCCCACTACCAGTTGGTCCTGTTACTAATGCCATTCCAAAGGGTTTCTTTATCCCGTCTTTGAAAACTTTCAATTGTGGTTCTGTAAATCCTAACTTAGTCATATCTAGCTCAAGGTTTGTAGAGTCAAGAAGTCTTAGAACAACTTTCTCACCAAACAAGGTCGGGATAGATGAAACTCGATAATCAATGGGACTTCCACCCATAACTAATTTCATACGTCCATCTTGAGGTAATCTTTTTTCTGAAATATCTAATTTTGACATAATTTTAAATCTTGAAATAATTGCCAAGGCCAAAGATTTTGGAGGAGTACTTATTTCAAACAAAGTCCCATCTATTCTAAATCGAACACGAAATTTTTTCTCATAAGGTTCAACATGAATATCTGAAGCTCCCCTATAATATGCATCTCCCAAAATATGATTCACCAAAGAAACAACGTCTCCAGTAATATTGTCTAGAATCTGTTTTTCACTTTCTTCAACTTCATCAGTATCAACTTCTTCAAGTGTATCAACTAATTCTTTTACAGAGATTTTTACTTTATTAAATAAACTCTCCCAAATAGAAATAGTACATAATACAATTTCACAAGGCTTATCTAATAACTCACTTATATCCTTTAAGTGATTTTTAGCAAGTGGATCAAAAGAAGTTAATATAATTTTATTTTCTACTTCATTTACAGGTATCACTCTATACCGCTCAACAAGTCTTTTTTGAAACATTGATAGTCGCTCGATAGGTATCTCTGAAACTTTTAACTTCATAAGAGTATAATCATGCGCCTCTGCCATAAGATGCATAAACCGATTCTCATCAAAGTTCTCAAGAGCTGGTAAAAAGAATTCACCAAAAGGGTGTTTCTTATGAGTAACATCAATAATTTTTAACTCTTTTTGAGTTGCCATTCCTGTGCCACTTACTAATGTAATAAAATCTTCATTAATCATAGTTTTACCTATGATATTATTCGGCATATTCACTGCAATACTTAAAATGCTGAAGCGATCAGGAATGCTAGGAAAAGATTGCTCTTTATTGGATATAATTACAAATTTTTGAAATAGTCTTTCACTTTTGAAACATCCTGAGTAATTTGATCAACAAGACTGTTTACAGATTTGAACTTTTTTTCATCTCTGATTCTGTCGATAAAAGAAACTTCTAAGACTTCTCCATAAATATTTTCATCAAAATCTAGAATATGTGATTCAACAACGGATTCTTGGCTATCTTTGAAAGTAGGTTTTGTTCCAACATTTGTAATTGATTGATATGTTCTATCGGAGCAAGTAACACGAGAAATATATACTCCATTTTTAGGAATTAACTGATTACTTGGGAGTTCTATATTTGCTGTAGGGAAACCAATCTTTCTTCCTCTTCCATCTCCTCTCACTATAACTCCACTTAAAGTGAAGTTGCGACCCAAGAGTCCATTTACTTTTTTTATTTCCCCATCAGAGATTAAAGTTCTTATTTGACTTGAACTAATAGCGATATCATCTAGTTTAAATGATTTTGATGATTGGACTTCTACTTCAAGATTTTTTTCTCGAATAAACTTTTCTAATTCTTCCTTCCCCCCAGATTTATTCGACCCAAAAGAAAAGTCATGACCTAAAAGAATAAAACTTAAATTTTTCTCAACAAAGATATGTTGATTTAAAAACTCAGATGGACTCAAAGTGGAAAAGTCTCTATTAAACCCTAACTCAATATAATAATCCATCCCAAGAGTTCCTATAACTTTCTCTTTTTCTTCATAAGAAGACAGAAGTCTAAAATCAGCCGGGTTTAATATTTCTCTAGGGTGAGGGTTAAAAGTAAGAAGAATACTCTTCAAAATTCTTTGTTTAGTAATGTCGACAAGTTTATTTAATACGAATTGATGACCTAAGTGAACTCCGTCAAAATTACCAATCGCCAGAGCATAACTATGCTCTTGAGGTAGGTCCTTCAATGACTTCAATTTCATCATAATCTTTATTCTTATTAATTAGTCTCTCTACTTCATTAAAGTATTTTTTCTCAAAAGTCATCTTTGATTGTTCTTTTTTAACTGAATAATTCGCATGTGACTTAGAATCAAGTAGTTTCAAAAAATATATTTTGCCACTTTCACTTAAATCTGAATTTTTAACCTTCTCTCTCGCTGTAGCAGCTTTAACATCAAGCTTATCCAAATATCTATATACTAAAGGATAACTAAGCTTGGATTTTTTTATCTCTCCAATTTCACCCGTTGCAAATAATCCTGATAGTTTTCCAAAGCCTCCAATAATCCAAAGACTTGTTATTAATAATCCTAATCCAATAAAAATATTTATTGTCTTATGGAAACTACCTACCCACGAATTTCCCATTGATAAAAATGGCCCCACGATAGAGTTAGGATTAATGATTGGAGCTCCTATAGGCTTTAGATCATTGCTTCCTGCAGCAAATTCACTTCCACCTCTAACTATAATCTTAGGCATATCAATATACCTGGTAACATATTTTTTCTGAGCTGGATCAAAGAAACTTAAAGGGATTTTCCTTGCTTCAACTTCAGCATTATATTTAGGAAGAAAAGTTAAATTAAATGTCTTAGTCGCTTCATAATTTCTATGAGGATCAATTTTTGAACTACTTTCAAAACTCTCAAACCTTTCTTCATCTAAGAAAATTGGAGCTTTATATGTTTCTAAGTTTCCTCTACCTCTAATAGTATACTTTATTTCTATAGGTTCATTGACTAAAACTTTTTCCTTGTTAACTGAGAATTCAATTTTATGATCACCTACCAAACCAGTGAATGATTCATCACGACCTTCAAGCGGAAGCTCTTTTACGTCCATAATAATTTCTTTACTCGCATAAGTTTTTTTTCTTTTATCAGAAAAACCAAATCCAAAACCTCCAAACCGTGAATTATTTGACCTTACAGGATAGGTTGCTTCAGCAATTAATGGATCAATTTTAGCATTTAAAACATTAGGATAAACTGCTCCAGAATAGAGAGAGAATCTTTCATAAGGCTTCCCTTTATAGTTTGTTCTCGATTTCCCTTGAGTTTCAGGAGAAAACCTATTGAAAAAATCGTTTAACTCTGGAAACTTTAAAATATTATGATTAATCGTTTGTACCCTTCTATACAGGTAATACTTCAAGATAACTTGCTCTCCAAGAAAAACAGACTTCTTGCTTGGTATAGCAACAACAAAAATATTTTCATCTTGCACTTGATCTTTCACAACTTCGAATTGAACTTTCTTTTTATATAATTCAGTATCTGAGCCCGCTACGGCATGAAGGTTTTTAATAGCTGCACTTCCTACTTTTAATGCTTTAAAAGTATACTTAAAGTTATGCCCTTGAGTCTTAGTCATCTTTCCATTGATAATAGTGATATTAGAGGAATAACCCTCTTTTTTTTCAGCAACTAATTCCAAGTTTTCTAAATTAAAGTTCACCTCTGGCTTTGATGAACTTGAAACCTTAACTGACACATCAAAGACTTCTCCAACTCCTACTGGCGAGTCTGGCCCATTAACAGAAATTTCTATCCCGAAAATATTAAAACTCATTAGTAATATTATTAATAACTTCACCAATCTCTCCTTGCACTTCCCTTACGCTCTCCGGTCTTTGTATCCATATATTTTTTTTGCATATTATTATCTTCATCAACAAGTTGCTTTAACACAGTAGGCAGATCTTTCATTTTATCTTTTTTGGAACCTTGCTTTTTCTTTTTATCTTTAGGTTCTTGACCAGAGCTTGGCTGTTTTGATTCATCATCTCCTTCTCCTGACTCTTTTTTCTCTTGTCCTTGTTTTCCACCCTTTTTTTGTTGTTGCTTCTTTGCCTCTCTTAAAGCTAAAAGTGTATTTTCTCGTACCTTCTCTTTTAGATCTTTGTACTTTTCACCACTTTTATTCTTTAAAAAATCATTCACCTTATCTAATTTTTTTAAAGCACCACCAAATTTCTTATCTTTTAAATCTGCAGTGGCCCAGTTGAAATAATCACTTTTATTACTCTCATTTATTCCTTTCAAATTTTCTTCATATAGATGTCTCGCTTTATCTGTATTATCAGATCTAAGATAAGTCTGAGCAAGATCAAGCTTCTCATCTGTACTAAGTCCACTTTTTTTCCATTTTTCTAAATACTTTTCTTGTTTGGCTTCTAACTTCTTTTGCTCTTTTTGTTTTTGCTCATCTATTAAATTTTTCTTTTCTCCAAATTGAGGTTGAGACTTTAAGTTGATAGATAAAAAACATATTATCGAAATCGCTAAATATGGATTTGTCATACTCAATAAATATCCAAGTATTAAAAAAATAATCCCAGGCAACATTAAGTATTGAGTCAAAACAGGTCTTGTACTGACTGTATCGGTGACCGATTTAAATTTATCTGATTGATTAAAAAAGCTTAAGATTTCTTTAGTTGGTAAGGAATAACTAGTCGCCAACCAAGATTTTGAATACTTGCTAAGTTTTTGAATCTCTTCTAAGTTTTTCTTATCAAGCTTACTAACTACAGCTTTCCCATTTTGTTTTTTAAAACCAGACCCTTGACCAAATCTATTCTTAAGAGGGATTTTCGCACCTTTTTTTGTTCCTATCCCAACTATTGCTAAATTTATATCACTAGAGATCTCTCTTAAATCATCATCAGAATCTTCTACATCCGTATATAGAACAATATTTCCACTACCATTGCCACTGACTTTTAAGTATTGAACTGCTTCATCTATGGCCTTCATCAAACTAGTTCCACCACCAATGGCCTTTCTTTGCTCTACTCCAGATATCCTTGCATCTAATAAATCTTGATCAGCAGTAAAGGGTACTATTCTTTTAGTATTATCAGAAAACAGGATTACCGAGATTCTGTGACCTATAGCATTTTTCACAAAATGCCTTGCTAAGAATACGGCCTTTCCTATTCTATTAGGCCTAACATCCTCTGCTTGCATACTTAAAGAGTTATCAATAAGTAAAATAGTTTTTTGTTCTGAAACTTGATCTTCTCGACTAGACTCTGCTCCTCTTAAGTCTAACAAAGAAAATGCTAAGAAGCTTATTCCTATAATGACAAAAGTACTTGAAACTTTCGATTTTAAATTTCTATTATAAAACCAATGATCCCTTACCCAATTGAAAAATTTATTTTCTTGTCTCAAGGCAAAGAAAGCAAACAAGAAACTTAAGATCATTACAAATATAAAATAGTTTTTATAAAGAAAACTCAATACGCCTCCCTTAATACAAATCTTTTTAATAGCTCAGCAAGAAAAAACAGAATAAACCCTATCAATAAGTATTCATGATATAATTCCTTATATAGTCTTTGATTTTTTATTTTTATCTTTGTTCTTTCTAATTTTTCAATTTCATTTAATATTTGCTTCAATGCCGACTTATCTCTTGCTCGAAAACTCTTAGCTCCAGTAAGATCAGAAATTTTCTTTAAGGTTTTTAAGTCAATTGATCCTCCAGGAATTCTTTGAAAACCTGGCAATCCTCCAAAGCCAGGAAGAGAGGCATCACGATCAGACCCAAGCCCTATAGTATATACCTTAATTCCATAATTTTTTGCCTGTTCCGCCGCTTCCATTGGAGTTAAGTTCCCAACATTACTAACCCCATCAGTTAGTAAAATAATAACTTTCTTTTTTGTCTCACTGGCCTGAGATCTAGCAACAGCAAGTGCAAGTGCATCACCAATATTCGTTCCAGAACCAAGACGACCAACTGAAATATCACCCATAAACTTTGTAATAATAGAAGAGTCGGTTGTTAAAGGAAGTAAAGTAAAAACCTTTTCCGAGAATAATATAATACCTATTCGATCATTTGGTCTCATTTTGGCAAACTCAGCAAGTTTTTCTTTCGCAACCTCTAATCTGTCTGGTTTTAAGTCTTGAGCTAGCATTGATCTAGAAACATCAACGACTAAAAAAATATCTTTCACATTCTTCGTGTTATTCGAATAACTAAGAGGCTCTCTAGGAAAACTTAATGAATAAGTAATATAAGAAAGACCTACTAGCCCTAATAAATAAATAAATCCTTTACCTATTAAAAGTACATCTGATTTTTTGCTTGCCTTAAAAATTAATCCTTTTTGAAAAAACTTCCAAAAACTCAAGCTCCAAATAAAGATAAGGATTAAACCTAGAATAGAATAATACCATGATTTATATTCCATTACAGGTTACTCCTAAAAGAATTAAATGCCTTTTTTATTTTTTGTAGATCTAATTCATCCCAATCTTTTTTATACTGGACCTCATTTAATTCATCAAAGAATGCATTACTTTTAATCGAAAATAATTTCTCTAAGCTTTTTTTCCCTTTATATATTTCTTCAAAATCTTGTCTTGTTTTTGCTCTATCTAAGCTCAATTTCCATTCTCTTTTTAACTTGTTTCTATTTGCTGTTTTTGTTCTATTTCTATTTTTCTTAAATACAAATGCTCCCAAGCTTAATAGTAATAACCCTAGAATTGAAAAAACTATCCATATACTTGCTTTAGACTTATTAACTTTTTTCACATCTTTCTTAAAAACATGAAATTCTTGAATGTTTTTAGCAAACTCTTTACTAAAAAGTTCTGGATTATTCACTCTGAAGCTATTTTTTGCAATTTGGAAAACTTGAGCATTCATCGGAGATTCATAAATCCCATAAAGCTTAAATCTTTTTTCATCATGCTTTTTTGAATCAATTATATAGAAGCTACCCAGCTTAGATTTATTTTCTTTTATAAGTTCTTCTATTTCCGATATTTCTAAGTCAACACTTGTTTCCAAGTTTAGTTCAACTTTATCTCCTACTTTTATAACTTCATTCCCAACTTTGTAGATTTCACCCTCAAAGCTAAAAAGGTTAAAACTTAAAAACAATATGAATAAGAACCTATTTTTCAAACCATCTCTTTTATAAACTTTTCTAAGTATTTTTCTTTTATACCTAATATCTTTATTTTTTTGTCTATTTCTTTTTTGACCTCAGAGTTTTTAAAAAATGTTAGAGCACTTCTTTTCAAACCTCTTGATTTAAAACTAAAAGGAAACGATTGCTCATTATCTAAAGGACTCTGCAATTTAAAACAATTAAAGTTTTTATGCCCACAAAAGCTCTCTATCGTTTCAGAAAATTCTTCTTCATAAAAGTCAGACAAAAATATAGTTTCTTTTTTCTTGGCCAAGTTTGATTTTAATATTTTAATTTTCTGATCACTGTCCATTGTCACAAAATTGGAATCACGTACTAAAATCTTTCCATCATTTGATAAGAATCCTTTTTTTTCCAAGTACGAAACAAGTTGAATAATTCCTTTTTTCCCTGAGCTTTTAGGTAATTGAATTATTTCATCTGTAAAAAGAACTACTTTTTGATAGTCCTTTGTTTCTTCAGCGATTAAATAAATCATACAAACTATTTCTAAGGCCATTTGAAGTTTTGATACTCCTGCATAACCAGTAAACATAGTTGGACTAAAATCAACAATAGTAACTATTTCAACATTTCTCTCTTCTTCAAAAGTTTTTACATAAGTTTTACCAACTGACTTAGCTGATAATTTCCAGTCTATAAACCTAACATCATCTCCCGGGTTATATATTTGGTGTTCTCTAAATTGAATTCCACTACCTCTAAATTTTGATTTAAACATACCTACGGTATAAGAGTTTGCTTTTTTAAATAAATTTGCCTGGAGTCTAGAGACAACTCTTTCTATTTCAATTAAGTTCATTTCTTATAAGCACTTACTTGCAATTTTAGTCACTACTTCTTCTACATTCATATTATCAATAATTGCTTCATAAGATAAAACAACCCTATGTCCTAATACCGCAGGTATAATTGATAATAAGTGATCAGGACTAACAAAGTCCCTTCCTTCTAAAAACGCTTTGAATCTCGAAATTTTATACAACCAAATGGATGCTCGAGGTGAAGCTCCTGCCGTAATGACTCCATCGAACTCTTTTATAAAATGATCTGAGCCAGGTCTTGTTGCATGAATGATCTTAACAATTAAATTTTTCATTTTATCATCTACATAGACAGATTCTACTGATTCTTTAATTGTACTTAAATCAGCTAAAGTTAAAACTGGATCAATTTTTCTATGAAATTCTTGCTTAAGATCTAAAACTTTTATTTCTGATTCAAAGTCAGGGTAATCAACATTAATCTTCATCATAAATCTATCAAGTTGTGCTTCTGGAAGGTTATATGTTCCTTCTTGCTCGATTGGATTCTGTGTCGCCAGAACAACAAAAGGTTTTTTCAAAAGATGTGTATCATCTCCAATCGTAACTTGTTTTTCTGCCATTGATTCTAATAAAGCCGCTTGAACTTTTGCAGGAGATCTATTGATCTCATCTGCTAACAAGATTTGAGTAAATATCGGACCAAACTTTGTAGTAAACTCTTCTTTTGATTGGTTATAAACCATGGTTCCAATTAAATCAGAGGGAAGAAGATCTGGAGTAAATTGAACTCTTTTAAAATCAAGGTCACAAAGCTTACTCATAGTAGATACACTTAGTGTTTTACCTAGACCTGGCATCCCTTCAATAAGAAGGTGGCCTTCACTAACAAGGGCACATAATATTCCTTCAAGCATATTGTCTTGACCAAAAACTACTTTTTTACCTTCATTAATTGTTGTGTGTACTTTTTCTAAAATTGCTGACATCGTGATTACCTCTCCATAGACATGAGTAATTAGTTCATCAATTATAATTTAAAATTCTCGAAAATTGGTCAAGTGATCGAGCAAAATGCTCACGTATTTCTGACATATATTTGATATGAGCGAAATTTATTCTAACATTGTTCCTATTCGCCAAGGTCTAAATACAAACTTAGGATCTAAGTCTTCCCATGGCCAATTAAACGGCAGGTTTACAGAAAACCAAACCATTGAAGCACTACCCTTAATATTTTCAAAAGGTACATAACCCCAACTTCTTGAATCATATGAATATGATCTATTATCACCAATAACTACATACTTTCCTTCGGGAACCACTACTTTATTTTCATTATCAACTAAAACTCTATCCTCAGGTGCTCCTTCAAAGTTTCTAAAGTCATGATCTCCTCTTGTATTATCAATTTGAATCACATGATTTATATCGCCCGTTTGAACTTTAAAAAAATTAAAGTCCATGTTTGCATATTTTTCATCCATATCACGCATAATAGTTGCACCATCATGAGGAGCTTTTTCTTGAAGTTCTCCGTTAATGAACAAAGAGCCATGCTTATATTCTAAAATGTCTCCGGGAATTCCTAAAACTCTTTTTACATAATTAGTTCCAGAATTATGAGGATATTTAAAAACTATAATATCACCTCTTTTAACCGGATGTGGCCCAGTCAAATAAGTAGGCATTCCATCGTTTAAATGACTAAAAGGTAATTTAAATCCATATTTAAATTTATTAACAACAATAAAGTCACCAATAAGCATAGTAGGAATCATCGAACCTGTAGGAATTTTATAGGGCTCAAAAACAGAAGCTCTAAAAGCTAGTATTAAAACTATTATAATGAACGTTTTCATAACCAAATTCCTTTATAGCAGATATCCTACACTATAAACGCGTTTCGTACACCTTGGACTCGGTAAATTTTCACTTTTAACCTTTAAAGCCTTTAAAAATAGCAAAATATTCTTTGCTCACTTTTCGGGTTGATTTAGGTCGAAAAAAGACCATCTTTTCAAATCTTTTTTGTTCAGTTTTAAAAAAGTTTTGTGCATCTTGGCTTTCAAATATTTTCACTACTAAGTTCCCGCCAGGCATTAAAAATAGGTCTATTTTAGAAAATACAAATTCTACCAAAGCTAGACTTCTAAGTTGATCAACAGTTTTAATCCCAATAGTTTTTGGGGCCATGTCAGATAGAATAACATTAAATTTTTTAGAGACCTCTATATCTGATAGCTCATGAATATCTTCAATACTTTTTTCAAATAAATTTATATTCGGATTTCTATTAAGACTTTCATTAACTGCTTGAATATCTACGCCTGTAATTTTTCCTTTAAAACCTTCAAGGCCAGAAACATATTGAATCCATGATCCTGGAAAATACCCAAGGTCTAAAACTTGATCAGCCTTTCCAATAACTTTGTATTTATTATTGATCTCTTCTAACTTGAAAGCACTACGTGCTAAATAGTTTTTCTTTTTTGCTAAATTAAAATAGTGATCTTTTACTTTAAAAGTCATTAAACGTACTTTATTCCTAATATTTTGTTAATTTGTACACACAAACACCGTAGTTTATCCACATTGCTTTATAAACCAAATATCTCTAAATCTTATTTAAGATCAATGATTCTAAATAGTTACTAGTATTATGATAGAAACGTCAATAAATTGGTATGATGTCAGGTCTTTTTTCCACACCTTTTAGCTAAAAGTGCTCTAAATACCCTATTAAAGCAGTCCTAACAGACTCTTAACTCTGTATTCAATACTAGAGTCCATCATGCACATCACCACATAGAATAAAATGATTAGATTTTGATGACTTTTATTTATGCTTACTTTGGAGAGAATTTTATCCAAAGTAAGCATGCAAACAAACGAAATAAGGGCCACGATAAAAAATGATCTAACAGCACCTATTTCAAAAATAAGGCCCCAGATAATAGCTAAAACTAAGAAAATAAATATTTTAAATAATTCAAAGTCCTTTTTGGAAATTAAATCAAAAAATAAAATAAGTATTCCTGGGATGGCCAAAATAAAAAATGATTTAGAAGTGAAGATTATTTTAAATTGATCTATAAATTCATAAAAATTAAGAATATTTATTGAGACTTGAAATCCGTGATGCAATAAAAGAGTCAAAATTGTAAGAGTTGCTCCGACTAATGTGTATCTAATAAATTGTTTCAAAAACCAAAGAGAGCTTTCTTTAAATTTATAAATTAAAAACACTATTGTTAGTGCAGCATGGAGCAAGAGCATTTTAATATTTACTAATAGGCAAAAATATCCAATGAGTCCCATCAGTAAACCTGATCGGTAAGTTGAAGACTTTAAAGACCATAAAAACACCCAACACAAAATCATCATAATAGCCGTAGTTAATAGGTCTGAAACATGATTAAAGAGTAAATAGTATAAATACCTAGTACAAACAATTGATAAAGTTCCAATTAATGCAACCTTCCTAGTAAATTTAAACCGTAAAATACAATAAAAACTCAAGACAAAAAATCCAAAGAACAAGAGGTAGGTAAAGTAAAAATAGGAGAAATTATTTGAGCCTGTGATTTCTTTTCCATGAAATAAAATTAAATCATAGAAGGCCCATAATTGATCATGGATCAACTCACCAGGGTCAAGGTAAACTTTTATAGCATCCGTCCCATGAAAAATAGGAAAGTTTGGAACTGAAACCAAAAAGACGATGATAATTATTCCAAAAATTACCTTTTCAAAACCGTCCATAAATTTAAGTTCAGAAAACTCAAAGGATATTTTTCTATCTATGATTCTTCGCTTGGTTGGATAAGAAAAAAAGAGCGCAGCTAAAGACCAAAAGCCCCAATACAGAACACTCTCATCAAACCTTGAGAACATTGAGATACACGATAAAATGAAAATACTTACAACACTTCCAAGAAGTATACGCTCTAAGATTCTATCTACAGAAGAATTGGCTCTAGCATATACTTTAAAGCGATAATTAATCTCTTTACCCCAGACATACCAATTCATTGTAATAAAGATGAAATAACTAACAACTAATAAATACCCATAAATTTTGTGTAATGAATGAAGCTTTTCAAAGTATAAAGGCAAGACTAATGCGCAGCCAAAAAAGATTACCCTTGATATGAAGAAGATAACTTTTTTTAAAGCCCAATTGTTGATTTCAAACATGCTCATAATTTGTAACTCATCTACACATCTCTTAAGATATTCCTGATGAGCATACATCAATTAGCACATTCATCAAAGGCTCTTATTTATAACGATTCACCTTTGGATCTATTGAAATATTCTTATTTGAAACAATCTAAGACTTTAAAAAGCTCTGATTTATCTATTAGTCAGATTGATGCTGACAGATATCAACTTAATGATCGTACAAATATTGAGGAATTCTCAAAAGAGAATTTACTTAAATTTCTAGAGCAACTAGATTTGTTTTTTCAGACTCTCAATAGAAGAAAAGAAAATCTTAAAAAGTTAGGAAAGCATGACGTTTACAAGTTAAAGAAAAAAGAAATTACAAATTTTTCTAATACGTTTTCGACTACTTACCAACATATTATTAAAGAATTAATAAAATCAGAAAAACTTGATGATATTCCTAAAAAGTTATCTCAGCTTGATGAGCTGAAATCTTATTCGTCATACATTATGCTCACTCTTCATAAAGGAAGATCTCAGGCCTTAGTTACAGACTATGAAAATAAAGATGCAAAGAAATATTACCTCTCTTCAAACTCGTTTAATACGATTTTTAATTCTATTAAAAAAAGTAAAGGAAACTCTTTTTCTTTTCAGAAATCTTTATCTGATGAATTAAAATTAGTAGGTAGTTTTCTTGCTCATACATTCATCTTAAACAAGATGACTATTATTTTAATTGTTTCGAGAAATGACTTTATTGAAGCCACAGAGACAGAGCAAACTGTTTTTAATAATTTCGTAACTCAACTTGATCTTGCTTTTAATTATATAGAAAATAGAAATAGCCTCATTCAAGATTCAAATTTTTATTTAAAGATTTTTGATTATGTAGGCTATAAAGTTCAACTAGAATCTCCAGATGGTGTATTCATTTCTAATACAACTGAGAATCAAAATTTTAATTTAAGTTATTCACAACCAAATGCTCCTATGACTCTTAGATACTCAATGACTGATAATTCATATTTTACAGCTGATATTTTTCATTACCACAGAATCAGGCTGCTTGGAGAGCTCTTCAATATTTTAAAACACGAACTCTCAAATCCTATTTTGGGTATAAACCTGGCTCTTGATATTTTATCAGGCAGTGAAAGTCTCAAGGCATTTAGTGACCTTACTCATGAGATCAAACTTGCAAGCATTCGAGCTCAAGGCATTTTAGAAAACATGACAAACTTGTTTGTAGAAGATCAAAGTAAAGTAGAGATTAGCATTACTGAAGTTGTTGAGACTTTAGTTGCCATTTTAAAAAGTGAGCTAAGGCTTGTTAAATACTCCGTAAATGTTCAAGAGAAATTAAAAGAATCAAGTTTACAGACAAATATTTCATCTGTGATTCAAATTCTATTTAACCTTATTCATAACTCTATTCAAGAACTTAAAGTTAGAGATGGAGAGAAACTAATAGAGATCAATGTTTTTGAACAAGAACAAAATATAATCTTTGAAATAGCTGATAATGGAGCAGGTTTACCAGATAAGATAAAAGAGAACCTCTTCAAACCTTTTCTTAGCTTTAAAAAGGATGGAAATGGACTAGGTCTTTCCATCTCAAAAAGTTTAGCCATTAAAAATGGAGGAGATTTGTTACTAATAAAAAGTGACAACACTGGAGCAAGCTTTCAACTTCTAATACCATTACCAAGCCATGAGTGAGTCAAAGAACATTCTTATTATTGAAGATGAAGTTTTAATACTAAAATCTCTTCAAATGATGCTATCAAGCAAAGGTCAATCCGTTCAAACAACTACTATGGGAACAACTGGCCTAGAGCTTATCCTAGACAATAATTTTGATCTAATCATCTGTGATCTCATGCTTAATGATTTAAGCGGCTTTGACGTCCTTGAGGGAAGCCTCAAAAAATACTCCAGAGATGAAATAAAAAATAAGTTTATTATCATGAGTGCTTATAACTCAGAGCAAATCTTAGAAAAGGCTAAGTCTTATGGCTGTTTTTTCCTTAGAAAGCCATTTGAAAATATACATAAGACCTCTGAAGAGATTATAATGAGGCTAGATAATCATGATTAAAAACGTAGCAATTACTCTTAAGCCAAGTGGTGATCAGAAATTTATCAATACTGTGAATCACGTTATAACTTGGCTATCAAATAAAAAGATTTCTATTTCATTTTTAGAAAAGGAAAAAGATCGTCTTGATAAAGTCGCTGATCTAGATGCACTAAATTTTATTAAAGACTCTGAATTAGAGAAGTCGGATTTCATTATCTCTCTAGGAGGCGATGGAACACTTATAGGGACTTGTAGAAGAGTAGAGGGTGAAACTCCTATCTTAGGCGTTAACTACGGGAAATTAGGATTTATCACTGAATTTAGTGCTCCTGAATTATTTGATGCTCTAGAAAATGTTATTAAGGGTGAATATAAAACCAAGACAGTAAATATTTTTAGATTAAAAGTTCTTAGACAAAATAAAAGTATTTTTGAATCACGATTTATTAACGATGCAGTATTGAGTAAAAATAATATTGCTAGATTATTTGATCTACAGGTTGAGTCTAATAACGATGTTTTATTTAGTGTTTCAGGAGATGGTTTAATTATTAGTACTCCAATAGGATCAACAGCTTACTCACTCGCTGCCGGTGGACCAATAGTTCATCCAGACGTTGGAGCTCTTAATCTAACTCCAATTTGTCCTCATGGACTTACTCATAGACCTATCGTTATTCCTGATACTCAGCCTTTAAGTTTGAGGCTTACCGATAAAGAAAGAGATGTATGTCTGACAGTTGATGGACAGGTTGCATTTGAAATTGGTCCAGATGATGAAATCATTATTGAAAAACATGCTAAAGATTGTGTTAAATTTATCGTAAATCAAGATAAAAATTATTTTAGAACTCTCAAAGAAAAATTTTATTTAAGTAAAAAGGTTTTTTAAATGTCTAAGAATTCACTTTTTTTAAAAAAAATCTCTATTAAAAATTTTGCTACCTTCAAGTCTGAAGTTATTAACTTCTCTAAAGGTTTTAATATTATTACCGGTGAAACGGGTTCTGGTAAAAGCTTAATCTTTGATGCTATTCAACTTGTTCTTGGTGGAAGATCTGATAAATCATTAATTAGAAGTGGATCTGAGTTTTTATGTATAGAAGTGTTTTTTGACCTTCATGATAAAAAAATTCTTAAATACTTTGAAGAACAAGGCTATCCCACTGAAAATGATGAGGCTGTTTTAAAAAGAATTGTCTACTCAACAGGTAAATCTAAATCTTTTCTAAATTATCAGCAATGTAAATTATCTACTCTACAGAGTTTCTCTCACCTTTTTATTGATCTTGTTGGACAGTTTGAAAACCAAAGACTCCTTTCAAATTCTTATCAATTAAATCTTGTAGATAAGTTTGCAAATATAAAAAGTGATGTTGATTTATATGAGAGTTATTTTGCACAATATAAAAAACTTCATAATAAAATTAAAACTATTCAAGAGTCTGAACCACAACTAAGACAACAACTAGACTTTCTCTCTTATCAACTAAAAGAGATTGAAGAGCTTAACCCTAGCATAGAAGAAGAAAATAAATTAAAGACTGAAAAAGAATTCTTATTAAAGTCTAATACTTACAAAGAAGTTTTAACTGAAGTCGACAATGCTCTTAACTCTTCTTCTGAATCCATCATCTCATCTATTCACTTAGTCTTAAAGAAAGTGAAAGATAATCCTGAGCTCTTTTCAAATATTAATTTAGACTCTCTTGAGCAAGCAAAGTCTATTATTGAAGATTTTAGTTTTGATGTTTCTAGTATTTCCTTAGACGAAGATTCTGAATCATCATTAGAGTCAGTTGTAGATAAGTTAGATATCTATCAAAAATTAAAAAGGAAGTTTGGTGGAACATTAGAAAACGTCCTTGAATCAACTAATAAGTTAGTTAATGAGAAAAATGAAATCGAAAATGACCTAGAAAATCTTAAGGTTTATGTTGAGGAATTGAGTTCAAAGTTTGAAAAATTATCCACTCTCGCATTAGACCTTCACCAATCAAGAAAGAAATCAAGTTTAACACTCTCTAAAAATTTAACTCTGTTAATTAGAAAACTAAATATGTCTGGAGCAACTATTGATATAAAACTAGACGTTGATAAAGAACTTGGCCCTAAAGGTATTACAAACCTTGAATTTTACGCCCAAACAAACCCTGGAGAAGGTTATTACCCTATCTCACAAATCGCTTCAGGTGGTGAACTCTCAAGAATTTTACTAGCTATCAGACAGGTCTTTAGTGACAAAGATACAATTTCAGTATTTTTCTTTGATGAAATCGATACAGGAATAGGCGGAGAAACAGCTCTGGTTATTGGAAAAACTCTTAAGAATGTTTCTAAGAACTCACAAGTTATTGCTATTACTCACCTTCCACAAATTGCAATTCATGCTGATAAGATTATTAGAGTTGATAAAGAAACGAAAAGATCTAAAAGTGAGACAAGAACTCAATCTATAGTTGAAGAGATAACAACAACAGCTAAGATTAAAGACGCTGCGATTAAAATGAATCCTTTAATGAACTAAATCTACTAGATTTGGCTGTCCATCAAAATACAAAAACTTTTTATTCGCTTCTGGGAATCCCAGATTTATATAACCAGAGGTAGATTCAAAGATATGACTATGACCAAGTATAACTAAGTCAAAGCCTTTGAGATTATCTACATAACGTAAGAACTTCTCTCGTTCTGTTTGCTTATTAAATTCTTTTTGCATCTTCTTTGATTGGTTGGCAAATTTTTCTTTCAAAAATTTCAAACCACTATAAGGCAACATTTTTTCAATAATAAATCGTGCCCAATTCGACCTAACTATATTTTTATATTTCATATAGTTTTCATTTTCTATATCAAGATGATCACCATGAGCAAGATAGATTTTCTTATCATTTATATTTATAATTTTCTCATTTTTTATATACTTAAAGTTTTTCAAGGTCTCATCGCTCAAGAACCTAGGCATTAGTTTTTCAAAATGAAAATCATGATTGCCTTCAAACCACCAAATCTCTTTAGATTTCAAAAGCTTTTTAAATTTTTCAAAAAACTCATCATATTCACTTAAATATTCTAGATGCGGGCCAATTAATAAATCAAAGATATCACCTAACAAAATGACGACTTCAGAATCTTTAACTTCTTTTGAGTTTATAAAGTTCATTAGCATCTTATATCTATTATCCTCAGGTGTTTTAATATGTAGATCTGAGATAAGGCTAAATTTCATTTTTTATTTTTTCTATAAGGGCCGTTGTAGAATATCCATCAAGAAAGGTTAAAGACTTAACTTCTCCACCATTTGCAATAACTTCTTGAGAGCCAACAATATCCTCAATGGCCCAATCTCCACCTTTTACTAGAACACTTGGTAAGATTTTCTTAATTAAATTTAAAGGTGTTTGTTCTGAAAAAACTTCCACGTAATCAACAAACTTTAAGGCCATCATAAAGGCTTTACGCTCTGTCTCGTTTTTAATAGGTCTACTTTCACCTTTTAACTCCTTAACACTTGAATCTGAATTCAATCCTATAATTAGAACATCCCCTAAAGATCTAGCTTCTTCTAAATATTTCAAATGACCAAGATGTAGCAAATCAAAGCATCCGTTAGTGAAAACAATTTTTTTATCACGATTTTTAGAGAGGAAGTTTTCTAGACTCACTTATTTGTAATTTTCGTCCAAGAAATAGCATTAGAAAATCCAAGTATTTCTAAAATCCCAGAAGTGAAGATAGAAACAAAGCTCATCACTGATCTTAAGAACGTTTGAACAAAAGTAATTTCATCATTTCTCGTTGATTCAATTTTTAAATCTAATATATTCATTCCCAAAGTCTGATTTGTAGTCTTCCAAAAGATAGAAAAATAAAACAGATAATTCATAATAAACATTGGAACAAAGAAATCTACAATGAAATCAAAAGATTTCATGAAGTTTAGATCTACATCACCAGTAATAAAATATGTTACCATAATTCCAGTAATGGCCGTTGCTCCAGAAACAACAACAAGATCCATAATCCAAGAAAATAATTTTTTCATAAAGCTAATTTTTTCAACTTCAGCTTTATAAGTTGTATGAATTTCATTTTTCTTAGGAATAACCGGAATATTTAAACTCATCTCAGGAGTATTTTCTATTACTTTTTCTTTTGGAGTAAGCCTGATTTGGTTAGACTTTAAAGTTTCTGACTTAGCTTGCAATCCAGGATGCTTTTTAGACTTTATAGATTCAATATTTGATTGAACTTTTTTATTAAGCTTATTATATTTTTCTTGATTAAATCCGAGACCTTCAGTTACTGGACTAAAATCAAACTCATCAAGCATACTTTCAAATTGATCATTATTCATAAAAGCTCCTAAAAAAACTAAGTTTAGATTCTCATATTTAAAAGTGACTGTACATGTCCCATAGCATAACTGCATGCAGTGGGAGATCGCATTATGTTTGTCCCAGCATAGATTTCTATGAGCTTATCAAGCTTTCTAAACAGAGTTATTTCTTGTTGAGAAAAACCTCCCTCTGGCCCGATTACAACTAAACATTTTCCATTAACCTTTTTGGTTAATTTTTCATCCTCATTGCTAACAGAATTAAACAATATAATTGTTTCATACTGACTAAGATCTATCTCTTTAAAACTTTTAAATTCATTTATTTCTAACTCATATTTTGAATTAGATTGCTCATAAGAACTTTTTAATATTTTTTGAAGTTTTTCAGATTTTAAAGCCTGTTTTTGTGAATAATCTGATTCAAATAAATGAACTCTACCATAACCACATTCTACTGTCTTTTTTATGGCCTCTGTTAAAGCATCTTTTTTTATAAATGACAGAGCGAGATCAATCTTTGAATTTATTGGAGTCTTTTTAATTTTTCCGGTTCTTACTATTAAATCATTTCTATTAATAATACTAACCTGGCTAAGACAACTCTCACCCAAACCATTCAGAAGCAATATTTCTTCATCAACTTTAATTCTTAAGACATTTTTTAAATGATGGAAATCTTCATTCTTTATAATAATTTCTGAATTTTCTTTGAAATCGTGATGTTTTAAAAAAAGTGCTCTCACTTTTTAGGCCTTCTTCATTAACAACGCAACCCAATCATTTTCTATTCTCTCTGAAACGTAGCTATATCCTTGAGTAGAAAAATGATTTATAATTTCATCTTTTTGCTCAATTAATATTCCAGAAAAAATAATATTATTTGCATTCAATCCAACAAGAAAGTCAGCTTCCATTAAAATCACATGCTTTAAAATGTTTGCAAAAACTAAATCATAGGATCTTTTTTTTATCTCATTTTTTAATTCACTTTCAAAAACACAATAATTTTTAAGTTCATTTAGTTCTAGGTTTATTCTTGTATTTTCAACCGCTGCATTATCAATATCATAATAAGTTGCATGGCTAGAAAATTGCTTTTGATGACCTATTCCTAAAATTCCAGATCCACATCCAAAATCTAAAATTGATTCAATTTTCTCATTTTCTAGATCAGCTAAAATCTCAAGACATTGCCTACTAGTTTCATGAGTCCCCGTTCCAAAACCTTGTCCAGGATAAATATAAATCTCATTTTGATTATTTTTCTTTTTTTCCCAAGAAGGAACTATTTTAAGATTTCTATATTTTAAATCAATAACCTTATAATGCTTTTTCCACTCATCAGACCAATCTAGATTATCCTCATTTTTAATAGAATAAATCCGTCCCGTTTCATTTCGTAAGTATTCAGTAAAGTGCTGGGCCTTATTAATATCAGTGAAGTAAATTTTTTTATTTTTCGAATTTATCAATTTTTCTAAATCTTCAAAGGATTGTGGATCTAAATCTCCACCACAATAGCTCAAATCACCAAGTTCTTGATCAATCTCAGCCTCAGTTAACTCTCCTTCATAGACAAATTCGATACCAAATTTAAGAAGGTCAATATTGAGCTCATTTAACTGAGAGCTCTCTAAATCAATGTAATAATAGTTATCCACCAAGCCATCTTGCTCTACATGCTATTTCTAGTCAATTTCACCATATTCAAAGGTATAAATTTTATAGTCACCTCAATTCTAGCTGGATAATTATCTAAAATTGTACTACAAATCCAATATGTACATAGTAGGGATTGCCGGAGGCTCAGGCTCTGGAAAAACCACATTTACAAAAAAAGTTATAGAACGATTAAATTCGGAAGATGTAGCTATCTTATCTATGGATTCTTACTACCTTCCTGACCAGCCAAAGGCCAACTTAACAGATTCTGGGAAAGCCAACTTTGATCACCCTGAAGCATTTGATTGGGAACTATTATTTGAACATTTGCATACTCTTAAATCTGGTAAACCTATAGAATCACCAATCTATGATTTTACGATGAGCAAAAGAGTTGCAAATAAATCTACCAATATCTATCCTACAAAGATTTTAGTATTTGAAGGAATCTTTGCTCTTTATGATAAAAGAATAAGAGAAATTAGTGATATAAAGTGCTTTTTAAATGTTGATGCTGATATTAGATTCATTAGAAGGCTTCATAGAGATATCCAAGATAGAGGTCGTTCGATGAACTCTGTTATCTCACAATATTACGAAACAGTTAGACCTATGTATCAAAAATATCTTCACCCTCAGAAGCAATTTGCTGACTTTATTATAGGTGAAGAATCTGATACCGCAGCTGATATTCTTTGTGCAAAATTAGTTGAGCAATGTAGTGATAATAAGTTAACTCCAATTCCTCAAAGTCCAAGTATGGACAAAGAAACTCAAAACCTTAGCTCTCTTCTGTCTTAGTTACAACTCAAATAACAAATTCTCAGTTTCTCATTGAATCCTCACTCATTTAATGTCACCTTTAAAATATGAAAGATATCGAAATAAACTATGATTTATGTTTCACTCCAATTGGAGGTGTAGGCCAAATTGGTGGAAATATGAGCTTATTTGAAACAAACAATACAGGGATTATTATTGATTCTGGTACATTGTTTCCTAGAGATAAAGTCTTAGGAATTAATTACTTAATTCCAGATTACTCAGACGTAGATTTTACAAAGTTCAATCATATTCTCATTACTCACTCACATGAAGATCATATTGGAGGATTAGACTTATTATTAAAAAGAGCTCCTCATTTAAAAATTTATGCTTCACCTTATACTTCTATCGTAATTAAAAACAAGCTTAAAAGGTCTATAGATATTCAAGTCATTCATCATCTTGAAACACTAAATATTGGAGACTTTGAAATAATCCCTTTTGAAGTAGATCATTCAACAGCAGACACATTTGGATTTTATTTAAAAGCAAATAGCCAATCAATCATATTTGCCTCTGATTTTAAATGTCACAAAGACTCAGAAAATACACTCTCGGCCTTAAAAAAAATATCTAATGTTTCAAAAGGTTCAAATCACTTTCTAAGTTTGCTAGATAGTACAAGTGTTAGATCTACTGGTTTTACAACTCGAGAAATTGAAGTCCGTCCAGATCTAAAAAAACTTTTATCTAGGAATAAGAGGTCATTATTAACCATGTTTTCATCAAATATTCACCGTTTGAAAACAATTTGTGAAATAGCAAAAGAAATAGATAAGAAAGTTTTATTGTATGGAAGATCCATGCACTTTAGTTTTAAATGTGCCGTTGAAGCTAGGATCTTAAAACCTAGTCACGCTGAAGACATTGAGGATTATCCAAATATCACAAAAGAGCATATTGTTTTAGCTTCTGGTTGTCAGGGTAACTTCAGATCTACTCTTAAAAATATCTCAAAAGGTGTTTCTAAATTTTTTCAAATTGAAAAAAATGATCAAGTTATCTTTAGCTCCAGTATAATCCCTGGTAATGAAAAAGAAATCCAAGGCGTTTATAATGCTTTTGTTGAACAAGGTGCAGATATTTTAACCTACAAAGATTATAAAATTCATTGTTCTGGCCACGCGGCTCAAGAAGATTTGAAATTACTTATCAAAAATCTCCCTATTACCCACCATGTTCCCATTCATGGTGAGACCTTCTTACTTAAGAAAAACTTTGAATTTATCAGTGAACAATTTAAAAGTATTACAACTAAGTGGATTAGAGATTTTGATACATTATATTTAAAAAATACAGAGCTCTATATAAAAGACAATCCTCCTAAAAAGCCACTCCTTATTAATTACGCAAAGAATGAAATTCCTAGATCAATTATTTCTCAAAGAAGAAAAATTGCTGAAAATGGTATTGCTGTTGTAAATATTGATACTCTTAAATTTTCTGTTTATGGAGTAAGCTTGGAAGATGATCTCATAAATAGAGTTGAAAGCTCGATAAATAAAAAGTTCTCCCGACAAAGAGACACTGAAGATTTAAGAGTTTTTACTAGGCAATTACTTCATAAAATCCTAGGATATAGGCCAGTTGTTATAGTTAATTAAGGATTTTTCACATCAAACTAAATAGCCTAGTTTTTTTGGCATTTTATTTTTCACCTCATTGTTCAAATCAAAGTAGTTAGAATTCATTAAAAAAAATATTTGTATTAATATATTAATACAAATATCGAAAAGAATAAGAGTAACTCTCTTAACTAAAGCAAGGGACGTTTTATTTTATATAGAATCACTATTTTATTAACTTTCTTATTAGCCTCATGTATGTCAGCTAACAATAGTACCAATGTAGTGTTTAAAGGATTTATTGACTTTGAAGGTCCTGTTACCCTTGAAGATACTAGTGGAGTGATTCAATCTCAAAGTTTTAATAATTTTAATTGTGTTCCATCTGCAAGAGAAATAGTTCACCTGAATGGATATTGTGCTCCTGATAACACAGATATTGAAATTTCATCAAATGATATGATTCCTAGTAAAACCACTTGTGTTTGTACAAATGGACAATATAGTTGTGGACCAGTTCAATTTCCAGGTAACTTACAAAACTCTCTAAATCCTATGATAAGTATTCAAAATGCAAGCTTTGCTCATACAAATCAAATTCAGGGCAAAGCTCTGAATATTTGTGCAAATGATTTAGAAACAAATATTACAGTTAGTGAGTCAAAGCCAGCTATTGGAGAAACAATTTCTTTTACAGTTTCAAGTACAAATCATGGACCTGGAGATCTTACAAATACTAATATGGTTAGTAAATTGCCTGTTGGACTAAATTATGTTTCACACATAGCAAGCCATGGTACTTATGATCAAGCTACTGGGAAATGGAGCATTGGTGACTTTGAAAATGAGTCTCTTAAAACTCTTGAGATCACAGCACAAGTTGATATGGGAGTAACAGCGAGCTCAATTTTAACTAAAGTAACAGATATTCAATTTGATCAAATCGATAATATTAATAATGATAACTTAGAAGCAATTATTAGCTTATGTCCTCAAGAAACATTGAATTTAACTTTTAATGCTATTGCTGGTGACTTAGATGCACGAGTTAGAATTCTCTCATTGGGATTACCTTTCAATATAGACTGGGGAGATAGTAACAATGAACCAATTAGTGGGACTTTAGATCATAGCTATAGCTCTACTGGAGTAAAAAACATTTCAATTACTGGTTGTATGGCAGACATGGCTACTCTTGATTTATACCAAGGTGGAGCTGCTAACATTGTTGATAGTTATTTTAGTGGTTCTTTACCTAATATTTCTTCTATGACAAATCTTCAATCATTGCGACTAATGCATCATGAATTTAGTGGGACAATTCCTCCAGGTTACTTTGATAACAACATAGAGTTAACTGATTTTAGTTTCCACAACAATCAAATTACTGGCACTATTCCTACAGGTTTACTTAATAATAATACAAAACTTATCAATGCAATCTTTTCTACAAATCAAATAAGTGGCACCATCCCAGTCAGCTTTATTGATAACAATCTAACTTTAGAAGTATTCAGTCTTGCTCAAAACAATTTAACAGGGACCATTCCTTTAAATCTTTTTAACAACAATGCTAAATTAAGGACCATACACCTCCATCAAAATCAACTTAGTGGTACCTTACCTTCTACAATTGTTACTAATAATATTGATTTAGAAAATTTAACTTTTTCTAATAATCAATTCTCTGGTTCTATACCAGCAGGAATTTTTGACAACAATGCAAAACTAGAAGTTTTAAGACTTGAACATAATCAATTTAATAATGGATTATCTTCAACTATTTTCTCTAATAATCCAGCATTAACCCATCTCACTTTTCATCAAAACCAATTTAATGGTCCTCTACCTTCTGGGATCTTTGATAATAATGTTAACCTTATTCATTTACTATTTCATAATAATCAAATTACTGGCTCACCAAATGGATTCTTTGATAATAATACTTCACTAGAATGGCTCTCTTTTGCTAACAATCAATTCAGTGGGACTTTATCAAATTCTATTTTTGATAATAACCCAAATCTTACACATCTAACTTTTCATGGAAACTTACTGAATGGAGCACTACCTACAGGAGTTTTTGATAACAATACAGCTTTAGAAAATTTAGTTTTCCACAATAATCAATTTAGTGGAGCTCTACCTGCTGGAGTTTATGATAACAATACATCTCTAGAGTGGCTAAGTTTTGCTCATAATCAATTTAATGGATCTTTATCATCAACATTGTTTTCTAGTAATCCAAGTCTTGTCCACCTAAGTTTTCAAGGAAATGAATTCTCAGGAGCTATGCCGGTAAATCTATTTAGTAATAATCTAGATTTAGAGCACTTAATTTTCCATAACAATAATTTAACAACTGGAACAAGCTTAGCAAATAACAATAAATTAATTTACTTAAATGCAATCAATAACAATTTTAACGTAAGCAGTATTAATAATTTCTTAATCGACCTAGAAGCTAACGGTGCACCAGGATCACCTCTTGCAACTTTAGGTTTTCAAATGCATCAACAAATACCACTCGCTGCTCCTTCTGGAGCTGGTCTAACAGCTAAAAACAATATGATCACAGCAGGAAAAAATGTTCTCACTGATTTAAACACTGCTCCTGTTATAAGCGATATTACAAATAAGTCTACAGCTGAAGATATCTTTATTGATGTGCCATTTACTATCACAGATACAACTAATCCTCTTAATTGCTCGACTAATGTTGCAGCAACTGGAGTAGATTCACTTCTCATCTCAAGTATAACCTTTTCAGGAACTGCTCCAAATTGTGTTGCTAGAATTACTCCAGTTAGTGATGCCAATGGAACTGACAGTGCCATTACTTTTACTGTTTCAGATGGTTCTCTTTCAGACTCAGACAGCTTCGATTTAACAATTACTCCAACAAACGATGATCCTGTTATCAGTGATATTACAAATACATCTACCCCGGAAGATACATTTATAGACATCTCTTTTATGATCACAGATATAGACAATACTCTTAATTGCTCAACCGATGTTACTGCAACTGGAGTAGATACACTTCTTGTAGCAAGCATTAATTTTTCAGGAACTGCTCCATTATGTTCTGCAAGAATTACTCCTGTGGCAGAAGCTTCAGGTATTGATGCTGGAATTATATTTGAAGTTTCAGATGGAACTCTTTCAGATACAGATAGTTTTGACCTAACTATTACAGCTGTTAATGATCCACCAGAGATCAGTGATATCTCTAATCAAAGTACACCGGCGAATACTTTCATCGATATTTCTTTCACCATAAATGATTCTGACAACAATTTAAATTGTTCTAGCGATGTAAGTGCTAGTGGTGTTGATACGGGTTTAATTGATACTATTGTTTTTTCCGGAACGGCACCAAGTTGTAATGCAAGAATTACTCCTCTTAACAATCAAACGGGTATTGACTCTTCTATAATCTTTACTGTTACTGATGGTATGTATAGTGATTCAGATAGCTTTGATCTTGATATTCAATGTGCAAATGAAACATTGAATCTAGCTTTCAATGTTGTTGCTGGTGATCTTGAAGGAAAAGTTGAAGTTACAAGTATAGGTGATCCTTTAAATATTGACTGGGGAGATGGAAATAGTGAGTCGATAAATGGAAGCTTAACCCATACTTATTCTTCCATTGGAACTAAAAATATTGCCATCTCTGGGTGCTTTAAAGATATTTCTGAGCTAGATCTTTATCAATCAACGTCTAGTAGTGACAGTTACTTTAATGGCTCTATTCCCAACATCTCTTCGATGGTTAATCTTAGTGCTTTATATCTCGGTTATAATGAATTTAGTGGATCACTACCTGCTGGAGCTTTTGATAACAATACCAATATTAGAATTCTAAGTATAAGAGAGAACATGTTTAGTGGTACATTACCTCCAAATATTTTTGAGCATAACTCCTTACTTCTCAGTCTAAACTTAATAAATAATCAATTTAATGGGACATTACCTTCAGGAGTTTTTGACAACAATATTAACCTTACTCAATTATATCTATCTAATAATCAATTCAGTGGAACACTACCCACAGGAATTTTTGACAATAATACTGCCCTTGATTCTTTATGGCTTCAAGGAAATCAATTCAGCGGTTCTTTGCCCGCTGGAGTATTTGATAACAACACTGCATTAACAAGACTGCATTTTAATGGAAATCAATTCAGTGGCGCACTACCTACCGGTATCTTTGATAATAATACTGCTCTTACCCTTTTATACTTTAATCAAAATCAATTCAGCGGTTCATTGCCGGCTGGAGTATTTGATAACAACACTGCCCTTAAAAATCTTTATTTTCAATCAAATCAATTCAGTGGTACTCTACCTACAGGAATTTTTGATAATAATACTGCCCTGAAGTCTTTATGGTTTCAAGGAAATCAATTCAGCGGTTCATTGCCTGCTGGAGTATTCGATAATAACATTAACCTTACTCAATTATATCTATCTAATAATCAATTCAGTGGAACACTACCCACAGGAATTTTTGATAATAATACTGCCCTTGATTCTTTATGGCTTCAAGCAAATCAGTTCAGTGGTTCATTGCCGGCTGGAGTATTTGATAACAACACTGCCCTTAAAAATCTTTATTTTCAATCAAATCAGTTCAGTGGGGCATTACCTCCCAATCTATTTGATAACAATACTGCCTTACGCACACTTCAAATGGGGGACAATCAATTCAATGGTGCACTACCTACTGGAGTTTTTGATAATAATACTGCCCTAATTACTCTTTCGTTTAAGTATAATCAGTTCAGTGGAGCATTACCTTCAGCTCTCTTCGACAAAAACACCGCTCTTAAAAGTCTTACTTTCTCTAATAATCTATTTAGTGGACCACTACCTTTAGAAATATTTAAGAATAATACTTCTTTAACTCATCTAGCTTTTCAATCAAACCAGTTTAGTGGAACTTTGCCTTCAGGCCTTTTTGACAACAACACTGATCTTTCTACTCTCTACTTTATGCAAAATCAATTTAGCGGAGCTATGCCAGTTGGACTTTTCAATAACAACACTGCTCTTTCTGACCTTAGATTCAGTTCAAATCAATTTACAACAGGAACAAGTTTACTTAACAACAACAAGCTAACTATGTTACATATAACTGGTAACAACTTTGACACTATTGATATTAATAATTTCCTTATTGATCTAGATACAAGCAATGCTCCCGGAACAGGCTTCTTAGGATTTAATCTTTCAGGTCAAAGCCCTTCTGCCCCTCCAAGTGGAGCAGGCCTAACTGCAAAAACCAACATGATCAATGTAAAAGGTATAAATGTTATAACAGATTAACTTTTTTTATATAAAACTATATAGCCTACTGTTTTTGGCATTTCATTTTTTGCAAATCAATTTAGTGGTGCATTACCTGCAGGAGTTTTTAATAACAATACTGATCTGGAAACTCTTTATATCTCTAATAATCAATTTACCTTAGGAACAAGTTTGTTTAACAATAACAAATTGAAAACTTTTCTTGCTAGGACTAATAACTTTAGCACAAGCGATATCAACAACTTCTTAATTGACTTAGATAGCAACGGAGCTCCTGGATCCAATCAAGCTCACTTAGGCTTTCAGTTTCACAGCCAGAACCCTGCCGCTCCACCAAGCGGCTCAGGAATTACTGCAAAAAACAATATAATTTCTTCTGGTAAAGTAGTTACGACTGATTAGTTTAACTATTTTTTCTCATAAAAGACGGCGTATCAAACTCATCCTCATCAAAGTTCATAAAACCAAGCTTTTCTGCAATCGATCTAGTCTTAGCTTTAGAATTAACACTACTTTCCTGGGTTGGTCGTGACTGAGGTCTATTGATTTCTTTAAGAGGCTCTAATCTGGCACTTAAACTTGAACTCTCCGTCTCACTATTTTTTCTTTCATGTTCTCTTATTGATTCAAAAGCTCCAGATAAATTTTCTCTACTTAAAGCTTCTTTAGGTTTTACTGCTCTCACCATTGCTTCATTTAATCCTGTAGCAATGACTGTTACCTGAACCTCATCTTTTGGCTCTTCATCAATAACCATTCCAAAAATTATCTCAGCTTCCTCATCAGCACTTTGCATAATATAACTCATTGCTTGGTTTGCTTCGCTCGTCGTTAAATTTGACCCACCAGAAATATTTACAATTAAACCTTTCGCTCCATCTATGCTTACATCTTCTAAAAGTGGTGAATGAATTGCTAATTTTGCAGCATCTATTGCTCTTGTTTCTCCAATACAAATTCCAGAACCCATTAGTGCAATTCCTTTATCTTTCATCACTGATCTAACATCAGAAAAATCAGAATTTATAAGGCCTGTATTATTCACTAAGTCTGAAATTCCTTTAACAGCATTTAGTAAAATCTCATCAGCTTTCTTAAAAGTATCAACAAGACTTAATTCCTCTCCAGCTAATTCTAATAACTTATCATTTGGAATAGAAATTAGTGAATCAACACTTTCACCCAATTCTCTAAAACCTTCTAAAGCTTGTCTCATTCTCTTCTTGCCTTCAAATGCAAATGGCTTCGTAACAACACCTACAGTGAGTATTCCAAGTTCTCTACAAAGTTTCGCTATAATTGGAGCAGCACCTGTTCCTGTTCCACCACCCATTCCAGCAGTAATAAAAACCATATCAGCATCTTGCAATAAAGCAGACATCGCTTCATAATCTTCAAGAGCAGCTTTTCTACCTACTTCAGGATCGGCTCCAGCTCCAAGACCTTTTGTAATCTCTTTACCAAGTTGAACCTTTACTTCAGATAAACTTGCACTTAATGCCTGAACATCAGTATTAGCGACAATATAACTAACTCCACCAAGACCTGAACTGATCATAGTATTAACGGCATTGCATCCCGCTCCCCCTACTCCCATGACAATAATCTTTGCTGTTGGTGATTGTGATACATTTTCTGCTATTTCAAACATAACTACTCCTTAAAATATTTCTTTAAAAACTTTTTTTAATGATTTACTAAATTTAGAGATCACATCCTCCGATGGTCCATTTTCTCCAAATTCTATTTCTTGATATTCTTCATTTTCACTTTTTGATTCTAGTAATAATCCTAAAACTGTTGATAGCTTTGGATCCTCCATAACATTTGTCATGCCACCAAATGTAACAGGGTAACCAACTTTTGCTGGCTTTTCTAAAAAGTACTCTGCAAATGGAACAAGATCATTTAGCAATGCTCCCCCACCTGTAATTACAAATCCCGCATTCATTTTATCTATAAGTTGATTATTCTCTAAAATTCTTTTAACCAAACCTAATAATTCTTCAGCTCTAGCGTTTAAAATTTTAGAAATATATTTTATCTCAACCTCTCGAGGTTTAATCCCAGAAACACCTTGAACTAAAATATTTGATGAGTCGTTCACCTTCTCAGGTAAAACACTTCCATGATTAATTTTAATTCTTTCTGCTTCATCACTGGTCACTTTTAATCCAACAGCTAAATCATTTGTAAAATGATTTCCTCCTACTGGAATAATTTGAGACCAAATTAAGCAATTTTCTTTCCAAACTGCAATATCAGTAGTTCCACCACCAATATCAATTAAAACGACTCCTAATTCTTTTTCTTCTGGAGACAATACAGACTTTGAAGAAGCCACAGGTTGAAGAATTATTTCATTAGCTTTAAGACCTGCTTGCTCTACACATCTAATTAAGTTTTGAATTAAAGTTGTCTGACCTGTAACGATATGAACATTGGCCTCTAACCTTACTCCATGCATCCCAACTGGATCTTTAATTCCACGTGTATTATCTACTTTAAACTCTTGTGGGAGCACATGTAATATTTCTCTATCAGACGGAATAACAACTGCTTTGGCTGCATCCAATACTCGCTCAACATCAATTTCTGTTACTTCCTTATTCTTAGTTGCAACAACTCCAGAACTATTAAAAGAGTAAATATGATTCCCAGCAATACCAATAGTCGCATTACTAATATCAGAAATTCCGGCCATTAACTTTGCTTCTTCCAAGGAACAACTTATAGACTTCACAGTTTTATCAATATTTATGACACAACCTTTTTTAAGGCCATAGCTTGGATGAGTCCCAACACCTAAAATTTCAATTTCTGAATTTACAACTTTTGATATAATAGTACAGACCTTGGTAGTACCAACATCTAGCGCGATAGTAATTTTTTCGTTTGTACTGATGGACTTCATGAGATTCCTTTCTCAAATTACTTTGATTCCTTCAACTAAATACATTTTCTAATGATTGATTACAAATGGCTAGAAAAATTCACAACAACTTTCTGTGAATTCAAAAACTTTACAAATTTAGGATGTTTCTTTTTCCGATCAAAATACTCAATTGTCTTTAATAATTTCGCGGACTTATTTTTCCAATCCGACTTTCCGAGAAATGCACTTATAGCATGGTTATGATTTGTCATTACAAAGACTAACTTCTGATCAGAATCAAAAACAACATCAGATATTTTATTTCTTAATTTTTCATCAATGTTTTTTAACAAGCGAGTAATATCTTTTAATTTTTGCTCAGTGAGTTCAGAGTACTCCATCGATACAACGGGTAAATCTCTAGTAATTTTTTTCTCATTTCTTAAAACATTTTCATAGTTTGGATCTATTCTTAAACCATTAATTGATAAAACAGAATGAAATTGCTGAGTACCATCTTTCTTAAACACCTGCACTCTTGCTATAGGGATAGGGCATGTAAAGCTTAAAGCAACTTTCTGCGTCACAGGATTAAATTCAATGTCGTAAGTTTTTAAATAATATTTTTCTCTCAGCTTATTTTTTTCAATATATTTTTTCGTTTGTAATAAAGATTTATCTTTTCTAAAGACTTCTAAAATTTCTAACGCTGCGCTGCCAGATGTTTTACTCGGACAATTACCAAAATTTGTTTTATAACTTAATTCGTGAAAATTTTCGACGAGAGCTGACGCACTAAGTGTAAACGAAAAAACGAAAAGTATCTTTAACATACTTTAATTATAGGAATATTGAACCTCACATTCAATCATTAGTCCTATTTTGTCTAATACCTGAGCCTTTATCTCTTCTATGAAAAAATGAAGTTCTTCTAAATCACCATTTCCTATATGCTCAATGAAATTGGCATGAACTTCACTAATTTTAAAATTTTTTGAACTCATCCCTTTTAAACCTAATTCATCAATAATTTTTCCAATAGAATTATTTTCAGGATTTTTAAACACGCACCCACAATTTTTTGACCTTAAAGGTTGTGAGTTTTTTCTATATTCTAGATATTCTTTAATTATATTTGAAACTTTTTCACAATGCTCAACGTGTTTTAAAGTTGCACCAATAATTATTTCACCATTTTTTAAAAAATTATTTTTCCTATAACTAAAACTATTAACTCCAATAGTTTCAATCCTAATTTCACCGTTTTCTTTTAGAATTTCTACTGACTCTACAAGAGAACTTATTTCTCCAAGTTTAGTTCCAGCATTCATGAAGATTGCGCCGCCTAAACTTGCAGGGATTCCAGTCATTAGCTCCCATCCTTTTATATTATTTTTCAATGCTAATGATATTAATTTTTGAATACTTATAGAGGCAGGGAAATATGTCTTACTATTATCCATTGTAAAACTTTCTTCTTCATATTCAAAATCAAGTTTTATATATAGGTCCTTAGATGTCCTTGGTAGCAGTTGGTTTGCTCCCCAACCAATTAGTCTATAAGATCTATTCTCATCAACAAGCTTAGCTACTAATTCTCGCAATCCTTGCTTAGTCTTAACTATCGCTAAATCACCGCTGGCCTTCAATCTCATCGTACTTAAGTGAGTAAGGTCTATGCCTTCAAAATATTCAATGGAGTCGTTAGTGTTAAAGTGCTGTATCAAAGATTCGTTTTTCATTTTTCTTAATATATAGCGAAAAGAACACACCAAGTAAAAGTGCATTTGCAAGTAATGAAGAACCACCATAGCTTATTAAAGGAAGATTCAATCCTTTAGTCGGTAAAATTCCAAGAACCACAGACATATTTAAAATTGCTTGAAAGCATAAGGTTAATATTACAAGTACTGAAAAACTTGATTTTATTTTATCTTGATGAGCGATGGCTAACTTTAAGCCAGAATAAGCAAAAACCAAAAACAAACAAATAATCACAAAAACGCCTATAAAGCCTAGCTCTTCTCCAATCACACTGAAGATAAAATCATTATGGGCCTCTGGTAAGTAAAATAGCTTTTCTCTACTATTTCCAATCCCAGCACCAAAGATACTCCCATGAGCAAAGGCCAAAAATGATTGAATAATTTGAAAACCAGTATTACTTGGATCACTCCATGGATCAAGATAACTCATTAGTCGCTTAACTCTATAGGGAGCCAAAACAAGTACGCCTGACATAAAAATTACTGAACCAGTTAAAAAGCCATAAAACCACTTACGTGGGAAGTTACTCAGAAAACAAGCAAATAATATATTACTAAAGCATAAGAAGAACATCCCATAATCAGGCTGAAACATTAATAAAACTAAAGGAGCAAATAAAATAATTCCTTTTTTTATCACTTCTTCTTTTTTCCAAATATCAAAATGATGAAAAAATGAAATTGCTGTCAAAAGCGTAGAGTACTTAACAAACTCACCAGGCTGGATATTTATAAAACCAAGATTGATCCAACGTGAAGCTCCTTTAATTTTAACTCCAATGCCAGGAAAAAAAGTCATTAAAACTAAAAAAGTAAAAAATATATGTAGATAAAAAATATTTTTATACCAAAATTCAAACTTAGATTTAGAAATAATTAAAATAGCAATACAACTAACAATAACGAAAACTAATTGCTTAAGAAAAATATAATTAGACGATCCAAACTCTTCCATCGCATACATATAACTAGCAGAATAAATCATACCCAAACTAATTAATGTTAATGAAACGATAGAAAATAAGAAAATTTTTAAAAGCTGTTCTTTTTTAAGAGCATCCATACTCTCTCCTTAAAAAAGCTATAATTGATAAACTAGCTTTTTATAATAATTACCCTTCTCTACATAATCTCTAAAGACATCTGTAGAACTATTTCCGGGACATAGAACAATTATATCACCGTTACGAGATTTCTGATAGGCAATTAATACCGATTCATCAAAAGACCCGACTAGATAAGTCTGGGTTGCATCTCCAATGGACCTATTTAGTGCTTCTTTGCATTCTCCAACGATGACAAGCAGTCGTGATTTTTCATGAATAATATCTTGATAACCTTCAAACTCTTGCTCTGTATCTTTCCCACCAGCAATAACGATGACTTGCTGTTTAAATGATTCTAGAGTTTTTCTTAAATCATACATCGATTCAGACTTTGAATCATTATAAAATTTAACACCATTTTTTTCTATGATGTATTCTAGTCTATGTGGGATTCCAGGAAATTTAATAATACATTCTTGAATCGCTTCATCTGAAACTTTAAGTGCCTTACAAGCAGTAATAGCTGCCATTAAGTTTTCACGATTTCTCATTCCCACGATTCTCATCTTGTTAACTTTAAACTCAGAGTGGTAATGAACATTTGAGTGAATTCTCTTCCCATGAAAGTGAGTTCCTTGAACGTCTCCAATAACTCCCATTTTTACAAATGATCTTCTTGAATACCAACAAGTCTGAGCTTTCATATCTTTAAAGATTCCAAGAGAAGCTAACTTATCAAAATTTAAAATTAAATAGTTCTCAGGATTTAACCTAGTCGCAACTGATAAGCATGTTTCAATATATTCACTTACCGATCTAAACATTGGAGGAATTCTAATCTCATCAAGATTAGGATACACAACCAAAATTGGTTTTAAATATTGAACACTCTTAATTTGTTGTGGAGATAATTCTACAATGACATAATCAATCTCTTCTTTATTTTCTAAAAGATGATAATTAATAAACGGCTCTTCACTTGTTCCACCTACAAAGACATTTTTCTTATCAACTTTCAAAATATAAGAAATCATGTGAGCGATAGTTGTTCGTCCATAACTTCCACAAACTGCAATTACTGGTTTATCACAATACTTAGATGAGAAAGTAAATTCAGAATAAACTTCCTTACCGTGATGCCTTGCAATTTCTAATTGCGGCATATGAGGATCAACAGAAGGACTGTAAATAATAAGATCAGCTTCTAAAAAGTCTGACTCTCTATGTTCTCCTAAAACAAGTTCAGGAGTAGGTTGAATTTTTCTAACTCTTTTAACCGGTTTATTTAAATCAAAGATCGGTCTGATATCAGTAACTTTTACTTGGCATTCTAGTTTATTGAAAAAATTTATAAGAACAAAACTAGTTTTTCCTAGACCAACTATAAGTACTTTTTTACCTCTATAATTTTCCATGACACCTCAATATAACGGTTCGTTTATCTAAGCTTTAGGCTTATCAAAGCTAATACCATAAATAACAAACTAAGTATCCAGAATCTTACGATAACTTTTGGCTCTTGCCATCCCTTAAGCTCAAAATGATGATGAATTGGAG
>CALHLC010000031.1 GCA_938034385.1 uncultured Bacteriovoracaceae bacterium
GCTTGCCTAAAGTGGGCCTTAAGATATAAAGTTTTAGGTACTTACATTACTAACTGTAAATTTGGTTATGAAAAAGTTGATGAATCATCAATGATTACGAATTGTTAGAGTTAGTTTCCACTACTAAGCGAGTATATTCAGATTTTAATAGATCGGAAATCACAATTAAACGACAACTCAATCGTGAAGGATTAAAAAACCATACCAAGAGCCATAAAATAAGAGTTATACCAATGACCAGTAAAGTTAAAGAGATGCTCTTGAATCGATTTGAAACTCGAAAAAATTTTGATTATGTTTTTACAAAAGAAAATGGATCTCACATAGATTATGAGCATTTCTCAAGAAGACACTTTTATCCAGCTTTAGAAAAATCAAAAGTTAGGAAAATCAACTTTAAGCACTTAAGGTCTACTTTTGCCTGTCACTACTGCATGAGAAAACAGGGGAGTATC
Organism: uncultured Bacteriovoracaceae bacterium; assembly: GCA_938034385.1. Lineage (GTDB taxonomy): Bacteria > Bdellovibrionota > Bacteriovoracia > Bacteriovoracales > Bacteriovoracaceae > JAHDHG01. The sequence continues at coordinate 456 of CALHLC010000031.1, forward strand.
TTTGAACTTTCAAAAATACTTGGTCATCACTCTGTAGTCATTACTGAACGAAACTATGCGAGATTTCATCCCGATTATTTAAAAAAGGGAATGGAAACATTTTCAATAGATATTTTAGACGATAGCCCCATATTAGCACCAGTCTTTAATAGAATATGTCCAGAAGAAGCTTAAATAGTAATTGGAAGTATTATAAAAAAAATGGCGGAGAACGAGGGATTCGAACCCCCGGAAGCGCAAACCTCAACAGTTTTCAAAACTGCCGCCTTCGACCACTCGGCCAGTTCTCCGTTATTTGAATTTCAAATATAATTAATAGTATTAAATATGACAATCAAGGTTTTGAAATGACTTCTATTCCGCCCATATAATTCACTAATTTCTCAGGGATCTTGATAGATCCATCAGCTTGTTGATAGTTTTCCATAATAGCCACCACTGTTCTGCCCACAGCTAAACCTGATCCATTTAGAGTATGTGCAAAGTGATTCTTTTTGTCTTTTTTATATCGAATCTTTGCTCTTCTAGCCTGGAAGTCCCAGCAATTAGAAATACTAGAAATCTCTCTAAATTTATCCTGAGAAGGCAACCAAACTTCTAAGTCTATAGTTGATCTAGACCCAAAGCCTATATCTCCAGTACAAAGTTTTACTGCTCTATAAGGAAGGTCTAAAAGTTCCAGAATCTCACATGCACTACTTACCATTTCTTTATGAGCACTGACCGAGCTATCTGCATCAGTGATTTGCACCATTTCAACCTTACTAAATTGATGCATCCTTATAAGACCTCTCGTATCTTTTCCATAAGATCCTGCTTCACTTCTAAAGCAAGGAGTAAAAGCGACATATTTTTTTTGAAACGACTCTTCTTTAGTAATTGTATTATTCAAAAGGTTTGTCACAGGAACTTCTGCAGTTGGGATTAAATACCAATCCTTATCTTCCAATTTAAATAAATCTTCACCAAATTTAGGTAATTGTCCTGTTCCATACAAAGTCGAAGCCTGAACAATAAAAGGTGGAATAATTTCTTCATAACCTTTATTCACATGATAATCGATCATGAAATTAGCAAGGGCCCGCTCTAGCCTTGCAAGCAAGCTTTTATAAACGACAAATCTAGCCCCAGTTAATTTTGCAGCTGTCTCAAAATCAAGCATCCCAAGCTCTTCACCCAGAGTTGCATGATCTTTAACTTCAAAATCAAAAGATCTAATTTTCCCAAACTTCTTAACTTCCACATTAGAAGATTCATCCTGCCCAACAGGAGTATCATCTTCAATAAAATTAGGAACCCCACTAAGAATCTCTTCTATTTTTTTCTCTGAATCTTTAAGGTCCTCTTCTTTAGTCGCAATTGATGATTTCAGTTCAGAAACCTCTTTTTTAACATCATCAACACTTTCACCAGCTTTTATCTTTTGACCTATAGACTTAGAAAGAGAATTTATTTTCGAACGAATATCTTCAACTTCTGAAATGAGAGATTTTCTTTGTTTATTTAAATCTAATGCGACATTCAAGATACTCGTATCAAACTTTCTTAACGATAAATTCTTAATGGCCCAATCTAAATCAGTTTCTAAAATTTTTATATCAATCATAAATCACCTGTTTAACAAACTTAAATATTTTCTAATTTCATCCCCTTCTGGAGCTTCAGGGTAAACATCAAGATAAGTCTTATAATAATTACTTGCCTCACTAATCTTTCCCATTTCTTTATACACTTGAGCTAATTGAAAGTATAGATAATGATCATCTCCATCTATCTCAATGGCCTTCAAGTAATAATCTACTGACTCTGAAAACTGACCAAATTCTCTCTTAAGCCCAGCCAAAATTTTCAACATTTCAATTTCAGAAGGATCAATTCTTTGTGCTTTCTTAAGAAGAGTCATAGCCGGCTTTTTATCATCTTTTTTAATTAGTGCAATAGCTTTTTGAGTATAACCATATGAAAGTTCTGGGTTATTATCAATTTCATATTGTGAATACTCTAAGGCTCCATCAAGATCACCTTTCATTAGTTTTATTTTCGATAATAAAGAGTTTACTTCAGGATAGGTCTCAATTCTGTTTCGTACTTTCCCTAACACCTTTGAAGCTTCATCAAAATTATTTGTCCTCATATAAGATTTTGCTAGCTCAAGACTAACCTGATGATCTGCAGGATTAACCAATAAATACTTTCTTGCATAATCTATAGCGAGGCTTTCATTGCCTTCTAAAGTCGCTGCATTCATCATAAATAAGAAAAACTCTGAGTTTTCTGTATTATCAATTTTGACCTTTTTTTCTAACTCTTGAAAATTAGAAATCTGACCACTTTGATAATAAAAAATCGCAATTTGATTATTTATTTTTATTTTATTCACATACTTATCTTTAATATTTCTTAGGTAACCAATAGCAGTTTCTACACCTTCTTGTTGATGAAGAATCCTAGAATACAAGATTTTATAATCCAGGTTAGAGGGTTCATACTTAATTGCATTTAAAATACTTTCCTTAGCTCGAGCCGGTCTACCGTTATCAAGATAAATCTTAGCCATTTTATAATGAGCACTATCATTTATCTTGTTTTCTTGAATAGATCTTTCTAACCAAAGAAGTGATTTTAAATACTTTTCCTTATTGTAATAATACTTTGCAACAAGTTCTTTATACTTTGATCTATTTATCTCTTCTGTCGTATTTAGCTTGTTTATAAAAATATTTGCATTTTTTAATTGATAAGAAGAAATATAAGCATCAAGTAGTTTCAAATTTATCTTGCTAGACTCTCCATATCTAGATAATGATACTTTATAATTCTTTATCGCTTCTCCGTAGTAACCGAGTTCAACTTGTACATCTCCAAGGTTTACTAAAGACTCTCTAGATTCAAAATAATCAACCGCATTCAAAGCTTGCGACAAAGCTATTTCATACTTTTTAAGTAAAAGAAACTTATTAGACTTCAACATTGAATCAATAGACTTTGACTTATTTATTAGCACAGAGATTTCATCATACTTTTCATTCGCCTCTAAACTTGAAAGTATCGACACAACATCTGACCTAGGGTTTAATTCTAACGCTTCCTTAAAATATTTCTGAGCTTTATCAAATTCTCCTTCAACTGCTGTAATAACTCCCATGGATTCTAAAAAAAATGAGCGATAGTTCTTATGTAGATGAATATGTTTATCCTTTATTACTTTTAAAACATCTAGTGCACTTGAATAGTCTTTATTTAAAAAATGAAATTTAACCCCATGCTTTAGAATATGAAAGTTTCCAGGAATATTATTTCTACCATCTTTAAACACATTCCCATAATCTTCGAATCTATTTTCTAGAAAAAAATAATTCAATAATGCATTATACATATATGGATCTTCTTTTCTCGCATCTAAAAAGACACTTTTCAAATTAGAAATCTCTTCAAAGTCACCAATTTTTTGTAATGCAGAAAGGTAATGAGCAAGAGAAATAGAGGTGAGCTTATTGCTCATTTTCCTATAATTAGACATCAGATACTTAACAGATTGGTATTTTTCAACATTATGATAAAAAATAAGCCATACTTCTAAATATCTCGCATTTTTATTAATCTTCTCTTCACCTAAACTCTCTAATAAGTTTGCCAAAACAATAGAATCTCTCTCTTTCTTTTGGGAATACGGTAAAAGGAGAGCATAGGTCTTTGCTAAATCAATTAATGAATCTTTGTGATAATATTCACCTAAGGCTTTTTTTAATTCAACTGATTTATTAATTAAGTCTTCATAACTATTAAAGCTAATATTTTTTTGTTTTTCATAAATTACTATAGCTTTTTCTCTGTTTCCTCCAACAATTTCATCTATTTGAGTTATTTCAGGATATAGATAACTTTTTTTCAAAACTTCCGTTTCTTCTGGAGAAAAGTCATCATAAAACAAAATAGCAAGAATACATGCTATAATTCCGTACATTAATATTTTATTAATTGGATCTTTAGCTATAGTCTTTATACTTTCAATATTTTTTTCTTTTCTCTCAAGGACTTGCTCTGTTTCTTTTGCTTCAACAAGAGCATCTTTAAATTCATCTATATCATAAAACTTTGTCTTATCTACTTTTTTTACATTATTGCTAAGTTGCTTAAAGGTTCCATCAATATTTTCTTTTACTGCTTTTTCACTTTTTAATAAGTTTTTTTGAGTTACCTTTGTAAGAATTGTCTTATCTAGCTCCTCTTCATTTATTAATTCTTCTTCCATTTCTTTTTTGCTAAGTATGATTGTTTCATCATCTTTAACATTTAAAACTTCTAAAATTGAATTTGTGTTAGTCGAGTCTTTATTAATATTGATAATTTTTGTGAATTCATTAAGCCCAAGCCAAGTGTCATTAAACTCTTCTCGAACTTTTATATAACTAGGAAGTATTCCTTTATGAACAAAACTCTCAATCTCATCAAGTAGATAAGGACCTTTTTCTTCATTATTATGTTTAACAAAATACTTCATTAATATAGTAAATTTAAATGCAGTCGCTAAATTCTAATTAATTCGCTAATACAATTTATTAATTTAAGTATATTTTAGCAGATGAATAGAGGTTATAGATATTATTCCAGAAAAGACCAAGGAAAATGATAGGGATTACCATCGCAATAATATAGACTCTAGAAGTCAGACTATAAGAATCAATTTTTTGCTCACCGTCGGCATCTTCAAGAATCATTGTTCTAGCAAGCTTTAAGTAATAGACAAGAGAGATAACAGAGTTTATCGCTGCAATTAGAGCAAGAGTTAATAGACCTTTATCAACAGCGGCCATAATTATATTAAACTTAGCAATAAAACCACCAAATGGAGGCATTCCTGCCAGTGAGAATAAAATAATAGTCATTGAAAATCCAAGAATTGGATGTGTTTTGGCTAAACCTTTAAAATACACAGCATCATCCGAACCTGTTCTATTAATAACCATAGTAGTTACAAAGAAAGCTCCAAGAGTCATGAAAGTATAAACGAGAGTGTAAAATAATATTGCTCCCATCCCCTGCTCACCAAAAGTAATAACACCCATAAGTATTAATCCAACGTGACCAATAGAAGAAAATGCTAGCATTCTCTTAACACTCTTTTGATTTAAGGCTGATAAATTCCCAACAGTCATCGTTAGAGCTGCAATAATTTGAATAAGCCTCATCCACATTTCTGTATTTACATTTTCAGCACCAAAGAATTGATAAGTTACTCTAGCAACAACTGCAATTCCTGCAATCTTTGGGACAATTGCAAAAAATGCTGTCACTGGTGCCGGTGATCCTTGATAGACATCTGGCGACCACATGTGAAATGGAAAACAAGCAATCTTATAACCTATTCCAACAAAGAACATTAACATTGAAATAATTACTGCTATATTAAATTCCTGCATTGCTTTCATACCATTAACGATTTCTCCAAATTGGATACTTCCAAAAATTCCATATAAATGACTCATTCCAAAAAGCATTACCCCAGCTGTGATACCACCATAGAGTGCGTACTTAATTCCTGCTTCACTAGAATGACTATCTCTTCTTTTTAGTGAGGTCATCACGTAACTAAGAATCGATAAAGTCTCAACTCCTAAATATAATGTTAAAAGGTTATTTGATGAAGCCAATAGCATTCCACCAACTAAGACACCTACGGCCATAATTAAATATTCAGATTTAAACTCTTCATAAATATCAATAGATTTATGACTAATATAAAAAGTTCCTAAGGTTCCAATTACCATAGTGATTTTCATTAAAGTAGAAAAAGAGTCTACAACTACAGAACCAGCAAAAATTGAAATACTTTCAACTGGTATATTTTTAAATAGTGAAAATAAACATAATGATAAACCAATAACCCCTGTTACATAAACAAATGTTCTTCTTCTTTCATGATCACCATAAGCTGATTCCATAAATAAAAGTGCACACATCGTAATGATAGCGATCAATTCTGGAATATAAAATGCTAAATTTGATAATAAAGTTACTGTCACTTATTTTTCCTAGTTATTAATTTTACTGAAACCCGGCTAATAAAGTTACAAGCTTACCAACACTTGCTCTCATAATATTTAATATTGGTGTTGGATAAACCCCAAATACAATTACAGCTGCACATAATGGAAGCATATAAGCTATTTCTCTATAGTTCATATCTGAATAACTTCTAACTTCTTCTGATGGTTCTCCAAAAAACATTCTTTTGTACATCCATAATAAGTAAGCTGCACCAACTAATAATCCCATGACTGCAATTACAGTTATTGTTGTAAATCTCTCATAGATACCTAAAAAGATTAATGCTTCAGAAATAAATCCTGAAAGTCCCGGAAGACCAAGGGAAGCGAACATACCAATAATAAAAATTACTGTATAAGTCGGCATATGCTTAGCGATACCACCATAACCTTTCGTTCCATCTGGTCTAACAATCCATCTATGGTGAGATCTTTCATAAATCACACCTATCATTAAGAACATCATTGCTGTTGATGTACCGTGATTAAACATTTGAAGTACTGCTCCATTCATCCCTTGAGTAGTCATGGCTGCCATTCCAAGCATAACAAAACCCATATGGGATACTGATGAATAAGCTACAAGTTTTTTTACATCATTCTGGGCCATCGCACAGAAAGCTCCATATAAAACAGAGATTAATCCAAGGACTGCAATTATTTCAGCATATCCTACAGCCGCTTGAGGAAAGATTGGAAAAGCTATTCTTAGAAATCCATAAGTTCCCATCTTTAATAAAACACCGGCTAGAATTACTGATACTGCTGTTGGAGCTTGAACGTGAGCATGTGGTAGCCAGGTATGAAATGGAAATACTGGTACTTTAATTGCAAATCCTAAAAACATTGCCCAAAAGAATATTTTATTAAATTCCCAATCCATTCCAAAAATTGAAACTGTTTTATCAATATATTGTCCACCATGGTGAGCAAGGATATTAAAGGCATCAGCCTCGTTTCCTGCAGAATAATACAGAGCAATGATACCAATTAACATGATAATTGATCCAAAGAATGTATAAAGAAAGAATTTAACTGCTGCGTATTCTCTGTTTTCTCCACCCCAAATTCCAATAAGAAAGAACATAGGTAAAAGCATCACTTCCCAGAAAACATAAAATAAAAAGAAATCTAATGAAAAGAAAACTCCAAAAACTGTTGCTTCAAGCATAAGCAATAAAGCGAAATATCCCTTTAATGATTTCTCTACAGTCCAAGAACTCAGTATACATAAGAAAAATAGCAATCCTGTTAGGATTGTCATTGGTAATGAGATCCCATCAACTCCTAAAGAGTAATTAATATGAAAATCTGGAATCCAAGGTACATTAACAACATATTGCATATCTGCAATTGAGTTATCAAACCCTGCCCATAACATTAAAGTTAAAACAAATGTTATCGCAGTTGTTATTAAGGCCGTATATCTTATAGCCGTCTTATTTGAACTTGGAATAAACAATATAGCCAACATCCCTATAGCCGGCATCCATAAAATGTAATTTAATAATCCGCTCACGAATTACTCCTTAACTAAAAACCAAGAAACATAGAAATAACTACTATCGCTCCAACTAGAGCAATAATATATTTCTGGATGTATCCAGATTGAATTGATTTTGTAACTAAACTAAAAATTTGTGTTCCAACAGCCGTTCCATCAACTGCAATGCTATCTACAACCACTCTATCAAACCAATGACTGGCCTTAAAAATATATCTATTTATTGTTGCCCAACCATCAATGGCGTATCGATCGTAAATTCCTGAATCAAACCATGATAAAAATCGATTTAATCTTAAAAGACCTTTTTTAATAACAATGTCTACATAAAACCAATCGAAGAAATATTTATTCTTAATCGCTTTAACCCAAAAACCTAATTTATTATAAAAGAAATTTGGATTCATCCATCCAAAAATATACATAGCAAAAGCTAATAAGATAGAAAAAATTACAATCACAACTGAAGCCACTGCACCTTCAACGTGAGCATGGTGTAGATCATGATGAGCTTGTTCATTTTTATGATCAAAACCTTCTCCTGCAAAGCCTGTATGATAATGAGAATCATACAATGAACTCTCCATCGCTGTATTTTCTCTTGTATCAACGTTTGAGAAGCCTTGCTTTGTATAAGATTTAAATTTATTTAAACCATCACCAACTGGAGCTTCAACTAAAACTTTAAACCACTCTAACTTTTGATGAGCAACTTTTATAATTCCTTGCCCAGTCATTGATCCACAAAAGAAAACTCCTAATGTAAATACAGATAAAATTAAAAGAGGTACGTTTTGATTCCACTTTAAATGCTCTTTATGACAGTGATCATATTTTTCTTTATTTCTATTTTTCCCATGGAAAGTTAAAAACATCATTCTAAACATATAAAAAGGTGTTAAGAACGCTCCAATAAACCCTAAAATTGCTGGAATTGAATAAGCACCTATTCCAGAATAAACCATCATATACAGTGCATCTCCAAGAATTCTATCCTTTGATACAAATCCAGAAAAGAATGGAACACCAGCAATAGCTAGAGTACAACACCACATCGCTATCCATGTATAAGGAAGTTTTTTTCTAAGTCCACCCATCTCAGTCATATACTTAGCGTGATATGAATGAATAACTGAACCAGCAGCTAAGAATAAACATGCTTTAAAAATTGCATGTGTTATTAAATGCATAAAAGCTGCATTATAAGATCCAACTCCAATTCCTAAAACCATATAACCAAGTTGAGAAATTGTTGAATAAGCTAGAACTGCTTTTAAATCTTTTTGAATAATTGCAATAGTGGCTGCACCAAAAGCTGTGATTCCACCAATATATGCGATAAAAAGATTTAACTCTCCAACGAAAATTAATGGATATGCTCTTAGAGATAGATAAACTCCAGCTGCCACCATAGTCGCTGCGTGGATAAGAGCTGAACATGGAGTCGGACCCATCATCGCATCTGGTAGCCAAACTTGAAGAGGGAATTGAGCTGACTTTCCTATCGTTCCACAAAAAATACAAAACGCTGAAAAAGTAGCAAGTGACATTCCAAAAACTGTCTTACCAGTAAAAGCACCATCAGCAATAGCAGCATAAATACTTGGAAAATCAACACTTCCAACAACTGACCATATTGCTAATATTCCTAATAAAAAGAAAACATCACCGACTCTAGTAGTCATGAAAGCTTTTAAAGAGGCATTACCAGCTTCTTCTTTTTCAAAATAAAAACCAATGAGTGAATATGAGCAAAACCCCATCACTTCCCAAAACATAAATACACTTAGTAGATTGTCTGAAAGAACTAATCCAAGCATTGCTGATGTAAATAATGATAGATAAAGAAAAAATCTCTCCCATCGTACATCACCTTTCATATACCAAGATGAGAAAATATGGATAAGAGAAGCTACCCCTGTAACCATTAAAAGCATGACAGCAGTCATATTATCTATATAAACACCAAGGTCTATTTTAAATATATTCTCACCATGGCTGATATCAATCCAGTTAAAAACTTTATGGATATAATAATCAGTATTATAGACACTAAAAAAGTCCATAAAAATTGCTGAGGCATAAAAGAAGGCCCCAACTATTCCAGCAATACTAATCCATGGAACAATTTTAGGAATTTTTTTAATAAATACACAATTAATAACAAATGCAAAAAATGGTAATAAGAAAATTGGAGCAATAGTAGCAATAGTATAATTCATTACCTTGTTAACTCCTCTCTTAAATCACTGGCTTCATCAATATGAACACTTTCTTTGACTTGAAAAAATCTAATAACAATCGCTAGTCCAACCGCTGCTTCAGCTGCTGCAATAACAATAATAAAGAGTGCAAAGATATGACCATCAAGATTAGCTGCCGTATATTTTGAATAAGCTACAAAGTTAAGTGCAGCTGCATTTAAAATAAGTTCTATACCTAAAAGAATTGCAATGATGTTTTTTCTAGAAAGCATCACTACAAGACCTGTTACAAATAAAACTAAAGAAATAAATAAATACGCTTTGAGAGTAATCATTAGTGGTGATCCTCCTCATGATCGTCATGATGATGATCATCTACTGGTTCTAAAAACGCAGGTCTCTCTTTTCTAGGTCTAGCAATAATCGCTGCACCAACAAGAGCCCCCAATAGTAAAACTGATGAAATCTCAAAAGCTACAACGTGATCAGTTATTAATAATTCTCCAAGCTTTTCAACTGTTGGAGCATATTGATTTGAAGTTGTTTCATTCAACTCAAGAGAAGTAAATAAATGTCTAAAGAAGTAAATCTGGCAAAATCCAAAAACCATCGCAGTAGCTGTTCCCCACATGAATGTATATTTACTACCCATTAATGGAAGGAGCCCTAAAATTTTTTGAGTTTTACTTTGAAAGTCCTTTCCACCTGTAAGCATTATTGCAAAAAGCATAAGGATGACAACACCACCTACATAAACCATTACTTGAGTTGCTGCTACAAAGTCAGCCCCTAATGTTAGGTATAAACCTGCAACACCAATTAAAACTCCAAGAAGGTAAATACATGAATGCATTAAATTTTTTGTCCACATCATTAAAACACATGACCCAATTATTAAAGCACTCGCACTAAGAAATAATATATCTGAAAACATTAGTGACCGCCTCCAGAATGTGAGCTACCTGAAAATAAAAGATCAAACATTGATTGACCATCAAAACAAACCATCCAAATGGCAACACCAACTAAATTAAATATTGCAATAGGTGTTAAATATTTCCAACAAAGACTCATTAAATGATCAACTCTTAATCTTGGAAAGGTCCATCTAATCCAGATAACTACATAGTAAAGAACACATGTTTTAATAAAAAATGTTCCAAACTGTAATAAATTTCCAGGAATAGTCCCTTCAAGAAAATCAAATGGTAAATGATAACCACCAAGAAAAAGACTTACTGCAATCCCATTAACAACAAAGATTTCTATATACTCAGCAAGAGCAAATAAGCCAAATCTAATTCCAGTATATTCAGTGTGATAACCAGAAACTAATTCCGACTCGGCCTCTGGTAAATCAAAAGGTGCTCTATTTGTTTCAGCTAAATTTGAAATAAAAAAGATGAAAAACCCAATAAAAGTAAATGGATTATGAAAGATATACCAATTCCAAGGCATACCTGCTTGTTGATCAATAATAGTTCCAAAAGATATTCCACCAGCTAGGACTACAATCATCATAATACAAAGTGTAACTGGGATCTCATAACTAATAATTTGAGCCGCTCCTCTCATACCTCCAAGAAGTGACCATTTTGAATTTGAAGCATATCCACCTAAAAATATTCCAACACCAACGATAGATGAAATTGCCAAAGCGTAAAACACTCCAACATTTAAATCTGCCATGATGAAATCTCCAGAAAATGGAATAACGGCAATGGTACAAACAACTCCAAATAAACTTAAAAAAGGAGCAAGATAATATAAAAACTTATCTGCTGATCTTGGCATAATGTCTTCTTTTGAAAGCATTTTTATACCATCAGCAATTAATTGAAAGGCACCATAGGGACCAACTCTATTTGGACCAATTCTAGCTTGAAGGTCAGCTGAAATTTTTCTCTCTGCAATTGTTCCAAAACCGCCAACAGTTGCTAGAAATCCAAGAAAAACAATTCCAAAAATAAAAAAGATTAAAAAACCAATGAGTGCAGTTGTATCGAATCCAAAAAACGCACTTGAGTTTTGAACCAAATATTGTAGGGGTTCAAATTCTAAAAAATATCCTGCAATTGTATTTTCCATTAACTATCAACGCTTCTTTTATAACTCTTAACCCAATCCAGATCACCTTTTTTCCAGCAATAAGCAATGCCTTCTAAAAGAACTGAAATAAAACTTAAAAATATAATTAAAATATAAGTTCCCTCTCCCATCTCATTCATTTTTTTAAAAATTGAAGCAACAGGAAACATTAAAACAGACTCAACATCAAAGATTATAAAAATTAAACCAACAACATAAAACCTAACGTTAAACATTGACCATGCACTACCAACAGGTTCTTCACCACATTCATAAGGAAGATCTTTATTTCCACCAGGTTTACTTGGACTTAAAAGGTGTGCAACTAATAAAGCGGCTCCGTATAAAGCAGCAGCAAGAACCATCATTACGATGATGGGCATGAACGCGTTAAGTGATTGATTTGACATCAATAAAAAATCTCCATAAAAGTGATAAATTGATTTGTGTCAGATTACACTAAGTCTATAATGTTTGAAAACTCTTCCTGAGTAGTTTAGGGAACTAGGCAATTAAGCTTAGGCCATACACTGGTGAAACGGATTTTTATTTATGTCGGCTTATTTCACAAAATTTAATTCTTGGCTTGAAAATAAATCAAATGAAAATTTTTGTTTTAATGGATTAGAATTTTCAGAATGGCTTATTACTCACGTTTTATCCGACGAGAATGCAGATCTCTCTTCAAGGAAAAAATTTTTATTTATATTTAAAAATCAACAAAATGCATATAAGGCTCAACAATTACTTAAAAATAAATCTATTTTATTTTATACTCCTGAGTATTCTCCCTACGAACAATTCATAGTAAGTGAGTCAGACTTTTCAATGTATTTAGATAAATTAAGTAAACTTGAAAGTTGCGAACATCAATTTGTGTTCACAACTTATAGATCAATCTTCCAATACTTGCCACCTCGGAGTTTTTTTAAGTCCCATGCCCTTGAAATTAAAAAAGGTGATTCTCTCCCGATTCAAGATTTAAAAGAACTTTTAAGTGCTATTGGATTGAAAGAAAATTTTGATAGTTCACAAAATCAAACTTTTTGCCAAAAAGGTGAAATTTTCGATATTCGCTTAAATAGTAAAACAATTTATCGTATTCAGTATTTTGATGATGAAGTTGAGTTTATCTATAATGTTAATCCTTTAACTTTTAAGTCTGACAGAGATAATCCTCTAAGCAAGATTGAAGTGGGAACAAATGTTAATTCTATTTTTGAAGCTGAACTTATTCAAAATTTAAGAAGCTCTCTTCCTGTGCCCAAGACAACTTTTAGGACAAAGCTTCAAGCAAGAAATGAAATTTTTAAAAAATTGAATGATCAAGAAATACCAGAAAACATTCACTATCTTCTTCCTATGTTTTTCAAACAAAAAGAAACTTTATTTGATTATTTAAATGATTTTGAACTCGTTTTTGAAAACTTTGAAATGATGAAAGGTGATTTTTCTTATGAATATGACTCCTTATCTGAAGACTTCAAACTTACTCAAACTGAAATTGGAAATAATTCATTACTCCCTCATCCTGATTCATTATTTTTAAGCAAAGATTTCAATCCAGAAAGATCTGCATTTATTAATAGTTTAAAAATCCAAAATGATTTTGGTCCTAAGATGTCTCATATTATTAATGCAGAATCAAAGAGTTTAAAAAACTTTCTTGGACTAAAAGGCCAGTATAATAAAAGTGAGTTTTTTGAAACCTTTATAGAAAAAATTAAAAACAACCTTTCTTCTTTAAATTCAATCATTTTTTCTGGACCAAACTTTTCAGAATTTAAAGAGATTTTTGAAAACCATCAAATTAGTCTTTCTAAACTTAAACACCTAGAAACTGAACTTCCAAAAAGTTTTATTACATCCTTAGATAATAATCTCTATTTAAGAAGTAGCGATATTTTTTATAGGAAAAAAGAAAGAAAAATTTCCAAGAAAAAAGGAAATGTTGATTTTTTTGCTGAACAGTTAAGCAGCTTAAAAGAAGGTGACTTTCTAGTACATAAACAATTTGGAGTAGGAAAATTTTTAAAAGTTACCACTTTATCAAGTAATCACGGACATGATGCAGACTATGTTGAAATAGAATACAAAGATAGAGATAAAGTATATGTCCCGGTTTATAACTTAGATCTAATTCAAAAATATGCTGATGCAAATTCAAATTGTTCAGTTTCAGATCTTAAATCAAAAAAATTCAATCAAAGTAAATCTAAAGCTAGGGCCTCAGTAAAAAAATTGGCCTTTGATATTATAAAGCTCCATGCAGAGAGAAAAGCTTTTAAGGGCTTTGTGTATTCTCAACCAGGTAGTGATTATATAGATTTTGAAAAAGCTTTTCCTTATGAACTTACTCCAGATCAAGCGAGTGCAGTAGATGAAATCTTATCTGATATGTGTTCTGAAAAACCTATGGATAGATTAATTTGTGGAGATGTTGGATTTGGAAAAACAGAAGTTGCTATGAGGGCAGCTTTTAAAGCCATAGAAGATGGAAAACAGGTTACAGTCTTAGTTCCAACAACAATTTTATCGCTGCAGCACTATATGAATTTCAAGGAAAGATTTAAAGACTTTGCTGTCTCTGTTAATTTTATTTCAAGATTTAAAGGTGCTAAAGAATCAAATGCAATTTATGAAAACCTTGAAAGTGGAAAACTTGATTTAATTGTTGGTACTCATAAACTTCTTTCTGATAAAATTAAGTACAAGAATCTTGGCCTAGTTATTGTCGATGAAGAACATCGATTTGGTGTTGCTCAAAAAGAAAAACTAAAACTTCTAAAAGCTAATTCTGATTTTTTAACTTTAACAGCAACACCTATTCCTAGAACGCTACAACTTGCGTTTCTTGGAATTAAAGATGTTTCACTAATACAAACTCCTCCTCCAAAAAGGCAATCAATAAGCACTTTTATGGTTAGAGAGGATGACCTCACTATCAAGAATGCTATTGAAAAAGAGTTAAGAAGAAACGGACAAGTCTTTGTTATTCACAATAAAGTTCAAGACATTGAAATACTGGTTAGCAAAATTAGATCTCTGGCTCCTGGTGCAAAAATAGTTTATGCCCACGGACAACTTCCTGAAAAAGAATTAGAAAAAAGAATTCAGGATTTCTATGACAAGAAATTTGATATCTTAGTCGCTACAACTATTGTTGAATCAGGAATAGATATTCCAACCGCCAACACTATGATTATTAATAATTCTCATATGTTTGGACTAGCACAACTCCATCAATTGCGTGGCAGAATAGGCCGATCAGACAGAAAAGCTTTTTGTTATTTTATCATCCCAAAACATAAAAAGTTATCTACTGGCTCTGAAAAGAGACTTGAAGCACTTCAAAGATATAGTGATGTTGGTTCAGGGTTTGCTCTAGCAAGCAGTGACCTTGAAATTCGAGGAGCTGGAGATATTCTTGGTGCAGAACAATCCGGTCATATTCAAAACATTGGGATGGAACTTTATAGCGAAATGCTTAATGAGGCCATTCAGGAAATTAAAGGTGAAACTAGCTCCATTCAGAAATTTAATCTTGATGTTACTCTTAGTTTCCCAAGTTATATTTCAAAAAATTATATTCAAGATCAAAACACAAGACTTAAATATTATAAAAAAATTTCAAACTCTAATAATACAGAAAACCTAGACTTCCTTAAGGATGAACTAAAAGATATTTTTGGGAATATTCCACAAGAAACTCTTAATCTATTCAACCTTATCCACATAAGAAATTTGTTCAATCATCTTGGGGTCACGAGTATCAAGGTTAATGAAAAAAATATAACAATGAAATTCGATGAAAATTATCTAAAAGAGAATCCAGGAAAACAAAGCAAGGTAGTCAAGTACTTCATGAGCAATTTAACTATGTTTAAGCTCTCTCCTAAATTTTCGGTTAAAATACATAAGCAACAAACTAACTCGGATATTGCTGTGAAAAATTTGCAGACAATTTCTTCTAAGCTCTTGGTTTAAAGGCGTTTTCTCATTATAATTAGTTTAGAGAATATAAGAACAAGGATGTACTTTAATGAAATTTTTACTAACAACAATACTTTTTTTTCTTCCACTAATTTCTAACTCAAAAGTTGTAGCAGAAGTTAATGGTGAAAAAATAACACATGAAGAACTTGAAGCTGTTTATGCTGAAAGATTATTATATCCAAGTCATAAAAAAATTTCTAAAGAAATTGTTTTAAAAGAAATAGTTCATAGAAGACTTGCTTCTAAAAAAGCAAAAGATGAAAAGATAAGTTCTACTGAATCTGTAAAAGCAAAGATAGACGGTATTTTACATTCTGAATTATTAGGTAAGCACTTAAACGAAAAATTTGAAGCAATTAAAATAAGTGATGCTGAAATTAAAACTCATTATGCTTCTCATCCGGAATATAGAACAAGTCATATTTTATACCGAGTAAAAGCTCTTCCTACAAAGAAAGACTTAGAACAAAGTTATGAAATGATGTATAAAATGTATAAAGAGTTACAAAAAAAGCCTGATCAGTTTGCAAGTATTGCTAAAAAGTACTCTCAAGTTGCTACTAATAAAAGTGGTGGTGATATAGGTTTCCTTCCTCACACTTCAATGGCTCCAGAATATTATGAAGCAATTAAAGGTAAAAACATTGGTTATATTTCGCAACCTGTTAGAACTCAATTTGGTTATCACATCGTAAAAGTTACAGGTGTAAAGAATTTCAAAGACATAGATAAAAATCTTTACAAAAAAATTGTTTTTGACATTAAGCGAGATAAGATAATTGATGGCTATTATGCATCATTAGAGAAATCTGCTAAAATCAAGCTCTATAAAGAAAACCTTTAAGAGAGCAAAATTATGAAAACATTCACCCTTATTCTTATCCTGCCTATTCTTGCAAGTGCTGCTTTGCTTGATAAAATTGCTGCAGTAATCGATAAGAAAACAGTTACCTTAACTGAGATAAATAGGATTCAAAAAAACTATAACGCTAGAACTATGATAGCTCCTCTTATTTATAAAAAAGGGAAAAACAATAAAGAAGATATTGTTAAGACCTTAATACAAACTCATATTGTTCGAAAAAAACTAAAAGAACTTGGCATGGTTATAGAAGACTCTCTAGTTAACCAAAGAATTGAAGACATAAGAAAATCTCAAGGAGTTACAAATCAGTTTCTTTATAATTATTTAGCCAAGCAAGGTATTGATGAGAAAGAATATTTTACACTAATGAAAGAAATGATTGAAATCTCATATTTCAATCAAAAAATAATCGCTCCTAATATTTCAATTAAAGATAGTGAAGTGGATGAAAAGTATTCTGAGATAAAAGGAAAGATGCCAAGACATATGATCTATAATGTTACAACTTATACTTTTCCACCTGCTGTTCAACAAAAATATTCAAACACACAACTTCTTAAAATTTTAAAAGACTTTAGAAATAATCCAAGCTCTCTTCCTGCTGAATTGCAAGGCCTTGAAGGAACAGACTTGCCTCTAAGAAGTGCTGACATCAATAGAGATGTTTATAGCTTACTATCAAGAACTAGAGCTAAAAGATTTTCAAGACCAAAAGTTTTTGGTCAAAATTTAAATATATTCTACATGAGATCAAAAGAAGTTGATCCAAAAATGAAAGCTCCAAAAATTGATAAAAACCTTGTAAAGCAAGAGGTTGCGATGTCTAAATCTACTCAAGAAATTTCAAAATGGATTGATGCTAACAAAGACGATACTTATATAAAAACATTTCTATAAATGATTTATGTTACTCAAGGCCATGAAAGATCAATTTCTATAGAGGTATTTCTTAAGTCTTGTTTGCACCTTTCGAATAAATCTCTAGAAAAAATTACTTTTATTTGTAATAAGGCATCCATAGCTTCTAATCTTAAAGATTTAAATATTAAAAGTAGAATTAGTGAACAGACACTTTCAATATATTCAAAAACTATAAATTGCCATTTCGTAGAAGATTCTAAGTTTCAGTCTACAGCATGTCTTGAATATGCCCTCTCCATCATAAAGACATCAGATATTCTTTTAACGCTTCCCACATCTAAAGATCAGCTTGTTTTAAATAATGTAACTCAAAAAGGGCATACAGAATATCTTCGCTCAAGGTTTGACAATAAATTTATCTCAATGAACTTTATTTCAGATTCAGAGAAAATCATCTTAATCACTGACCACATCCCTTTAAAAGAAGTTTCTGTCTCTATTACAAAAAATCTAATTCTAAAAAAAGTATCTCACTTTATTAGCAGGTTTCCTAATCAGTCGGAATATTATATCTCTGGAATAAATCCACATGCTGGAGAAAATGGATTACTTGGAACTGAGGAAGATCTTATCAAAGAATCTATTAAAGAACTTAAGACTAAGTTTCCTAAAAAAAGTTTTTTGGGCCCAATTCCTGGGGACACAATATATCAATATAGTGAAAGAGGTATTTTGGTTTTCATGGCTCATGATCAAGCACTTAGCTATTTCAAATCTAAAAACCTATTTCGTGCTATTAACCTCTCTCTAGGTTTACCATTTATTAGAATTAGTCCTGATCACGGAACAGCATTTGATCTTTATGGAAAAAATAAAGCCAATTATTTTGGATGCCTTTATTGTCTCAACTGGTCGTTAAAATATTTCTGAATCTTCTTTTTCATTCTTTTCTTAAATATTTTTTCACAAACATTCAAAACTTCGAGTTTCGAACATTTTTTCTCAATATATTTTTTAATCATAAATTTTTCAATATATTTAGGAAGTAACTCATCTTTTTTTAAGTCTTTTATTCTTTCTTTTTCCTCTATGCTTAATTCTAAAACATCAGATCCTATCAATTCCAATTCAGTGATAAAGTATTTAATTCGACTCTCTATCTTCTTTGAAAGCGTTTCCCCTCTTATGTCCCTAATGAAAGAAAAAATATTCTTATTAAAGTTAGTCTTCATAACTTTTTCAAAAACTTCAGGATCTAGTGCAAGGTTATCACCAAAGAGTAAAACTATATCTCCATCTTCATAAACCTGACTTAATATTGATTCTAATTTCTTCGTTTTAAAATCAAATTTATTACTTGTTATTTTTCTTTGAATTGCAGCTTTATGAAAACCTAACCCGTTTTCATTCAACCATTGATCAGGGTCATATAAGAACCTATAAGATGCACTTACATAATAAAATTGTGAATTAGATTGTTCATGAATATATTGATAAATACCTTCAAGTCCTTTATATGGTTTCGCTTTTTTATAGACTATTTTCCATAAGGCCTGAGCATAATTCATAGCAGAGCTTTGCTTGATAGTTTCGTCTATATCCGAAATTATAATTGTTTTAGACAGTGCAATATTAAAAGTTATTAAAATCAATAAATATTTCATAAATTTCTCCTAAGGCATTTATAGAATCACTTTCTAATTTTTACAACACCCTTATGCATTTAATTCTTTACACTACCTCTTATCAAAGATAGATAAGTTATTGATATTATGGAAAAAATTATCATTACTAATGCGACTTCAAATAACTTACAAAACGTTAGTGTAGAAATACCTAGAAATAAACTAACAGTAATCACAGGTCCTTCTGGATCTGGGAAATCATCTCTAGCATTTGATACTCTTTATAAAGAAGGTCAAAGGCGATTTTTGGAATCATTATCAAGTTATGGGAAAACTTTTCTCCAATCCATTCAAACACCCAAGGTTGATTCTATTAGAGGGCTATCTCCTACAGTTGCAATTGATCAAAAAGTTACATCTATTAACCCAAGATCTACTGTTGGAACTTTAACAGAGATTTATACTTATTTAAGAATGCTCTACGCTAAGCTTGGAACGGCCCATAGTCCTTTTAGTGGAAAACCTATTCTTCCTCTAAGTAAAGAAAAAATTATTGAAAAAGTTTTAAAGAACAAAAGCGGATCCAAATTAGTTATTTTATCTCCAATCCTTTCACATAAAAAAGGTGAACATAGAGACATTTTAACTAAATATGAAGGACTAGGCTTTAGTAAGATTAGAGTTAATGGTGAAATTCAGTTTATAGATGAACCCTTAAAAGCTGATATCAAAAAATATAATGATATAGATTTAGTAGTAGATAGAATTATTTTGAAAAAAGAATCCAAACCTAGAGTTCAATCCTCAGTTTCAAAGGCCCTACAGTTTTCTAAAGGTTCTGTTATTGTTCTAAATGGATCCAAGGAACAATATTTTTCTAAAAACTATTTCTGTCCAGATAGTAACACCTCTTTTCCTAAGTTAGATGAATCTCTTTTTTCATTTAACTCACCAAGAGGATATTGTGAATTCTGCCAAGGACTTGGTTCATTTAAAACTATTAAGGCAGAAAATATTTTCTTTGATAAATCTTCTTCACTTAAAGAAGGTCCTATTGGACTCTTTATCGAAAAGGATAATCTCTTAAAAAGCATCGCTTTAAAAATGCTAGGAACAAAAGGACTGGAGACTCCTGTTGATGAACTGCCAAAAAGTAAGCTTGATAATTTTTTAAACGGTAAAGGTGCAAGTTATAAAGGCCTCATGTCTTATTTAAATTATTTTGTTCAAGATAAAGAAAGAATGACAGTTGAGAACAATCTTTCACATCTGATCACTAACGAGCCTTGTACTGAATGTAATGGCTTGAAACTTAATGATTATGCTTTGGGTGTAAAAATATTAAATGAATCAATAAGTGAAGTTTGTAATAAGTCTATTGAAGAATTTAATGTATTCATCAAAAAAGTAGAAAAAAAGTTTAAAAAAAATATCATTGGTGAAAAAATATTAAAGGAAATCATTGAAAGAACAGATTATCTTTTAAATATTGGCTTATATTATTTAACTATAAACCGAAAAGCATCAACACTCTCTGGGGGAGAATTTCAGAGAATTCGATTGTCTGCTCAACTTGGCTCTGAAATGAGTGGATTAGTCTATGTATTAGATGAACCTAGTATAGGCCTTCATCAACGTGATAACTTTCGACTT
Organism: uncultured Bacteriovoracaceae bacterium; assembly: GCA_938034385.1. GTDB lineage: Bacteria > Bdellovibrionota > Bacteriovoracia > Bacteriovoracales > Bacteriovoracaceae > JAHDHG01. The sequence continues at coordinate 21,299 of CALHLC010000031.1, forward strand.
ATTGATACCTTAATAGAGCTCAAAAAAAGAAATAACACTGTTATAGTTGTAGAGCACGATGAAGAAACAATGCTTAGAGCTGATCATATTATTGATATTGGACCTGGATCTGGTGTTGATGGTGGAAAAGTTGTTGCTCAAGGAAGCTTGAAAAATATTTTAAAATCTAAAGACTCTATTACAGGTTTATACCTCTCAAAAAAATATCAAATTAAAGTCCCTGAAAAAAGAAAACAATCTAAGTTCATTGAACTCAAAGAAGCCAGTGAAAATAATTTAAAAAAAATAAATATTAAAATACCAATTAATAATTTTGTATGTGTTACAGGAGTAAGTGGTTCGGGAAAATCTAGTTTAATCCATAAAGTTTTAATCCCTGCAATACTAAATTCTATTACGAGAAGATATGCTAGAAAAAATAACTTCAAGTCTATTAAAGGTACCAAGGAAATAAACTCTTTAATTAAAATTGATCAAAGTCCAATTGGTAGAACACCTAAATCAATTCCTTTAACTTATTGTGGTATCTTCACTCACATAAGAACAATTTTTGCTAATACCAACCAAGCAAAACTAGCCGGAATGAAACCTGGAGACTTCAGTTTCAATGTTAAGTCTGGCCAATGCAAAGGATGTGATGGACACGGACACGTAAAACTTGAAATGCCTTTCTTGAGCAATGTTTATAATAAGTGCAATATCTGTCAGTCCAAAAGATATAATGCTAAGGTTCTAGAAATTAAATATAGAGGACTTAGTATTCATGATGTCTTAGAAATGAGTGTAGATGAAGCTTTAGAATTCTTTGCAAATCATAAAAAAATTAATTTTACATTAGAAACTCTCAAAAACGTTGGACTTGGTTATTTGAAATTAGGTCAGCCTTCTCCTACATTATCTGGAGGTGAGGCTCAAAGGATTAAACTATCAAGAGAGTTATCTAAAATTAAAAAAGGGCATTGCCTCTACATTTTAGACGAACCTACAACAGGTCTGCATTTTAAAGATATTAGCCTTTTAATCGACTCTTTGCAGCAATTAGTTGAAGCTGGTCATTCAGTTGTTGTTATAGAACATAACCTTGATGTCATTAAATGCTCAGATTATATCATTGATTTAGGCCTAGAAGGCGGAAAACACGGAGGGGAGGTCTTATATCAAGGTCCATGTAATAAGATTGTAAAAAATAAAGTATCTCTTACTGCCAAATTTCTAAAACCCTACCTATGAAGTATAATCTTCTTAAATTTAAGGAGATTTTATGAAGTTATTAATATTACTTTTACCAATTTTGGCTTTTTCAAATAAAGGCTTAGATATTTCAAGAAAAGTTGAACAACAAAATAATGGATTTATTGGCGAAGAATCAACAATAACCATGCTTTTAATTAATGCTCAAGGCGATAAAATTACAAGAAAGTTAGTCTCTAAAGCTTTAGAAATTCCTAAAGATGGCGACAAATCTCTAATTACTTTTAAAGTACCTAAAGATGTTGCTGGAACAAAAATGCTTACCTGGTCATATAAAAAAAATGATGATGATCAATGGCTTTTTCTTCCATCTTTAAAAAAGGTAAAACGTATCCATTCTAACAATAAAACTAGCTCTTTTATGGGAAGTGAATTCTCTTATGAAGACCTTGGTAGTCAAGAACTTGAAAAATACACTTATAAATTTATTAGTGAAGACGACAAAAACTGGGTCATTGAAAGAAAGCCTGTGAATAAAAGTGGATATTCAAAGCAAGTCAGTACTATATCAAAAAAGTTAATGACCGCTACAAAAGTTGACTATTTTAATAAAAGAAACGAATTAATGAAAAGAGCAGTATCTAAAAACTTTAAGGCCTATAAGGTTAATAATAAAAAAATATTTAGAGCTGGTACAATTCATATGAAAAACCTTCTTACAAAAAAAGAATCTATTCTAACTTGGTCAAACAGAAAGTTAGGTGTAAAACATAATAGTAATCTTTTTAAAAAAGAAGGCCTTAATGAGAATTTTTAGTCTCGTTTTTTTTTTATCCTTAAATATATTACCATTTTCTCAATTTGATGTAGAAACAACTTTATCCCAAAGAGCTTATCAAGAAGATCAAAACCCTATTACAAATACTTATAATACCTCACTTGGACTTAAACTTAGTGGAAAAGCCAAGTCTGAAGAAGATAACTACAGAGTAAAAGTTGTCATTGATTCTCTTTACGATTTTATGGATGAGGATAGGTTCTACGTTTATCCTGAGGAAGCATGGATAGGATATGATGACGGCTCACATATTTTAAAAGTTGGATTTCAACATTTTAACTGGTCTTCTACTGAAGCATTCAGACCTTCTGATGTTGTGAATTCTAGAAACCTTGATACCCAGATCAAGAATGCAAGTAAAATAGGTGAACCAATGATTTCTTATAAGAAGATTATTGGACAAGCAAGCTTAACAACTTTTGTTTCACCATTTTTTATGAAACCACTTTATCCAGGTCTTAAAAGTTCTTATGCTACTCCTTCCCTTCCTGTTGATAGTTATTTAATATTTCAAGGTGATTCAAGAACCGATAAAGACCCATCTAGTTTTCAAGGTGGAGTAATTTTTAATTTTTCAATTTCTAAATCAGACATTGCCCTCCATTACATTAATCATATTGATAGAGATTCTTTTATACCTCTCATTGATCCTGTAAAAAGAATAATTACACCCATTTATTATCGAAAACAACAAGTAGGTCTTACATCTCAAAATGTAATTGGAGGTATGATTTTAAAAACTGAATTCGTATCAAGATTTTTTACTCAAGATGTAATAAACTTTTCTCAAAACAATTTAAAAAATTATCACGTTGGCACTATTGGTATTGAAAAAAACTTTCCAATCGGAGATGGCGAGCTAATCTTTCTAACAGAATATATTAAAGCTTTTTCTCAAAACTCCTTTCAAGCAAACTCTGAAGTTTTTGATAATGATTTATTAGTTGGATTTAGGCATAGTTTTAACAATGTAAATGGTAGTGAGCTTAATCTTTCTCTAATTAGTGACATGAAAGAATATAATCAGTTTATTTTTAATTTTTCATACTCTCAAAGGTTAAAAAATAATTGGAAAGTAGAATTTGGTGTTAATTATGTTGATTCCGAAGTTACTCCAACATATACAGGTGCTGAAATTCTTGATTCAGCTGATTTCGCATACCTCAATATTAAAAAGTTTTTATAATGAAAAAATTTATTAGTTCTATTTCTCGTTTTTTAGTCAACAATCCAATAAAACTACTTATCGCTAGTTTAATTTTAGTTATAGCTCTGGCTCAAGGTCTTCAATACTTTGAAGCTGACTTTAGTTATAGAATTTGGTTTAGAACAACAGATCCTCTTATAAAAACATATGATAAGTTTGAGAGAAAATTTGGTAATGACGATACTATTGTTGTTTTGATTCACAGTCCCTCAGGAATATTTGATGAAGATTCAATAAATGTCATAAGAGAACTTACTGACAATTTTTGGCAAGTTCCTGATATTATACGAGTTGATTCTATCACTAATTATCAATATACCCATTCAAAAGAAGATGATGTCATTATAGAAGATTTCATCCCTGAAGAATTTTCATATGATAAGCTAGTTCAAAAAAAAGAAATTGCACTTAAACATGAAGTCATTCCAGACTATCTTATTAATAAAGATGCAACTGTTGCTCTTTTATATGCAAAGGTTAAGCCTTATCCAGGAGGAGCTCCAGATGATAAGCTACTAATTACTAAGTCCCAAGAGGCAATCAAGTCTATAGTCAATCAAGGAGATCATCGCTTTTATATAAACGGTGCTACAGCTATCAATCATACATTTAGAGACGTTGCTGAAAGAGATACATCTACAATGCTTCCAATAGTGTTTTTAATGATTATCTTTTTTCTTCTCTTATTTTTTAGAAAAGTATCTGGCGTGTTAATTCCATTTCTAATTATTTCGACTGCTCTTATTGCAACAGTTGGCTTTTCTGGATTTATGGGAATCAAATTTAATAACATGATTACCATGTTACCTACAATTATTATTGCAATTGCCATTGCTGATACAGTCCATGTTCTAGTTACATATTTTCAATATAGAACCCAAGGTCATGATAATATTGAGGCTACTTATAAAGCATTTAGCAAAAATATTATACCTACTCTTTTAACTAGTATTTCAACTTCTATCGGTTTTTTAAGTTTTGCCCAAGCAGACCTTGTTCCTTTAGCTCACTTGGGAATTTTAGCCGCTTTTGGAACCATGCTAGCTTGGTTGCTTACACTGACCATTGTGGCTCCAGTTTTGGTGTTATTTCCAATTAAAATTAAAGAATCTAAAATCAAAGAAAATAATCTAATTACTAATAAGTATTCTCCTGCTTTGTTTTCTTTCGTTAAAAAATTTAAATACCCTATTGTTATTAGTACATTAATTACTTTTGCCTTAAGTATTTATATTGCATTTCAAAATACAGTAAATTCTAATCCATATGCATATTTCAATAAAGATGTTCCTTTGAGAATTGCAAACGACTTTGGTCTTGAGGCCATGGGAGGAGTAACTGGTCCTGAAATTGTTATTTATTCTGGAAAAGAAGATGGAATCAAGAGTCTAGAGTTTTTAAGAAAAGTTGAAGCTTACGAGAACTGGCTTATAAAAAACGATGAGGTAACAAAGGTTATTTCAATAATTGATATAATAAAAAATATGAATAAATCTTTCAACGGAGACAATCAAGAATTTTATAAGCTCCCTGATTCAGATAATGCAATTGCCGAGCTTTTATTTATGTATACCATGAGTCTTCCTCAAGGGATGGACATTAATGATAGAATTAGTCTTGATTATGAATCAATGAGAATGACTCTTCTTTGGTCTTCCCAAGACTCTCTTTCATCTCTAGCTAATATTGAAAAATATAAAAAAGCTGCCAAGGACTTCGGATTAAATATGACCCTAACTGGAAAAATTCCTATTTACCAAGGAATGAATGACTTAGTTGTTGATACTTTTTTTACATCTATTTCTTATGCTATTATTGGTATTTCAATTCTACTCATATTTGCCTTTGGTTCTATAAAAGTTGGATTAGCTTCAATGCTTCCCAACATTATTCCTCTTGGTTTCGGTGCTGCTCTTATGACTTTGCTATCTAAACCAATTGACATAGGAACTGCCTTAGTTACAAGTGTATGTCTTGGGATAGTTGTCGATGATACTATTCATTTTCTTTCAAATTATAATAAATATAGAAAGGAAGGTATGAGCATAGATGATGCTGTCTTAAGAGTTATTTCTTATACAGGACCTGCTCTTATCACTACTACAATGATATTAATTGGTGGCTTTGGTATAATGTCATTTTCAAGTTTTATACCAAATGTAAACTTTGGAATTCTCTCAGCTGTAGTTTTAGGGATGGCCGTCCTTGTTGATTTAGTTTTCCTACCAGCCTTTTTATTGTTAGAAAAACCATCTAAAGAAAAGAATTAGTTATTATTGCTTATCCATATTTTCATATCTTATATTTTCAAAAGGCCTAAAAACATCACAGTCATTTACTGTTCTATTATTTTTAAATGCTTCTTCCCAAGTTCTAAAAATCCCCAAAACCCACTTTCTTATTCTAACTAAATCTATTCCACTCACAGATCCATCACCGTTAAAATCTAACTTTTTGCCCCCAAATGTATTCTCTAAAAATGGTAAGTTAAATGGGTTAGGTGTAGGTTCACCAACTAATTTCAATCCAAGAATATGTCTTTGCAATACTACTAAATCCAACGTACTTATTCCCTGACTTGAATTTATAGGTTGGCTAATATCGAAGTCACAAACTCTTAACGCGCGAGCATTAGTAAAAATTGTTCCTGAAGTATGATTAGGTATATTTCCATCTATAGTAGATTCAAGAGTTAAATTTGAATCTGATATTGAATGTCTTATCACTTTATTTCTTAATGATTCTTTAGTTTTACATTTATATTCTAAGAATTTTTTTTGTCCAATACCAAGGTTTAAAAGCTGCCACGTCCTTGAGTTTGCTCCTTGAAACACTCCTCCAGAATTAAATGTTTCTAATTCTGGAATACCCATTGATCCTTCAGGGCACTCAAACTTATACATCACTCTTGGGGCAATCTCTGGTCCAAGATTTTCTAAATCTAGTCTATAATGTAAGTCCTCTCCTGATTTGATATTTAAATCACGCATCGATTTTAAAGTTACTTTAATATCTGATTGTTTTTGATCATTTATGACATTTATTGAAACCTTTTGAAATTCGTTTCTTACTTTATCTTCTTCATTTGAGGAGATATCTTCTGAATTAATAATAAAATCAATTACTGAACCTGCTAAACCAATATTTATTTTACACCTTAGATCAATAGTTTCCTGAACACCTCTTGCCATTGTATCTATAGACCAGATGTCATTAGAATAAGACCCTTTAGTTGCTCCTGGTGCCCCCTCTACTGTTGTGCCACTTGGACATGTTAATCTAAACTTTACATTCGAAGCAGTATCTTTCCCAACATTAACTAATTGAACTTTATAACTTATCACTTCTCCTTCAACAAAATCCGTCTTAGTTTGATTAAGAACATTGGTTGTTAGGTCAATTTCTCTTATCTCTTCTTGCTGAACATTTATAGTTTCATTTATTTCATGATTTTCAATATTTTGATCGATTTGATCTTCAGAAAAAATATATTGATTATTTCTTACAGAATAGCTTACTTCCTCTCCGACAAGAGATATACCTGCCTTACAAATGAAATTTATTCCAATAGATTCATTTGGAGCAATGCTCTTAGTACTAAACCAATCCTTTGATGATTCTATATTACTATTGAATGCAGTTAATAATCGTACAAAACTAAGAGGTGCAGGACAAAGAACATCATTAATTCGTAAAGAATTTATTGTATTAGCTCCTACATTTTTAGCTTCTAACCTTACATTTATCTCTTCATCTACATTTGGGTTTTTATTATCTATTGTTGCCTCTAATGATACATCTATTTCTTCTACTTCTTCTTTATGACAAGAGTTCACTGATAATTGAAATTCTAATTCATCCTCTCTATGTAAAAGATCTTCTTTTAGAAATTCACTAAGAGGGAAATTTCTTCGAAAATGAGCAAAGTTTGTTACAGCCTCTCTTATATTGATGGTTTCAAATCCTCCATTTGCTAAAGGCCTATTTAGATTTTGAGTATTTTGTGAAAATGGTATATCTCCAAATCCAAGTGCACGACCAGCTTCAAGAAAACTTGGTTGAAATTCAGCAGAATCACTTGTAAACCCACTCATATGGCAAGATGAACAAGATGTATTCACAAGTCTATATTTCGCCATTGTTTTTTCATTATCACTAATTATTGAATCATCTATATCATTAAATGCAACTGGACTTTCACTTCCTGATGGAATAAATGAAGCAACTCCTCTGTCTAATTCTTTTCCCCAGTTGGCTCTAAAACCATATGTATTTTGCCAAGCCTCAAGCTTTGGAGGTAAGTGAAATCTTTGATTAAGATCACTAATCTCATTTTTATTATTAATTATGAATTCAACAATTTCTTTATTTCCTGTAGGACTAAATGGTTTATTTAGAAATTGTAAGTTTAACCCAACAGCACCCAAAGAAATTGTTGCATAACTGTCTTTAGGAGAATTCGGCATTCTATGCCTAATTAAAAAATTTCCTTGAGACCCCATACTTTTATCAAGCCTCATTTCCATTAAAGACCATGGAGATTCATTAATAAAATCATTTACTCTCACTTGGCCGATTGAACTTTGATTAGGCCATTTTGGATTGTTATAGTCTGCTATCGCAACTCTTTGAAGTACTTTCTCTAATTGATTAAGATAATCTTCAGTGCCTCTTGTTAAACAACTTAGCAATGCCCATTGTTCGTTCCAAGTTTTTCTATCCCACGGTTGAACCGATACTGCTTGATTACTTCCTAATTTCAAAGAGCCATTTTCCATAGCTAGCTTATACTCCAGGATAACAAAGTGCTCTTGTGTGCTTCCAGTTGATCCTACTTTTTGAAAAGTGAATCTTCCTTCTCCTGCGTGAATTAAGTCTCCACTTTCATTGTTTTCAATAAGGTCTGGCCTAAAAGCTATTGAAATTAAACTATAAGGAGATCGTTCTAAAAATCTTCTATTACCGTTTTCATCTGGCCCTGATTTTTCCCAATCGTTTACCAGTTTTTCTCTAGTTTTTACCAAAGGGATTAAATCATTTATTTCGTCAGTAACTTTCTCACCTGCTGGAATTTCAGAAAGAATAAGGTTATCTAAAAATTGATTTATAAATAATTGCAAGTGAGCATCATTACTTACGTTACTAGGCTCAATCATGTTTCTTAATAAATTTGTAAATCCAAACCCTTTGTTCTCTATAGCGCTTAACACATTTGAATCTGTTATAAAGAGTGTATTATCATGCAAAATATCTCTTGCTTCATCTACTCCAGAGCATAAACAGGAATCTAAAACAAAAGAATGCTTCTTCTTTACATCCGTTTTTTCAGCTTGATTCTCTCTTTTTTTTGATGAAAAACACGAACTTAACAATAATAGAACAAGAAGGGTTAATACTTTCATATGGGTTCTTATCGATCTAGATGAGAAAATCCTTAGCTTTGAAATATGTCCTTATTTAGTACTAAATTTGAGCTTCTAAAACTAATTAAAACAGCTCTATTCTTCTCCTAATACCCTCTATTGTCTTTCTATCTAAATCCTCTTCTAAATATATTGCAAGTTTATTCACATTTAGTTATTTTCTCTCAAGCTTATGAAGACTTTATTACTACTATTTTTATCTCTAAATTCACTTTCTGAATGTTTTGTTAAATCTACAATTTGTGTTGGAAAAAACGAAACATCCAATGACTACGAACTTATTGATAAAAGTTGTCTTTTTTCTTATATGGAAGAAGATTCGAGTAAGTTAGTAAAATATATAAAAAACTATCAATATTTTATTATTAAGAATAATTATAAAAATATTAAAAATTTTTATAATTTAACTAAAGAAGAATTTTATAAGGAAGATTACAGACCTTTTAGTATTAAATTTATTAGGAAATCTTTTATTTTAAAAAATTTAAAGAACAAGTCAAAATCAGTTATTCCATTAAGTGACTCTACTTGTTCTTTTATTAACTACATTGAATCTATTCCTGGTCATTAATTTAGAGGCAATCCTTCTTTGATCTTCTATCAGGAAGTTTCGAATTTCTTGAATGAGTAAATTTAAATTTTCCAATTTTCAATTCAACATCTTCATGTAACCACATTCTACAAACTTTATCTCTATCATTATAGACAAATGCTTTCTTTAGGGTAATTTTCATAATTGACTTTTTATTGATTGACCCATGTTCTTTAATAATCTTTAGAAACTCTTGTGATTCATCATTTAAGCAATCACCAGCAGCTAGACAAGGAGCAGACACTCCAATATTTCTATGTTCCATCAATGAATGCTTTGCTAATTGAGGAACTAAAATTTTTAAAAAATCTCTTCCATAACCAGCACTTGAACAAATCACACTTTGCTCATTTAATAATAGCTTTACAGGGATTTTTTTAACTGAAATAACTCTTTCACCAGATTGAGCATAGATACTAATTAACAATGTAAATAAACTTAAAAATTTCATAAATTCTCCTTTTGTGAAATCCTAAAAAGAGAATAGATTCAAATTTATTATAAAAATAATTAATATTTAGAATGTTTATGATGCTTTTTTTGAATAATAGGTATTAAAAAGGCCCTTAATTCTAAGGGCCGAACTTTTTAATTAACTAGATAAATTATTTTATCCAGCGATTGATGATACGCTCATACCATTAGCGATAACAAATGCAAGAATTGCAAGTGCCTCTAAAAGTGCTAATGAAATAATAAGTGGTGTCTGAATCTTACCAGCAGCTGATGGGTTTCTTGCGATTCCATCAAGAGCTGTAGAAGCAGCTTTACCTTGTCCATATGCAGCTCCAATAACAGCTAAGGCCATACATAGACCTTTTGCCATTGCAACCCATGAAACATCTGTAATTTTAGATGCGTACTCTTGTGCAAAAGCTGGTGCTACGAATAATAAAACTAAAGCGGGAAGTAATTTTCTCATTTTTTTCTCCTTGTATTTTCTAAGCGTGTGCGTGCCCATGATCGTGTTCATGCCCATGCTCGTGTTCTTCATCATGTCCGTGTTCTTCATCATGTCCGTGTAAATCTGTTGCCATTTGCACATATACAACACTTAAAATAGTAAAAACAAATGCCTGCATAAAACAAACAAATATTCCTAAAAAGATAAATGGAATAGGCACAACCTGTGGAATTAAATCATAGAAAGCTTCTAAGACTTTATGATCTCCAGTAATATTTCCTTTAAGTCTTAATGCTAAAGACAAAGGTCTAATTGTATTTGAAATAATCTCAATACAAAAAATTAATAACGAAATTGGAACTAATAAGATTGGAAGTTTAGGTCCAAAGAAATGTCCCAGGTAATGCTTAATCCCCTGAGCTTTAATTCCTTTAAAATTGTAATATAGAAAAGAAAAAATCCCTAAAGCAAAAGTAGTATTAAAGTTTGTTGTAGCAGAACTAAACCCTGGTATTAATCCAAAAGCATTCGTTAAAAAAATAAATACAAATAAAAAGCAAGCATATGGAAAAAATTGTTGTGCTCTTTTTTCATCCATTACTTCTTGGCAAAGATTATACATTCCTTGACCAATCTCTTCGATAATATTTCTAATGCTAATTCCATTATCTGGAAGCACTAAATCTTTTTCTTCTTTTTTACTTGTTAAAACTCTATAGAGAAGACCAATAAGTATTACTATAATTCCAACTAAACCAAATTGAAGCATGTGCTCTTTTACATGAAACATACTTTCAATTTTTTTGAGCCATAAAAAGCCAGCAGCATAAGTATTGACTGAAAAGAAGAATAAAACGCTGGGCGTTAATTTTATTAGTTTATTCATTAATCCTCTAAATTTTTTTTAATAATTTTTAATACTTACTTAGTGTGATTTCAAGCTTTTTTAAGAGAAACAATTAAGATTCCCATTTGTACAAAGAAAATCACTATCAAGCTTATTAGATATTCCGACTTTAGGTTCAAGAAATATAATAATAGCCCCAAAATAACTAATTTAAGGAGTAGATAGAAATAAAGCTTCTTGTGACCTAGCTCAGTTTCAAGGCCTGCTATACGCTCAACTATCCCAATTAAAGACAGATGATTTGCTATGACCAAAATAAATAAAATAGCAACATCTGAAATATTCTTTAGATAATAGAGTGCTCCACCAAAGCAGATTAAGCTTAGAGGTATATAAAGAGAGAGATTAAGCTTCTTTATCATCGCTTGATTCATCGCCAGTTGGTTTATCTTCAGATTCCACTAACTTCTCAACTGCAACAACTTGCTCATCATCATTAACTCTCATTACTCGGACACCTTGAGTATTTCGACCAACAATTGATATTCCATCAACTCCAGTTCTAATAACCTGACCTTTATCAGAAATAATCATAATGTCGTCATTATCTGAAACTGGTAAAACTTCAACTATGTCTCCATTCTTAGGAGTAAGCTTCATGGCAATAACACCTTTTCCACCTCTAGATTGAACTTTATATTCACTAGCTTCAGTTCGTTTACCAAAACCTTTAGAAGTCATTGATAGAATTTTCATTGAATCATTTACAATAATCATTCCAACTAAGTGCTCAGCTGATGTTAAATTAATTCCTTTAACACCCTGACTAACTCTTCCCATATTTCTACATTGTGATTCTTCAAATCTAATTGCTTTTCCTGAACTAGCACATAGTAAAATATTGTCACCTTCAGATACTATCTTACAGCTTACTATCTCATCACCTTCATTAATCTTAATTGCTTTTTTACCATTTTGATTAATTCGAACATATTCTTCTAAAGAAGTTTTCTTGATAATCCCACGCTTAGTTGAAATAACTAATGATTTACCAGTGATATCAGAAGGCATAGAAAGAACTTGTTTTACTTTTTGTCCATTTGGAATAGCAAGCAGGTTAACAATATTTCTACCTTTAGCAGTTCTACTTGCTTCTGGAATTTTATATACTTTAATGTTGAAAACGATACCTTTATCAGTGAAAAACATAATCGTATCATGAGTGTCAGCTGTAAAAATATTTGTAAAGAAATCTTCTTCATTGCCACTTCCCTTAACACCTTTTCCACCTCTTTTTTGAGACTTATAAGTATCAGTGGCCATTCTTTTCACATAACCTTTATGAGTAGTCGTAACAATTACCTCTTCATTTTTAACAGTATCAATAAAGCTAATTTCATCTTCTTTAGCTAAAATATCTGTTTTTCTTTCATCACCATAATTTTCAAGAATAATTTCAAACTCTTCTTTGATAATTGATTTTACTTTTCCATCATCAGCTAAGATTCCTTCTAATCTTGAAATCTCTTCTTTAACTTCTTTATATTGAGCAAGAATCTTATCTCTTTCAAGACCAGTTAATCTTTGTAGTTTCATATCCAAAATACCTTGAGCTTGTATTTTAGATAATGAATAACTTGCTATTAAATTATTTCTAGCTTCTTCAGGACCTTTTGATTTTTTAATCATCTCAACAATTGCATCGATATTCTCAACTGCAATTTTTAATCCTTCAAGAATATGTGCCCTCGCTTTTGCTTTTCGAAGTTCAAATCTAGTTCTTCTTACAACAACTTCTTGTCTGTGATCAATGAAACATTTTAATTGTTCCTTAATATTCATAACTTTCGGTTGACCATTATGAATTGATAGGAAAATGATTCCAAAACTAACTTGAAGTTGCGTTTGTTTATAAAGTCTATTTAAGACAACATTAGCTGGTTGACCTCTTTTAATATCAATAACAATTCGAATACCTAATCTATTCGATTCATCTTTAATATCAGAAATTCCCTCTAGTTCTTTTTGGTTAACTAAGTATGCAATCTTTTCAATAAGCCTAGATTTATTAACTTGATATGGAATTTCATTAATAATAATTCTTTCTCTTTCATTTTTTCCATAAACTTCAATTTCGGCTTTAGCTCTAATTTGAAGAATACCTTTACCTGTATGATAAGCCTGCTTTATTCCAGCTGTTCCATGTATAGATCCACCAGTTGGAAAATCTGGTCCAGGAATTATTTCAAGTAACTCAGGTATGCTTATTGCAGGATTAGCTATTAGACCTAATAAACCTTTCATAATTTCACTTAAATTATGTGGCGGAATATTTGTCGCCATACCAACAGCAATACCTGTTGATCCATTTATTAATAAATTTGGGACTTTAGTTGGTAGTACAATTGGCTCTTTTAATGAATCATCATAGTTTGGTTGCCAATCAACTGTATCTTTATCGATATCTCTTAAAAGCTCTTCAGCAAGCTTTTGCATTCTAATCTCTGTATATCTCATCGCGGCAGCGTTATCACCATCGATAGATCCAAAGTTTCCTTGCCCATCAACAATTTGATATCTCATAGAGAAATCTTGAGCAAGACGAACAATAGAATTATAAACAGCACTATCACCATGTGGGTGATACTTACCAATAACATCACCAACAACTCTTGCAGACTTTAGAAAAGGTCTATTGTGATAGTTATTTAGCATATGCATTGCATATAAAATTCTTCTATGAACTGGTTTTAAACCATCTCGAACATCTGGAAGTGCTCTACCAATGATTACAGACATAGCGTAATCAAGATAGCATTCCTTCATCTCTTTTCTTATAGGAAGTATCTGAATATCCTTCCCAGAATTTTGATTATTTTCAGTATTGTCGTTATCGCTCATATTTTATCCTAATTATTTTTTCGATTTTTACACATCAAGATTTTTAACATCTAGGGCATTCTTAACAACGAATTCTCTTCGTGGCTCAACTGCATCACCCATTAAAACTGAAAACAATTCATCAGCAGCTATTGCATCTTGTACTTCAACTTTCAATAATGTTCTATTTTCTGGGTTCATTGTTGTTTCCCAAAGTTGTTCTGGGTTCATCTCTCCAAGACCCTTATATCGTTGAATATAAGCACCATGTTTTCCTGATTCTAAAACATTATTAGAAAATTCCTCCAGACCGTGGAAAAATTCTTCTGTTTCAGTTTTATCATTTCTTTTTATTTTAAATGTTGATGACAAGTATTTTTTAACACCTTGATGGAGATTTAATAAATCTAAATATTGTCCTGATGTTACAAATGATTTTGATATCTTAAACTTTTTAGTCTTTAGACTTGATTTTATCGTTGCCATAATTGCATATGAAGATTCTTCTGCATTTTCAATAAGATCAAAGGTATAAGCTTTAACTTCTTCGCTTTCTATATGCTCTTTCTCTAAGGCAATTTTTAGAAACTTAAAGTATTCTTCAGTTTTTTCCCTGCTATCAAACAATGATTCACCAAAATTATCATCGTTAATAAGTTTTCCTAATAATTCATTATCGTACTGCTTATCATAATGTGTAATAGTAGAGCTATACTGACCAAACTTTTTAATTATTTTTTCGATATCTTTATTATCTACTTTTAAATTATCTATTAATATTTCAGCACCTTTAAGACTTGCTCCCATAAGATGGTTTTCTAATTCATTATCATCTTTTAAATATTGCTCTGACTTGCCTTTTTTATATTTATAAAGTGGTGGCTGAGCGATATATAAATGGCCTTTTTCAATAATCTCTGGAAGTTTTCTATAAAATAACGTTAATAATAAAGTTCTAATGTGAGATCCATCGACATCGGCATCGGTCATAATAACAATTTTATGGTATCTAAGTTTTTCAAGACTGAAATGAGTTTCACCAATTCCAGTACCCATGGCCTGAATAAGCATTTTAATCTCATCATTTTTTAAAACTTTATCATCTCTAGCTTTTTCAACATTAAGAATCTTACCCTTAAGAGGTAAGACCGCTTGATATTTTCTATCTCTACCTTGTTTTGCAGAACCACCGGCCGAATCACCCTCGACAATATAAATTTCACAAAGTTCTGGATTTTTTTCCTGACAATCTGCCATCTTACCAGGCAGTCCTGATATATCTAAAACTGTTTTTCTTCTTGTTAATTCTCTAGCTCTTCTAGCTGCTTCTCTTGCAGCAGCAGCGTCTATTGATTTACGAACAATCGTTTTACCAATAGAAGGGTTTTCTTCTAGAAAAGTTTTAAACTTAACACCTATAAGAGAATTTACTATTCCCTCTACTTCAGAAGATCCAAGCTTTGATTTTGTCTGTCCTTCGAATTGTGGGTTAGCAAGTTTAACTGAAATAACTGCAGTTAAGCCTTCCCTCATATCATCACCAGTTAAACTTACTTTTCCTTTTATTAAATTATTTTTCTTAGAATAATTATTTAAAACACGAGTCAAGGCTGTTTTAAAACCAGCAACGTGAGTACCACCTTCAGGTGTACAAATATTATTAGCATAACTTGTTAATGTTTCTGAATAAGCACCAGTCCATTGCATAGCAATTTCAACTTCATAATCTTCTTTAGAGCTATCAATGAAATATATAACTTTTTTATGAACAGGAGTCTTGGCCCTATTCAAATAATCTACGTATTCAGAAATTCCACCTTCATAATGAAACTCTTCAGATTTATTTTCATTTCTCTCATCAGTTAAAGCTATTCTTAAACCTTTATTTAAAAAAGCCATCTCCCTGAATCTATTTACAAGTGTATCGTAACTAAATTCATGAACTTCAAAAATTTCATTATCTGGTTTAAAAGTTACCGTGGTTCCTGTTTCATCTTGCGGACATTCACCTATAATTTTCAATGGTTCTACTGCTTTACCTCTATTAAAAGTTAGCTCATGAACTTTTCCATTTTTTTTAATTTTCAATTTTACTACTGTAGATAAAGCATTTACAACTGCTGCACCAACACCATGTAAACCACCAGAAACTTTATAAGCTCCACCATCTTCATTAAACTTTCCACCAGCGTGAAGCTTAGTATAAACAATTTCAGCAGCACTTACTTTTTCAACAGGATGAATTCCAACTGGAATCCCTCTCCCGTCATCGCTAACAGAAATTGAATTATCTAAATGAACTGTAACTTGTATTTTTGAACAATAACCAGCCAATGCCTCATCAACTGCATTATCTACAATTTCATAAACACAGTGATGTAAACCTCTTACAGTCGTATCACCGATATACATACCTGGTCTTTTTCTAACTGCTTCCAATCCTTCAAGGACTGTAATTTTATCGGCGGTATATTCTGTATTTACTTTTGAAATTGATTCCGAAACGATTTCTTCTTGGCTCATTAATGTAACTCCGTGATATTTCCCTGATCGATTACGTAATGCTTGGATCCAAGAATATTATTTAATCTCTTGGCAAATTCCTCGTTAGCAGTCGTTATAAAGACCTGTACTTGTTTCCGTTCGAGGTATTTTAATAAATTATCCAGGCATAGGCTATCTAATTCCCCTGAAATATCGTCTATTAGCAGAATTGGAGTGATTTTTTCATGTGTTTGAAGGTACCCTACATATGAAAACAAAAGACTTAAAAAACTCACTTTTTGTTGGCCTATAGAGCCGTACTCATGACAATATTTATTATTTAGCAATATATTTATATCATCAAGGTGTATTCCTCTTCGAGTACTTTTAACCATTCTATCTTTTGAAATATCTGATTGATAAAAATTATATATTTCACTCTTATTCACATCTTTGGAAAATTTTGATTCATAAATGATTTTGAGATCTATTGGTTCCCTGAAAATTTCTTTAAAAGTTTGTTCTAATATTGGATTTAATTCTTTAATAAATTCATAACGCTTCTTAATTAAAACTTGTCCATTTTCAGCAATGATTTCATCATAAACTTTTATTTGTCTTAAAAATTCAGATTCTGGACCTATATATTTTTGAATAATAGAATTTCTTGATCTTAGAGCTTTGCTGAAATGACTTAAACTTTTTTTATAAATTGAATCATAATCACTTATAAAATTATCTATTAAGTCACGTCTCATTTTTTTATTAGCATAAAACAAATGTGAGTCATAAGGATTTATAGGAACAGATTTTATTTTTTCTAATCTTTTATTTTTCTGATTATTTACATAGATTTGTTTCTCATTGTCTCTAATCTTCATTGAATGATTAAATTTTTTACCTTCTTTATAAAAGTTGGTTTTTAAAACAAAGTAATTTTCGTTATCGCTTTTATAAATTAAATCTTCTTTCGTATTTTTTCTAAATGACTTCTTATAGATTGAATAATAAATAGCTTCTAATAAATTGGTTTTACCATTTCCATTATTTCCAGATATACAATTTATATTTTTTGAAAACTCAATTTTAGATTCAGCAAGGTTTCTAAAATTTTCTACGTATATATTCTCAAGATAGGTTTTAGACATAGAATCATCAGATCCTAAGAGGCATTATAATTCCTAAAAAATCTGGACTTGCTTGAGATTTAATTACTAATGGACTTAATGAATTATTAATCTCAAATGAAATATCTCCAGTTTCTAGAGCAGATAATGTATCTAATACATATCCTGCATTTAGATTCATATCTAACTCTTCTCCAGTATAATCAGCATCTACTGTTTCATATGCTTCACCAAAAGCTTCGTTGTTTGCTCTTAATTCTATTTTATTATTTCTAAAACTAAATTTAATACCCTTTGTGTTCTCATTAGATAAAATTTTAATTCTTTTAATAGCATCATAGAGATCTATTCTTTTAAAATTTGCAGAGAAATTTGTCTTAGCAGGTATAACAGATTCATATTTTGGATATTCTCTTGATATTAATCTTATAGACAAAGATTTTCCATCATCATTAGTTGCAATTAAAAATGATTCATTGAAACTTATGGTTATATTTTGAAGTTCTCCAGAATCACTCATTTTTTTAAGTTCACTTATCCCCTTTCTTGGAATAATGATTCCTTTATTAAGTGAATCTGAACCTTTCATTGTTGCTATGCTTTTATCTATTAAAGCTAACCTATGTCCATCAATTGCTACTGCTCTTATTTTATTATCAAATTCTTGGAAATATATTCCATTAAGAAACATTCTTGTTTCATCATTGCTCATTGCAAAAGATGTTTTAGAAATTATTTCTTTAAGTAATTCAGAATTTATTCCAATTTTTTGATCTTCATTGTGATTAAATGATGAGATAGGAAAGTCACCTGTTGGAACAACTAATAATGAGTATTCAACATTTTTACATTTAAGATTTATTAAATTTTCATTTTCATTTATATTAATTTCTATTTCGTCATCTGGTAATTCTCTAAGTATGTCATGTATGTTTTTTGTATTTAGACAAAACTTAGTATCAGATTCAGACTTAACTTCAATTATGGCTTTTGCTGATATATCTAAATCTGTGGCTACTATAGCAAGTTTGTTATTTTTAATTTCAAATAAGAGATTTGATAATATTGGTCTTGATGTTTTCTTTGCAACAACAGATGCTACTGAATTAACAGAATCAAAAAGTTGTTTTGAATTTAGAGTAAACTTCATACACATTACCTATTTATTTAAAACTATATATATATAAATTAATAATTATACCTTGGAAACTGTGTAGAATTTATATAATCTAACAATTTCAAGCACTTGATCTATATGAATTTTTTCTATTTATTTATAACTTCAAATTTTTTTTAGCATCTAATTCGGATATGAATATTTAAGTTGCTAGAATCTTTTACTTTTGAAGTCTTTTTCACACTCAAGATTGAATATCTTAAATATTTCTCTAGAGATCAAAAAATTAAGAAAATTTAATAGATTTATCAACATCTTGTTAACAATGTTAATAAAATTGGCTCTTACAACTTGAAATTCTTATTAATCCCCGTGAGAAGTGTTAATAAGTATGAATTTTAGTACTTATTCTATACTTTAATTTTTTTGAGAACTAAAAATTGAATTCCTATTCCAAACAATGTTGAAATAAAAATATATAAGTTCAATCCACTTGGAAGGTCTTTCATAATGAAAGCAAATATTAAGGGCAAGAACATCATTACTTTTTGTTGAGTTGGGTCAGCTGCTGTTGTAGGAGTTAGCTTTTGTTGAGCAAACATAGCTAGGCCCATTAAAACTGGGAGTAAATAATATGGATCTTTTGCACTTAAATCTTGAATCCAGCCTAGAAATGGAGCCTCAACTAATTCTACTGAGTTATAGAGGACTTTATAAAATGCAAAGAAAATAGGCATTTGAAGCAGCATAGGAAAGCATCCACTCATTGGGTTTGTTCCAGCTCTTTTAAATAATGCCATTGTTTCTTTTTGAACCTTGGCAGGATCGTTTTTATATTTTTCTTTAATTTTAGTTAATTCGGGTTGGATGCTCTGCATCTTTTTCATATTTTTAGTTGATATGTATTGAAGAGGAAAGGTTAAGAATCTTATTAATAGAGTTAATAAAATTATTGCAATGCCCCAATTTGGTACCAATCCATAAAAAAACTGTAAGCCTCTGAGAACTGGAACAGCAATAATTGAGAAAAAGCCAAAATCTACTGCCATGTGGAGGTTGTTTCCTATCTTTATTAATTGATCATAGGTTTTCTTTACAAAGATAATTGAAAAGCCTTGATTAATTGGAGTGATAATATTTAATTTATTATCTATGCCTGTAGAAATTGTAGACTGATTATTTTCTCTACTTAGCACTGTAGTTAGTGTGTGGTAATAAAAATCAGAACCAAACCACTGAGCTCCACTTGTTGCCTTTTCTTCTGACCCTACTGTAATTGTTTCAAGGTTGTGTTTATTATCCAAGTAAGTAAATTGACTTATTTGAACACCATTTTTTTCTAAAACATTTGAATGAACAATATGTTTAATAGAGCTAAATCCATTATTTTTTGTAATATCAAATTTTAAAAGACCACTGTCTTGAATATTTAAATTAATATCAATTGTTTGGCTGCTTAATGTATAAGATTTTTCTGAGTTTTTATTAACATTGAAATTAATTTTTTGAGCTTGATTATTACTTATAAAAAAAATCTCTTGCAACACTTTTGGTTGATTAAATAACTCATTAGCATTTTTATTTTTATAACTAGCTCCAACTATTTCTAAATTTGAACTAATTTTATAATTGAATTCTCCAGTACTTATTTCAAAAATCTCCCCACTTGGTTCTATAGGGGCAGGTGTTATATCAGTATTAATAGGTGTTTGAGCTGTTGAGTTAGACTTGTTAGCATTTCCTGTTGCTTGGTTTGAAATAGTTTCTTCGGGTTTAGTAAGATCTTTTTTAGGTGCAAAGAAAAACTGCCATCCAAATAGAATTAATCCAGAAATTAATACTGCAAGCATTGCTCGAGTTTGATCGGTTTTCATTTTTTTCCTTCTAAGAATTTACTAAGCTTTGCTTTGTATTCTTGGAGATTGTCTTTATTAATTGTTCTAGAATTTATAACAATTAGAGCGTCATGGCCCAATTTTTTATATGGAGAAATTCTAAAAGACTCTTTGGTCATTCTCTTTACTTTATTTCTAAACACGGCATTCCCGCATTTTTTAGAAACACTTATTCCTATTCTGGATGTATCAGTATTATTTTTTTTGAAATAAATTCTAAAAAATTTATTAGAATATGTTTTTGAATTATCTCTAAGATTTGAAAAATCTTTTTTTGATCTTAATCTGTTACTTTTTGGATAATTATTTTTTTCCAACACTAACAGTAAGTCTCTTTCTGCCTTTTCTTCTTCTTCTCTTGATAACATTTTGACCATCACCTGATGCCATTCTTTTTAAAAATCCGTGAGTCTTTAATCTTTTTGATCTCTTTGGCTGATATGTTCTTTTCATAATTTTCTTCCTAACTAGTCATCATTTGTTGATGCAAAAAGTTAGCAAATTTAAGTTTTCGAGTCAAACTGACGCTGCTAAGTTAGTTATCCACACAATATTAAACTGGTAAAACATTTTATAAAAGGGCCTATATATAATGACTAATGATAACTTCCCTATTGCCAACTTCCTAGATACTAACGCTCTGCAAGGCCTTGTTAGCCAAAAGAGTGATACTGGCTTTTTGCCAAGCATAGATAATTCTCAGGATGGTTTTGGTGAAGCTGAGCTCAATGAAATTAACTCAGAAATTTTGAAGTCTTTAAGTATTAATGTTCCTAAACAAAAATTTGATGCTTTTTTTGCTAACTCTTTAAAATTACAAAAAATTAAAGGCAAAGAAATATTTTTATGCACAACGTCAAATTTTAATAAAAAAATGATTTCTGATTATTATATGGAGTTACTTACTACTTCTATAAATGAAACACTGGGATCTACTCACAAAATACACCTAAGTGTTATTGATAAAGAATTAGGCGTAGGGACTATTTCTGATCAAAAATTACCAGACAATTATATTGTTAATAAGGCTGCGACTGTTAAAAAAATGAGCTTTTCTATTAATGATTTAAGGCCAGCTGGAAATGAAGTTATGGACTCTATTAACTCAAGAGTTATGGAATCGACTAAGCCTGTAAAAACTTTTCATCATGTTATAGATAGAAAAAAGACTTTTGATACTTTTATTGTTGGACCATCAAATAATTTAGCTCATGCTTCAGCTACTGCTGTTTCAAATAATCCTGGAAAAGCTTATTCTGCTCTTTATGTCTATGGTGGATCTGGATTAGGTAAGACTCACCTTCTTCACGCTATAGCTAATAAGATATTAAGTTCAAGACCAAATTTAAAAATTGATATTACTTCTGCAACGGACTTTATGTCTGACATGATGGCAGCTTATTCTAATAACGATATTGTTAGTTTTCGAAAGAGATACTACGAAGATGTAGATGTATTGATGGTTGATGATATACATATGCTTAAAGATAAAAAAGGAACTCAAGAAGAGTTTTTTAATGTTTTTAATGAATTACAAAGAAGAAAGAAGCAATTAGTTTTCACTTCTGATAAAGAGCCTAGAGAAATTACAGGTTTAGAAGATAGAATTAAAACTCGTCTAAGCTCTTCGCTTGTGGTTGATATTTCTAGTCCAGACTATGAAACAAGAGTTTCTATCCTTAAGCAAAAAGCTATTGAAGAAAATATTTTTATTCCTGATGATGTTATTGAATTAATTGCTACTGGAGTTAAGAGTAATATTAGAGAACTTGAGGGATCTCTTATTAAGCTTGGTGCCTATGCATCTGTTTTTAATGTCGATATAGATCTAGAAACTGCTAAAGAGCAGTTAAAAATTAATCCTGATGATCATCAAAAAACTGTTAATATTGAAACTATTTCAAAAACTGTATCGAAATACTTTAATGTACCTGTAGCTGATCTTAGATCTAAAGGAAGACAAAAAGATATAGTTAAAGCTAGACATATCGCTATGTATTTTTGTTATTATATTGGACGCTTTACTCTTGTTCAGATTGGTGACTTTTTCGGTAAAAGAGATCATACCTCAGTTATGCATGGAGTGAATAAGGTAAAAGGTTTAATTAAAACTGATTCAGAATATTCAAAAGTTATCTACGAAATAGAATCTCAAATTTAGAGTTATTATTTTCAAACTTCTATTTTTAATTCCTGGTTCTATGGGGGCAGCCATGCTATTAAATTGTTCTAATTTATATCATGAAAGATTATTTCGACTCAACTGATTCAATTATTGCTTTAAGCTCAGGTTCCTTGGGTAAGAGTGCTATTTCTATTATTAGAGTGTCTGGTTCTATAGAACCAAGTAATATACTGGAATGCTTAAGTATTAGTGGTCCCATAGAACCAAGAAAAGCATATTTTTCCAAGTTGCTTGATGGTTCTAAGTTGCTTGATGAGATTGTTTTAACCTATTTTTGTGCTCCACATAGTTATACAGGTGAGAATGTTTTTGAATTTTGTGTTCATGGAAACCCTTTGAATATTAAGCGTATAATTAATTTTTTGAGTTCAAAGTTTAATTTAAGAAGTGCTGACAAAGGTGAATTTAGTTATAGGGCCCTTAGGAATAATAAGCTTAGTTTAAATCAAATTGAAGGGTTGGATCTTGTTCTTAATTCCAATTCTAGTTTTGCAATAGATTCAGGACTAGAGCTTTTATCAGGTAATATCGATAAAGATTTTAGTCTTTTAAGGAAGTCATATTTAAAACTAGTGAGCCTTCTAGAGATAGTGATTAACTTTTCTGATGACGTTGGGGAAAAAGAATCTCTTGATATGTTTAAAGAAGAATTTGAATCTTTTAAATCTATTTGCAAACTACTCTCTGATAGATCGTCTATAGAAGGTGATTCGTTAATTAAGCCTAAGATTGTTTTATATGGTAAACCAAATTCTGGTAAGAGCACTTTCTTTAATCGATTGCTTAAAAGACAAAGAGCAATAGTCTCTGAAGTTGAGGGAACTACTCGAGATTATATTTCTGAATCTCTGATTATTAATGATATTAATTTTGAAATTATTGATACGGCTGGAATACGAGAAACAGAAAATATTATAGAATCTCAAGGAATTAGCCTTTCTAATGATTTACTTAAAAGGTCGTTCTATAGAGTTTGTCTCTGTAAAGAAGTCCCTTTAGATACTTCACCTTTTGACTTGGTTATTGTTTCCCACTCTCGTTTTGGTCCCATAGAACCACTATCGACTGGTCCCATAGAACCACTATCGATTGGTCCCATAGAACCACTATCATCTGGTCCCATAGAACCACTATCATGTGGTCCCATAGAACCACTATTATCTGGTCCCATAGAACCACTATTATCTGGTTCTATTGATCTTGAGAAATTTAACTATATGATAAATGCCGATTTAACCGTAGATAACGATGAGTTTGATTCCATAGTTAAGAAGCTCATATTTGAAAAGTTTGAAAGAGCAATTAAAACTAATCCTATAATGGTACCAAGACATACTGATATAATCGTTTCTTTAGGACAACTTGCTTCTGACTTTTCTACCTTAATCAGCACTGAAAACGATTTCGGAATTTTGTCTTCTGAAATTTCTTCTATGGGTGCATTAATAGAAGAGTTGATTGGTCAGGTAAGAAGTGATGATGTATTAGATAATATCTTTGCAAATTTCTGCATAGGAAAGTAGTGTTCCACGTGGAACAATTTTATGAATTATGTTTGATATAATAGTAGTTGGCGGAGGGCATGCAGGGATAGAAGCTTGTCATATTGCCTCTAAATTTAATTTAAAAGTAGCTCTTATAACTTTAAGTTCAGTAAATATTGGATCAGCTCCGTGCAACCCTTCCATTGGTGGAGTTGGTAAAGGTCAAGTAGTTAGAGAGATTGATTGCCTTGGTGGCTTAATGGGCAAGATAGCTGACATGTCTGGAATACAGTACAGAACCCTAAATGATTCTAAAGGATATGCTGTCCAATCAACAAGAGTTCAAATTGATAAGGATCTATATTCTAGCAACGCTACTACCCTATTAGAATCTATTCACAATCTAGAAATTATAAAAGAAAAAGTTATTTCTATAAGTAAAAATGAATCTTTCAAGATTGAGACTGTAAATGGGACTTATACATCCCAAAAGGTAATTATTACTGTAGGCACATTCTTAAATGGAAAGCTTCATTGTGGAGAAGAATCATTTGATGGCGGAAGGATTGATGCAGAGAAATCAGATGGATTAAAAAATATATTTTCAAATATTAAAATAAGAAATGTGAGGTTTAAGACTGGTACACCACCTAGAGTAAAAAAGGACTCTATAAGGTTCGATAAACTAATTGAGCAAAAATCTGATAAAAAGACCTTAAATTTTCATGTAATGCATGGATTATCTCGTTTAATTGAACAAAAGTCATGTTTCTTAACCCACACAAATAGAAATACAATTAGAATAATAAGTGAAAATAAAGAGAAATCTCCTATGTACAATGGTCAAATATCAGGAACTGGCGCTAGATACTGTCCATCTATAGAAGATAAAGTTTTTAGATATCCTGACAAAGATAACCATCATGTTTTTGTAGAGCCAGAAGGACTAAACTCCGATCTATACTACCCTAGCGGCATTTCTAGTTCTTTACCAAAAAACGTTCAACTTGAGTTTTTAAATACTATAAATGGCTTGGAAGAAGCGGAAATTGCAAAATATGGCTATGCTGTAGAGTATGATGTAATTGATACAACAAGTTTAAACTCTGGGCTAGAGTACATTGATATCAAAGGTCTTCACTTTGCAGGTCAAGTTAATGGAACTTCTGGTTATGAGGAAGCTGCTGGACAGGGATTAGTTGCTGGAATTCATGCTTCCATGGATATTATAGGTAAAAAAGCTCCTGTTTTATCAAGAAATGACTCTTATATAGGCGTAATGATCCAAGATTTAATTACAAATAGAAGAGATGAGCCTTATAGGCTATTTACATCAAGAAGTGAAAATAGATTATCCATTAGAGAGGACAATGCTCACTTAAGAATGATTAAATATAGAAGAGAACTACATATAAATGATAATTTTGATGAATTTTTAGCTGATTTAGAGCTTGAGAGTAAAATTATCAGTAAATTTATTATCAGTAGCACCTTGGAATTATCTGATATTTTGAAATACTCTACTGAAATCCATGAAATTCTAGTAAAGTTGGAGAAAAGAATATATATATCAGATGTTTTGAAGATCCCTTCTGTAGATCCTGTTGATTTTTTAAATTATATATTAAAAATGTCTCAGATTAAATGTAGTTTTTTAACTATTCGTACCTGTGCAATAACTTCAAAGTACTTAGGCTATATAGAGAAGAACTCAAATTACACCAAAAAAATATCAAGAATTGATAAGATGAAGCTAGACTTTGATAAATTACTTGAATCTAATAATATTTCCTTTGAATGTAAGCAAAGAATAAAGAAAGTAAGGCCAGAAACTTTTAATGATTTAAAAAATATTAATGGTATCAGGCAAGCCACTCTAGCATTTGTTGCTAGTGGGAGTTATTAATGCTTCCTGAGGAATTCTGTACTAGGTATCTTGAGCTTATAACTGGAAAGTATTCAGGAATAAACTTAACAAGAATTACAAATTTAAATGATTTCAGGGTTAAGCAATATGAAGACTCTATATCTATTATAAATATCCTTGAGGATCATTTAGCTTTGGCAGATAAGGTTATTGATATTGGATTTGGAGGTGGGTTCCCAATTCTTCCTCTGGCTAATGAGTTGAGAGATAAAACCTTTCTTGGCCTAGAAGCTCGAAACAAGAAAGTTAAAACTGTTAAAGAGATATCCAAAGAACTTGGTATAGACAATACTGCTTTCAATCATTGCAGATTTGAAGACTATGAATACTCTGATGGAGATCTTGTTATTACTAAGGCAATGGGCAGTGTTGCTAGCACACTTAACGCATTGAGTACGAAAAGACTAATTAAGGTAATATTTTACAAGGGCCCTAAATATTTTACAGAAGAAGAGCCAATGATGAAGACAATCAATAAAAAATGGAAGAAGATAATATTAGAAAAATACAGTCTATCCAATGGTGACGAACGAGTTATTGTTGGTTATAAAAATGTTCCACATGGAACAAAGGTAATATAAAGTATAACGCATGGCAAAAATAATATCAATTACAAATCAAAAGGGTGGAGTAGGGAAAACTACTACATCAATCAATCTAGCTGCTTGTTTAGCTGCAGCAGAACGAAAAACGTTATTACTTGACTTAGACCCTCAAGGAAATGCTAGTGCCGGCCTAGGAGTTGATAAGCAAATATTTAATGAGAGCAATGTTTATCACACGCTTATAGGTAATAAAGATATCACTAAGACTATTTATAAAACTGAATTACCAATGCTTGATATTTGTCCATCTGATAATAATCTTATTGGAGCGGAAATTGAGTTAGTTGGAGTGATTGCAAGAGAGTCGAAATTAAAACTAGCTCTTGAGAAAATTAGATCAGAGTATGAATTTATTATTATAGATTGCCCTCCATCTCTTGGTCTATTAACTCTTAATGCCTTGAATGCGAGTGATAGTTATATTGTTCCATTACAAACTGAATACTTTGCAATGGAAGGTTTATCACAATTATTAAATACTATAAGACTTGTTAAAAATTCTCTAAATCCTAAGATTGAATTAGAAGGGATTTTATTAACAATGTTTGATGCCAGGACAAGTCTATCAAAAGAAGTTGCCTCGCAAATTACTGAACACTTTGCTGGGAAAGTTTTTAAAACGATTATACCTAGAAATGTAAAATTAAGTGAATGTCCAAGTTTTGGAAAACCGATAATTTTATATGATATAAATTCAAAAGGTAGCGTTAGCTATTTATCACTTACAAAAGAAATATTAATAAAAAACATGAAAAGTCGAGAAGGTCAGAAAGACCTTTTAACGGAAATAGAACTTTAATTTTGCAGGAGAGCAAATGAGTAAAAAATCAGTATTGGGTAAAGGTATAGGAGCATTATTGAATAATAGTATAGCAACTCCAGATACAGTTAAAATGAGGGCCCCAATTGAGCGAGAAGAAAAAAAATCTGTAAAAGAAAATGATAGTCTGAAAAATTCTGAAATGACTATGCTTGATATGGATATGCTTAAGCCAAATGTTGATCAGCCTAGAAGAGTTTTTAGAGATGAAGATATAAATGAATTATCTCAATCAATAAAAGAAAATGGAATAATTCAACCATTAATTGTCACTTTTGATGAGAAGAATAAAAATTTTGAAATCATTGCGGGAGAGAGAAGGTTTAGAGCAGCTAAAAAAGCGGGCTTAAATCAAGTTCCTGTTTTTATTAAAAGAGTTACTAAGAAAGAAAAATTGGCGATGGCCATTATTGAAAATGTTCAAAGAGCAGACTTAAATTGTGTAGAAGAAGCTTTGGCATACTTTCAATTAATAGATGAATTTAACTTAACTCAAGAACAGGTTGCTAAAACAATTGGAAAAAGTAGATCAAGTATTGCCAATACATTGAGAATATTAAGGCTTCCTAAAGAGGTCTTAAAAATGCTTCAAAAAGAAGAGTTAAGCTTTGGACATGCAAAAGTATTAATTTCACTTAAAGATGATAAAGAGATTATTTCTATTGCTAACTTTGCTAAAACTGAAGGTTGGTCTGTTAAAGAATTATCAAATCAATTGCATGGTAATGACGAACTAATTAAGAAAAACAAACCTGGTAAGCCAAATAAGAAAAATGAAAAATTTAATCTTTTAAAAGATAAACTTGAGAGGCAAACTGGTTTTCATTTTGATATTAAAGCCAATCATAATAATAAAGGAAAGATATCGATTAAGTTTAACTCTTCTGATGAGTTTAATACGATTTATCAATTTTTATTAGATCTATAAATTAGTCAATTGGAACATAGTGAAGGAAGAGAGTTCTATAAAATTCTCCCTTCAGGCGATCAAGTCTTCCATGCTCAAGTCGTGCACTTTCATAAATACACATCTCTCCAGGATTTAAAAAAACACTTTCCATTTTTCCTTGATGGTTTTTAATATTTAGTGCCCAGGGTTTTTCTACATTTTGATCTATGCAAATTGTTACACTTATAATATGTGTTTGTAGACGGTCTCTGTGAAGTGTAAAAACTGATCCATTCTTATATGATCTAAACCCATAGCAGAAAGTCGGCCTAAGTGCTGATTGTACTTCATCTTCTACAAATTCTTGAATTCCAGTTAATAAACTTATTTGATCAGCCTCACTAAAGAATGAAATTTCTGTAGCTACTTTATATTGATTACTAGAAATATGATATCCTAGTCCAAGCTTATCTCCAGGTTCATATTCATTTACAAAAGAATTTTTAACTTCATCGTAAACTTCCTTGATAGAGTTAAAATATAGGGGAGGTACCTCTAGTTTTAAAAAACCCTTTTTGAAAAATTTTTTGAGTTGTGAAAAGTGAGTTATGTCTGTTCTACCAAAACTAAACTCTGGTTTAGTTACTTTATTAGAAACTGCATTAGGATTAAAGTCGGAAGTAAAAGGAAGTTCTCTAAACCACTTAGTAATAATATATTTTTCACCCTCAATAATTGGAGTCCCAGCATGTAGAGTTGATGTATCTGGTCGACCATCATCATGAAGATTATTCCATAGTACGGCCTTACCTCTTTTAGGTTGTATTGAAATACCCTTAGAAGGGAAGTCAGTAGAACCGCCCTTAACAACATCATTTAAATAAACCATTAAAGTCCAAGTTCTATTACCACTTTCAGAGCAATATTGATCATAGGTATCAGCGTGAAAAAAATCATTATGTGCCTTAAATTCTTGTCCTACTTGGTAATATTGGCCTTGAAGAGGTTCACCAAACTCTTGATCTATTTCCAACTCTTTAGAAATTTTATTATTAATTTGATCAATTATTTTATCACCATCATCAAAATAACAAGTTGAGCTAGTACGATGAGCTGTATATTGACTTCCAGTTGAAGAAGCAACAGCTGAAGGCGTCTTTTTCTTTTTTATAAGGTTAACTAAATGAGCACATTCAGATTCATCTAGAAAGTCCTCAATTTCGTAAACTCCAAAATCAATAACTTTATCTTTTTTCTTAAACCAACCAAACATAAATCGTCCTAAGTTAAAATAAATAATCTAATTAGTTGAGTACTATTAAGCATAATGAATATAAATAAAATTTCAATAGGTTAGTATCGCAAATAATAGAAATATATAAAAAAAGAAGATAAAGTAAATAAACACCTAAAGAGTGTAAAAAAAGTATATTTATAAAAAGAGTATTTATGAAAATCTTCTTAGTTTTTTTATTAGTTTGTTCAAATATTCTATTTTCTCAAAAAATTACTTCTATTAAGTTAGAAGAAAAATTGATCGTACTTACAAATATAAATCTAGAAAATATTGAGGTTTCAGATCAATTAGTAACAATTCGGGATGGAAAAAAACGATCTTACATAATAGTAAAGAAAATTGAAGACAGTATGATTACTGGGAAAATAATCAAGGGAACTCCAAAGTTTGACGACAAAGTTGAAAAAGGAAACTTTTATATTTTTCAAGGCAATAAGAATAAAAAAAGAAAAATGGAGTTTAATGTAGGTTTAGGAGTAGAAACAATTACTTCAATAAAAAGTAGAAACAGTGATGCTGAACGTATTAGTTTTTCACCAAACTTTAAAATAAACCTTGGGTTAGATATTCCTCTCAAAATTTTTAAAAAAGATTTTCTAGTATTATTAAACTTAAATTCGAATGTCTTTCAAACTAAAGCTGAACCAGTAGATGCTCCAAATAAAGAAGAGTGGTCATATTATTCTATGAACTTTACAACAGACTTAGCATACTTGATTTCAAAAAATATTTATGCAAGAGCAGGAGTAGGTACTTCATACCTAAACTATAAAGGAAAAATAAATTCCCACAATCAAAACCAGGATAGCATTGGTAGACCTAGGCCCTTTATTGGAACTTATAACGAAACATTTACAGGAATGAGCTTTGGCCCGGGGCTTGGGTATATTTTAAAAACTAAAAAAAATAAATCAATAAAATTTGATATAGGTTATAATTTTATAAAAAACTTCAAGGCTGAATCTGAAAATCCACTTAATAGAGAAATAACAAAAGATTCATTTAACAAGATAAGAGTAGTAGTAAGCTTTGGTTTATAAAAAAGAATCAAATATACTAGCGATATCTTCTATATCGTCTATAGATAAAACTTCTGCTGGAAATGGTTGCATATCCCCATAACCCATTTCTACAGCATTTAAAATATCCGAATCATTAGAGCCTTGAATATTAGGACCATAAATTGAATCTCCAAGTTGCCCAATCCCTGAGCCATCAGAGTTGTGGCAAGAAGCACAATGCATAGAGTATAAAACTCCACCATTGGATGGATCTCCAATAGTCCTATCAATTGAACTATTAGAAGCTACATGTTCACTGATATCTCCAACTAGTGAGGAATCAAAGCTTTTGCCGCAAGAACATAAAAATATAAAAAATATTATGTTCAAATACATTTTCATTATCTAAATACCCTTTTATTAACCTTAAAAATTTATCGGCTCCTAAATTCTAAACTTTAGATAAAAAATAATATGATTCCAGGTAGTTAGGGGAGTATTAGGAGGTAAAAATACCAAAAAAAGGAGGCTATTTGGGATTAATTAAAAAATTAAGAATTGTTAAAGGAGTTTTCTATAAAAAAACATAGAATTTAGTAAATATAGCCTGTCGCATCAAACAAAGAGAGAATACAAAAACTTTAGAATAAATAATGAATAAATTGACTAACAAAACCCTAGAGTATAAACATCAATAAAAATTAAATTAAGTATATGAATTTAAAGGAAAATCGTGGAAATCGTTACCTCTATTCTCACTCAATTAGGTATTAATAATACCTTCTATATTCAGTTTGCAATTATCTGTGTTTTGTATTTTATCTCGTCTAGAGTGTTGTTTATTCCTCTTCAGAAAGTTTTAGATTTAAGAGCTGAAAAAACTACAAAAACAGAAAAGCTAGCTGGTGAATTAAACGAAAAATATAAAAATTTAAAATACGAATATGATGAAAAGCTTGAAAGAACTCATAAAAGTGTTCAAGAAGATAAGACAAACAAGAAAAAAGAAATAGAAAGAGAATTAGAATATAGCTTTAAAGAAAAAGAAAGCGAGATCAATGATAAGTTAGATGCACAAAAAGAAGTTGTTGAAAAAGAATACTTATCTAAGAAAAATGATATTTTGAATGAAAGTACTAATCTGGCTAGTGAATTAATTAAGAGGGTACATGGATAAGTTATTATTTTTTATAAGTTTTGGTGCTTATGCTGCTGGAGGTGGTGGACATCATGTTGATGCATCATCACTAATATATCCATTAATTAATACTTTGTTAGTAGGAGTGATTTTTTTCACGCAAAGAAAAAAAATAGGAGCTTATTTTACTGGCAAGTATGATCAGATTAAAGAGATTTCAGAAAGAGCAAAAACTCAAAAATTTGAAGCTCAAATGTTGTTAGAAAAACAGCAGAAAAAAAATGATAAACTTAGTGACACTCTTGCTGAAATTGAAATGAATGCTAAGAAAGAAGTAGCTAGTTTCAAAGACATGAAAGAAAAAGAAAACATTAAAAGAGTTGCAAAACTTGAAGAAGATTTTGGTTCAAAACTGGAAATGAAAAAATTAGAAATGGTTAAGTCTATTAACAAAGAATTAATCGATAGTGTTATTTCTAAAGCAAAAGAGCAGGTTAAGAATAACCCTGACCTTGTTACAAAACTAAATAAGAGTATAACTCAAGGCCTATAATGAAAGAACAAGTAATTGCTAAAACTTACGCTCAAGCTATTAGATCTATTTCTAAGGATGAGGCATTTGATGCAGTTAATGAATTAGTTAAATTTAATAATGCGGTAAATATCTCTAGTGAGCTTGAGCAAGTATTATTTCTTGAAGCTTTTTCAGAAGAAGAAAAAATAGGTGTTCTTGAAGATATAACAAATAAATTGGGTATCCATAAGACAGTTCAAAATTTCATGAAATACTTAATTAATGAAAAAAGAATGAATCTTATAAATATGATTTATAAAGAAGTTGTTATAATGGATGATGATGAGAAAGGATTTTTAAAAGGGTCTATTCAGGGATCATCTGAATCAATAGATGATGAGACAAAGAAAAGAATTATTGAGCATTTAGAAAAAAAATTAAATAAGAAAGTAAATTTAAGTTACGAGAAAAATGAAAAGATAACTGCAGGTTATAGAGTAAGTGCAGGAGATTATCTAATGGATGCGAGTCTTGATAATCAATTTGATGAATTTAAAAAAACTATAATGTTTTAAATATAAAGAGGTATAAATGAGTACAGCTATTAGACCAGAAGAAATTACTTCGATCATTAAAGATCGGATAGCTAATTTTCAGTCGCGATTAGATGTAAGTGAAATTGGAACAGTTTTAACTGTTGGAGATGGTGTTGCCAGAGTTTTTGGACTTAAAAATGTTCTTGCTGGTGAGTTAGTAGAATTTGAAGACGGTTCTAAAGGAATGGTTTTAAACCTTGAGAGTAATAACGTTGGTATTGCAGTTCTTGGTGATGATAAAGAAATTAAAGAAGGCTCTAAAGTTAAAAGAACTGAAAAAATTGTTGAAGTTCCTGTTGGGCCTGAGTTATTGGGAAGAGTTGTTAATCCATTGGGTGAGCCAATAGATGGTAAAGGACCTCTTAATGCTAAACATACATCAAGAGTTGAAACAAAAGCTCCTGGAATTATCGCTAGAAAGTCGGTTCACGAGCCACTTCAAACTGGGATTAAAGCAATTGATGCCATGATTCCAATTGGAAGGGGACAACGAGAGCTTATTATTGGAGATAGAAAAACAGGAAAGACAGCTGTTGCGATTGATACGATCATTAACCAAAAAGGTAAAGATGTTAAATGTATCTACGTTGCCATTGGTCAGAAGCAATCTACAGTTCGTCAGGTTTATCAAAAATTAGAAGAAACTGGAGCTTTAGAATATACAACAATTGTATCTGCAACAGCTTCACAGTCAGCTCCTCTTCAATTTATTGCACCATATTCAGGTTGTGCCATGGGTGAGTACTTTTTAAATAATGGTCAGCATTCATTAATTATTTATGATGATCTTACAAAGCAATCTCAAGCCTATAGACAATTATCATTATTACTTAGACGTCCACCAGGACGAGAGGCATTCCCAGGGGATGTATTTTATATTCACTCAAGACTTTTAGAGAGAGCGTGTAAAGTAAATGATGATCTTGGAAATGGTTCAATGACGGCACTTCCAATCATTGAAACTCAAGAGGGTGACGTTTCTGCTTATATTCCTACAAACGTTATTTCTATTACTGATGGTCAAATTTATCTTGAGTCGGATCTTTTTAATTCTGGTATTCGTCCAGCGGTTAACGTTGGCCTTTCGGTATCAAGGGTTGGTGGTTCAGCACAAGTTAAAGCAATGAAAAAAGTTGCTGGTACTCTTCGATTAGACCTTGCTCAATATAGAGAGCTTGCAGCATTTGCTGCATTTGGATCTGATCTAGATGAAACGACTCAAAATCAGCTAAACAGAGGTGAGAGACTGGTTGAGCTTTTAAAACAAGGTCAATACGCTCCTGTTGATGTTTACGATCAAGTTGCTTCAATCTTTGCTGGTACAAAAGGATTATTTGATAAAGTTCCAGTTTCAAAAATTAAAGATGCCGAGAAAGATCTTTTAGACTTTTTACATAATAGACATGCTGGTGTGATGAAAGAATTATCTAGCGGTGGAAAGATGACTAATGAATTAGTTGCTAGTTTAACAGATGCGATTAAGAGTTTTAACGAAGTAAATAAATACGAATAAATTATGGCAAATATAAAAGACCTTAAAAAAAGAATTAAAAGTACCAAAGGTACATACAAGATAACTAGTGCAATGAAACTAGTGTCTGCTGCTAAGCTTGCAAGAGCTCAACAGAGAATTCTGAGTCTTAAACCTTATTCAAATGAATTGATGTCTACATTAAAAACTGTAGCAGCAGTTACTAGTGATTATGAACATGATTTTTTTAAAGATGATTCGGAAAATAAGCATGCACATTTATTAATTATTTCTTCAGATAAAGGTTTATGTGGTGGGTATAACGGCCAATTATATAAAGAAGCTAAAAAATTTTTAGCAGCTAACAATGATAAAGAATTTAAAGTTCACTTCATTGGAAAAAAAGTTAAAGAATTAATTGCTGAAGAAGTTAATGTTGGAAATCATTATCAGTTTGAAAAAGTTGATCCTACTCATGATGAAATTTTAGACATTGCTGATGAGTTAAGTACTTCTTTTGAAACAGGTGAAGTAGGAAGTGTACATATACTTTATAATTCTTTTGAGTCTGCGATGAGTTGTTTTGCAACAGCTAGTCAGATTCTTCCATTTTCTATGCCAGAAGATGATAAAGAAAAGATTAAGGAAGATTTCCCATTTGATTTTAAATACGCACCTAGTGCGGAAGATATATTAGATACGATGATTCCAGAAGTTTACGCTAATAGTATTTATACAGCTGTATTAGATGCAATTGCGAGTGAACATGGGATGAGAATGGTTGCGATGGATAATGCTAGTAGTAACTGTAACGATGTAATTAAAAAATTAACATTAAAGATGAATAAATTAAGACAAGCTGCGATTACAACTGAACTTATAGAAGTTGTATCGGGAGCAGAGTCATTAAACGGCTAAGTAATTTAGCGAGGAGTTAGGCATGTCTGAGAACATGGGATTAGTAAAACAAGTAATGGGTCCAGTTGTGGATATTGAATTTCCATCAGGAGTTCTACCAAAAATTAAAAACGCTTTGAGACTAACAAATAAAGCAATTAATGGTGAACAGTGGAACTTAGTATGTGAAGTAGCCCAACATCTTGGAAATAATATTGTTAGAACTATTGCAATGGATTCAACAGAAGGTCTTGCAAGAGGTTTAGAAGTTAAAGATACAGGAAAAGGAATTCAAGCTCCAGTTGGGAGAGAATGTCTTGGAAGAATTATAAATGTTATTGGTGATCCAATTGATGAAGCAGGGCCTATTGGTCATAAGAAATCTTATGATATTCAC
Organism: uncultured Bacteriovoracaceae bacterium; assembly: GCA_938034385.1. Taxonomy (GTDB): domain Bacteria; phylum Bdellovibrionota; class Bacteriovoracia; order Bacteriovoracales; family Bacteriovoracaceae; genus JAHDHG01. The sequence goes on from CALHLC010000031.1 coordinate 57,025, forward strand.
AGAGCTGCTCCAAAATTTGAAGACCAATCAACAAAGCTTGAGCCTTTCTACACTGGGATTAAAGTAATCGATCTTCTTGCTCCTTATGTTAAGGGTGGAAAGATTGGTCTCTTTGGTGGAGCCGGAGTTGGTAAGACAGTTTTAATTATGGAATTAATTAATAATATTGCTACTCAACACGGTGGATTTTCAGTTTTTGCTGGAGTTGGAGAGAGAACAAGAGAAGGAAACGATCTTTACCATGAGATGAAAGAGTCAGGAGTTTTAGAAAAAACTGCTCTTTGTTACGGACAGATGAACGAGCCTCCAGGGGCAAGAGCAAGAGTTGCTCTAACTGGTCTAAGTATCGCTGAGTATTTTAGAGATGAAGAGAAGCAAGACGTTTTATTTTTCGTAGATAATATTTTTAGATTTACTCAAGCAGGTTCTGAGGTTTCAGCACTTCTTGGACGTATTCCATCTGCCGTTGGTTATCAGCCAACACTATCTACAGAGATGGGTGATATGCAAGAAAGGATTACATCTACAAAGGATGGATCAATTACTTCTATTCAGGCCGTATACGTTCCTGCAGATGATTATACCGATCCAGCACCAGCTACAACTTTTGCTCACTTAGATGCAACTACAGAGCTAAATAGATCTATTGCAGAGCTTGGAATTTATCCAGCAGTTGATCCACTTACTTCAAGTTCAACAATTTTATCTCCAGCTATTTTAGGAGATGAGCATTATGATACAGCTAGAGAGGTTCAGGAAATTCTTCAAAGATATAAAGAGCTTCAAGATATTATCGCTATCCTTGGGATGGACGAGCTTTCAGAAAAAGATAAGAAAATTGTTGGTAGAGCAAGAAAGGTTCAGAAATTTTTATCTCAACCATTCTTTGTTGCTGAGCAATTTACTGGTATCACGGGTCAATTTGTTAAGATCCAAGATACAATCGCGGCCTTCAAGTCAATCTTAAACGGTGAAGTTGATGATCTTCCAGAACAAGCGTTTTATCTTGTTGGTGGAATGGATATGGTTAGAGAAAAAGCAGCAAAACTTGCTGAAGAAGCGAAGGCATAGAGATGTTTAAGTTAGATATTCTTACTCCCAGTGGTGTTGTTGTTAAAGACTTTGAATGTAGTGAAGTCTTAGTACCGACAGTTAGTGGAGAGATAGATATCTTAAAAGACCATACTCATGTGCTTACGAAATTATCTACAGGGATTGTTACAGCAATCGATTTAAATAGTAAGAAATGGAATTTTTCTGTTACTCATGGGACTTGTAAAATTCTTGGTGATAGAGTTTCTATTCTTGCAATGACATCTGAGTCATCTGAGAAAATTGATATTGATAGAGCAAAAGCTGCTCTAGAAAAAGCTGAAAAGAAACTGGCTCAAGCGATTGAAAATGACGTTGAACTTATAAAGTTTAGAAGAAAAAAAGAAAGAGCTGAGATGAGAATCAAACTTGCTTATACTCGTGGTGAATAATAGAAATTAATCTTAAAATCAAGGTTTGAATAATGAGTCATTTTTATGCATATGTTAGCAGAATGAAGCTAATTGAGCGTTGGTCTCTTATGCACAACCTTAGGCCTGAAAATGTCCAAGAACATAGTCTTCAAGTTGCAATTGTTGCCCATTCTTTAGCTACAATTGGAAATAAATATTTTGAGAAAAATTATAATGCTGACAGAATTTGTACTCTAGCCATTTTTCATGATGCAACTGAAGTTCTAACAGGAGATCTACCTACTCCTGTAAAATACTTCAATCCAGATATAAAAAACGCTTATAAAGAAATTGAAAAACTAGCAACGGATAAACTTTTATCTTATTTACCTAATGAGATGCTTGAAGAGTATTCTAAAATTTTTAAGAAACAAGTTGAGGATACAGATTCTTGGAAGATAGTTAAGGCCGCTGATAGTTTATGTGCTTATATAAAATGTGTAGAAGAATCAGCAGCTGGAAATAAAGAGTTTAACAGAGCAAAAATCACCATAGAAAATTCTTTAAGAGAGATGAACATGGAAGAAGTTGGTTATTTTATTAAAAATTTTTTACATAGCTTTTCATTAAGCTTAGATGAGTTAAGTCTTCATTAGTCCTTTAGAGCAGTAACTATATCTCTTAAGCTTATAGATAGATTTTTACAAGCAAGGTTTAAGTTTTCAAAAAATTGATCTGATGTAGGAGATTCATCTATATCAATAATATCAGTGATTGCTTTTATTCCAATCCAGGGTGTTTTATAAAAACTACAAACTTGAGCGATGGCACAAAGTTCCATTTCCTTAACAGATGAATTTAAGCTTGAAATAGTCTCTTCGTCAGAAGGATTCATTTCAAAAGAGTTACCTGTTGAAATAGTAGAAGGAATCAAGCTTTTTAAGTTTTTAATAGAACTAAAATATTTAGAAGTCGAAGAAAAATTTCCTTTAAAGTATTCATGATATCCAGGAATGGAAATTCTATGATCATGATAATAAGAATTTTCACAAATAGTTACGTCTCCAATTTTTAAACCTTTAGATTGTTTTCCACCAGCAGTACCAGCATTAATCAAAAGATCTGGTTTTAATAATCTTAAAGATGCTTCGGAGATTAAACTAGCCATCTCGGTGCCAAGATAAGAAACATGATCACTAACTCTTCCATTTACAATTAAGTGAATTATCTTTTCTTCAATATTAGTATGGTATAAATTATGAGGTATAGGAGTATTGAGTGGATTAATATTCTTAAAGTCTAAAAGTTCTATAAACGGCTTAGCTTCCTCAGCCATAGTGATCTGGATACAAATATTCATAAGAAAAGAATAGCAAAAAAAAGTATTACTGATAACTAAATTAAAAGTAAAGAATATCTATATAATACCGATAAAATAATAATGAATATTTTAAAAATATGTTTAGCGATTATAATGTTTGTCTCTTGTTTTAGTTCAAAAAAAATGAGTTCAAATAATGAAAAAGAAAAACAGAATGAATCATTGAAATTCATGTCAACTCTTGATAATTGTTTATGTGAGAGTGATTCAAAAGCAAATGATATAGATCATACAAAATCTTTATTTATAACGGACCAAGCACTTTTAAGTATTCTTGATTCAACTAAATATAGTTTTTCAAATTTATTAAAAAACATGAATGATCCTAATTTATTAGTTAGAGGAAATGGGATTGATCCTGATGAGCAATTTCATATATTTATTAAAAGATATTTAGATAATATGGTTCTAACTGAGATACCAGAAGATCAAAAAGTTGAAGGTGAGTTAAATGATATTCAACCTCTAACTAGAACTCATGATTTTATAGTATCTAGATGGGAAAAATCAGATCTTATAGAAGGGCAAGAACAGAAGTTTTTAGAAGATTCACCATATAAGCTAATAGGTATAGTTTTCAGACCAGACCTAATCGAAAACAACGAAAACGGAGACTTAGAGCATGGAGGAGAAGGTAGGTTTATCTACCAAATGACTGGAAATTTTGATGCGACAATTAGTCACTTTGTTATTTTAGAATATAAACTAGCCCTCGGTGATGGATCACTCAGAACAGGGGATGTAGTTACAAATACAGATGCTTGGAATAGAAAAAAGTGGAATGAAGAATGGGCCCGATTAAGTTGTTTAGACATAGAGTCAGAACAATTCCAAGTACAATTGGAAAAGGTTTTAGATAGAGTTGCTTTGGTTGATTACAATGATCCTAAATGGAGTAACAAGAGCCCTATAGGGCAAGTAAGGGTGAATGATTTTATTAATGGTTCTCCTTGGGCCTTATTTGAAAACAGACTGGAAAAAGGACCAGGTCCGAATTTATTAGTTCGACATAGAATGCCAAATTCTCCAAAAGATAACTTTGCAACATCTACAAGTGGTGCCGTTGGACTCCCTATTAGTTCTTTAAATAAACCAATGAATCCAAATGGAAGTAAAGAAATAATTGATTTTGTACTTAGCGAGAAGGATAAAATAACAGATTTAAACGAAAGTTATAAACTGCCAGATATATTAACTGGTTGGCAAAATAACATATAGTCCAAATGCAAATTGGGGTAGGGAGTTTCATAGTGGAGTACCATCATTTATTCCAGAAGGTGAGTCTATAGCTATTCCTTTTAATAATATTGATGAATCAATAATCTCAAATACTGAAAAAACAATGGTGAAATATAGGTTTGCTCTAAATTCATGTAGTTCATGTCATATGGATGGATTTACTTCAAGAAACGCTGATTATTCACCTTCGGTCTTAGAAGCAGGAAGAGCATTGGGTTTTGGAGATATTCCATTTTCACAGAATATATTAGATGAAAATAGACCTCTCGCAAACGGTGGATTTGAGACAATAGATTTAAGAGGATCAAGGACTTCATTTTTTCACTTTGCCTTCGGGAGCGGGTTCAGTGCATTTTTAAGAGAAGACCTTATTCATAGAGAAAACGAACTAGAATTTCAACTATCAGTTGCTTCTTGTGAAGAAGAAGAAGTTGAACAAGAGATAGTAGATGTAGATGTACAATTAGAAGTTAGTAATGATTCACCAGAAGTAAATGAGAGAGTTAATTTTATTTATAAAGGTGAAAATGTAGGAAGTGGAAACATAATTAACTTAGAAGTTACTAATGTTAATTGTCCTGAGGGATTTTCTTTAAATTCTATTAATATGGAACATGAAAATGGAGATATGGATTGGTCTGGGGGCATATGGATTTTTAAAAATATTGCACCAGGAGTAAGTAGAAAATTAACGTTAACTTGTACTGCTCTTGAATCTAGTTCTAATACAACCATTATACATGAATTAAAGGAAAAAGATTTTAAATTCTCATCTCCACAAGTAGATACAAACTTAGATAATCATCTTGTGTTAAAAGAGCTATCTATTAAGGAGAAGTTAGTAGATGAAATTGTAGATATCGAATTAAATTTAGAAATAGATAAAAGTAATCCTGAAGTTGATGAAATAGTAAATTTTAAAGTTAAAGCAAAAAATGTTGGTGATAAAGAAATAAAGGCCTTTAAAATAAAGAAAATAATTTGTCCTGATGAATTTTCAGTAGTTAATATAAGCCTTGAAAGTGGATCAAAAATTGAGGTGAGAGATTGGGCGATTGATTCAATTTTACCAGGTTCAGATATAAACCTTAGCTTTAATTGTAGAGTTTTAGAATCTACTAAAGGTAGAAGTATAGAATACTCAATAAATCATGATCAATTTGAATTTGCTAATAATCAAATGGATGAAAATTTAGAAAATCATGAAGTTGGTTCTATCATTGAAGTTAAAGATTCAAAAAATGTCGATATTGAAGCAAAGATAGTTCCATTTGGTTTTGATACTTTAAATGAATTACAAACTGTTAGTTATAGAGTTGAGTTAAATAACTTAGGCCCAGACACAGCTAGTTCAGTTAGTCTCAATGTTTCTTGTCCTGATGGAACTGATCAGATAGGTAATGCTGCTATTACAGCGGGAATATTTTCAAATGCTGACAAACTTTGGGTTATAGGTTCAATAGAGGCTAATAAAAAAGAAGGTATTAATTTAACTTGTAAGATAAAGAATAATCAAGCAGGGAAGTTAATAGAGTTTAGAATTAAAAGTGAAAATATATCAACTGCTGAGAAAGACTTAAACAGAGATAATGAAGAGAGCCATGCAATTCTTAGAGTTTTAGAGAGAAAAAAAGAAAGTGATTTAGAGTTATTTTCAACTATAAATAATTTATCTCCTGTTGAAGGGGAAGAAATTACTTTCAGAGTTGGAGTTGTAAATAAAGGGCCTGATGAATCTGGAATTATTTCAATTATTGCAAGGTGTCCTGCAGATTCAGTTGAAATAAGAAGGTCAGTATCAGTATCAAGTTCCAAGTTATGGACTATAAATAACCTGTTAGTTGATAATGGAGATAGGATAAAGGCAAAAATTCAGGAATTAGTGTGTAAAGTTAATGAAGGAACAGAAGGAAAAAAATTAAAGTTTAGTATTCCTTCTTCAGATTTTTTCATGTCTTTACATGATGGTGATAAAACAAACAATACAACGTCAATTGAATTTGAAATAAATGAAAAATTAGATGAGAAGAAGGTTAGTGATATAAAAGCGACTTTAGACGTTTTAACTCCTGAGGTAAAAGCTGGAGAATCTATTTTTCTTAAAATTGATCTTGAAAATATTGGGCCTGAAGTTGCCACTGAAATGAAATATGACGTGCTTTGCCCAGAGCAATTAAACACTGTACCCATTCAAATATCGATAAGTAAGGGTAGTTTTTCAAGTTCTGGAACAAAAGGTCAATGGAAAATAAGTAGTTTTGGAGTAAGAGAAAAAGCAGTGTTAAGTTATCGATGTGCAACTTCTGAGTCAATAACTAATAAAGATGTACAGATAAAACTTAAGCAAGAGCAACTAACTTTAGATGATAAAAATGTAGATAATAATATAAATAATCATATATCTAACAATAAAAACATAAAAATTTCTGGACTTAGAGTCTGTGACTTAGACCTTAGTGAACCAAGAAATTCAAGCGTCGGAATAAGTACATTAGATATAGTTCAGTTGCAAAGACATATTCTTGGGATAGCTCTTATCGGTGAAAAAGAACCTAACCCAGGAAATGAAGCTCACTTAATGAATGTATTTGGTGGTAAAAAATTAGATAATAATGGAGATGGTCGAGTTTCAGCAATAGATTTAATAAATATGAGAAAATGGATTTTGGGCCATTATTCTAGCTGGGAAGAGGCTTTTAAAAACTCAAGAACTGTAGATGATTGTGATATTTATAGGCCGTTTGAAAATAATAGATTTGAAGCAATAAAGGGGAATTAGATGTATAGGTATATAATAGTTTTATTTTTTATAAATATGTCTTACGCAATGAAGTTTAACCATTTTAAATATGGATGTAAGAGCGAAGTTGAAAAGATAAAAAAGAAAAATTGTTCTGTGGTGGAAATCAAAGGAAAAAAATTGAAGGTTGTTTTATCAAGAAAGCCAACCACTCTTAAGTGTTCAAAGAGCGATCCTTTGATCGGAATTGTAACTGAAAAAAAATGTTTTAATCTAAAAAGTTCAGATAACTCTAAGTTTGTAGCAGGAGAAGATGGAATAAATGATATTTTAAATAATAGAAAATTTTCAGTTACAGACCCAAGTAGAGCTCACTAAGAATTATACAAACTAAATATTTTTTCAGTCATTTCTTTTGTAAAACCTGCAAGATCATCAGATGAAATAGAGCCTTGAGCCATTGCTTTTTTTCCTCCACCCTTGGCTCCAAATTTAGAAGCTACGTCTTTTAGTAAGTTTGAACAATCTAAGTTTTCATTGTTATTATAAGTTTTAAGTAGAACCATTGATTTATTACCTTTATTTGAAGTAATAAGAACTAGGCCTTTAGGATGTTTGTCAATAAAGAGGTCTCCAAGTTTCCTTATGTCCATTTCAGGACTTGCTTGGATATGTTTAAAAGTTAGACCACTAGAGAGTTCTATCGTGTCTGAGTCTAAGACATCTTGAGCATTTATCGTTTGAATTTTTTCTTGAAGCTGAGAAATTTTCTTATTAGCACTTAAAATCTCTTTTTTCATTTTGACAATTTTCTCTACTAGTTTTTTATCTTTAGTGTTTGAAATTGTTTCTATTTCATCGAGAGTGGATAGTTTTTGATTTACAAAATTGAATGCTCCAACATTAGTCATTGCTTCTATTCTTCGTACACCTGTAGAGAGAGATCCTTCTGTTAAGATTTTAAAATAACTAATTTCAGAAGTGTTCTGTACATGCGTTCCTCCACAAAGCTCTAGAGAAAACCCAGGAATATTTATAATTCTAACGATGTCTCCATACTTTTCACCAAATAGGGCCATTGCTCCCATTTTAATGGCTTCATCTTTTTTTACGGAACTTGGAGATACATCTATAGCGTCTTGAATCTTAGTATTTACTATATTCTCTATCTCTGAAATATCTTCTTTGCTTAGTTTTTCAGGATGTGTGAAATCAAACCTTAAACGTTCAGGCCCAACACTAGAACCAGCCTGTTTGATATGCTTTCCTAAAACTTCTATAAGGGCCGCTTGGAGTAGGTGAGTTGCAGTATGATTGCATTTTGTTAAATTTCTATTTTTCTTATTCACTAGGAGTTTATAAGTATCTCCTATCTTAAAATTATTAGTACTTTTAGTTAGGTGAATATGTAAACCATCTACAGGTTTTAAAGTATTTTCAACTAATCCAATAAGGTTGTTAGATTGATAAATTTCTCCTATATCTCCTAATTGACCTCCGCCTTCGGCATAAAATGGAGATTGATCAAAAATAAGAGCAGATTTATCCTTAAGTTCAATAATATCTAAGAGTTTAGAATCACTTTCAAGTAGTTCATATCCTAAGAAGTTAGTAGCACCATTTTTTTCGAAAGACTTATAGAATAATTCATTGTCATTTTCACTTGCTGAAAAATTCCCAGATTTTTTAGATCTATCTTTTTGCTTTTTCATCTCTGCATTAAAGCCATCGATGTCGAGAGAAAGATTATTTTCCTTGAGTATCATTTCAGTTAAATCGATTGGAAAACCATGAGTATCATAAAGATCAAAAGTAGACTTTCCACTGAGTTTTGTTTTAGATGAAGATTTAAGGTTTTGGATTTCTTTTTCTAAAAGCTTTAAACCACTTGATAAGGTTTTTCGAAAAGAATCCTCCTCTAGTCTTAAATATTTTTCTACAAATTGTTGATTATTTCTAATATCTGGAAAGATCTGAACAAGTGAATCAAAAACGACATCAACTAAAGTGTATAAAGATGTAGTTTTTACTTCAAGAAGATCTAGGTACCTTACAGCTCTTCTAATAATTCTTCTTAAAACATATCCTCTTCCCTCATTTGAAGGGAGTACCCCATCAGAGAGTAATAGACTTGTAGAGCGTGCATGATCAGCAACAACTCTCATCATCTGAGGAAAGTCAGAGTATTTTTTTGAACTAATGTTTTCAATTTTTTTAATAATGACTTGAAAACCATCTGAGTCAAAATTATTATAAGTTCCCTGAAGAGCAGCTGCGAGTCTTTCAAGTCCAGCACCTGTATCAACACTGGGTTTTGGTAAAGATTTTTTCTTAATTTCAGAGCCGTCTCTGTATTTTTCATATTGCATAAAAACAAGATTCCAAACTTCTACATATCTTGATTCGTCATCAAGTAAACATTCAGAGGTGTCTACTGTTGGATCTGCATGTTTTTCACCATGATCATAAAAAATTTCTGAACATGGTCCACAAGGACCAGTTTCACCCATTTCCCAAAAATTATCTTTGTCACCTTTAAAGAAAATTCTATCTCTAGGAATATTCATTTTTTCATGCCAAATATCAGCAGATTCAGTATCTGTATGATGGCAAGTAATATATAATTTATCTTTTGGAATCTTCAGCTCTTGAGTTAAAAATTCCCACGCAAATGCGATAGCTTCTTCTTTAAAGTAATCACCGAAAGAAAAATTTCCAAGCATTTCAAAAAAAGTGTGATGTCTTGCAGTGAAACCAACATTTTCAAGGTCATTATGTTTTCCACCGGCCCTTACACATTTTTGTATAGTGACAGCTCTTTTATTTTTAGGATTGGCCTTACCAGTAAAGTTATCTTTAAATTGGACCATCCCAGCATTAGTAAATAAAAGGGTGGCATCGCCAGATGGAATAAGCGAGGAAGATGGTAGGTGAATATGAGATTTACTCTCAAAAAACTGAATAAATTTTTCTCTAATTTCTGATGTCTTCATAAGCTAATAATATAATTCAAATAAGATGAAATTTAAATTATTTAGTTTGAGTCATCTTGGTAAAATTCAAGTTAGCTAGCTTGATTGCAAAGAGAATGTGGTTTTAAATAGGTGCAGGGAGATTTTGATGAAAAATATATTACTTCTAGCTTTAATATTGGTCTTTTGTGTTGGCTGTGGGTCTAATCGTGAAGTAAAAGCCAGAAAAGTCACTGTGAATGATGGAATAGCGCAATGTGGGACAGACATCGAATCTAGGCTAGAAAGATGTGAAAATACACGTTGTAAGACTGATTACTCAGAAGTCCTAGCAAAAGCTTATGCCTTTGAAGGAGCAAGTAATAGTTATCTGTACTTAGATATTATTAAAAATGGTAATCAATGTACTACTAAAACTTATTCTTCTTTCGAAGGAGAAAAATCATGTACCTTCGATTTATTATTCAATAAATATTTTCAAAGAAGTGCTCAAATTTTAAGGAATAAACAATATCTTCTTGATCAACATTATTTAAATCAAAAAATTAAAGATATTAAAACTGAAGAAGAATATTTAAAATGGATGGTTGAATATAAAGATTTGTTTAAAAAACATAATGCAGATGAAAACGTAAATCGTAGGTTTGCTGAGACTTATCCAGACTTTAAGCGAATCATAAACGAAAGTTGCAAAGGGACAACAAAGTTAACTACTGAACAAGAAAATTATAAAAAAAGATTAGCAGAGTACTCAGGACAAATTTCTAAGCATCAAATGAGATTGTCTAAAATAAACTTTGTGAAAATGAAAGAATATCAAAATTCACTATATGATGCTTCCGAAAAATATTTATCAGAGTGTAAATCAGGATCAAGTGAGGCATGTAAAAATGTTGGAGCGTATTTTTCTTATAGAGGTGATTACGAGAACTCTGCTTTTAGTTATGAAAAAGCATGTGAATTTGGAGATATAGGAAGTTGTACTAATGCTAGCTATAATTTTCATGTGGCAAAGCTTCCAGCTAAAGCAAAGATAATGGCAACAAAAGCCTGTGAAGGAAAAGAGCCGATTGGATGTTATAATCTTGCATGTTTTAAGTGTGGGAGAAAAGAAAGGTCTGAAGCTTTGAGGCTATTTAGCCATGCTATTAGTATAGACAAAGAAGGTGCTCTATTGAAAATTCAAAAAGAGATTCTTGATGATCCTGAAATTCAATGTATTAACGACTCAAGAGAATTTAAAGAGTTTATGAGTGTAAAAGTTAATAAGTAAATTAATTAGCACTATCACCATAGTTAGGTAACACTCTTGCACTAGGATCTTTAACGTCACAGTTTTCCCAGTTCTTATTTGGCATCCAATATTCTTTTATTAGACCTTCGTTGTTTGGAAAGTGTTTATGAAAGATCTCTCTATACATTAAGGATTCTTTAGTAAAAGGCTTGTTATAGGAAAACTTATTACACCTTTTCTTATAGTCATCATCATCTGAATACATAACGGCAGCATGTCTTTTTATATACTCAACGCAAGTATGTCCTACTGCGTCTGAAAAAGCGGCTTTTTCTCTGTATAAAATCTCATGAGGAAGATATGAACCATCATCGAAAGCCTTTCTTAAAAGGTATTTTCCTTGTCCCCAAATATTCATCTTCTTGGCAGCATTAATTGAAAAGACGTGTTTAACAAAGTCTGTATCACTAAATGGGACTCTCGCTTCAAGTGAATTAGAACTAATACACCTATCTGCTCTTAAAACATCAAATAGATATAATTCTTCTACTCTTTTATAGGCTTCTTCTTGAAATTGATCTGGGCTAGGAGCGTAGTCAGTATACTTATAGCCAAAAATCTCATCACTCACTTCCCCAGTTAAAACAACCTTCAAATCAGTTTTTTCTTTAATGTATTTACAAACAAGGTACATACCTACGGAGGCCCTTATCGTTGTAATATCCCAACTCTCCAGATAATAAATTAAATCATCTAAGCATTTAAAAATATCTTCTTTTGTGAAGATTACTTCATGGTGATTAGAACCAATATGATCGGAAACTATTTTGGCGTACTTATTATCTATTGCACTATCATTTATTCCAATCGAAAAAGTTTCAATAGGTTTAGAGGAATGTTTTGCAGCAATTGCACAAACTAGACTTGAATCAAGTCCACCACTTAACAAAAATCCAATTGGAGCATCAGAATTAAGTCTTTTCTTTACACCAGAGATCAATAACTCTCGGATTCCTTTAAGTTCAACATCAAGGTCAAACTGATCTTTAGGAAGAGTTTCTCTGAAATCAATGAATTTATGAAACGTACCATTTTCAAAATAATGACCAGGAGGAAAAGGATTAATGTCTTCACAAATTCCAAGAAGTCCCTTTGCTTCACTAGCAAAACAAATTGAACCAGAATCAGAGTAACCATAAAAAAGAGGTCTAATTCCAATGGCATCTCTAGCTGCAAATATATTATTTGAAGATTCATCAATGAAGATAAATGCAAATTCTCCATCAAGCGTTAAAGCTGTTTGTTTGATACCAACCCTGTTAATCATTGGGAGAATAACTTCACAATCTGAATTGGAAGTATAGTTATATTGAAACTCACTTTTTAATTTTTCAAAATTATATATTTCTCCATTGCAAATAAGCTGTTTAGATTTTTGCTTAAAAGGTTGATTACCATTGTCTGATAGATCCATGATAGAGAGTCTGTGAAAACCAATATACCCATTTTCACTAATTTCATTTAATTGGTGATTATCTGGACCTCTATAAGAAAAAGAATTAAAAGCTTTTTCTATTTTAAGTCTAGGTTTATCTGATCCGCCAATAAAGAATACTCCGCACATATTTCCTCCAGTAAATAAGACTGAATTATGATGAGAAACAACTATAAATTCAATAGATGAATGATATAATTATTGAGATGTTTAAAATTGTTATATTTTTATTTTTTTATGTGAGTTGTTTTGGGAATAAGGTCCCAAAGCGCACCCATATATTGAATGATCTGAAACCAAGTGAGTATTCTTATATTATTCAAGATGCTGACTCAGGAGAGATAATTAAATCTCATAATGAGACAAAATTATTTCCTACTGCTTCTACGGTGAAAATTCTTACTGCTCAGTTTGCTTTAGAAAAATTGGGAGTTGACTATAAGTTCAAAACAAAATTATGCCAAAAAGGTAGTGATTTATATATTGTCGGATCAGGAGATCCTAGCTTTGTGATCGAAAACCTTTATCTTTTGGCCCATAAGTTGAAAATTAGAGGTGGTTTGGAGAAATTTAAAAAGATATATTATGACGATTCCATTTTTGAGAGTTTTTCAATCAAAACAGGACGGAAAAAGCTAAGCACAACGAGGGCCTATAATGCTCATGTAAGTGGATTAAATCTAAATTATAATTCTATTCCTGTGCATCTATTTAAAGTAAATAATAAAATAAAATCTGATAATATTTCTAATGCGAACGTTTCGAAAGTGACTCTTAGTAGTGTTGAAAATATAGGTCTAAGATATGATGGAAATAAGATTGTGGCCTATGGTAATTTTCCTAGCTCAAAATCAGAGCATATTGAATATATTAAGGCCAAGGATCCATCAATGAACTTTGCTGAAACTTTTAATAAAATACTGGGCGTTAATCTTCCTATTTCTTCTGGAAGCATAGGTAAAAATTGTACAGAAGTTGTTTCAGTAGAATCGAGGCCTGTAGGGGATATAATTAAATTGATGAATAAGTTTTCAAATAATCTTATAGCAGAAGCATTAGTGAAAAAGATTGATTCTGAAGGTGGAAGTTCGGGAAAACTAGGATCAGGTGTGGATAAGTTAAGAAAATATTTATTTAACAGAGGCTTTGACCCTAAGAGCTTAGAATTAGTTAGTCCTAGTGGTTTAAATCCAACAAATAAAGCATCTGCAAGAGCATTAAACAACTTCTTATTAAATAATGTGAAAAATAGAATTGATAGCTTTACGCTTTTAGCAAGCATGCCTATAGCTGGTGTAGATGGAACGTTGAGGAAGATAAAGAAATCAAATTTTTTAGGAAAAACAGGTTATATTAATGGTGTTGCATCAATTGCTGGTTTTTATAAAGGGTCTAGAAACTTAGTAACAACTCTTTTTATAAATTCAAACAATAAGTCTTACTCAACTTTAAATAGTATACGTTCAAAGTATATTCAAAAATTAAAATCTATATCCAACTGATAGTTCTAAGTATGGAAAAATTCCAGATGCTCCACTTGTATCATACTTAATGACTTCATCTCCAAGTAAAGGGTTATTACCTGTAATAACGTTTGATCCAGGAATATCATTTAATTTAAAATCAACTTCTTTGGTAAGAAGATTATATCTAGCTCCACCAGCACCCTTAAAGACAAATGATCCAAATGAGTAAGCATATCCAAAGCCAGCATAGGCACTTGCTCCAGTTAATGATATTTCAGGAATTGCAATGTTAGGGTAACTTTGTGGAGTTGGAAACTGGCTTGGAACATCTATAGTAATAGTTGCAAAAGGATCAGCCTTGGCTGAAACATAAGAAATTCCATGTGGGATAAAAAATCCTCTAAATACATTTTTAAGGTAGTAGTTTCCTCGAAAACCAAATGCAAAGCCACCAAGTTCACTTCTATCTTCAATTTTAATTGATCCTGGAACTTGGCCACCAAATAAAACTGAAGTGGTATCTGTATTTGTATAACTACCAGAAATTATCGAAACTTCTGGGCCAACAGAATAATTTTTTGAAATGAAATAATTATAATTAAAGTTTAATGCTCTAAATGCTACACTGAGAGGGTTTATAGAAACTTCATGTTTAAAGATCTTTAAATGCGAAGACTTAAATTTTGTTGACCCTGTGTCCATAAAAGAAGACCCTTTAATTGCTTCTCCTTCTATCACTTGAATATAAGCTTTCTTGCTTTTTATTTTATAAACTAAAAATGAAAGTTTTTTACCTGTAGTTGTATGGAAGGTGTATTTTTTACCTTTCTTAAGTCTAAGGTTTTTTAATTTTACTTTGGCCTTGGAGCCTTTTACAGCGATGATTTGCTGAGGAAACAAATTTAGAGCAAAAAATAAGAATAAAAGTAGAAATTTCATCAAAATCCTTTTAGCAAATTATAACATTTTGATATAATAAATCTCTATTTAAATAAAATCTTGGATCTGAAAAATGAATAAAATAGCTCTTTTTTTAATGTTTCTTTGTTTGGGTTGTAAAAAAACGTCAAATTCTAGTGAAGCAACTTCCTTAGTTAAGACTGAGTCTAATAATATTTTTCCAAGAAAAAGTACAAAATCAACCAGTTTAGAAGAGTTAAAAAAAACAATTAAGCAAAAAAAGCATTTGTCGTATAAAGAAGCAAGAAGATATCTTTTTGGAAAAATTCATCTAGAAGGCAGCGGAAGAAATCTTAAAATTAAAGATATTTATTGTATTAGAGACTTTAAAAATTCTGATATTCGTACAAAATTCAAACTTGGTAAAAATAAAATACCAGATCATAGAATATTAAATGCAGAGCATGTATGGCCTAAAAGTAGATTTTTTTGGAGCAAGAAGAAAAAAAGAAAAAAATATAAGAGTTATGAGTTTAAAATAAGAGAATCGGATTTACATATTCTCTACCCAAGTGACTCTTCGGTAAACTCTACAAGGTCCAGTTATAAGTTTGGTGAAGTCATAGATGATATGCAGAGCGAGAAAATTGGCTGCTCAGATGCTCAAATTGGAAAAGCAAGGTTGGAAGGAAAGGTCTCTAGAAGCTTGTTTTTTGAACCACCTCCAGAGAGCAAGGGGAATGTAGCGAGAGCTATGTTTTATTATTCTTTTAGATATGATGAGCCAATTGAGTTTTATGAAGAAAGTTTTTTAAAAAAATGGCATGAGCAAGATCCGCCAGATAAAATGGAAAGAAGACGCAATGATATTATTGAAGAAGTTCAAGGTAATCGGAATCCATTTATTGACTACCCTGAACTTGTAAAAAAAATTAGTGATTTTTAGTTAAGTTATAATCATAAATCCTATCAAGTTTTTCCCTGAAATATGTTAATTCTTCTTTGTAATATTTCTTGTCACTGGTTCCATTTTTCGCTTTTAAAAGAGCTAATTGTCTATGAAACTCTTCTTCTTCTTCTTGATTTTTTAACTCTTCGCTGGAAAGAGGTTCTTCAGGTATGTCTAGAAAAGTAATGAGCTTTTTTAGCCGTGCAATATTGTAACCAGTGTCTGTGATAATGATAGAGTTAGATCGCTTTATATCTAAGATTCTTCCATATCGAGTCATGAATGGTCTGAAGTTTCGTACTATTTCATGAGCAATATCTTTGTTTTTTAACTTAAATAGAGCTTGTATATAGTCAGTGTTTTGTGGGATTTCATCATTATATCCATCAATTAAGGCTGTTGGAGTATAGCGAATATCTCTTGCAGTAATAACCTTCCATAGATTTTTATTAACCTGTGCCTTTGCTAGACCTGCCATTGAAAGAATTTCACTGATTAATACTTCACTGTTTTGCTTGGTGAGCTTTAAGTTATCAGAGAATGAAATTTCACCTTTGATGTTTTTATCAAAAAGAAATTTTTTTCCGGTAAGATTTGAATAGATTTTAAGACAATCTAGAATTTTAGAGCAAGTTTGCCCTGAAAGATTTGTTGTTTTTTGTGAAAAAAGTAGTGAGTGTGAAAAAAGTAGAAATAATAAAAATTTGTTCATAATGAACCTCCTTGAAAGATGGAACGTTCATAGATGAAAAAAGTTTTTTGTTTTACTAATACTTAACAAATGCTTGTTAAGTATTTAACAAAGATTAGAGTGTTTCTTGAACACAATGTTTCTGCTCTTCAGAACATGGCTCGTTTTTAATGAAATTCTCCAATGCTCTTACTTGTTTTGGAAGCTGTCGATGAAGCCACATATATTTACCATGCTTTTTCATAATTATATTTGCATCTTCACTTGTGATACCTTGATATTTCATTTGGTAATAAGCTGCTAGCCTACCTGTTCTATGACAACCACACTCACATCTAAAGGCAATTTTAACTCCTCTTTTTTTCGCGTCTTCGACCCATGCATCAAACTCTTTAAGGAAAGAAGCTGTAAGAGGAACTCTAGCTGAAGAAACCTTGTTAAATGTCACTTTTAGAGTAGGGCAATGTTCTTGATATTTATATTCATGATCGTCAGCTGTTCCACTTAAGACCATCATTTCTTCTATGTTTTTATTACAAAGCTCTTTCATATCTTTTGCTTTTGGTCTACCTGATCTATAGAGAGCAAAACCATCTGGGTCGCTTGCAATTAATTTTAGATTGTTTGCAAATAAGCAAGAAGAGAAAATCATAAGTATAAAAAATTTCATAAATAGTTCCTTTAAATTCATTATTAAATATGTTGTGAGAAAATGTTGAGCAAGGCAAATCTTTAAGACCATATAATTTGGTAATAAGAGGAGATAATTTAATAAGATATAAATGGCGCAACCGGTACGATTCGAACGTACGACCTCCTGATTCGTAGTCAGGTGCTCTATCCAGCTAAGCTACGGCTGCTTTAAGTATATTTGATATAAGTAACGACTAAAATAGTCAATTATTGATATTATTTTTTACAAATAGCTGGAGAGTTTGTGCTTTTTGGATCAATTAACATACAGCTTTTATCAACTATTTGTACATTCGTCTTCTTTATATGATCAGTAATATCTTTTACATTAATAGAAATGGTAGAAATAGATTTATTTCTAAGGACTTTAGCTGTGATGGAGTTTGAAGAAGTATTTTTAAAACCTAGAGCATAGAGTTCTTCTTTTGTTTCCACTCTAGAATTATTAACCTCTAATAATAAGTCTCCAACCTTTAAGTCAGGATGTGATGATTTCTTTATCAATAATCCGCCTTTGAAATCACTTGTAAAAGTATGAACGAATTCCTTGGGGATTACCTCAAGTTCAATGTCAGCCTCTAAGCTTTTATAATTATCAACACAAATAAATTTTGAAATGAAGTGTGGATATTGAACTTTTACTGATTGATTGTAATAGGTACGTAATGGAACAAATAAGCTTAAGCCATAAGGGTTTTGATATCCAAAATGATGATAGTGATAACTATTGTAATAAAGATTATCATAAAATCGTCCATGTCTTCGATCGTAATGAGGGTTTCTTACATAATTAACTCTGCTTCTTAGAGTGTTATAGTGATGTTGCTTAGATTTATCGAGGGTTTCTGAAATAAACGCAATTTTATTTTTTAAATGGCAATTATCTATAGCTCCCAAATTTGCATAGTTTCTAGCTGTAGATGAATCTGTATTATAGTTACCCTTAAAGTGACTCTCCATCCAAGGTTCACTTTGTTTAACACTTAAACCAAGTCCATTTTTTTGAGTTGGACCATATTTAGTTCCTGGAGTTGAACAGGAAAAAAGAGTGACTAATAGCAATAGAATTTTCATGCTTCATTATTAAATTTAGGGCGAGATAGATCAAGTGAAGCTTTATTAGTATTAAAGATGTGTCTCTAAAGACAAAGAGTTTGCTTTAAAACGATTCTAAGTAACAGGTGGAGTCATACATATTAGAAATTTGAATCTCGCTAATGAAATACATATATTTATAGATATGATGATTTGGCATGAAAACAAGAAAGTAGCTTTGGTTGAATTTGAGGAAAGTGATAAGCATTTAATTAAAGACTTGGATAGCGACGAGGAAGTCATGCGATATATTTCTAATGGAGTTCCAAGTGATGATAAGGAAGTTAAAAGAGCGATGGATGCATTTCTTGGCTGGAAAAAAAAGCATGAAGGAAAATATGGTTATTGGAAGGCCATTTTAAAAAGTAATTCTGAATTTATTGGTTGGTTTCATCTGAGACCCTTGAAATCAAATATAACTGATTTTGAAAACCTTGAATTGGGGTATCGATTAAAAAGAAAGTTTTGGGGCAAAGGGATAGCAACCGAAGTATCAAAAGAAATTCTGAAAATTGCATTTGAAAAACTTCAAGCTAAAAATGTATGGGCCATAACGATGAAGAAAAATATTGCTTCTCAAAGAGTGATGCAAAAGATTGGTATGAATTTTAATAGAGATGACGTTTTTGAAGAGTTTCCAGGAGTTGATAAAGAGAGTGTTTGGTATTTAGTGAAAATGGATGAGATGGTCTAAATAAACTTATCGATGATTTTTATATAGTGGAGAGCGAGATGATGCGAGCTTTTTATTCTGAAGCTCAATGGCTTTGCTTAAAATACTTCATTTTCTGAGTCATTTTTAAGAATAAATAGCTATTTAAAACATGGACAATACTCCACCAAAAGCAAACTATAAGAGCAACTCTTAGCTCTGGGAAGAATTGAAAGACTAATGCAGCTCCTAACCCGGAGTTTTGTACACCTACTTCATAAACAAGAGTTTTCTGTTTTTGCTTAGTTAGAAATAGACCTATTAGAAATCCAAGAGTCATAGCAAGAATATTATGACTAAAAACTATAGGTAAAATTGTGTAGATACTAATTAAAGCATCTTGCCAATACTTTACACTCATTCCAATTATTATTAATCCCATTGATCCTAATGCTACTTTTCTAAGATGTAGATTTACTTGATCAGCTAGATTTTTGTGAAAGCTCCTTAGATATATTCCAAAAACCAAAGGAATCCCTAAGGTTAAAAAAATATTTAAATACATTTCCCAGATATTTATATTAAAACTACTTAATATTTCTTTTGTTGGTGGATAAAGAGAACTCCAAAACAATATATTTGATGGAATAGTAAATGGTCCAAGTATAGAGGTAAATGATGTTAATAATACGGAATATTTGATGTCACCGTTAGAGAGGTCAGTAAATATATTAGATAAGCTTCCCCCGCAACAAGAGCCCACAATGAAAAGCCCTATTGCTAATTGAGCATTAAGAGAAAAGACACTTACCACTATAAAAGTAAGTAGAGGTAGTAAAAAAATCTGAGTAATTATTCCTAAAATTAATGCTTTAAAGTCTTTAGTTGCTTCAAATAACTCTTTATAATCTATTTTTATGGAGACTGTAAGAACGAGTGATGCCAACATCACATTTATTAAAATTGCTTGTATAATTACTTACCCCTTTAGAAATCTAGCGATCTTTTAAACTCTTCGAGTTTTTTAAGATAAACATCCTTGTTAACATAATAGGCCATACGATCTAACTTCAAATAATTTATTCCACCAGAGAGGTCCAGGTCACTTTTTTGAGTTTCTAAAAAATCCTTATAAACTCCTACATTTTTATTTTTAGCATTGATTGTTTTTGCAATTAAAGCTCCTTGCTCATATCTCCCTTGCCATCCTATTCCTAATGCTTCCAGTAAACCTATGAAAAACAAGTTTTGGGTTGGAGGGAAAATATTCATAAACAATTTGGGAGTATATCCAACGAGATTGAGATGTTTTTTATCTATGAAGGGATAATGCAGTTTAAAGCCAGTAGCAAGAAGAATTATATCGTATTCTTTTTTAGTGTTATCTTTAAAATAAACATATTTATCTTCAAATCGATCAATACCTTTCTTTACTCGAATATCACCATGACCGATATAGTGTAATATTAAAGAGTTCACAATCGGATGGGATTCATAAAGCTTATGATCGGCTTTTGGGAAACCAAAGTTTTCAGGGTTTCCAGTAAATAAAGAAAGGATTTTGCTATCAATAAATCGCTTAAGCTTAAATGGAAGCTTAATCATTCCACCTACCGTATCAGCAGGTTTACCCATAATATATTTGGGTACAAAGTGATATCCTCTTCTTACTGAAATATCTACTGACTTTGAATGATGAACTGCATCTACAACTATGTCACAACCACTATTACCAGCACCTATCACTAAGACTCTTTTGTTTTTAAATATCTGAGGATCTTTATATTCCTTAGAGTGAATTAACTCTCCACTAAAATTGCCATCAAAGCTTGGGATATTAGGTTCAGATAAATTTCCATTTGCAATGACTATTCCCGCGACATGGTATTTTTCATTTTCAGTTTCTACAATCCACGAGTCATCTTCATTTTTTTTAACTTTTTTAACAAGACTATTGAAGTTAAAATTTTCTTTTAATTTGAAATGATCAGCAAAATCATTAAAGTATGAGCAAAGTTCAGTATGTGATGGATAGTCTGCCACATTGTCTTTCATAGGATATTCAGTGAATTCAGTTTTTTTCTTTGAAGAAATTAGATGAGCCGATTTATAAACACTAGAGTGTTTATTGTTAATATCCCAAAGCCCGCCAACTGATGAATGAGATTCAAAACCAATATAGGGAATTTTATGTTTTTGAAAGTTTCTTGCCATTGCTAGTCCTGAAGGACCTGCTCCAATAATTGCATATGTATCAAGCATTCTTTTCATGAAATATTCCTTGAAGACTTATAAACTTCAAAAACTTCTTTTGTTGTTTTACTTGGAATATTTTTAAAATCTCTTTTTATTTTTTTATTATCTAATACTGGTCGAAAACACATAAAGTCTACTTGATATGGAGAATATTGAGTAAGTCCTACAGACTTTAAGCTCCCTATTACAAACTTCATAAATCCTCTTGGGAGTGAAAAATATTTACTTCCAAGTTCAGCTGCAATTTTTTTAAGACTCATGACTCCATCACCACTTAAATTATAGGCCCCAACAATTTCTAGATTAAGACAACCTTGAACAATGGCTGAGCAAACATCTTCATCGAGAATAAAGCAAAACGGAGATTCATAACCTGAAACTCCTACAAGAAGATTTTTTTGAAAATAATCAGTAATAGGGCCTAAAGTATTTTTTCCTAGAACTGTTCCTGGTCTTAAAATTAAACTTTTTATATGTGTATGTTGGGCCAAGAATACTTGAATGTTTTTTTCAATTTGTGCTTTATGTTTACTGTATGGAAAGTGTGGACTTCCTTTAATCCTGTGATCTTCACTAATGAGTTCTGGGTTATCAGAATAATAACCATAAGCAGCTCCAGAGCTCATAAAAATAATTTTCTTAACATTACCACTTACACATGCTTTCAAAATATTTTCAGTACCATCAATCTCTATACTTTCAACTTCTTCTTCACTCATGCCTAGTGGAGGATTAAGTATTGAGGCGAGATGAACTATCACATCAATATTTTCTTCTTTCACTAAATCGCTTAATTCAGGGTCTCGTATATCATGTTTAAAGTGTTTATATGACTCAACAGACTTAAGTTCTTCACTTATGTTAGATACATCAACACCTACGATCTTATTTATTTGTTTAAACGAAGAAAGCTTGAGTGTTGCAACTGTCCCTATATATCCACAAGCTCCTGTTATTAAAATATTCATTACTAGCATTCTAATGAATTAAAGAACTTAACTCAATCATTTAAAAATTCTTATTAAACCTAGTTTTTTAATCTATAATAAAACCTAAAATAAAAATAAAAAAAGGCATTGTTTATGCAACATATAATCAACTCTCAACTAATTTGTGCTGATTATGAAAAAAATTATCCTCTAATCGATCATGGTAAAGGTGTATATTTATATGACAAAGAAGGTAGGGAATACATAGATGTCTCTGGATGTACTGCAGCTGTTACACATGTCGGTCATGGTGTAGAAGAAGTTTCTAAAGTCTTATACGATCAATCTAAAAAACTTGCTGTTCACCCAACTCACCTTTTTTATAATGAAGAGTTAGAAAATTATTTAAAAAATATATGTGATTTTGCACCAGCTGGTTTTAATCATGCTTGGACGATTTGTGGGGGAACTGAAGCTGTTGAAAATGCCATTAAGTTAGCCTATCAGTATCAAAAAACAAAAGGACTAAATAGAACTAAAGTTTTAGCAAGATGGGGAAGTTATCATGGTAATTCCCTTACAGTTTTAGATGTTGGGGGCCTAAAAGCACGAAGGTCTTACTACACAGATTTAATGGTAGGTCACAACCATGTCTCTCATTGTCTTCCATACCGCAAACCAGAAGATCAAACTTTAAAAGAGTACGAAGATTCATTGATTAATGAGTTTCAAAAAGAAATAGATAATAATTCAGAAATTTTTTGTTTTCTGGCAGAACCTTTTGTTGGAGCAGCTCTTGGTGCTGCGGGCCCTACTGAGAATTATTTTAAAAGAATAAGTGAGATTTGTATAAAGCACGATATTGTTTTAATTAGTGACGAGGTAATGACTGGATTTGGAAGAACAGGTTTAAAATTTGGAATGGATCACTTTGGTAACTACGCTGATATTCTTTGTTGCGCCAAAGGAATTAACTCAGGATATTTTCCACTTGGAGCTGTCATTGCAAAAGATAATATTTATAATACTTTGAAAGATTCTTCACGGCCTTTCTACTCAGGACAAACTTATTCATGTATTCCTTTAGCAGCTGCTGTTGGTAATGCAAACTTAGAATATATAAAAAATCATAGCTTAGTTGAGAATTCAAAAAATGTTGGACAGTACTTGAAATCAAAACTGGAGCTATTAAAAGAGATTCCATGTGTTGGAGATATAAGAGGTGAAGGATTATTTTTAGGGATAGAATTTGTATCTAATCAAAAAACTAAAGCAGTAATAGAACCCTCACTTATCTTTAACAAAATAGTAGAACGAAATGCTTTTAAAGAAGGTTTAATCACTTATGGTTGTCGGGGTACAGTAGAGTATTCAAAGGGAGATCATATGCTATTGGCTCCACCTCTTATATTAACGAGCGAAGAGGCTGATAAAATTTATCTAGGTTTAAAGTCCGCAATAACTCAAGGGTATAAAGAAATTTCTTAATAGAGCAACATATCATTTAAAAATGGAAATTGTGTTCTAATCTCTTTAGTTTTAGAGATATCAATTTGAGTTACTAAATATTCTTGATCTTTTCTTCCAACTAAAGTCTCTTCACCCCATGGATCGACAACCATTGAGCCTCCAGAATAATCAAGACCATCATTATCTTTACCAATTCTATTGACTCCAATAACAAAGCATTGATTTTCTATCGCTCTGGCTTTTAAAAGACTTCGCCAATGCATTTGTCTTTTAGATGGCCAGTTTGCTATCACAAAAATCATATCAACTTTTTTAGCAACACTTCTAAAAAGTTCAGGGAATCTTAAATCATAACAAATAAAGTGACTTGCCTTGAAGTTATTAATCGCAAAAACAGCCTGATCATCACCTGATTTATAATACTTGTTTTCACCTGCAAAAGAAAATGGGAAGTTTTTTGTATATTCACTTTTAACGATCCCGTCTTTACTAATAAAAACACTCACATTCCTAGTTAAAGGATGATCCTTTATTGCAAGTCCTGCAATAATATTTATATTATTATTAGATGCCTCTTTACATAAACTTTGAATTGTTTCACCATTAATCGTTTCAGAGATTGATTCAGAGTTCATCGAAAACCCTGAATTAAACATTTCCGGAAAAATGATCAAGTCGCATCCATCTTCCTTGGCTTTTCTGATAAATATTGATGCTTTTTCTAAATTAGCTAACTTATCTTCCCAGATGATATTTAATTGAATTATTGCAATCTTCATTATTGTTTAATAATAAATCAATTCTTCACTTATATTCAATAATTTTTTCATTTTCAGATAAGTACTTCTCTGGTCTTCTCGCTAAAAAGAAAAAGCGATAGAGAAATAGCTGAGTTAGCGGATTGTTTTCTTGAAAGTGTTTGAGTAGTTTGAAAATGGCGGAGAACGGGGGATTCGAAAGGACATAAATCGCTAAGTATTCAATATATTTAGCTTATCTTAAAATTAAATTACCGAGGTTTCACTTCTTTTCTACTATCTATTTTCACTGATTGTTATTGGTTGTTAAATGCTACAACCATTTTTCAACCATTCGAAAGATCTAAGTTTTATACCTTGTTAAGGATTTAATCCGCCTCAAAGGATTGTCTATTAACAAAGGTGAAAAACATACAGATGATTAATTGGGTGATAAATGAACAACATTTCACATAACTTACAAAGACTTGTTAAAGACAGGAATATTACAATGGCAGGTTTGGCTAGAGCTACAGGAATAGCTCCTCAAACGTTGAATAATTGGAGAGCCGGGCAAGAACCTAGAAGTATCTCTCAGCTTAAAAGAGTAGCTGATTACTTTGAAGTCTCTCTGGACTATCTATGCTTTGGGAAAGAATCAATGAAGAAAGAAATTATAGAGGACTTTTCAGATGAGATAAATGCTGGAGTCTTTGAAGTTGTTTTAAGACGAGTAAAAACTAAACGATAACACGGAGGTAAAATGAAACTACTAACACTACTATTTACAGGACTTATACTTTTCTCATGCGGAGGGAGCGACGATGCTGCTAACACTGCAGGAAGCTGTCAGGACTCACCATTTATTGGTTCATGGAGTGGTAACATTGCTGAAGCACCTGACACCATGATCTTTCAAGAAGACTGTACAGGTGAATCTAGCCATTGTGGTT
The DNA here is from genome assembly GCA_938034385.1 of uncultured Bacteriovoracaceae bacterium. Taxonomy (GTDB): domain Bacteria; phylum Bdellovibrionota; class Bacteriovoracia; order Bacteriovoracales; family Bacteriovoracaceae; genus JAHDHG01. The sequence goes on from CALHLC010000031.1 coordinate 82,322, forward strand.
CAGTATTTACGTATCCAAGTACTACTAATAATCAAGGGACTGTGAAGATTGAAGTAAGTGCTAACAATGGAAACGTGAACTGCCTGCCAGTTGGTGAAACTAGTTGTACTTATGTTGTAGATGATATTGCTCTTGAGTTTACTTGTGGTGGCGATGTACTGAGTTACTCGAAGTTGTAAGACTTAAGGGCTACAACCACCACTACAATAAAAGAAAAATATATATAAAGGGATGTTGGGAGTTTTTTCTTTTATTGTTTCTAAAGTTTTGTGTTTTATAACATGTATTTATCAAAACGACTTAAATTAATAAGGCTTTTAAAGCTATGATGAAAAATCAGTCATTTTGGTAAGTAATACTTAGAGTAATTGGTCATTAAAATGCCGATTCATTAACTTTATTTTTAGGAAGCATTGAATCTAAAAGAGTTCCATCTCCCAACATTCCTCCCCAATTGGCTCCCCAACAATACAGGTTTCCAAGGTTAGATAGTGAACAAGAAAATTGTTCAGACCCTTGAACAGGTCCATAAAGAGCTTCGTTAGATAGAAGATTGTTAGTATCTACTAGAGCAGGTATAAATTGATTAACAGGGCTACCTCCCCCTATACCTAATTGTCCTGACCAATTGGCTCCCCAGCAATAGCTATTTCCTAAGTTTGTACTCCCACATGCTGATACATCACCTAGACTGATAGAAATAAATGTTTCTTTGGGTTGGAGATTTGAGTTATCAACAAGAAAGGGAGTAATACTTGTACCTGTGACTGCACCTCCTGCACCTAATTGTCCATAGTTATGCCGTCCCCAACAATATGAATTGCCATGAAAAGTAACTCCACAAGAATGTAACCCTCCTGCACTTATAAATTTATATTTTTCTCCTGCTAACATCTTAGTGCTCGTAATAAGAGTAGGGAGACTCACACTATTTCCAATTGAAGAAAAGCCTAATTGTCCATAAGTATTATCCCCCCAGCATAAAGCTCTATGTTCATTTGTAACTCCACATATATGTTGTCCTCCACCAGTAGAGAGAAATATAAATTTTTCTCCTAAATTCAAGTTAGAGGAATCTATGAGAGTTGGTTTGTTTTGACTCCCTCCAATGCTCCCTATACCTAAACTTCCTGAAGAATTACTCCCCCAACAAAAAGTTCTCGCTTCATTAGTGATTCCACAAGTACTTGAACTAGTTGAACCAATTTCTTGGAAATATTCAGATGTATTTAAGTTTGATCTATCAATAAGGATTGGTTTATCTACCTCTGAGACAATACCTCCGTCACCAAGTTTTCCGTTGCCGTTATCTCCCCAACAAAAAGTTCGACCTTTATTAGTAATTCCACAACTATGATAGCCACCTAATGAAATTTTAATGAAATACTCATCATTAGATAAGTTTGTTCGGTCTATTTGAACAGGCTTGCTCTCTTCATTAGTAGAAGTTCCAATTCCTAGGTATCCCCAATTAGCTCCCCAACAAAAAGTTCTTGATTTTGTAGTTAATCCACAGCCATGATCAAAGTATGCCAATGTAACACTAGAGAATTTTTCGTTTGAATTTACATTTACTCCATTGATCAAAATGGGAATTGGTTGATTTACAGACCCACTTCCATCTCCTATTGACTCAGCAGTATCATCATTACCCCAACAATATGTATCTCCTTTAAAACTGAGACCACATCCTCTATATCCTCCAGAAGCTAAATATTTCAATTTATCATCAGCTGGAAGATTTGTCTGATCTATTAAGGTTGGCTTACTCTGCCCAGCAATGACCGCCCCATCGCCTAATGCTCCATCAGTGTCCCAACCCCAACAATATGAATTACCTAGATTAGTGGTTCCACAACTATGCTCCCAACCCAATGATAAATCATTAAATTTTTCTCCAGGAAGCATACTTGAGCTGTCTATTATAGTTGGTTTGTCTGAAAAAACTCCCCAGCCTATTATAGGGGAACCATCTCCTAAGACTCCACCACTTTTAGCTCCCCAGCAATAAGTATTACCTAAATTCGTTAATCCACAGCTATGCCACCCTCCGGCAGATAGCTTTATGAATTTTTCACCTGTAGCTAAATTAGAACTATCAATAAAACCTGGAATAGCTTGATTACCTGTGATTACACCGTTTCCTAGTTCACGGACAACATCTCGTCCCCAACAAAGTACATTATTAAAAGATGTTAGACCACATGAGAAATTATAACCTACAGTTAAATCTTTGTATTTTTCTCCAGCCACCAAATTACTTGTATCTACCAATACCGGCTTAAGCTGATCAGTTGAGATTACACCATTGCCTAATTGTCCATTATTATCACGTCCCCAACAGTACATATTTCCAAGATTAGTAACACCACAAGTGTGCTCTTCTCCTAAATCTAATTTTAAAAAACTTTCATTCAGAAATAAATTTGAAGAATCAACAAGTACAGGCTTGTTTTGCATAGAAGAGTTTCGATTATTCCCAAGCATTCCATGGAGTTCACTCCCCCAACAAAAAGCTCTTCCTTTAGTGCTAATTGCACAACTATGATGTTCTGAACTTGATCCAAGAAAAATCTTTGCAATTTTTTCTCCTACATCTAAATTTGTCAGATCAATCTTAACAGGCTTATCTTGATCAACATTACTTGCACCATCTCCTAACTGCCCATACCAATTTGCTCCCCAGCAAAATACATCGCCAGCCGTAGTAACTCCACAAGTATGCCAAGCTCCACTGCTAATACTTTTGAAATGTGCTGTCATTGTCCTCACAATAGATTTAGCTTCTAAGGTTTCATCTTTAGAGATATCTTCTTGATCAAGTTTTATTTCGGAAATAGAAGCAATAATTATATTATTAATAAGATTTGTTCCCACTTTAACAGAGATTTCTAAAGAAGCATTTTGATTATTTTCCAAGTTGCCAATATACCATTTCCCACTAATTGGATCATATGTTCCCTTATTTGCTGTGTATGAAACATACGCTACTTCTGCTGGTAGAAGGCTAGTAATTACTAGACCTGTTATATTTCCTGGTCCCTTATTGAAACTACTAATATTATAAGTCAGAAGATCACCTTCAGTTGGATCAGTATCATTTACACTGATACTAGTTTTTAAATGATTATCACAGATTTTTATCCTAGCATTTTGAATTGATGAAGAATTTTCAAAAGTTAAATTTTTAACATTAATTTTAGGTTCTAATTTATTAGTCAGGTTTCCAGGAAACTTAACAGACTCACAAATATATCTTCCATTTTGACAAGGACAAGTGATTTGAGCTGGTTTCATATCTAGAGACGTAATTTCTATAATTGTATTATTAGGTGCACAATATCCTGCTAATTTAACAATTTCTCTATCAGAGACTAAACATCCAGCAGTTTTAAGGTTTCCATTCACTATAAACTCTGAAGGATTATTTATTTTGTAAGCTATTGGTCCCTCAAGACCTGTATGACCACGCATAACAACATTTGTAGTATTGCTAGTTGGAATACAAGAAGATAAAATGAATAATAACATTAATAATTTTCTCAATAACTACACCTTAATGAGTAAGTCTAAAACCAGAAAGACAGTGCTTTCTTCTCGGATGTTTTTAAATTAACTTTAACAGATTTTTTTAAATTTACTCTTCTCTTAATACTTCGAATAAGAAGATAGCTTAACTTACAGTAATGCCAATAATATTTTGCAAAATGATCTAGCTTGAAAAACAGGTCTCTGCAATTTTTCAAACCCGACCATCAACATTACCAATGGAATTTACCCCACCCCCCCATGGTCATAAAATCATTATCACCACCATTATATTTTTCTTTTATTGTTTCTCACAGCCCAACAAACTTTTAACTCTTAACACTACAAACACTCACTAACCCCACAACACTTCACACCCCAAGTGTATTAAAAACATTACCTACTAATACAGTTCAACTTGTATTAGAAACCACCTTTGTAGTATGAAAGTATTCAACATGATAAACGCTATCTACATTCGTACATCGACAAACATGCAAAGCTCGGGAGCGGAGTCGCAACTATTAAAGATTAGTAAATACTGTGAACTCAATGAAATAAAAGACGTAAAGATATTTCAAGACATTGGGTTGTCTGGAAAAACTCAGAGTCGTCCAGCACTTGATGAGTTAGTAGAGGCAATAAAGAAAAAAGAAGTAGCATCTGTAATAGTTTACAAACTTGATAGGCTTGGAAGGTCTACAATACATCTTTTAGAACTAACAAAACTTATGCAGTCTCATGACGTATCGTTAATCTCAGTGACTCAAAACATTGATACGTCGACAGCGATGGGAAAGTTCTTTCTAACCATTCTGAGTGCTATCTCTGAACTAGAGCGTGAAACTATTTCGGAGCGAGTAAAGTCTGGAATGGAAAACGCCAAGAGCAAAGGAAAACGTATAGGACGTAAGAAACTTAGAAACTCTAGCCTTATTCGCTATCTACACAACCAAGGTAAAAGCTATAGAGAAATAGCGGAGTTAGCAGATTGTTCGCTTGGGAGTGTTCAGGCTGAGATTAAAAACCTCTTATTTCATTAAATAACAGTGCATATGAATATTAAGACCTTTGTAGAGGTCTTCGTTCTGATCAAAATAGGCTCCCCTGCCTAAAAGATCTGCAGATGATGATACAGACTTACTCCACTTTAGATCTCTTTTGGAAATAGTTATTTGTGGTTTGTTATCAGTATGAATAGAAGCAACTACTCTAATATCTTCTTCTGGAATAACAAATAACTCTTTTGTTACCCACTTATCTTTTTCTACTTCGAAAGTTTTATCAATTGCTTCGGACTTAGTGTTCTGTCTTCCATAATGACTACCATAACATCTAATTTTACGGAGGTTATTTTCATCACTAGCAACCTGTCTATCTCCAGAAACCTGATAACTCGCACAAGACACTAATCCTAAAAATAATATTGAGATTAAGAACTTCATATATTCTCTATGATGAATTGATTCTGTAATTATTATAAATGAATCTGTAGATTATTCCAGTGAAGGGAGTATCTGAGCTTTTTGGTTCTCAGGGTTTTGTAAGCGTCAATAAGCTTACTCTTTATTACTTTTTCAACTTTTCTAATCGTTGGCATAACGATGTCTAAAGCATGGTGGAATGTCGAGTTCTTACATCTTGGTTATTTTTGATAGTGTTTGTAGGTTGTAACTACTTTTGGGGCTTTGACGGTCCAAAATGACAAAGCTTCACTACCACCACCACTACAATAAAAGAAAAAATATATTATATAGGGGAGTTCTCTCTTAATTGTTTATCAGTTTTCGTGGTTGTGGTGGTTGTAAAACGAGGAGCCCTAAAGCTCCCCGTATAACGCTGTATGAAGCTTACTCTTTTGCTCTTAAGAACTTTATTGCCCTCACCCCTGAAGATTTATGTGTAAACTTAAACATGTCAGAGTGCTCTTTACAGAGCTCTTCAAATCTTGTCCTGCCTGGAGGTCGAGAAACACCATACTCTTTAAAAAGCGTTTGTATCTGAGGAATTGATAACTCATAAAGAGCTGGTCCCTGATTACAACCGAAACCACCGATGTTTTCTTTATAGTTCCCATCAACCACAAACGGATAAATATCCTTTAATAGGGTTGCCTTCCAGTCAGACTGAGAACTCTCTATAAGCTCTTGAATCTTTCTACCTCTATACGGTCCAAGTCTCTCAGCTGGTCTTTTCAAGCTTTTGAAAAACCGAAAGCTCTCAGCAATCACATCATCGCTTAGGAGTTCTTTTTTTATTGCATCATCATTTGAAAACTCTAGAAACTTATCAGCTAGCTTTATATCAGGTGTTTCCAAAACAGAGAACTGCCTGTCATCCTTACCAATATGTGGGATAGCATTTAAGTTGTTAGAAGCAATCATCATGCTTGCAAAGTTTCTACAAAGCTTAGCATTAACACTCTTAGCTTCAATTTCTATGAATGGATTCATCATGTCTTTTATGTTGTTCATCTCTTGTTCTCCAGTCTTGCCACCAGTTAATGCAATCTCATCAACGAACACAAAGGTTTTGTCCTTGAAAGCAGAATTAAATCTGTTTTTGAATACGTTATCCTTTGTTTTAGCTGAGTTGTTCCTCCCGTGCAGGAGAGATATATAAGTAGCCAGTAGTGTTTTACCAACAGCTCTCTCAGTGGAAAAAACTATAAGGCATGTTTGAGGTTTGAAGTCTAAACTTCCAGCTATCCAACGAATCAAAAACTCATAACACTTCTCATCTCCGCTACACATATGACGTAAAAATGCTTCAACTTTAGTAGGTAGAGATTCCATAGGTTCGACATTCTTTCCAGTGTAATAAATATCTTTTGCAAAACTTGGAGGCTCATAAATATTCAAGCACTGAATCCCTGTATCATCTAAGAATAATTTACTTTTCATAGTCGGGTCATACACAAACTCTGCAAATTCGATAAATTCCTTAATCTCTTTAAGTCTCAACTCCGCCCTTAAAGCAGTTGATGGCGTTTCAAAGAGTCTAAACTCGTTATTAGTTTTATCAAATGCTGCAAACCTATTGCTAGACACGTCATAGAATTTCCTAACAGTACCATCTCCTATCCATTCAATTATATTTTTACTTTTCACCGTACCACTCCTTTAGAATATTCCTTGCAATTCCTATAACTTTCTTAAAGTCTTTCTCTCCACTGAACCCCTCTATTAGTCCAAAAATATCCCAATACTCCCCAGTTCCAAAGTCATGGCAGATACCATCTCCAAAGGTATCTTTAACTGAAAAGCTTGGACTATTGTCATCTCTGAAAGGACTACACATTAAGTATTGATCCGCAGAAGTTGAGGTAGCTTCATCCCATTCAATGCAATCGAAATACCCAAGTATATCCGAAGGCAGAAGCCTAGACTTAAGATTAGCACTATCAGAACGCTGACCACCTTTGATCCTTTTCTTTTTTATTGTTTTTACCTTAGGGACGTGTGGAGTAAACCTAAGTTTTCGACTTAAAAGATCTTCTTTGCATAGTTTCCCTTCTCCGAGAAGTTCCTCGTTAAAGTCCTTGTATCCCGCCTTAGGTTTAACAACATAAACTTCAAAACCCCTTTTTTGGAGATGAGTACCATTTCGCTGAGTTCCCCAATAGCCCGCTTTATCAGCATCCAGCATCAAAAGAATTATGTGCTTTCCGGGATTAAGATTCTCATAGAATTTTTTGTTTTTCGGATTAAAGGTCGACGAGTAGAGTGCAACTGCCTTAATGCCTGACTCATCAATTGAGAGTTTGTCCCAAACTCCTTCAGTAAATGCAATGTACTCTTCGTCGAGGATATCAGGATGTGTATTAAATACACTTTCAGCAACAGAACCATAAGCCCTATACTCCCCTGTCTCTAGATACTGCTTAATTCCTCCTTGATCTCCCTGAAAAAAAATAGCTTTTAATTGATGGTCAATTTCAATTTCTTTAACTTTTTGTAGATCGGATTTTATGCCACGATCCATGGCGATTTCATTAATTTGAAATTTCATAGTTCCTCCCTTGGCAGAAATCATGCCAAGAAGAAAGCTTTTATAGAATTGAGATCAGGAATCAGGATTTCAAGAATTCAAAATTAATCATCTTTGTAATAATTTGGAGAACTCTCTCTTATGAAGGAAACTCTATATTCATCAAGATACATGTAACTAGTTAAGGCTTGCTCGAAGGTTTCAACCTTGCCCGGTTCCTTGTTTTTAGCTGTCAACACTTCGAGATAAGTTAGTAAGAATTTCTCTGTCTCATCTTTTAACTCCATTCCTAGATTAAGATAATTTAGTTTTTGAATACAAAACAATCCAACAAAGTGAGATAAATCTGAGATAAATTTTCTTTCATTGGAGAGAACGTCTACTGGGTAGTTTTTTAGAAAAATATTTAGTTCTTTAATTAGCTCTTTGTGATCTTTTTTATTTAACTGGTGATGAATCAACGTCTCAAGATCATCAACTATAGCTTTTTTTATCTTTATTCTAATTTGACTTAGAAACTCTTCTCCAATCGTATTAAGATCTTTAAGAAACTCTTTTGTAGGATTCTTATTAACAGACGAGCGATAAGCATTTAAAAATTCCTGTGTTTCCTGGTTAGACCATCTTCCCTTTCTTAACTCAGTAGGTTTTTTTTCTTTTTCCACTCTAATTTCATTGAAAACTTCAAGTAGTAGACCATTTTTTCTATTAGTAAGTTTATATATCAAAGAAGCTCGTTTAAATGCAGATATTTCTATTAAGTTACAGACTTTTAAAAGCTTAAACTCAAGCAAGAAATTCTTAGTGCCTCCATTTTTTTTATTTCTTTTATTGAGTAACCACTTATATACCCTGATGGACTCTTTTAAGTCTTTTTCTACTTCACATATTTTTGAATATGTCTCTTCAGATAAGAGGTTGAATTCACATTCACCTGGAATCACTCCCAAGAACCTATAGTCACTCCAATCGTCTCCACTAAACGGTATAAATGACTCCTTAGTAGATTCTTTTATATCCTTTGCAAAACCATCGAGGCAGAGTCTGAATTCTCTATTGTTTTCATTTGCAGGGAACAAAGCTTTCTTGGCAACAACTATTTTCTCAAAAGATTTAACCAAAAGATTTAACCTCGATTCTAAAGTTGTCCCATCGTAAACTTTAAAAAAAGTATTTCCCTCTATCTGTCTAAAAAAACTCAATATATCTCGCTCTAGGTGATCAACCAAGCCTTGGTAATCATCTTCTCGATAATCTGTACAAAGTTTAACTAATTCTTTTTTAAATTTAATTTTAGAATCCTTGTTTTCCATTTTTTGACCTCAATGTACGTTATTCTATTTTTTAGGTTTTATAACAAAAGAGAGTACTTAAATCCATTTAATTACAAATGAAGTCTATTAACTGCAAATAGGAGAAATGTGAAACCATTATTAAAAATTACAGACCTTTGTGAATATTTATCAATTTCAATGTCAAAAGCCAGATATATGGTTTTCAAAAAAGAGATCCCATATTTTAAAGTAGGTGCTGAAATTAGATTCAAGCTTTCTGATATAACTGAGTACTTAGATAGAAACAGAAAGTAGCCTGAGAGTGACTAAAGCTTGTGCTTTTTACTTATTTTTAACCTTGAGAAGGTGTGAAAGTCATGCAATTATCCAGTTCTAAATTTAGATCTTTGACAATCAGCGAAAATAGAAAAAGAAGAGAAGTGAGACCTCCACACAAAAGGAGGTATTCATGAGTAAAGCGACAGGTATCAGTGCAAAAAAAAGAATAGATGGTTCAGCTTCATATGAAGCAAGAATTTATCTTGAAAATGGTAAAAGAAAGGCTAAGACATTCGCAAGGCTAATAGATGCTAAGACTTGGAGAAGAAAAGAGTTGGCAGAGAAAGATCAAAGGGTTCTTCACGATATTGCGGTCTGTTCTGATATTAACTTTAAAGATTTTTCTACAATATTTCTAGAATCGAAATCAGATTTAGAATTGAGTACGTATCGAAGATATGAAGGAGTCTTAGGAAAGTATTTGATTCCATTTTTTGGTAGTATAAAAATATCGAAAATTAAAATGTCTGACCTTGCGAGATTTCGAGGAGAAAAGCTTAAGAGCGGAATGAGCTCTAAAAATTATAACTACAATTTAAAGTTACTTAAATCTGTTATGAATTATGCTGACAAGTATGATTTTGTAAAAGCTAGTCCATTCAGGCATGCAGACTTCTTAAAAGTCCAAAAACCTGAAACTAAATCTTGGAGCTCTGAGGAGTTAAATAAATTCTTAAGCTTTGTAAAAAAAGAAAGTCTTAATAGGTTAGATATGTACTTATTTACTCTTAGGAGTGGATTAAGGCTTGGTGAGGTTATAGGTCTTAAATGGGATTGCGTAAACTTTGAAGAAAACTCTGAATCGATTGATGTAAAAAGAGCGTGGAAGAGAGAATATAAAAGTGTTGTTAATAAAACAAAAAGTGGAAAAGCAAGATCTATCCCACTCGATAAGACTACTCTTTCTTTACTTAAAAAAAGACATAAGTTACGACTCAACGATGAGTTCGTGTTTACTAAAGCTTGCGGTGCTCCTTTTGACTATGAACACTTTACACAAAGAGTGTTTTATAAGGATGTCGATAAAGCTTGTGTAAGAAGAATTGCATTCAAGGATTTAAGATCAACGTTTGCCAGTCACTTTTGTTCTAACGGTGGTAACATTATTGTGTTAAGAGATATACTCGGTCACCATTCGGTTGAGATCACAGAAAAAAGTTATGTTAAACTTAACAAAGAAAGTGTGAGAAGGGAGATTGGAAATTATTCTTATTCTTTTGATCTTTAGAGTATAACCATTTTTTAACCACTTGGATTTTAGCGTTTCAAGTTTCTTCAATCATTTTAATAAGTTATATAGCAAATATATTAAATGGCGGAGAACGGGGGATTCGAACCCCCGGTACGTTGCCGCACACACGCTTTCCAAGCGTGCACCTTCAGCCACTCGGTCAGTTCTCCACATATTTAAGCTCTAATTTACTCTAAATAGTAGAAATCGTATAGATTTTAGACAGTTTATATAGATCTTATCTTCTGAGCTCTGTGAGTAACTAAAAATGTGTAATATATGTACCATATGAAAAAACTACTACTTTTAATGATTTCGGTGAATTTATTTGGCTTTGAAAACCCATGTTTTGAAAAAAGAAATTGGGAGGAAGTTCAATGTAGTTTTAAAAAAAGTAATAACAAAGCTTACAAAATTTCAGGTGAAATGGTTTTGTCGAAAGAAAAGTCTAGAAGAGAATATGATGAAGAATTCAATGAAACAGCTAGAATAAATGGAATTTCATTAAGAAAACATAATATCGGAAACTTTAAAAGCAATATTGAGAATCATAAGTCTAACTTAGAAATAACGAAGAGTAATATAAAGGTTTTTGAAAAAAGAATTAGCAGAATTGAAGAGATTATTAAAAGTTATAGTGTTGAGGTAAAGGAACCACAAAGTGAAGAAGAAAGTACCTATTCTAAGTATAAAAAAAGATTTATGAGGTGGTGGAATAATGACTTCAAAAAGAGTTTCAAAAGTACTCAACAAAAAATAAATAAGTACTTAAAAGAAAATGATTTTAAAACATTTAAGGAGATCGATCTTCCTAAATATAGTGATGGAATAAAAGAAAGAGAACTTAAAAAGAAAAATGCAATATCAAAGCTTAATAAAGAAATAGCTTCTGAAAAGAAAAACCTTTTAAGTGCTCAGTCAGATATAAAGAAATACAATGATTTAATACTCCATAGCAAAGAAATGATTTCTCAGTGGGAAGAAGAAATTGTTGACTTTGAAAAAGGTAGAATAGAAGTAGATGAAATTAAGGCAGAGTATGCAAAGCATGATAGTGAAGGTGAAGTGATTTTTAATAAAATGTCTGGAGATATAAAAAACTTTTTTGATGAGAATGAATTAAATGATTGTCAAAAAGCATGTGTAGTTAAATGTACAACTGCAACATATCTTACTCATGAATTTGGTATGAGTGATGAGTTAGTAGATCTGAGTTCAGGAACCAATGGAGTTAATACAGGTATTCAAATGCATGGATCGTTTGGATTAATGATGAAAGAGCGGGTTGGAGTTTGTTTTGATTATGCAGTTTTATATACGAGACTTGCAGTTAAAAATGGTTTAAGGGCTAAGTCTTTGCAGTCTATTAGATACAAAGATAAAAATGGACTAGATACAGGTCATGCTTTTAATAGTGTTGAAATAGACGGAAAAAGGTATATATCAGAACCTCAACAATCAACTTGCAACTTTGGATTAATTCCCTCTTCTTAATTTAAAAAAATCAGATAATAGATTAGAGTTTTTATATTGATCAAGACCGCCAATAACATTGAAGCGGTGATTTAATCTTAAGTCTTTGTGAATATTATAACCAAGAGAAAGGGCTCCGCCTTTACTATCATAAGCACTAAAAAAAACCTTACTAATTCTAAATTGTGAAATTGCACTTAAGCACATTGGGCAAGGTTCAAGAGTTACATATAGATGATGATCATTCAGTCGCCAATTACCAAGCTTTTGAGCAGCTAATTTTAAAGCGAGAATTTCAGCATGAGCAGAGGCATCAAGGTTTTTTTCTTTTGTATTGCGAGCTCTAGCAATTTCTTTACCAAGTGAGTCTGTAACGATTGCTCCAACAGGAACTTCACCTTCGTTGAAAGCAAGGAGAGCTTCTTTGTGTGCATTTTCCATTATCCATAGATGGTCAGCATATTTCATTTTAAATTAAACTTCTTTTTCAAATTTTTGATTTAGTCTGATTTTTTCTTTTGAGTCCCAAAGCTTAGATAGATGTCTGTATTGAGACTTATTTTCTTTACTAGCAATAAGAAACTTAATTCCATAAGAGTATGGACGGCCAACGATTGATTTGGATTTTGAGCCTATAACAGATTCTAATTGAAACTCTTGATCATCTATATCAAAACAGATTAATAAGTGAGTACCAAGAGGGAAGTCCTCAAAGGTTGCAATGGAGCCACCTCTTCTTCTAACGTCAGTTAATCTAGATTTGAATCGTTTCCCCTCAAAAGAAATTTGTGCATCTATATCGGCTCTATACCTATAATCAAATTCCCACCAAGCAACCTTAGTGTAATAAACAGGCGATGATGCAAGATAGAGTGTAATGCCTAGAAGGACTAGGGAGCTTAAAAACAATAAAGTTTGAAAAGGGTAAGTATGTCTTAATAATGAAGTTATAAAATAATAAAAAATAAAAAGAAAAACTAGAATGCTTAATCCCCAAAAAGTATAAAGTAGTCTTTTGAAAGCATCGTAATAAAACTTGAAAAGAAAAAATGAAGGAACAGAAATAATTGTGAACTCTATAAAACTAAGTCTTCCTTTATAAAGTTCAAGGGCCAGGTTTAATAAAAAGAAAAAACCTATACAAAGGATAAGAAATAAAACGTATTTATAACCATTTTTATAATTAATGTTCTTGTTTAAATCCCTCATGAATTAAAATAATACTTAATATAAACCTCTTTTGAAATTACTAAGATCAATTTAGTCTGGTACTAAGGGTAAAATGTGTTGATCTCTAAAATAGATTAGATAAAACCTTGTATAATTAATATGTTATGAAAAATCTAAAAATAATATGCATCTGTGTCTCAATGTTTTTATCTTTTAATGCTCTGCCAAAGAAGATTTTAAAAGTTAAAGGTAAAAAAGTGTACTTCTCTAGAAAAGGGTTAAGTGCAAAGAAAGGACAAATTTTCAAAGTTTATGATGGAAGTTATAAAGTTGGAAAAATTAAAGTCACTTCTTTAAAAGGAAAGTTTGGGATAGGAAAGTTATTAAGTGGAGATGCTAACCGCGGAGATAGACTAAGAGGAAGTAAATCTAAAAGATCATCAAAACGATCTAGAAGAGGATCAAAGAGTTGGGGACCAGCAATATATTTAGGAACTGGAATAGTAATGCCATCTTCAACAGAAGAGTTAGATTTTAGTTCAATGTTTATGGGATCATTGGGATTTGATTTACCAATTAACTTATTTGGGAAAAATCTTGTGTTAATGTTGAATGCAAATATGAACCTCACAGGAGATGTGAAAGTTCTAAATCCAAATATTGCAGCAAATAATCCTGATTGGACGAGTTCTTTTTTGATGGTTAATAGTGATGTGGCGATGCCTTTTGGAAATATTTTCTATGGAAAACTTGGGCTAGGTATAACTTCTTTTGCATACGAAGGAGAAATCGCTGCTCATACAAATACAAATCCAACAACAGGGAATCCTGATCCTGCCATTGGACCATATAAAGATAGTTTTCTAGGAATGAATATTGGAGTTGGTGCAGGTGTTAAAATTGATATAGGAACAAACCTTGCAGTAAAAGTAGATTTAAGTTATAGGTTTTCAAACTTTTTTAATGCAAGTTCAGAGAGTCCTCCAGGTGCTGCTGAAGCTGAAGCAGGAATGATTCCTCACTTGAATGCTCTAACTTATATAGGATATAAGTTCTAAGTCCAACAAAAACTTTTTATTGTCGATTCCGGCACTAAAGCCAGTTATTTTTTTATTTTGGCCAAGTACTCTATGACATGGGAAAAAAATTAGAAATGGGTTTTTACCAACCGCTCCTCCGACTGCTCTCATGGCCTTAGGAGATTTCACTTTTATGGAGATATCTTTATATGTAAGAGTTTTGCTCGTCTTTATTTTAGTTAACTGTTTCCATACTTCTATTTGAAAGGGAGTCCCTTGGTTTAAATTAAAGTATTTTATGGGAATAGAGTTAATTGCTCTTAACTCTCCATTAAAATAAGCCTTAAGGTTTTTTTTAACCAATTTAGTTAAATGATTCTCTGTTGATTTAGATGATTTTGATTTTAAAGAAATGCTTTGAATTTTATCTTCAGTACAAACAATTTCTATAGGACCAATAGGAGAGTTATAAAAGCTAGTAATTGTCTTCATAGACTTGAATTTATACCATGAAGTCTATGAGAAGAAAATTTTGGATAGCATCGATTATCTCTATTATTGGTTCTGTAGCTTTGAGTTTATATATTCATAAGCTTTTTTGGATCTTGGTTGGATTAGTTTTAGTCTTCGTTCTAATGGGAATTCTAGATCTCATTCAAACGAAACATGCTATTAAAAGTAATTTCCCTGTACTTGGAAGATTGAGATATGTTTTTGAGGCATTAAGACCAAAGATGTATCAATACTTTATTGAATCAGACTTAGATGGGAGACCTATTAATAGAATCTCTAGATCAGTTGTTTATCAGAGAGCTAAAAAAGTTAGAGATACTATTCCTTTTGGAACTCAATTAGATGTTTATGAAGTTGGGTATGAATGGATGAATCATTCTATCAATGCTCTTGAAGATGATTTAGTTATTAATGATCCAAGAGTTGTGGTTGGTAATAAAGATTGTAAGAAACCATATAGTGCTAGCATTTATAATATTTCAGCAATGAGTTATGGGAGTTTAAGTAAAAATGCAATTGAGGCCTTAAATTTAGGAGCTCATGATGGAGGCTTTGCTCATAATACAGGTGAGGGAGGAATCTCTCCGTATCACTTGAAACATAATGGAGATTTAATTTATCAAATAGGTACAGGGTATTTTGGATGTAGAGCAGAAGATGGAAACTTTGATCCAGAAAAATTTAAAAAAACCGTTGATCATGAAAATGTAAAAATGATTGAACTTAAAATTTCTCAAGGAGCAAAGCCTGGTCACGGTGGGATATTACCAGCCGTGAAAAATAATAAAGAGATTGCACAAATTAGAGGGGTAACTCCTCATACCGCAGTTCTTTCTCCTCCGGGACATAAGGCATTTAATAATTTTGGAACATTAGTTAGTTTTATTCAGCAATTAAGAGAACTCTCTGGTGGGAGACCTGTTGGAATAAAGCTTTGTTTGGGAGATAGAAAAGAGTTTGTGTATTTATGTAAAGCAATGATAGCGGCAGATAGTTATCCAGATTTTATCTCTGTTGATGGTGGTGAAGGTGGAACAGGTGCTGCCCCAGTTGAATTTTCAAATAGTATGGGAACGCCACTGATTGATGGATTAGTTTTTGTTCACAATACTCTTTGTGGATTTGATATTAAAAAACATATAAAAATCTTTGCAAGTGGAAAAGCGATTACAGCTTTTGATTTGATAAAGATGATCTCACTTGGGGCCGATGCTGTTTATACAGCTAGGTCAATGATGCTGGCACTAGGTTGTATTCAAGCTCTAGAGTGTAATACGAACCATTGCCCAACTGGAATTACGACACATAAATCTCATCTTGTTAAAGGTTTAGATGTTCGAGCAAAAGCAACTAGAGTTCATTCCTATCATGAAGAAACTATTCATGCCTTTTGTGAAATGCTAGGAGCGGCTGGCATAAAAGATGTAAATCAACTTAAACGATCTCATATTTACAGAAGGTTAAATGAAACTAGTGTACGGAGGTTTGATCAAATTTATCCGGATTTAGAGCTAGGCCTATTTTCTAAGGAAGTACCAGAGGAGTATAAACCTTACTTTTAGTTCACTTTATAAATTTCAATAAATATGTTATTCTGCCGATGGCGATTTCAGCTTTGATGGAGGTTTGTGAATGCGAACTCCGCCAGGTCGGGAACGAAGCAACGGTAGCACTAACGCTTTGCATTGATTGTTGGGATCGCTTTTTCAAAATTACCAAAGATTACAAATGAAATATGAAGTTCTTGCAATTAAATATAGACCTAAGCGCTTTAAAGAGGTTGTCGGTCAAGAACATGTTGTAAGAGGGTTAACTAACTCTATAAGAAATCAAAATATTGGTCATGCTTACCTACTAACTGGGACGCGTGGAGTTGGTAAAACAACTTTAGCTAGGATTTATGCTAAAGCAATAAATTGTTCAGAAAAAGTTGATGGCGTTGAGCCGTGTTTAAAGTGCCACTCATGTGTTTCTATTGAGGAAGGTAATTCTCTAAATTATCAAGAAATTGATGGAGCATCTAATAATGGTGTTGAGCATATTAGATCTTTAGTTGAAACGTGTCAGTACTTACCAACTGAAGGGACTTATAAACTCTATGTGATCGATGAGGTTCATATGTTATCAAACAGTGCTTTTAATGCGCTTTTGAAAACATTAGAAGAGCCACCTGAGCATGTTGTATTTATCTTTGCGACAACCAATCCTGAAAAATTATTAGAGACAGTTATATCAAGATGCTTAAGATATGATTTAAGATCAGTTAGCTCTAAGAATTTACAAGACCATATTAAAAATATTTCTGAAAAAGAAAGTATTAAGTTTGAAAGCGAGGGAGTTATTTCTAAGCTTGTGAAGAGTTCACGAGGTTCAATTAGAGATAGTTTAACTTTGCTTGAGCAGTTAAAAAATTTTAAAACTGGTGAGGTTATTACAGAGCAAAGCCTTTTTTATTCTCTAGGCCTTGCCAATAAATCTCAAGTTGAAGCTTTAGTTCAATTAATGCTTACGAAAAAAGAGCGGGAATTGACCGAAAAATTTGAAGAGATCATGGAAGAAAATATTGAGCTTAAGTCTCTTTGTTTTCAAATATTAGAAGTACTAAATGACTTTATCCAGGTTGATTTGAAAGCAGGTAAGTCGCCAGTTAGTTTGATTGATCTTTATAAAGATTTAAGTGAATCTTTTACTTGGATGTTAAGCTCTATTGCCCCTACAGAGGCAGTTTTGATTAAGATGCAATCGGCATGTATGGATATGAATGTTGTTGAAGCGAGAGAGAAAAAAGTCGTCACGAAAAATGCCGAAGTAGCCAGTAATACTGGAATGAAAAAAGAGAGTGTTGCTTCTGAAGTGAAAGTAGAGCCAAAGAAAATAGTTGTTGAAGAATCAAAGCTTGAACAAGTACCTAGCTATATGAATGCTGCCCCAGCGAAACCTGTTATAGAAAAATCGGTTTCCATTAAACCTCCTATAGATAAACCTGCTTCAGTTCAGTCTTTTACGACTAAGCCGGCTGCAGTGGTAACTAAAGAAGTAAAAACCGAAACAAAGAAACCAAAACGAAGCTTTAGCTTTAGAGCATTTTTAAATTATTTAAAAGATATAAGACCAGCTAGTGCAGCAAATTTAGAGTTTGGAAATATCTATAGTTTGAAAAAAGTTGAAAACGAACTTGAGATTATCATTGGTTTCAAAGAAGAATCAGATGTGATTTTTGATTATTTTCAAGAAAAAGAAACAAAGATTGCTTTAGAGAAAGAATTACAAAAATTCATCGCTATAGATGATATTAAAGTAAAATTTGATACGAAGATGTTAAGCGATGAAGAGATAAAAGAGAAGAATTTCACACCTTTATTTAATATAAATAAGAATAAAGAAGATGAAGTTGAGAATAATAAATTAGAGGCCTTCAAAAAAAATGTAACGATTTTAGAAGCTGAGAAAATGTTTAATGAAAAAGTAACTGATTACACAATTAAGTAAAGGATAAGATATGAAAAACATGGGCCAATTAATGAAGCAAGCTCAACAAATGCAAGCAAAGATAGCAACATTGCAAAAAGAGCTAGAGACTAGAGAAGTAGAAGCAAGCTCTGGTGGTGGAATGGTAAAAGTTAAAGTTAATGGGAAACAAGAAATTCTAGATATTACAATTAATCCAGAATGTGTTGATCCAAACGATGTTGATATGTTGCAAGACCTAGTTAAGACAGCTGTTAACCAAGCAGTTGCTGAATCTAATGAAATGGTTAATTCAGCAATGAGTAAAGTTACTGGTGGACTTAATATCCCAGGTCTATTCTAATTAATATATGAGTTTAGTTCCAAAAGAGATTTTAGATGCAATAGAGAAGTTTAAAGTGCTACCAGGTGTTGGTGAGCGCTCTGCGATGAGAAATATTCTTAAGCTTTTAAAATTAAGTAGGGATGAAATTATTGAATTTTCAGAATCAATTAGTGAGTTAAATAATCTAAATACTTGTGGAGAGTGTGGTGTGTATTGTGATCAAGAATCACAAAGCTGTCATATCTGTACAAACGATAATCGTCTTGAATCAAAAGTGATTTGTGTTGTAGAGAGCTTTAATGACTATGTGGCTATTGAAAATAGTGGTGAATATAAAGGCCTTTATCATATTTTAGGAGGAGTTCTTAATCCTCTCTTAAATGTAGGGCCAGGTGATTTATCTATAGAGCAATTAAAAAATAGAATTTTAAAACACTCTATTGAAAAAATAGTCTTAGCGATCAATCCAAGCCTTGAAGGGCAAGCAACGTGTTCTTATCTAAAGGAAGTACTTGAAGGTAATTGCTCTGTAGAGAGAATAGGTTTTGGAGTTCCTATGGGCGGTTCTTTAGAGTTTCTAGATGCTCGTACAATTTCAACTGCACTTAATAATAGTACACAAATGTAAAAACGTTTTAGTTTAAAATAGAACTAGTAAATCTTAGTTTATAGTTTATCCACATAAATAAAATTAAATTTTTAATAAAGTAATTGTAAGGATTTTTACCACGACAATTAAGGTGTTTATCAATATTTAAAGAGAACGATTAAGCGAACTAAAGGAGCACCAATGTCCTTTGTGAATTATCACACGAAGGAAATTAACTGCAAGATAGTTTATTACGGACCAGGGTTGGGAGGTAAGACTACAAATATCCAACATGTCTATATGAAGACAAAAGCAGATAAAGGTGAATTCGTTCGTTTAAATACTGATAATGAGAGAACTTTGTTTTTTGATTTTCTTCCTCTTGAGATAGGAGAAGTTCAAGGATTCAAAACAAGGTTTCACTTATATACAGTTCCTGGTCAGGTTATTTATGAAGCGAGTAGAAAATTAATACTTCGTGGAGTTGATGGAATTGTTTTTGTTGCAGATTCTCAAGTGAGTCGAATGGAAGCAAATATAGAAAGTATGAACGGTTTGAAAACTAATCTTGAAGAACAAGGATATGTCTTTGATAAGGTTCCAATCGTTTTGCAATGGAATAAGAGAGATCTTCCCAATATTGCACCAGTAAGTGAGTTAAGTGGAAAGTTAAACCACAGTTCTCTTCCTGAAATAGAAGCAATAGCAGTGGAGGGGCAAGGTGTGTTTGAAACGTTAAAGCTTGTTACAAGAAAAGTTTTAATAAATGTAAAAAGCGGTCTTGAATAAGGAGAATTCATGGAAAGGTTTAATCATTTAAAAATTAGAGAATTGAAAACGTTAAAAGAAAAAATATCTACTGATATGACTAGAATTAAAACAAATCTTGAAGAAGTTGATACTTCAAATATCATTTCACAAAATCAGCAAAGCGATAATTTAGATGTCGCATCTGTTGACCTTGCTAATTCTCAAATTATTAGAATGAGAAATAGAGAATCTTTTTATGCCAAAAAATTAGAGATGGCCCTGAAAAAATTTGATTCAAAAGAATATGGTCTTTGTGAAGATTGTGGTGAAGAGATCAAATTTACGAGATTAAATGCACGGCCTACAGCTGAGCTTTGTATAAACTGCAAAGAAGAGTCTGAGAAGAATGAAAACGTTATGTATGTAAAAAAATCTCATTCTTATAGAGAAACAGTAGATCTTCAGAAATAAATGTATAAAGAACATATCTCTGTTCTTCTTAATGAGTGTGAAGAATATCTTTTACACAAACCCGACTTAGATTATTTAGATATTACCTTTGGTGGTGGCGGTCATTACTTTTCTTTTTTAGAATCAGGAAAAATTAAAAGTGCCCTTGGGCTTGATCAAGATATAGAGGCCTATAATAATGGTAAAAAAAAGATAGAAGCTTCTAAGTTTTCTGATATTGCTAATATTAAGCACATTAATTTTGGATCATTTGTAAAAGATAATACCTTGAAGTTTGATTCTATATTAGGAGACATAGGTGTTTCATCTCATCACTTTGATAGTGATGAGAGAGGATTTTCTTTTAAGCGCGAAGCTGATCTAGATATGAGGATGAATACTACTGAGGGTGAAAAAGCATCTGATGTTTTAAATTCTCTTAAGGAGAATGAACTTGCTGATATGTTTTATCATTATGGAGAGGAAAGATTATCTAGAAAGATTGCTGCAAGGATTGTAGAGAAAAGAAGAGAAAATAAAATAATTAAAACTAGTGAGCTTGAAGAAATTTGCTTTTTAGCTTATCCAAAACATATGAGACATAAAAAGCCTCATCCAGCGACAAGAGTATTTCAAGCACTTAGAATATATGTAAATGATGAATTAAATATACTTGAGCAATCTATTCCAGGTTTGCTAGATGCTCTTAAACCTGGTGGAAGGTTAGGTTTAATATCATTTCACTCGCTAGAGGATAGAATAGTAAAACATAGTTTCAGGAAAGCTTATCAAAACGATCAAGATAAATACGCAATATTAACTAAAAGACCTTTAATCGCAACAGATGAAGAAGTTTCTAAAAATCCAAGATCAAGAAGCGCAAAACTTAGAGTCATAGAAAAAAAATGATACAATTTAGATATGAGAGCAAGGATAAGTCCGATTTATATATATCTATTTTTAGTAGCGATTATTTGTTTTGCGTATATCTATGCAAGAATGCAATGCGTGGAAATTGATTATAAAGTTACAAAAATAAATAGAGAGATTAATAAACACAATTTAACGAATAAAGAATTAAAAGCTAAAAAAGCGAAATATTTATCTCCAAGTAAATTAAAATCTTTTGCTAAAAAAAATAAATTACAAGAACCTAAAAGAGATCAAATTATTATCTTAAAATAAGTATGGAAAAAAACGAGTCATTTAAGGTTAAGATATATTTTATTTTTATGTGTATTTGCCTTGGGTTTTCAAGTGTGTTGCTAAGAGTTGGATATTTACAAGTGGTGAAAAAAGATGAGTTACTTGAATATGGGAATAAGCAATTTATTAGAACGACTAAGGTTTATCCAAACAGAGGAAAGATATTAGATCGTAATGGGAATGCTCTTGCCATTAATGTAAATCGATTCAATGTCTTTGGGATGGCCCAAGAGATGGAGAATAAAAAAAGTACCTCTAAAAAAGTTTCTAAGATTATAAAAGAAGTTAAATATAAAGATTTATATAAATCTATTAAAGATAGAAATAAATTTACATGGATTAAAAGAAATATTGATTTAACTAAAGATCAGGTAAAAAAACTAAAAGCGATAGATGGAGTTCATATAGAACCATTTGTTGGTCGTTATTATCCTAATCAAAAACTAGCCGCACAGGTGCTTGGGTTTGTAGATGTTGATAATTCTGGAATATCTGGGGTTGAGAAACAGTTTAATAAAATTTTAATTGGGAAAGAAAAAACGATTTCTTATGTGAGAGATGCTAAGGGACGAGCTATAAAGTTTGAAAACTTAACTCAAAGTCGAGAACCAAAAGATATTGAATTAAGTATTGATAAAGATATTCAAGATATAGTTGAATCAGCAATTAAGGCCGCCTTTAAGAAACATAAAGCTAAGCTTACTGGTGCAGCTGTAATGAATGCCAATACTGGTGAGATTCTAGCTATGGCAAACTATCCAAGCTTTAATCCTAATAAACCAAGTGATTCGAAATCCAAGAATTGGAAGTTATCGTATATTTCTGATCCTTTTGAGCCAGGGTCAGTTATTAAACCATTTACTGTAATCTCAGGGTTATCAAATAATCTGATAGAACCAAACTCTCAATTTTATTGTGAGAACGGGAAAATGAAAATTGGTAAATATACAATTAAAGAGAGTGCAGGTCATAAGTTTAAGTGGTTATCTGTAAATAGAATAATTTCAAAAAGTTCAAATATCGGGACAAGTAAAATTGCATTTGAGACGGGTTCAAAAAATCTTGTAAATACTTTTAGAAATTATGGGCTTGGAGAGAGAACTAATGTTGAGCTTCCATATGAATCTAGAGGGATATTTAAAAACGATGATGAATTAAAAAAGATTAGGCTTAGCAATCTAAGCTTTGGACACGGGATAGCTGTTTCAGGACTTCAAATTTTAAATATGTATGCTCCGCTAGCTAATGGTGGATATAAGTTAAGACCGACCATATTAAAAACTGTTGGTGAGACCGAGAAGATTCCAGTAATAAGTGAGAAGGTTAGAAATCAAATAAATGATATGTTGGTAGAGACGGTAGAAGAGGGAACTGGTGATAATGCTCAGATTGAGGGTTATAAGATTGCTGGAAAGACTGGGACTGCTCAGAAGCCTAATGATAAAGAGGGTGGTTACCTTGAAGATGAATTTATTTCAAGCTTTGTAGGATATCCGCTCGAAGTGAAGTCTCCATTTATCGTATATGTTTATGTCGATGCTCCAAGTGAGGAGGGTCATTATGGAAGTGAGGTGGCAGCTCCAATATTTAAAAAAATAGCTAGGGCCATCTTAGTGAAAAATAATGAATACCATTCGCTTGCTAAGAATGTGGATAATAAAAAGACTGAGGATTCAATTTCGTTGATAGCCTCATCGGTGAAGAGGTATAAGAAGAATAAAGTTCCAAACTTTGTAGGACTAGATAGAAAGTCTGTATTGAAGCTTGGAGAGAAATTAAATATAAGACTGAAAATAAATGGATTTGGGATAGTCACTTCTCAAAAACCTAAGGCCTTTTCAAAAATTACTGGTGACAAAACGGTTAAGCTTGTTTTAAAAAAACCAAGTTATGATTAATATCCAGGAGATACTTGGTGGTATCACAATAAATTCAAATGGTGAAAATTTTAAGGTAGAAGATATTTGTTGGAAGACGAGTTTTTCTAATAAAGAATCTGTTTTGTTTTTTAAGAGTACTGTGAATTCTCATAAATATATCGATAGTCTTGAGTCATTTAGAGTTGTCGTTTTTGGTGATGAGTCGATGTATGAGAAGAGTAAGAGTGAATCTAAAATACTTATTTCTAAAGATGATTGGTTAAATTCTCAAAAATTGATTTTAGATGAGCTTTATCCAATTGGAGATGAGAAAATTATTGGGATCACCGGAACTAATGGAAAGACTAGTGTTAGTTGTTATTTAGAAAAGCTCTTTATTCATGATGGGAAATCGGTTTTAAGAGTAGGGACGCTTGGAGAGTATCTTAATGGTGAGAAGTTGAGTGAGTCTTCGCTAACGACACCGTCTTTTATTGATATAAGGAAGTTATTGTTTAAGAATTCATTTGATGTAGCGATTTTTGAGGCTAGTTCACATTCATTGGAGCAAGAGAGGTTTTATAAATTAAAATTTTCCTTAGCAGGCTGGACGAATTTTTCTCAAGATCATCTAGATTATCATGAAACGATGGATGAATATTTTAAAGCGAAGTTGAAAATCAATAATCATTTAGAATCCGAAAAAATATTAACTAGTGATGAAAGTTTACTTTTAAAAAACAAAGAAGTTTTTAAAACAACAAAATCAATGATTTTTACTAAACAAGCAATAGATTCAAATAAGTCATTAGGGTTAGATTTCAATCAAAAGAATATTGAGTTAAGCTTTGGATTATTTGAAGAAATCTCTGGTAAGAAGTCTAGCTTAAATCCGATAGCCTTATTACCAGCAAGGGGTCGATTTAATTTTATAGAGTTTAAGGATGCCTTGGTCGTTATTGATTTTGCTCACACACCAGATGCATTAGAAAAAATTTGTAATTCATTAAAAAAAATGAATGAAGATAAAAAACTAGTTGTATTGTTTGGGTGTGGGGGCGATAGGGATCGACTTAAGCGTAAATTAATGGCCCAAGCGGTAGAAAAATATGCAGACAAGGTCTTTCTGACAAGCGACAACCCTAGAAGTGAAGATCCTATGCAAATAATTAATGATGCACTAGAAGGATTTAAAAAACCTGATGAGGTTAATATAGAAGTAGATAGAGAATCATCGATAAAAAATGCCTTAAGCGAGATAGAAAATAATATTTTACTAATAGCTGGTAAGGGACATGAAACTTATCAGGAAATAATGGGTGTTAAAAACTACTTTAGTGATTTTGATATAGTTGAACTAGAGTTAAGTCGTCAGGAAGACAATTCTTGCAAGAAGGGTCTTGAAGGCTAAATCTCGTGAAAATTTATATAAAGATCATCGGTTATTACTAGTCTTAATTAAGGCGATATTTATAATCTCCGATTACGGAGTGCCAAATCAAGTACTCACATATTTTAGTCTAATATTTTAATGTCAAAAAATATTGACGATAAAACCTTCAAACCAGAGTATTTTGTACTAAATTTTGTGAATATATTTCCTCGAACTAAAATAAATATATAACTAGCTTAAAATGAACTTTGGAGACATATATGTTAAAACTTACAATACTACTTCTTATCTTTTCATGTAATGATGCTAGTTTTCACACTGAAGGTGATATAGCAACTGCAAAAAGTACTACTGGTACTAATCCCAAAGAAACTCCTGATCCAGGCAGTGGTTTACCACCGGGAGGAGATGATGATGAAAAGAAAGAAGACAAAGATCCTCCAGGAAGTACAACAACTACGACGACTACAACTTCATCAACGACTTCAACTACAATGCCGGGTGGTCAACAACCAAAAGATTGTGTTGAATTTTCAGATAACTTTAAAGGTGACTTAGAACCAGATGATTATATGACTGAGCTAGACTATGACAGTCAATTTTTGGATGATTTTTTATGTGATGATGGTGGATTTTCAATCTGTCATGTACCTCCAGGCAATGCTGAGGCTGCACACTTTATTGAAATTGGAGACAGTGAAAAGGCAGTTGAGACACATCTTGCAAAAAAGCATGTTGATGGAGCGAAAACTCACAGAAGTTACATCGTAAAGTGCTCAATATATAAAGATCAAAAGTTAAAAAAATCTGAAGAATGTGGAGTAATTTGCCAGTAGATAGTAATGAGTAAGAGATAAGGCTTATTACTATATATTTCAAATTTTTTGATAAAATCTAAAATTAAGTTATGATTAAGTATGGTTTTAGCTCAACATTTACTTAATTATTCAAAGATTAAATCTGTTTTTAATAAAGAATTATTAAGTGAGTCTGAATTCGCGATTTGTACTAATTCAAGGTTAGAAAAAGAAGGTGATTGCTTTCTAGCGATAGTGGGCGAAGTTCATGATGGGTTTAAATTTATTGGAAACCTCAAAAAAATAAAAGTTTGTGTTTATCAATCAAGTGCTGAAAAAGATAATATTGCATCGAAAATAAAAGGGATAACTTTAATCTCAGTTGATTCGATGGAGAAGTTTATATTTCATTTATGTCATGAACATTCTGAAAGATGTTTTAGAGACGGTGTTAAAACAATCGCGATTTCAGGATCAAATGGGAAAACAACAACTAAAGAGATGATTAAGCATTTCTTAACTGAAATAGATGAACCATATATAGCTACTTTGAAGAATGATAATAATCACTTCGGAGTGCCTTTTACAATGTTTCGAGTGAGTCCAGAAAAACATAAGGTTGTGGTTTTAGAATATGGTAGTAATCATCCGGGAGAAATGAAACAACTTTGTGATATCACGTATCCATCTTTAGGAGTGACGACGAATATTGGGTATACTCATATGGAGTTTTTTGATGAATTGGAAGATGTTTTCAAGGAAGAGTCTAAGATTTTTCATAGAGTGTATGGGCTAACAGATGGAAGTGGATTGTTTTTAATTAATAATGATGATGAGTTTTTAAAGAATTTAACTAGTAAAGGTTGTAGAACTTTTGGAACAGGTCAAGCTCAAATAAAGTATAGCTTCAATGGATCCACAGTAGAGTTCAATGGAATGAAGTTAGAGAATTCTAATATCATTGGAGACTACAACTTTATAAACTTAGGGAATGCATTTGAATTAACACTCTCAATATTCCCTGAGAAGAAAGAAGAATTAATAAGAGCAGCAAAGACTTTTAAAAGTACAAATAATAGATCTCAGTGGCTTGATTGGGAGTCTAAAAAGGTTTTTCTTGATGCCTATAATGCTAATCCTAGTTCAATGGAAGTAGCGATTAAGTCCTATGTAGATCATATAGGTAGTAATGAATCGGTTCTTATTCTAGGGCAAATGAATGAGCTTGGGAGTAAATCAAAAAATTATCATAAAGAGCTTGGAGAATTTACCTCAAAGTTTTCCGTAGATGTAATTTATGTGGGTCAATTTTTTGAACAATTTAGAGAAGGCATTGATAGAAATATTAAACATTTTGAAAGTGTTGAAAATGTTGATTGGAAAAGTGAACTTGCAACCTATAAAAATGTATTTGCTAAGGCCAGTAGATCTTTGCAATTAGAAAAAATTTTCGATATAACTAAACACTAATGTTATATCATCTTATTTATCCATTAAGAGACTCGCTACTACTTGCAAATGTATTCAAGTATATAACAACACGTTCATTTATTGCTTTTGCGATCTCACTGATTTTAGCAATTGTTTTGGGTAAACCATTTATAAATTTAATAAAGAAAAAACAATTTGGGCAATTCATTAGAGAAGCTGGTCCAGAGTCACATAAGAAAAAATCAGGAACTCCGACTATGGGTGGAGTTTTAATCATGTTTTGTACAATGATTGGAGTGCTTCTTTGTGGAAATTTTAATTCTCTTCCATTTGTTGCAGCTTTGGTTGTAATTGCATCTTTTTTTGTTCTTGGATTTATTGATGATTATTTAATTATTGCAAAGAAGAATAATAAAGGAGTTAGTGGGAAGTTTAAATTATTGTGGCAATTTTTAACTTCATTTGTCGTTTGTTATTGGATAGCGAGTTCAAATATTGTATCGACTGATTTATATCTGCCATTTGTAAAAGATGCAGTTTTAAATCTTGGTTTACTGGGATTTATAATTTTTGGGGCCTTTGTGATTGTTGGATCAAGTAATGCTGTAAACTTAACTGATGGACTTGATGGATTAGCAATTGGTCCAGTTGTGACTAGTCTTATTACACTTGCAATCTTTTCATATCTTGGCGGAAATATAGAGACTTCGAAATATTTATTCATTCCTTATATCAGTGGACTTGGAGAAGTAACTGTTTTGTGTTCGGCCTTGGTTGGAGCTTGCATAGGATTTCTATGGTTTAACACGTATCCTGCCCAGATATTTATGGGAGATGTTGGTTCCTTATCTCTTGGCGGCGCATTAGGAATTATGTCTGTTTTAGGGAAAAATGAGTTCTTATTGTTCATATTTGGTGGAATATTTGTAGTTGAAGCACTTTCAGTCATAATTCAAGTTTTTTCGTTTAAAACGAGAGGAAAGCGAGTCTTTAAAATGGCTCCAATTCATCATCATTTTGAGCTTAAGGGATGGCAAGAGCCAAAAGTTATCGTAAGATTCTGGATACTTAGTTTGTTATTTATGGTATTAGCTTTGATAAGCCTAAAGCTT
>CALHLC010000032.1 GCA_938034385.1 uncultured Bacteriovoracaceae bacterium
ACGACAGTGGTATAAAAGCTTCAATCTGTAATTTCGGAAGCTTCTAAATCCATACGCACAACGTTGTATAAGCTTTGCTTTACAATTATACCCTTCAGTTCTGCCGTTATTTAATTTACTTGTACAAAAATAATTTAAGATCTCGTATCGCCATTTAAAAAATGTTTGTCGATAACTTCTGGTCTTTTTAAATTTTGACCTGGCCATGTCATCAAGCAAACTAAAGAGAGCTTTCTTGGCCCTGTTATAACCTCTAATTTGATACATACGATAAAGTCGTTGCTGGAAAAGATAAAGCTCTTTTAGTTCTTCATCGAATTCTAAAAACTGGTCAATGATTCTTCTTTTTTCATGTCGTAGTTTTCTTCTGCTTTTGTAGATTAGTTTATTAATTGGATTCTTCCTTGATTTTGGAAAGTGATTATCTTCTACAACTGTTTTTCTAAGTTCATTTAATCTTGGATGCATAAGTTTAACTACATGGAAGTGATCTGCTATCAGCCTCGCCTTAGGAAAGAAGTCCATGGCAAAGGATCTAAAGGTTGGCGAGAGATCAACAATAACGTTTTTTACATTCTCTCGACCTTCAATATTTACAATATTTGAAGTTAGCAAATCATTAATAGACTTGCCCAGAACCACTTCTTTCATGCGTTTATTGGTATAATCAACAAATACGGTAACAAACTCTCTAGAGTGACCTTTCACGTTTCTATTGAAAGAGTGTTCATCAATTCCAATTGTTTTAGGCCATGGGTTATTTGATTTTCTAAGCTCTAATTCAATTTGCTCATAAAAAGCTTTGTAGATAGTTGAGCTGGAAACTTTGAGATCTTTTCTAACTGCTTTTAAATTCATGTATTTACTAGCATAGTTTCGTAGGCAAGATCTAAATCTTTGAGTTGTTCTAAAGCCTTTTTTTATTCCAGAAACAGGCTCGGTAAAGACCTTGGCACATTCACTGTTTTGGCATTTGAACCTTCTCTTTTTGATTTTAAGAGTTACGGTTCCACTTCTGATTGGTTGATCTCTTGGGACAACATATCTATGGTCATAGACCTTAGAGCTTTTAGTCGCACATGTTGGACAGACTTCAAAATCAGAGACTTTAATACATTCAATGAATTGATTTCTTTTGCGATGATGATGTTTAACAAAACGCAGCTCGGGTAATAGTAAATGTTGTGTTAGTCTCTTCTCGGACATAGGGTTCTCCTTGGTTGATTTTTTACAGCAATTTAATTTTGAATAAGTTGAAGACTATGTCTGTTTTTTTATGAATTTATCTATGAATTACGAGATGTGTTATAGAGATTTATTGAGAAGTTTCCAACTATTAACCGAGAAGACCGAAACGCTAAGGCTTCGAAGAGAGAAGAAATCTAACAGAAGTAGAAAAAAATTCCTTCTATACCATATGAACTTAATCAGGTGTGACTCCAATGCTTTTTTGAGAGAAATTCTTTCATCTTGGCTCGAAAATCTTAATAATCTTCTATAATTATTACTGAATCAAGAAGGTGAGGAAGTGAGAATGAAGTTTCTTATAATTTTAATTTTAATGATAGGGTGTGGCGGTAGTGAAGGTGAGCGAAATATTGCTACAGATGATAAATACCTTACTGTATCAAGTTTAGGTTCAATAGATTCTAGTAATGTTTCCAATTATCTCGTTTCTGGAACGTGTTCAGAAGAAGCTGGAACTATTTCTTTAGATGTTGATGGGTCTTCTCTTGCTCCTATCGCTAATTGTACAAATGGAAACTGGAGTATCGCTTATGACTTTCAATCTATCTTAGATGGAATGTTAGATTTACGATTTATACATTTTGATTCGAGTGGAGTTGTAGCCGACGAAGAAGCTATCATGGTTGAGAAAGATACAGTGATACCAGTTATTAATTTTGATAGTCTTGCTGCGATAGACTCTATGAACGATTCTAATTATCAAATTTCAGGAACATGTTCAGAAGAAGGTCAATCTGTAGAGATAAGTATTACAGGTGTTACTATTACTACACAACCTAATTGTGTTGCTGGAGTTTGGAATAAATTTGTAGATGTTAGTGGCCTCGCTGATGGGACAATTCAAATTTTAGCAGATCATGAAAGCACTGAAGGAGAATCAGCTCTTCAGATTTCAGTAGATGTGGTTAAAGATGCTAACCTCCCACTTGTTGCTATTACAGTTGCAGCAGATATAGATCAAGCGAGTGAATTCTCTTATACCATTTCAGGAACTTGCTCTGAAGAGTCAGAAACTGTTGAAGTTGATGTTGGAGGAGAAACTCAGTCACCACTTTGTCAAAGTGGAACCTGGGAAGCAACAGTTAACCCTAGTAGTATTCCTGATGGTAGCGTCGTTATTACTGCTAATCATAGTAATGCAGCTGGAACGCCAGCAAATCAAGGAAGTGTGACTGTTAATAAAGATGTTGCACCACCATCTGTTACTATCGATAGTGCACCTGATATTAATGCTGGCAATCAAAGTGCCTATACTTTCTCTGGGAGCTGTTCTGAAAATAATGTTGAAGTAACGGTCGTTATCGGAGATATGAATCCTAGTACTCAACCAACTTGTAACTCAGGAAGTTGGTCAGTGACTATGGATGTTTCTTCTATTCCAGATGGGCCAGTAGATATTTCTGCTGATCATGATGTTGCAGGACAAGCAGCTGTTACTATTGAAAAAGCGACAACTTTATTACTTTAAGGAACAAGATGTTTAAATTAATTATTGGATTACTATTTTTTTCATGTGCTTCAAGAGGTTTGAAAATCTCCGAACAAATACCTGAATATCATCCAGAACATTATCATAGTCGAAAAATGATCTTTGCTCACGGAGGAGATAAAGATAAAATTATGTATCAAAATATCACAAATAAGAATATTAAAAGAGCAATTGATAAAGAAGAAGATAGGATTTCTTTAAATGATTCTGAGATTAATTATAATATCAACCCAACTCAACAAAAATCTCCGGCACGCTCAATAGCAAGTATTCCTAAAGTTGAAGAAGATGTAGTTTATGTCGCTCCTAAAGCAATGTATACGAAAGGAAGTACCTTTCAAATTAAAACTAAAGGAAATGAAAGCTTAGAAAGCTTAACTTTGAAATATTTAGGAACTCGAGAAAAACTTTATGAGATGATGTTATATAATCCTCACCTATTCAAAATCAATGCAGGAGATATAGTAAATATTCCTAAAAAAGAGATAGAGTAAATTTTAATGAAATTTTTAATACTTAGTATTTTCTTTATTCAAAATCTATTTGCAATTGATATTGTACATTCTAAAAAAAGTCATTCTATCGCTTACGAAATGCTTGAAGATGCACGATTATATAATTCTCATGTGTATTCGGATTATGATTTACTTTTCCAGCTGCACTTTAATACAGTTCAAGATCCATTAGTAAGAAAAACTCAAAGTAATCTCAAACAAGTAGATACCATTGTAAGTAACTTATCAAGTGTACATCTTGGAGGAGCGGTTTATTTGAGTAAAAACTTACTTGTAGGGCTGCAAACTTATTACGGGTTTTTAGAGTATGAATACTTTACTCCAGGGAGTGCTATCAATTCGACAAAGTTGGAAGGCTCTACTAGCGCATTTTCAGATATTATTCTAGATCTAAAGTGGCGTTTTTTAAGTAAGGAGCGTTACTCTTTAGCCCTTATGCCTTTCTTAAGAATTCCTACTGGTTCAGGAGAGATCCCTGTGAGAATTTTTTCTCCTAGTTCTAGTAACTTTCAAGATATTAGTCATAAAGTATTATCGGAAGATTCTTGGGGCCTGGGTGGAAGATTTATTTTTGAAAAATATTTTGATTTTATGAATCTAGTAATAAACTTAGGATATCAACATGCAGATAAAGCAATTTTAGGAGAATTAGATTTAAGATCAAAGATTAGTCTTGGAGTTGGAGGGTATATTCCATTAAGTTCTAAAGTTGGAGTAAACTTAGAATGGCTAAGATATTTTTCATTGCCTTTGAATTCAAACCAGAATCCAAATGAACTGTTTGTAGGACTTAGTGCTGGAATTACTAAAAGAGTTGTTGTTTTTGGTGGAGCTGCTTTAGGGAATTTTTTAACTGATGATGATGGGAATGATTTTAGAATTAGCGCTGGTGTGAAATTCTCACCAAGAATTTGGAGTGAAGAGAAATTACCAATAGAGTTAATCAACCCAGAACCTGTTTTCAATGAAGTGGAAAAACAATGTACAACACCATATGTTTTTGAAAAGAGTAATCGAGTTATAGTGAGATTCCCTAATAATATAGGTACAATCCTAGATTCGAGAGATTTAGATCAAGTTATAAAAAGAATAAAAGATCGTGCCGTTGATATTTTTAAAGTTGAAATAATTGGACATACGAGCCAAGTAGGAAGTGAATCTTATAATCAGAAATTATCAGAGCAAAGAGCGAGTTCTGTAAAAAGAGTTTTAGTTGATCATGGTATTGACCAGTATCTTATCTCTTCTTCAGGGAAGGGAGAACTAGAGCTAATTGATCCTTCATTGTCAGAGATGGCTGATGAAGTGAACAGACGTGTTGAATTCATTATTTCTTTAAAGCAAAAAGATGGTTATTACTGCCAAGACTAATTGTTACACAATATCCTGAGTAATTAAGTTTGTATTTTTTTTAATATGTTCTATATAGAGACAAAATATTCCATTTAAATATTTCTATTCGATAGTTCTTTATAATAATAATTGGAAAATTATATGCAAAATCTTTACTCAATATTTATCTTGGGACTTTTATTAATTACATCTTCATGTGGTGATAATAAGCATTTATTTGGTTATGACCAAGATGGAGTAAATGAATCTTTACTGGAGATTACTCCTTCAACATGTTTTGAATCTGGAGCGAGTACTACAATCATTTCTGGTAAATGTGATTACCTTGATCCACAAGTTATTTTAAGTAGTCCTGATATGGTTCCAGGGTCAATTACTTGTCCATGTTCTAGTAACGGAACGTTTAATTGTTCGGCTGTTAGTTTCAATGCCAATGGGCCTAATGGTGCTTATCCAATAGTAACCGCCTCGCAAACAATAAATTCAAACCCTATTACAGACTCTGATGTTGGTAGTATTTGTGCGATTGATTTAGAGATTTCTAAAGTAGTTGATAATAATATCCCAACTGAAGGAGATACTATTACTTTTACTATCTCTGTAACAAACAATGGTCCGGGGTTAGCATCTTCAGTTGAATTGACTGATGTACTTCCTACGGGATTAACTTATTCATCAAGTTCTGCTTCTCAAGGAAGTTTTAGTGCGGCGTCAGGGATTTGGAGTGTAGGAAATATACTTGATGGGAACTTGGTGACTTTAGATATAACAGCGACAGTTGATGCAGGAACAGGTGGTACTACTGTTATTAATAGAATTACTCGAGTAAGTATGGATCAAGAACAAGATTCAACTTCAATTGATAATGATGATTTAACAGAGCCGGTATATATTGATAATAAAGCAGATATTGCTACAACCAAAACTGTAAGCAACTTAACACCTGAAGAGAACGAAGTAGTGATCTTTACTATTACTCTTTTAAATAATGGACCAAACACTGCAACAAATTTAAAATTAGTTGATCAATGTCCAGCCGGAACTACTTATCAAAGCTTTACAAGTTCTCAAGGAACATATTCAAATACTTCTAGTGAGTGGGATGTTGGAAGTATTGCTATTACTAATAGTGCAAGTCTAAATCTAAGTTGTATGGTAGATATTGGAACTTCAAATGATGTGATTACTAATACAGTTGATTCAAATGATATTTCAATGGATCAAATTGACTTGGTAAATACAAATGATCTTGCAACAGCTAGCATTACTGTTGAAAATGATTCTGATATAGGAGTGACGAAAACTTTAAATAATGCAAGTCCAGCTGAAGGTGATACAGTTACTTTTACTATCACCATCTCTAACCTTGGTGTGGCTCAAGCTACTAACCTTAAGCTAAATGATTCATGTCCAGTTGGTACTACTTATCAAGGAGCAGTTGTTTCTGCTGGTGCTTATGAGATTTCTCCTATTGCTCAGTGGAATATTGGAACTCTAAATAATGGAGCACTGGAAACATTAGATCTAAGTTGTACAATAGATGCTGGAACTTCTAATGATGCTTTTCAAAATACAATATCTCCAGCTGATTTTAGTGCTGATCAAACCGATTCAAATACTGCTAACAATACAGCTACTGCTAGTGGAACTGTTCAAAATTCTACTGACATAGAAACAACTAAATCTTCTGATCCAGTTAGTGCTGGGGTTGGAGCAATTATAACTTTTACTATTACTGCAATTAATAATGGGCCAGCAACGGCTACTAATTTAAATATTACTGATTCTTGTCCAGCTAATACAAGCTTTGATTCCTTTAGTGCAACTTTAGGGTCTTATACTTCTGGTTCGGGAATATGGGCCATAGGTACTTTGGCCTCAGGAGCAAATTCAGTTTTAACTCTTAGATGTTTAACAACTGCAGCGGCTGCTGGAACAACAGTTAATAATGTTATTACTAGTGCTAATATAGGCCTTGATCAGACTGATAGTAACGCGGCAAACGATGGGTCGAGTGCAAGTGTCAGTGTAAGTGATGATACAGACCTATCAGTTGAAAAAACTGTTGATGGTGTTGACGCAATTAATGTGAATGAAGGAGCCAATGTAACTTTTGAAATTGTTATTACTAATAATGGACCAGCAGCTGCAACAAATGTAACGGTGACAGATCTTTGTCCTGCTAACTCAACTTATGTGAGTAATCTTCCATCAGTTGGAACTTACACTCCTGGAACAGGGCTTTGGGCCATAGGAGCTTTAGGGGTAAGTGCTAGTGCTAACTTAGATTTAGTTTGTAAGGTAGATCTTGGAACTAGCGGATCGATTATAAAAAATGAAATCACAACAGCAAATATAAGTTTAGATCAAACAGATATCGATGCTACAAATGATGGAGCAGATGCTGAAGTCTTTGTTGGAGGAGATACAGATATAGCTATTAGTAAGATTGTAGATGTAACAGCTCCAGCTGAAGGGACAAATATTGTTTGGACTATTACAGCTCTAAATAACGGTCCAGCTAATGCAACTAATTTAAGTGTTAAAGATTTATGTCCAGCAGGAACGACTTATGTATCAGATCTACCAAGTGCAGGAAGTTATGTAAGTGTCTCGGGAGTTTGGACTATAGGAGCACTAGC
>CALHLC010000033.1 GCA_938034385.1 uncultured Bacteriovoracaceae bacterium
GGTGTATCACTATAATCACTATAGGCCTCATAGTTCATTGAATTACAGGCCACCTGCACCCAAAGCTAAAATTATAAAAATAGAAAAAAGCTATGTTAAACCGAGT
The DNA here is from genome assembly GCA_938034385.1 of uncultured Bacteriovoracaceae bacterium. Classification (GTDB taxonomy): domain Bacteria; phylum Bdellovibrionota; class Bacteriovoracia; order Bacteriovoracales; family Bacteriovoracaceae; genus JAHDHG01. The sequence continues at coordinate 107 of CALHLC010000033.1, forward strand.
TTGATAGTGGTATGAAATAAGGGGGAAAGGTCACAGTTGAGCTCGTAAGCTTGTCTATTGAGGAAGCAATTATTGGATGTAAAGATATCATGCAAGTTGAAGAAGGTGGAAATGGATCTGAAGGTGTGATCGTAAAGTTTTATAATGATAATTTTGTGATGTGTTTAGTTCAATTATACAAACAAGTGAATCCTACAGCAACTGAAGCAATGCTTACTGGAATGTTACAAAAGACCTATATGGATATATTTTCAATGGAGTCAAAAGTTTCTGTCATCGCTAGAAAGTATAGTAGAGATGTAGAGCTTAAAGTTGCTACTCAGTACAAATTATTACCAGGTAGTAAAACAATCATTGTTGAAAATGAAGAAGCATTCTTTGGTCATGGAACTAGTTCCGATGAGCCAATTTCAAATATCGTTGGATTTATTTTAGAAATCTAAGAGTGTAAAAATCTCTCGGCAAGCATGGAGGCTTGGCAACCTGATCCAGCAGCTGAAATAGCCTGTCTAAATACTGGGTCTTGAACGTCTCCGCAGGCAAAAACTCCGGAGACGTTTGTTTCACCACCGTTTTTTGTTTTTATAAATCCATGATCATCTAATTCAATTTGGCCATCAAGAAATGATGTATTAGGAACATGTCCTATTGCATAGAAGAGTCCATCTGTTTGTCTTTCACTTGTTTCATTAGATTTATTATTTAAAACCTTTACTCCTGTGACTCCTGAATCATCAAAGAGAATCTCTTCAATCTCAGTGTTCCATAAAAACTCTATATTCTTTGTCTCTTTTGCTCTTTTTTGCATAGGTTTACTGGCCCTGAGTTCATCTCTTCTTACACAGACAAAGACTTTAGCTGCAAATTTTGCGATGAAAGTCGCATCTTCCATGGCCGTATCTCCACCACCAACAACATGAACTACTTTATCTCTATAGAAAAAACCATCACAAGTTGCACAAGTACTTACTCCCTTGCCAGTTAATTCTTTCTCGTTTGCAAGTCCTAAAAATCGAGCACTTGCTCCAGTTGATAAAATTAAGGTTTCTGATAAAACAACTTCTTCATCAATGAAAATTTTAAATGGTCTTTGAGAGAGATCAACCTTGGTAACATGCTTTTGAATGTATTCAGTACCAAATCTTGCTGCCTGTTTTTTTATATTATTGATTAAATCTGGGCCCATGACGCCTTCAGGAAATCCCGGAAAGTTCTCTACATCAGTTGTTAGAGTTAATTGACCACCTGGTTCATGTCCTTCAAAAACAATAGGTTTAAGATCAGCTCTTGCTGAATAAAGAGCTGCAGTTAAGCCAGCAGGGCCTGTTCCAATTATAGTGACCTTATGAGCTGTCATAAATTTATCCTTTGAAATTTTTGCTTATCTATTGAACGGGAGTTTCACTTGTTGCTTCATCTTCATCAACTCCAAGTTTTTTCTTAATCGCTTTTGGCCTATCATCTTTATCAGGATTTAACTGATAATAAGCATCAACTGATATCAGTTCATCTACTTTGGTTAGCTTTTGAGTTAAGACAAAAGTCTCGCCAGTAAGAGTACAATCGTATTTATATGTTCTTACTTCTTTTTTTCTTTTCGCCATGGTGCGTCATCCTTAATATGATTTGTTTTAATTTATAGCACGCATTAAAATTATATGTATAGAACAAGTTGTAAATTAGATGAAGACAAGGATGGATTCAATGCAAAAAGTGCTATTTTTAAGTCTTATATTTCTCTCCCATGCATTTTCTTTACCTATTGATTCTAAACTTTCTGTTCGTATTCTTGAAACAACTCAATCTGGTAAAACAATTTTAATCAATAGAGGAAGTAGTGATAATTTAAATGTTGGAGATCATGCGAAATTTTATATCACTGAAGCAATTGTTGCTAGAGCAGTGATAGTAAAACTCAAGCAGAATACTTCTATTTGGTCTGTTTATAGAATGGTTAACCCTGATCTTGTTATCAATGATGCTTCATTAAAATTAAAAATTACTCCTGCTGTTAAATTAAGTAATAACCCTTATTCGATGCTCTCAACTGATTCCATTAAAGGGTTAAACTTAGTGAGTGGATCAGGAGATGATTATAAAGTCTATTCAGATCTTTTAGATGATAGAGATTATTCAGATTCAGATGTTGCAGAGATTACAAGTCGCAATGATGCAAGCAACTTCAGGAAAGGTAGAAGTCTCAAAGGGCGACCTTTTGAGTTTTGGACAAATCTTGGATTTCATTTTTATAGCTCTCAAGTGAATGCAAATAGTACCTATGACGGGAGTGAGTTAGTTGGAAGGTTTACTCTTGGTTTAGAGTTATATCTTGGTAGGTGGTTCTCCATTGCTCCGCAAGGAAGTTATATGCAAGATAGTCTTTTAAGTTATGATGGGGCCGTGACTGATAGTATTTTATATGAATATGGTGGAGCTCTTAATTTTTATCTTTTTACATCACCTCATGAGACCTACAAACTTATTCCTTATATTAGCTTAGGAGCTGCGATAGGGAATATTGTCGATAGTTTTGCTTCTGGTACTGTAGCTGGTTCTAGTTCCGGCTCTAGTACAACGGTTGAGGCCTCAGGGACGACTTTTGCATATTTTGGAGGACTAGGTCTAAAGTATTATTTTGATAATAAGCTTGGAGTTAGAATGCTTCTTGATGCTTATAGACGAGTAGATGTTTTTGATGAGTTGCCAAGTAGTGCTACTGAAGATGAGTGGGACAGATGGAGATTTGGCCCAAGATTAGCTTTTGGATTTATGTATAGGTTTTAAACTTAAATGTGGATAATAAGGTTCTTGTCTCTTAGCAAAACTTTGAGATACAACATCAGCTGCCATTTTTCTAAATGTAGTATACTTTCCACCTATTAATATTGAGCAATCATTTCTTGGGTGAAAAATTAAATGTTGTCGGCTTGCTGCTCCTGGAGTTTGGTTTTCACTTATCCCTTCTTTTATAACCAAGGGTCTGACGCCTGCAGTTTGACCTATAATTGCATTTTCGATTTCTAGGCTAGGGAAGTAGTGCTTAAAATTCTTTATGAGGTATTTTTTTTCGTCTTCAGAGATACTTAGATCAAAAAAATTTTCTCCTGGAGAAAGTTTCAGTTCAGTTGTGCCCAGTAGCACAAAATCATCATGTGGGATAAGAAAAATGATTCTATTTTCTTCTTGTATGACAACTGGATAAGGACAACTTATCTTACTTTTATCAAGTATTAGATGAGAGCCTTTAGAGGGCAGAATTTTAGGTTTCCACTTGAATTCTAATTGCTTCATGACTTTGTCTGTAAAGGGGCCTGTACAAAAAATTATTTCATTTGCACTTATAGTAAATTCTTTTTCATTTTTTAGGGTAATGATAAAAGGAGAAGATTCACTTACTTTTAATATTTCAGTGTTTTCTAAAGTAGCACCTTGTTTTTTATTAGAAACACTTTCAATTATGCTTTTTCCGAAATTCTTATCATCAATAATAACGTCATGATAAGTGATTGCGCCAATTAGACCTTTTGAATTAAGCTGAGGCATTCTTTTTAAAAGTTCACTTTTGGAGAGTTTGCCTGATGGTTTATTTCTAAACATTGATAAACTATCATAAAGTTTAACACCGGCATAAAGCTTCCAGAATGAATGAGGAGAATTCTTATAAATTGGAATAATAAATTCTAATTCTCTTGTGAAGCTTGGTGCTAAATCTTTCCAGGTGTTTTTTTCATTCAAGGCCTCTTTGACTAAAGAAAACTCTAAGTGTTCTAGGTAACGAATACCTCCATGAAGCATTTTTGAGCTTTGAGCACTGGTCTGAGACATAAAGTCTTTCTTATCAATGAGTAATGTTTTTTTATTATGAAGTACTAAGTCTCTGAAAACTCCTGCTCCAGTGATACCACCTCCAACAATAAGATAGTCAAAGTGACTTATTTTATCCATGCAAGATTTCCGGATATTACTACTTTTATCATCCCAGTAGTTTTTATTTTGAAATGGTGAAAGTTTAGTCCAATAATAGCATCAGCATCATTTTTTATGGCCTTAAGCTTTAAGCTCTCAACTAAAAACTTATATTCTTGTTCAACTCCATGGTCAGTAGATGGATTTAATTGGCTTTCTATACTTATTAAATCTCCGATTTCGTGAATTTCATGATTAGGTATAGTGTTTTCTTTTGAGGTTATTATATTTTTCTGCATGTTTTTAAAAGTGCTTTTTTCCTCAAATAGAGCACCGTTATCCATTGGATCAAATTCTGAATTGTTTAAGCTTGAACTTAAGTAAAGCTCATATCCTAAATTTAGATTTTTTAATTTATGAATTAAGACCACACCCACAAACTCACTTATTCTTGGAATTAGCAGTTCTTTATTTTTGAGAGCTCTTTCGAATAATTGTTCAGTAAATAACTCAGAAAGACCCAATGTTGCTAATACATTTTTAATATCATTTTTGTTTTCTTTTTTTATTTTCTTTAGAATTAAACTAAAGCTTGGACTTGCTTCGATGGGAACATTTCTTGGGATACTGGCAGTAAGTGGTTCGTGCATATTAACAATTTTTTCATGAGAGTTAATTTCTTTATTTATTTCTTTAATAGTTGTTAGTTCTTTTTCTATATTGGTACTATCTGCGTTTGAATCATATTGATGTAGCTCTGATAATAAAGTCATGGAATCATTGCTTGCTTCTTCTTCTAGCTTGAAAGCAGAATCTAGTTCTTGATCGTTAAAATTTAAAAATTCATCTTCTGGAATTTCATCTACTTGCGTTTCGAGTTGAGAGCTTTCAAAAAGTAAATCTTCTTGATTGTTTTGTTGTTCTGTCTGTTGGCTTGAGTCATTTTCCTCGAAGTTTATTTCATCTTCGTGATCCCAACTTGCAAGGTCGCTAATTTTTGTAATATCTTTTTTATTATCATTCATTACTATTTAATTATAGCTAATTGATCAAATGATTCAATCATTTAAAGTTTTACATATAGTCGAGTGGAATTGTTGGGTTTTTCTGTGCAAAGAAAAGTTTGCATCTTGATCTCATTAAGTGATTTTTTATAAAGAAATGGATGAAAAGTAACAAATATCTACTTTATATTAAAATGTATCTAAAAGTTACCGATAAAATATATCTACGCTTAAATAGTCTAAGGAATAAATGACTTTAAAGTTTCTGACATTATTATTTTTAAGCTCTTGCTTAATCGGTGAGAAGACAACAAACATCATGATTAGAGGACATGCTGATCTTGCTGGTCCTGTTATAATGGATAATGGTGCCCCGAGCGGTCTTCTCGCTTAATGGTGGAAACTTCTCAATAAATCCTTCTGACACATCTCGTAAATCATTACAAAATTCATAAAAAAACAGACATAGTCTTCAACTTATTCAAAATTAAATTGCTGCTTAACATTTAACAAGGAGAA
>CALHLC010000034.1 GCA_938034385.1 uncultured Bacteriovoracaceae bacterium
ATTACATTTTCACTAAACGAAATTTTTGAAGGTGTTAGTTTTAAGCAATCTGTTGCACCTTTAACATCTACCCCTGAAAGTCTTAGATAAATATCCATTGTAGATGAATTTTTCCAACCACCAATTTTCATAACCACCGGAGCTGGTACGCCATGTGCAAGCATTTGTGTTGCAAAGCAGGCTCGAAGAGTATGAAACTTGATTTTTTTAATATTTATACTTTTTAAAAATGCTTTTAAAGGAACAGCTTGATCACCATGGTACCACTCTCTTAATCTAGGTAAAACGAACTTACCATGCTTTCCAAAGTCTCCTCTTTTGGCTTGCACCATAATTTTCCTTAAGTCTTCCGATATTGGGATAGTTCTCCAATATCGACCTTTAGTTGCTCCAGTCTCTTTAGTATTAGAATCATAACTTTTTTCAACATAGATAATTGATTTTTCTAAATCAACTTTATCCCATTCAAGAGCATATAACTCTCCACTTCTCATTCCTGTTAGAATTGCAAAGACCCAAACTGGATACCACCTGTGATTTAAAGCTTCAGCGACTGATAAAAATTTTCTAATCTCTTCTAATGTTAAAATTTCAGGCATTTTTTCTATCTTTGCTCCAAGGTCTACACCCATTAAAGGTGGCCGGGCATCCATAGGAATCATTCTTTCTTCTACCGCCCACTTGAATACTTTATTAACTAGATTTTTTACTTTCTTCATATAAGCATATGAAAGCTTGTCATCATGCATTGATCTAACCAAGCTTCTACCATCAGCAATAGTCAAAAGCCCAGCAGGAGTATTCATCCAAGAGTGGGTCCAATGTTCAATGATTGAAATATAACCTTGAATCGACCTAGGAGTGATTTTTTTAGTTATCCCATCCTTTAAATCTTTTTCCCATGCAAGAATAATTTCTTTCCAAAGTAATCCATTAACATCAAGCTTTTCGAGTTCTAATGATACTTCACGTATCAGTCTTTTTTCTTCTTTTTTTGCTAGTGATTCTGTTTTACAGTTTCGTGAATACCTCTGTATTCTTCGATTATTTTTCTTACTTCGTAAATTCACATAAACATGCCAATATACTTTCCCATCTTTTTCTTCTTTCTTTATTCCCATTATTTCTTCTCCTTAATATAAGGATGAATTAATTAAATGGTGAAGCTCTGATTTCTTAAAGTATAGTCGTCCATGAAATTTTCTAGCTCGCAGCTTACCTCTGGAAACCATCGTATGAACTGCGTTCACACTCTTCCGCAGATAAGATGCTGCCTCTTTTGTTGTTAGCCATATTAAATTGTCAAAGAGCTCATTGAAGCTGTTTCTAGCTTCCATACTATTATATTTTTTTTTATTACTTTTGTCTGTCATAGAATCTCCTTATTCTGTTTTATCCATACCTGTAAGCTCCCACTTGTGGGAGAGGAGCGGGTGCTAACCCGCGTGAAGATCTCTCTTCCTTTTGATTTTTAGTTCACTTTGATAACCGCACACTCACCTCTAAATTCGAAATATTCAATCTGTCTTCCTTCTTCATTTACAAAACTAACAAGCCGCTCCATTCCTTCTATAAATACTTTCATTCCTTTCTTCGCACGGACTTTAAAGGTCTGTGCAACCTTGCCAACAAGTATCACTTTTCTCCAAACAGTCACACCAACTCCTTTTACAATTGCGACCAGCCAACCCGATCGAGTTAGACATGCCTCTCCTTCATAGCTTGATTTAAAGTCTTGAATGAACTTGTCATACCAACAATCTAACCAATCATCATAAGACCAACTTCTTTTTTTAAGCTTTTCTATATCTTCATTTTTTATTACTTCTGTTAAATATTTTGCTACATCCTTGATCGTGATTTCACTTCCTCGCTTTTTGTTATTTAGTTTTTCTAAAAGACTGATTAGTTCAGGTTGAAGTTCTGGGTCATCCTTGCAATTGATTAAAAATTTAATTGGTATTTTTTGATTGTTTACAATCTTTTTCTTTTTCAAATTTTTATTCTTATTAATATCTGTTTTAGGCGAATCAATTTTAAATTGATTTCCCCAAACATCCGCTCTCTTCTCTCTCTCTATACTCTCTATCATTTTACACCTCCTATACTTAACTTCTTACTAACTCCTATCCCTTCCGATCCTTTTTTACTTAAAGTGACTTTTCCTATCGAAACTACGTGAGAGAGGGAAAGTCACTTTAAGCCTCAAAAAAAGGTCAGTGATTTCAAGGAGTTAGTAAGAAGTTGGAAACAATACTTTCGCCTATTTTCAAGGCATTTACCTAGCATTTAACTAGCATTTTCATAGCGTTTTCTCTCCTAATAATCCTTTAAAATCATTTATTGTTTTTTAATTTCCTAGGTAACTTATCTGCATATCCTCTAACCTCTCTAATTTTTTTCATCATTGTTCTCTGCTTTTCTTTTGATTCGATGTGATCGACATGATTATCTGTCTCCATTCGATTCTCCTTTGATGAACAAAATTATTAATTTAAACTGATTAAGTATGCAGAAACGAAGCCAGTTTTAAGCTGAGTTGCGTTATTTTTTACAAATAAGGAAAATTAGATAGTTAAGTTAGATTTAAAGTAATTATTATTTAAACCTGTCATCTACATGATTCATTTTTTATGAATGTAAGTTAATTAAAAGTGAATCTTTGTGTTGAAAAAAATTCAGCTACTAGTGCACAATTTTTCAAAAAGAAAAACACCACCCTTGAAATAGAAAACAAACTTTTAAAAAATCAACAAAAACATTTAGATTGACAGCAATCCTACTACTACTTTCCCTTCCGTTTCCTTTGAGAGGTATTTAAACTTCAATGTCTACTTCTAATATAAAAACAGATTTTCAGTATTATACTAGTATCTATTTTACAAAACTTCTCTCCTACTCTCAGGCTACGCTAGTAGTTTTCAATAATAATTCCATAAAAGTAAATAACTATTTATAAATTACATATTCATATTAAGTAAAAAAATGAAATTAATGACTTAGTCTTTGAGCAAAATGTTTCTTTAGCTTCGCACTCAAAATATTAGTACCATACCGGCCTTTTATGAGGGAACCTTGAACAGTATTATAGCTACGAACTTCACTTTTGATTTCATTTTTTGTAGATGAAGTAAACATCATAAAGACTATTATCTCAAAGCCAGGATAGTTCTTTTTTAACTCCTCTCTTTTTTCCAAAAAATTAGATTCTTTTATTAACGGCATATTTACATCTAAAAAGATTAGTGCAGGTAAGTAGTTTTCCTCTGAAGATTTTAAAGATTCCTCTATCTCGAATAATAAAATCATCGCTTCTTTTATGTTCGCAGCTTCATAAGTCGAAACTTCAAAATCAGTACTTTTTAAAACTTTTTTTAACTCTGAGCGATCTTCCTTAGAATTATCAACAATAAAAACATTATTTAATTTCATAAACCTTCCCGAGGTTAAATATTAGAAATTTATTATTCAGTCTTTCACTGTTAATAATATCACTAGTATAAGTTTACTGAATTTAATGTAAATGTCTTATCTTTTTAAATGAAAACGCTCTAATAATGTAATCCACTGAAAAACATTTATATATTGAATTTGTATTAAATCTTTAACTTTCCGGAAAGCAATTAGTTTATCAAAAAATAGAAAAATAATCATTGTTTAAATAGTTCTAAGTGATCACTTAATAACTCCGAAAAAGCTTTCAAGTACTCTGTATTTTCTTCATTACTATACTTTATGAAATTATGAGCAAAAAATAATAGCTTATCAAAACCATACATTTCCGAGTTTTCAATCAACTCTCTCGGAAGATTTTTGGATAGTTGGTACCCGAGTTGATTCTTAAGATGCCATTTTTATATCAGTATCTTTGCTTTTTTGTAAATGATTTAAATAAACTTTTTCTTCTCTCTGCCAGTTCCTGACATTTCTTCCCTTCCATCTTGATGGATCTTTATTTCTTGCATTTAAATATACTTTTTTTCTTTTCTCTAAAATTTCTATATCTTCACCATTGTGACGCTCTAAGGGTGTCACAAATTTTATTCCACTATGGGGGTGATTATTATACCAGTCCATAAATTTAATCATCCATTGTTGGGCCTCATGAATACTTTCAAACTGATCAGGGTATTTAGGACAATATTTTAATGTCTTAAATAACGACTCAGAGTATGGATTGTCATTGCTTACTCTTGGTCGACTAAATGAAGCAGCAACTCCTAGTCTTTCAAGTGTTGCTAACATCGTTGCTCCTTTCATTGGGCCACCATTATCTGAATGCAACACAAGCTGATTTTGTTCAATATTTTCTAACATACACAGTTTTCTCATCAGTTTTGATGAGTGTTCCATTGATTCTTGCTCTTTAATATCAAAACCAACTATTTTTCGACTCCAAATATCCATCATTAAATAAACATAATAAAACTGACCTCTCACTAAAGTCTTTAAATAAGTAATATCCCAGCTCCATATTTCATTAGGCCCATGAGCCACAAGGGGCAAAGGTTTTGTCCTATTTGCTGGTTTCGATTTACTCCGATGAGCTAATAGTTTTCTCTCTTTTAATACTTTGTAAAAACTAGACTCACTTGCAACATATTTCCCTAAATCAGCAAGTTTTGCCACTATAATCCATGGTGAATAATCCATGTACTCCTTTGATGTTGAGAGCTTGATGATTTCATCTTGCTCAGTAATTGATAACTTATGCTTCACAGGTGTTAAGGGACCTTTACGTTTATCTATGCAGTCTTGCTTCCATCTTAAATAAGTTTTGAAATCGATTTCTATATCGGATGTTGCAACTTTTAATCTGCAACCTGCCAATCGTGCTCGATCAACTAAAACAATTATTAACTTTTTATCACAAAGATCTATTGCTCTTCCTCGTTGGTTCCCCAAATCTCGTGGCTTTTTTTTAGAAGTATGACTCTAGCACTGTACTCAGCAAGAGCTCTATCTTTCTTTTTTAGATTAGAGTTTAGACTCTTAACTTCCTTCCTGAGCTTAACTAACTCTGGATCAAGTTTTGGTCTGCCTTTTGTAGACTGAGAATCAATGAAGCTAGTTTTAAAGCTTTGAAGGTCATCAGAGGTAAGTCCGACTGATCTCAAGTATTGTCCAAGCTCATCGTCTGACATTAAAGATGTCTTAATAATAGCTTCCAGTTTTTCTTCTGGTGTCCATTTCTTGATTTTTTTTGGTTTTAATTTTTTCACAGGTTCAGTACTACCATACTTTTTAACCCAACCGTGTAATGTTGATGAACTAATTCCAAGTTTTTTACCTAGTTCTGGATAACTTGTGTCTGAACTTAAGTACTTTTTTACTGCATCTTGTCTAAAAGCAGCACTGTAATTTGTTGTTTTCATTGAATTTTTCCAATCGCCACCCAGATTTATTAAATTAAAATCTCAGGTACCAACTTTCCAAAAACCGGGGGCTCTGGCCATTGCTATTATAGTTCCAAAGTCTCTTTCTTCAATCGCTTGATTATAGATTTCAAGATCTTGCTTCCTACGAGTCAAGTAATTCTCTCTCTGAAGACTTAGGTTAATATCATCTTCAGTCTCATTTTTATCTACAACACTAGTCATACTCAACTCTCTTTAATAAGGTTCAAATGAAAATCTATTAATTAAGATGATTCATAAATAAAATTGTATAAAGAATATAAAATGAATAACAACTTTCAAACGAGTGATTCACACAGTTAATATAAAAAAATGACACTAAAGACAACTTTTACACTATTACGGGAAAATAATGAGCAAACAAACTATCGCTTCTATAAATTATAATCTAAAGTTTCATGATTTTTATATCTTTTCACTTAACTCAAATATAATATGAGTACCTACATCTTCTTTAGATTTATTTATCCAAATTTGACCATTATATCTATCGACAATTTTTTTCGCAATACTCAAACCAAACCCACTTCCTCCTCCAAAATCACTTTTTGAGTGCAGTCTTCTTGAAAGAAAAAACACTTCATCCCAATGCTTCTCCTCAATTCCAATACCATTATCTCTAATTGAAAATTGATGTTTTTTTTCATTGATAACTTTGTAAGATATTTGAATTTCAATTTGATCGTTATTGTTAAAACAAATGGAATTATCGATTAAAATTTCTAAAATATTTTTCAAATGCAAAAAATCACATTTCACTTCGAGTTTCTCTGTTTCGTAAGTGAGTTTTATAACCTTAGAATCAGATTTTTTTCTTTTCACTATTTCGTCTATTATTTTTTTTAAATTTATTTTTCTATTGCCTATCTCTGCTTCACCCAACTCGAAGTACTCGTACAATGATTCTAGATATCTTTCAAATCTTTTGCCTAGTACCTTTAGAGTCTGAAGATATTTAACTCCACTCTCATCTAATACCTCTGAATAATCTTCTATCAAAAAACTTGAATAATACTGAATCCCTCTTATAGGAGAATGAAGATCATGAAATAGTAAACTTGAAAGTTCAGCAAGTTCTTTACTGTTAGTTAATAATTTTGACTTACTCACGAAAAACCTTTTTTAATTGCTAGCAAGTTATATAAAACTCAAAGTCTCTTAATCCTAACAACACTTAAGTACGAAATGAATAAAAAGAATAATATTGAAAAAACTAGTGACCGATTTAACCTTGAATAACTACTTTATATATTTATGATGTCTAAAACAGCTTTCCGAGATGCAGGTGGAGGGCCATATGCCCTATATCAAACTGTTAAACAAGGTTAAGCCAGGTAAAAAGAAATTATTGAATGATTTTTCTAACTATTCTCATCCCTTTTTTGTCTCGATTTTTTTTGTAAAAATCAAGCATATCTAATAAAGTTTGTGAGTTTTTCCTCTTGCTTTCAAAGTGATCGATAGCTGAAGTCTCAACAATCAGTTCAGAGTTTTTCTTACTTATATCTGGGAAATTTGCACAGATATATTCAATCTCCTTAGGGTGCAAGTTCCTTTCCACCCATGCTCCAATAAGAACTGTTTCAGGGTAAAGATTAGTTGTTTTTTCGTTCAATACAGTCATTTAAATTCCTTTTTTATGTTATGTATATAGTTAATATTTTCCTTAAGCACTTTTTTGCATGTTTTTAGAATTTGAGAAATATTTTTCTCTAAATTGTGTTTGAGATTTCAAGTATTGCTTCTCATTTCGCAATAACTCTAAGCTACCCTCTAATACTTTATTTATTGTACCTGCTTCAAAGAAGCTTTCTAATGTTTTACCATTTTTTACATATAACGATAGCTCACATGATATAAATCCAAGTTCTGAATCGCGAAAAAAAAACGCTTCGTAATCATTCATATTTGCTTTTGCTTTATTCAAATCAATGCTTTGAGATCGAATCCAATCTTCAATTACTTTATGTACGTATTTTCTATTCTTATTCGAATTTTTAATATTATCAAAAACGACTGTTCCAATTATTTTATTTTTTTTATTCATTTCTGCTCTTTTTTAACTAATGTGCCATTGATCTAAATGAACACTCTCAAAGTAATTCCCGTCAGGGGAATACGACTTACTCAAGGGATTTAGAAAATGAAGAGAATTAAAAAAAGCATCTCGAACAATTTCTCCTTTCCTAGCACTCTCAATCCTAAAGCCTCTATTATTCTCCATACATATCTCACAAAAGATTAAAGATGTTTCTTTTAACCTGGAGAAATATACTGAACAATCAAATAAGCCATCTGATATTTTTAAATTCCTATAACTCCAACTTTCAAGAGTCTCTTTTATGAATTTCATTTCCTTCACACCTATACTCAAACCCTTGAAATTTATTTTTATTATAGATTCAGTTTCTTTCATCTTTTTACACCTTTTTTGTGAGTCAATCTTTACCAATCATTAACCTTCAGGTGATCCTCTCACTCTATTTCCTGGCTCAAACAATCTAATAAAGCTTTGATGGTGAAAATTTTTCATTTTCAAACCCTCCTTGGTAAAAAAAATGTTAAAGCACCGCACCTATAAATTCTCTCAATACAAAGATGCTAAAAAATTATATGGAAGATCTGACTGAGAACAAAAAGCAACCGCAAACATCGAATACTCTGGCACATAATTACTTATTAATTCACTTTCTTCTATGCAGATCCCACAATATATTTTATTCTTCTTGTGTGTTTCAAAATTTCTTTCACAAATAGGACAGAGCTTTACTTTTATAAACTTATTTTTTTTCATCATGATTTCCAACTTAGACCTCCATGTTTAAGTATCTGCCTTGCTTAAGTATTCTATTTGCAAATAGTGTGCCAAACTCGAACTAAAATATTTTTGACTTGAGATCATAAATGAGTCTTCTTTGTATTTTATGAGAATCAAATTGTCATACTTGACAAGTAATTAGAACTTATCTTTTAATGAATTATCTAAATTATCAACTAATGGATGGGAGAAAATTTTGGATAAACTGTTTCACATTGCTCTTTTAGATGACGACATAGACATGGTTGTTCTTCTTGAAGCTTACTTAAGTTCCAATAACTTTAAAGTTACAACTTTTTCTTGCCCTATGAAGTTTGAAAAATCACTAGATGATAACAATTATGATTTGATCATTTCAGATCTCATGCTTCCAGGTAAGTCCGGAATGGAGATTGTTGATTATGTTAAAACATCAGGAATAGAAGCACCAATTATCTTAATTTCAGCTCATGGCCAAGTCAAAAATGCTGTTACAGCTTTAAAAAAAGGAGCATATGATTTCATTCAGAAACCTTTCAATCTGGATCATTTAAAAAATTCAATTCTCAATGCAACTCAATATAGCTCATTAGAAAAAGAAAATCTTAGTTTAAAAAAAAGATTAAACACAATAGAGCAATTCGATAAGAATTTTATTGGTAAAAGTAAAAGCATGCAGCAAGTCTTTAGTCTCATTCTTAAGTCTGCACCTACGATGGCAAATGTTTTAATAACTGGTGAAAGTGGTACAGGTAAAGAAGTTGTTGCTAAATCGTTACACAAAAATAGTCAAAACCCTGAAGCTCCTTATATTGCCATTAATTGCTCGGCTATCCCTGAAAACCTCCTCGAGTCAGAACTTTTTGGTCACGTCAAAGGTGCTTTTACTGGAGCTGATTCTAATAGAAGAGGACTCATTCAAGAAGCAAGAGGTGGAACTCTTTTTTTAGATGAAATAGGTGACATGCCACTAAATTTACAAGTCAAACTATTAAGAGTCTTGCAAGAAAGAAAAGTTAAACCTCTTGGGAGCAATAAATATGAAGATGTAAACGTTAGAATCATATCTGCAACTCACCAGTCTTTAGATGATTTAATTTCTACAGGCAAGTTTAGAGAAGATTTATATTATAGATTATGTGTTATCCCTATATCGGTTCCTCCTTTACGTGAGAGAAAAGAAGATATCCCATATTTAACGTCTCACTTTTTAAAGAAATATAAAAAGATTCATCAATGTAGTGTCGCGAGTATTAGCAAGTCTGCACTTGATATCTTAGAAGGAATGTACTGGAAAGGAAATGTCAGAGAGTTGGAGAACACTATTGAGAGAGCTTTAATCCTATCATCTAGTGATGAACTTAGTGTTGAAGATATTTCCTCTTTCAAGCCAGATCGACCAAAATCAAATCAATTTTCCGAATCCATCTTTAGTAAACTACCAACTTTAAAAGAATTAGAGCACGAATACATGAAGTTTGTATTAGATCATACCGAAAATGATAAAGTTAAAGCAGGAGAGATCCTTGGGAAAAATTGGCGGACAATATATAGGAAACTAGAGCAAAATAGAGAAATAGCAAAGTAAGTTTTTACACTTCAAGAGTATCTAAAAAATGATTATATTTAATAATAGACTCCTCTATTAAATCTTGATTTTTTTGATCGCTATATAAAAGAATATCTTTAGCAAAGACTCCTAAGCTACCAAATCCATACATCTCTGAATTACCTACTATTTGATGAGCCATTGTTTTGATTTTTTCAAAATCTTTTTGCTCATTAGCTTTCCTAAAGACACCGATATCATGCTTTCTTCGCATTAAATAATTCTCTTGTAATAATGTAAAATGATAATCTTTTTCTGAAATATTTTTCTTTTCCGTATTGAACATCCATGTTCTCCTTAAAATTTTTTAACAAAGAAACAACCCTAACTCAACAAGTTTTCCTAATATAATTATAGAAAAATTTTTATATTTCTCAAATAATTTTTTCTAGTTTTTTCTAACTACAGTATAGATTGATTACTTCGGCGATTCGTTTGGCACCAATTGGTTTTTCCAAAAATCCATCAAATCCATGCTGTTTAGCCAGGTTTGTATCTAGATCAACATCTTTAACAGAGAATGCTAGTACTGGCATCCGGGACTTTTGATTAGTTTCATCTTCCCATTTCCTAAGCCTCTCTAGTGTCTGATAGCCATTTAACCCAGGCATAGAGATATCCATTAAAATAATATCAAAGTTCTCCTTTTGGATTTTATTGAGGCAATCTTCTCCACTCATGGAGCTAACTAGAGTATGTGTACTATCAACTAAAAAATATTTCAAAATCTCATGATTATCTATACAGTTATCTACTAATAATACCTTAGCGTTTTCGGTGTCTTGCTGCTTGGTGCCTAAATGAAAATTAGTATATTGCCAATTTAACAAAAGTGCTGTTTTTGATACAAACTCCGCCGGGGCCAAAGGTTTTTGAAAAAATCCGTGCGCTTTTTTTATACATTTGGAATAAGTGACATCAGATTTCAAAACACTGTAAATAAAAACAGGGATTTTAGATAATAATGGAAAAGTGTGTAATCTATCCAAGAAAATTTCTCCACTACCTCCAGGCATATTTAAATCTAACATTATTAAGTCTGGCGTTTTTTTCTGAACACATAAAAATGCTTCTTCAATATTACTAGCAGTTTTAACTTCAAACCCTAAATTATCCAAAACCTCAGAAGTTAAAATACGGATATCTTCTAAATCATCAACTACTAAGATTTCTTTTTTTTCGTTGGACATTATTAAATCAGAGTTAACTTCATTTCCAGAAACAGGTTTTTCTAAAAGGTCTTTCGTTCCATTATCTTGAATCATATCTTTAGAGTTAAAAACGGGTAATAGGACATGAATCGCTGCTCCAGAAGGAGTTCTGTTTACGGCCCAAATGCGACCAAGGTGAAACTGACATATTCTTTTACAAATACTAAGTCCTAACCCAAAACTCTCAGCTTCTTCTTTATCATCTACTCTTTGATAAGAATCAAAAACTAGAGCAAGTTTATCTTTAGGTATTCCTTCTCCTTCATCAGCGATGATCAAATTAACAAACTTCTTATTTCTATCAGTTGAAACAGCATTACTCGTATAAATTCTAAGCTTAACGAAGATAGTCCCGTTTTCTGGTGAATATTTAATAGCATTATCCAGAACATTTGTTATCAGTTGCAACATAGACTTTACGTCAGCATAGACATAAAAATCTTCATCTGCACTAAAGTCAATCTTTAAATTCTTCTGACTAATCTTAAGAGCTAGATTATCACAACTCTCTTGGACTAACTTATTAAAGAGAGTCTTTTTATATTCAAAACGCCAGTTTCTTTTTGCTCTAAATTCATCAAGGATATTCATGACTAAGTTTAAAGCAAGTTCTGCATTGTACTTAGATCGTTTAAGCTTCTCAGTAACATATTCTGGTAAATCAAGACTTTTATCATTGAGAATAATATTCATATAAGATTTAATAATAGTTAAGGGACTTTTTAAATCATGAGAAACAATTGCTAAGTGTTCATTTTTTTTAACTTGCTGAGATTTTAAATTCTCCCAAATTTTAACTTTCCCCGAAATCGTTTTTAGAAGTTGGGAAAACTTTTCATTGTCTAGATCTCTTTTCTTAACATAAACTTGCACACCATGCTTAATAAAATCTGTTATCATTTCAGGTGTTTCGTTCTCTCCTACTACGACAACTGGAGCAAAGAGAAAGTCCTTATTTAATCTAATTTGGCGAATTACGTTATAGTCCTCTTCTCCATAACGTTGACATATAAAAAAACACGTTGGATCCCCGGTGGATTCTTCTGAGATCGCACTAGAGATATCACCATAACTATAAACATTATCAAAATTGGGAATAATTCCATTATTTTTTGCTCTACGAAACATAGAGTCTAATAAAACAAAGTCTGTAGGGTTTTGTGAAATAACCTTAACTCTGATTCCCATAACTTACCTAAGCTTTCCTCGGTTTTGGGTTCTCATGAAACAAAACCTTGTTCTTTAGTGATATTAGTATTAATTCCAATCATTCTAATTGGCTTGCCTTTCTCATCTCGTACAACATGGCCT
The DNA here is from genome assembly GCA_938034385.1 of uncultured Bacteriovoracaceae bacterium. GTDB lineage: Bacteria > Bdellovibrionota > Bacteriovoracia > Bacteriovoracales > Bacteriovoracaceae > JAHDHG01. The sequence goes on from CALHLC010000034.1 coordinate 12,346, forward strand.
TTACTAATCATAGAAATAACTGATCCATCCTTATGCTTATATCTTAAGGTTAAATCATATTTTTCATTATTATCTCGATGATCAATAAAAGCTTTCTCTGCTTTTTCTCTATCCTCTGTGACAACAAGGTCTTTCCAGGTTTTTGCTGAGTTTAAAAGTTCATGATCTTCATATCCTAAAACTTTTTTAAACTTAGGGCTAAAAAAGTGTTTCTCACTTTTATCTTCTAAGCTTTTATCCCACCAACCATCAGTAATTTGATCCATAATAGCTAGTAGTGACCTCTCTGAGCTTTTTGCTTTAAAGGCAGTTCTTTCGGCTTCTCTTAATTCAGTCATATCAACAAAGGTAATAACGATACCGTCAGGGTCACCTTGACTGAGTTTATATGGAAAAACTTTACAAAATATTTTTCTACCAAGATTAGTCTCGGCCTCAATGACGACTTCAGAGTTATTTTGAAAAACTTGTCTAGAAACCGAGTACAAATCAACATCAATCATATTATGAGTGATATGATCAATCGGTCTTCCTAAATCTTGAGGAAGAATATTAAAAACACTTTTAGCCACTGGAGTAAACTTTCGAATATGTAGATTGTTTGTCAAGAAGACAGCTCCAACATTGGTAGCATAAAGAAAATGTTCTTCATCGTTAGATAATTGTGTAAGTTCATCAATTTTATTTTGATATTCTGTATTTACAGTATAGAGCTCTTCATTGACCGAATGAAGTTCTTCATTCGTAGATTGTAATTCTTCATTAGAAGCTAAGAGCTCTTCATTTGTAGATTGTAATTCTTCGTTGGTAGTCTCTAGTTCCTCAATTGTTGCTTGTAGGTTTTCTCGAGTATTTTGTAATTCATCTTCTAAAATCTGAAACCGCTCAGTAGAAGTAATTGACTCGACTTGAGCATTCGTTTGATCAACTTTAGATTTAGTAACATTTTCTGGCTCTAATGATACAAAGTAATGAGAACCAACTGTTCCATTAAGTTGAATAGGATTAACAAAAACTGAAATTTCTGAATCTGCTCCTTCATTTCTTACCCCTACATACCTAACAGATTTTTTTTCTCTTTTGGCCCTTTGAATAGCTACAGATAAAGTTAAAAACACTTTTTCGTTCAACATGGATTTTAAATTATTACTCGCTGGACCAGCTTTGTTAGACAAATGTTTACCTGCATCACCAAAAACATGAAATAACTTTAATTCTTCATTTACTAATAAACCAGAAGGGATATAGCTTAGGAGTAAATTATCAAAAGCTGATCTTAATTCGGCAGTTTGAAAATTTTCAATCGAATTACTTCTACGCTTATTATTATTTCTAGAAAGCAGAGGAAACCCAATACTTGAAGAGTTATTAGGGATACGATGAACTTCATTAGTACCCAGTTTTTGAAATAACTTCCATTTTCTATCAATTACCTTAAATGCTCTTTGAAACTTACCCAAAGTTTCACTAGGTCCTAAAAATAGAGCCCCATCGGCCCTGAGAGAGAAATAAAAATAACCTAAAATACTCTCTTGTGCTTCTTCTCCTATATAAATAAGTAAATTTCGACATGTAACAAGATCCATCTTAGTAAAAGGAGGATCTTTTAGGATGTTATGTCTTGCGAACACAATACTTTTTCTAATTTTGGGGTTAACTTGATACTCCCCTGAATCTCTACGAGAAAAATATCTTTTAAGAATTGAAGAATCAACTTGCTTCACGGACTCTTCAGAATAAAGTCCATCGGTTGCTTTTGATAAAATATTTTCATCAATATCAGTTGCAAAAATTTTAATTTTTAGTTTCTTTTTAGTTTTCCTTGCGTATTCATGTAGTAATAATGAGATACTATAAGGCTCTTCACCAGAAGCACATCCCGGAGTCCATACTCTCACTTCGTCGTGGTCTTTTTTATCTTTTAGCAATGTTGGCAACACACTTTTTTCAAGAATAGAAAAAGCTTCTTTATCTCGAAAAAATTGAGTTACGCCAATTAACATATCATAATATAGAGCTGTAACTTCTCCTGGATTCTTATCAATATATCTTAAGTATGCATCTATGTTTTTACAACGATGAATTTCTAATCGCTTGGTAATTCTACGTTTGATAGTTGGGGTTTTATATAAAGAAAAATCAACATCATATTTATTTTCAATTAATTTAAATAATTTATAAACATCAGTTCTGTCGTCCTCAATTTCTTTTATTTCTCCTCGAAGATTCCCAAGAAGGTGTGAGCATACATTTTTTGCTAGCTCAACTGGAGTTCCAGTGAGATCTACATCATTTGTTGCAATAGCACTTCTAGGCATCCCATCGAATTTTGCAGAGTCAGGATCTTGAACTAAAACTATTCCACCAGCATCCTTTATCGACTTTATCCCAATAGATCCATCACTACCAGTTCCAGATAAAACTATTCCTATTGGTTTAACACTTCTATCTTCTGCTAAAGATCGAAAAAATAAATCAATCGGTCTATTAGGAATATTAGTTCTATTAATCGCATCTAGGAAAATTGTTCTATCTCTCACTACTAAATTTTTTTTTGGTGGAAGAACATAGATAGCATTTGGAACAACATCCATTCCATCTTCTGCAGTGTAGATAGGCATGTCATTTGATCGTTTTAAAATCTCAGGCATAAAACTTTTAAAATCTGGGGATAGATGTTGGATTACAATAAAAGCAGCACTACAATTAGAGGGGATTTCACGAAAAAAATCTTCAAGAGCTTCAAGGCCACCAGCACTTGCACCAATACCTACAATATGGCTAATGTTACCTTTCAATTTAATCTCCTCATAACTAGGTAAGTCAGGGCAAACTTTCTTGAAATTCACACTATTTACCCAGAAACTATATATCATCTTCTAAAAAAGTACTAGTATTCTATTGATAATGAAGCTCTATTTTTACTTTTAAGTCCAATTTTTCAAAACTAAGATAGAACTATTTTGACCAAGTTGTCATTAATAACGCAACGCTCTTCTTGATCTCTTAATTGAAGTCTGTAATCATCTGCTCTATTAAGGAAACACAAAATGATTAAAGACTCTTTTGAAATGCTAATTCTTGAAGACTCAGATGAAGATAAAACTATTCTAGAAAGAGGAATCAAAAAATCTAAACTTCCAATTAATATTACTTGGGCAACAAAAGTCAAAGATGCTGAACTTATCTGGAATGATAAGAAGTTTGATATTGCAGTAATTGATCAAAATCTTCCAGATGGTAAAGGGTTAGAGCTTATACACATCATGAAAAACTGGTCAGATGACAAGACCCCAATAATATTTATGACTAATCTTGAGAGTACTATTTTAAAATCCAATGCTACTCAAAATAAAGATGTATATTTCCTTGCAAAATCAGAACCATTAGATCAGTTTATTGACCTTTTAAAAAGACTAATCCTAGTAGATTTAGCAAATTAAACTTCTACTTAAGGTTCAATGGACCATATCTTGAGGAAGCTTTTTTTATTACGGCAAATTCATAATATCCTTCAACATCTTTAATCAGTTTTAAAACCTTAGAATATTCTTTGTTTTCAAAAAGAGCTCCTAAATATCGAAGATTAGAATCGATACGATTAATTTCATCAATATTTTTAAATCTAGCACGTAGTGCTTTTTCCCTCACTTCTAAAATTGGCTTGAAATATTTATAACTCTTTTGAACATTTTTTAAAAATATTATGTATTCTTTCAAAATATTTTCACTAGACGAGAAAACGATCTTGTTATTGTTAAAGTATTCAAGAGAATTTAGTAACAAAGTATATGAGGTCGGAGCAATAAGATGTGAACCTAGTTGTCTATGAAGATCTAAGTTGAGATTAATTTTAGCAATATCAACACTTATCAATGATCGACTTAACTTGGTATTTGCTTCTGTACAACCAAAAAAAATAAAGAATATAAAAATCTTCATCAAACAACTAAACTTTAAGTTGTTTATTTTTATTTCTCTTCAAGCGAAAAAAATATCCTAATAAATTTAACTTTCTCCATGATCTTTTTTTCTGAAAATAAAAGCCATCGAATGGTTGATTAAAGTAATCAGAACTTTTAAAAATTTCATTGTTTTTATCCAACATAAACCTCCTGTTTATTAAACTACCTCTTGAGCAATTAATTGATGCAAAATCGATACCAATATAAACGAATGAATTTAAGTAGCTTTAGTCATAAAACTTGTCATTATTAGTAAATCGACAGCACAAATTGACAAATTTTTTTCTAATCGGTGTTTCTTTTACATTTAACCTGGCACAAAGATTGCTCATAAATGTATAAGAATTTTGAAATTCATCTAGGAGGGCAAATTGAATATTCAAGTAAAGTACAGAGGAATTCCATTTAGCGATGACTCGAAAAAATTTATAAATCAGAAGCTAAGATCAATGATAACAAACTCGCTTAATTCGTTGATATGTAATTTTGATAAATATGATGAGAGATTTATGAGTGCTTCGATCATTTTAAATTCAAAATATGGAATCTTTTATGCTAAGGCAAAAGATAGATCTCTCAATCAAGTATTAGATCAAGTTGGTAAAAAACTCATTAAACAAATAACTAGAAAAAAAGCACAAACTGAAAGTTTTTCCCAACCTGATATTCAGATTGAAGAAAGTAATATATAGAACAAAAAAACCACTAGTTCTGAAAATCTATTTCCATTGATCGAACTAGTGGTATGAAAATGAGTTCAATAGAGCTCACAAGGAAGTTGTCGAAAAAAATCTAGAACAACTTTAACAATTCAGTTTCATCAACAAATTCACATTCCAAATTTTCGGTTAAGAAATATGCAGTATTTAGTGAATACTCTTCAATTGCATCTTCAAATGTATTTTCAACTAATAACTCTTCCATTCTTCCCTCCTAGAAAAATTAATATTTTTTCTTATCTTAATGCAATAGTGATGCCAGTTTTAAATCTATTAATTTAGATAAGAGTAGATCTCTGCACATTCAACTCTCAAAAAAGACAATTCAATTGTCAGAAAGTGTTTCTTTGTCATTGTCCTTCAAAGCAATATTTTTTATTTCACAAGTTGAAACAAATTCTAGTTATCTGAGCTGATGAAATTTCCTTGCTCGATCTCTCTTAAGTATTTTCCCTAAAGCCTATTAAGTTATAAAGAGCACTATTTCTTGGCATTGTTCTTGCTTACTTACCAATTAATAGAATTATATTTACTTAGGTTAAAATTTTATGAAATTCAAGATTGAAAACAAATTCACCTTCTCTAGTCAAATGCAATTATATATTTCAGTTTTACTTATTAGTATAATTGAAATAAATCTCATGAACCCAACAATCCACTGCCCCTAAACTTAACAGTCTTTTTCTATTAAAGTTTGACTAAGAAGTATTATAGGTTGAGAGAATTTACTCTCAACCTTTCTTTAACTTTTATGAATCTTAACGAATTAATTGCTTCAACTTTTTTGTACAAGTTGGAATAAGTGATCTTTGTTTTTCATCTAAAATATTAGAAAAAACATAAAGAAATTGGTTCAAATGAATCTCTTCAATTTCTTGTCTCGATTGACTAATAGATCTAGTTAAATCTGGAATAAAAATGGTAATATTAGGATAATTCTCAAGATATGAATCGTACAACCTAATACCTTCAGCATATTCACTTTCCAAACTCTCCAGAGCAAGACGGTCTCTATCAACCATATCATGGATTTTCTTTCTTTGAGTTTCACTTAAGTTGAAGAACTCACATATCTTGGGTCCTGCCATGAGAGTTTGAGTACATAGAAAAAGGCTTAATAAAATTAGTTTCATAATTTAACTCCTTAGTTAACTTTAATTGTTTAAATATTTTTTCATATCTTCTCATTTTAAAGGTCCCAACATGACCAATCTCTAATAGATTATAACTTTCAGGTATAAGGTGGGTTACAATCATATTGTCTTTAAATACTTCTTTGAAAAATTTCTCCGACCTTTCATTATTTATAAGCTTATCATCACTTGAATAATAGAATTGAATTTTCTTTTTAGGTAAATTTATTCTAGAAAGTATATGATTGAAGCTAAGTGGATTAGACCAATGATAATACTCTAAGGCTACTTTAGGAGGAATATCATATTTAAGTAGTGAGTTCATAGACCTTGGGTAACAATCATGTTCCATTATAAATGATCTAAATTTTTTGTATGTTAGCCCAATAATCGATTCATGGTATATAGGCTGAGAAGCATTCATGAAAATATAGTTATCAACGTAATTATTTAATTGTCCTAGGATAGCAACAATCGCACCAACACTATGAGCGATTAGAGTCATTTGACCTGGATAATTATTAGCTTTCAATAGAACTAAATTTCTTAAGCTTGTTGACCAATCAAATATTGATGTTTCTTTGAAATTCTTTGGGTTACGCTTAATAGTATTAGGGTAATCAAGTACATGAACAAGATAACCTTTTTGAGCCAGATACTTAGAAAAATAATGATAAAAATGAGCTGGGAGTCCAAAAGCTGGTGCAATGACAACAACATTTTTAGAATTATTTACTGACGGTAATTTAGGCAAATAGCTCAAATACTGAGTTTCAAAAGATTTATCTTTTAGAATATTTTTTTTTGTCTTTATCATTAAAGCTCCACTATTTAGCTGGCTACAAAATGGCTAATTCTCACGCAGCTAATTTAAAATATTTTTTCCACAACTTAATTCTAGTGATAGCTTTTTTTTCAAGCACTTTGACTAAATTTATCTTGCTTACTCCTAGAGCAGAAACACTGAAGTTTATCTGATCAGAATAAACTGATAGAGTTCCTCTTTTATAAAAAAGATTATCTTTATATTTAATATCAACATATGAAAAGTAAGGAAGTAGTTTACTAATAGAAGTAAATGGTTCGTAAATATTCTCTTCTCTACTCATGACAATTCCTCTTAACGAAAGTTATTGACTTAAATAGCAAGTTTCATGCCATTAAATTAAAATTTTGAGATCAGTTTATTTGCCTATCAGTAATTTTTTCTGGCAAAATTAGCAATTCAATGCCAAAAATGAGAATACAAATACTATATAATAGTTTTTAACTAAGATGCTTATTCAATATATCAATAATCACTTGTTTGAAATCTTCAAAACGAGAAGGCTTAGTAATGAAGTCAGTAACTTGGAATTTTTTTGCTTTCTCGATATCTTGCTCAAAAGATGAGTTAGAAAAAATAATAATTGGAATTTTTGAGTAATGTTCATCAATTTTTCGAATTCCTTCGATCATCTCCAATGAAGATCTTCCTCTCAAGTTTAAATCAGAAATAATAAGTCTAAATTGATTTTGATTTATAGAGTGTAACAACTCTTTTTCAAACTGAAAAAACTTAAAAGATGAAATAGAAATAGGGATCTTATCTTCGACTCTTTTTAAGGCCATTTTAAAAAGTTCTAAATCAAGTTCATCATCGTCTAAAAAAGCAATAGGTCTTAAATTGCCCATGTAACCGATATTAGGTTAGTTTTAATCACAAGTATCCAAAAATTTTATATTAATTTTTAAGCTTTAGAGATTGACACAGTATATCTAAACTTGAGACTAACCTACATTCTTAAAGTGGGATTTTAATTTCTCACATAAAAACACATCATCATAACGCCCCTTAATAATAAAGTCTTTTACACATTCAAACTTATAGGCGTCTCGTTTTTTATCATCGTCAGCTGAAGGCTTAAACATCATAAAAACAATAGAATTATACTCAGGTTCACGAGTTTTTAAGTTTTCAAAATTTTCCAAAAACTCTATTCCTCCTACAATAGGAACATTTATGTCTAGAAAAATTAAAGAAGGAAATTGTTTTTTATACTTATCTTGAACAAAGAGCTCCATCGCCTCTTGCCCAGTACTGACTTCAAAAATAGGAACATCCATATCTACAGAGTCAAGAGCCTGTCTTAAAAGACTGCGTTGATTTTCTGAGTCATCGATAATATAAATAGAATTTAAATTCATTTCATTTCTTCTTTTACCAACATCTATTAATAACCTAATGATTATAAAACTAATGATTTATTTCAAACTAATTATAATTAATGTTCTTAATATGCTAGATATGACACAAAGCTGCTTTATAGCTTAAATAAGTAAGTTTGAATAAATTTTTTACAAATTCTCTTGGTTTTCATATCTGTTAAACTAAAATAAACTTAGTCAAATAAAGTAAACAATAAAGGTGAAACAAGTGTCCGTTAGAGAGCAATTAAGAATCCAGACAGGAGCGCTACATAGATTAGCTGAAAAGGTCACAAGTCAAAACGCTTCGGTTGATACACTTAAAGGATATTGTAAATTCTTAAGGGCAATGAAAAGTCTTTATACAGAACATGCTAAAAATTTAGATAAGTCATCTGAATTTTTAGAACTCCCCAAACGAAGCACTGAAATTATAGACGAGCTTGATAAAGATATCGCTTCATGTGGATTAACTTTAACAGAAATACCTAGCTCCTTTAGCAAAGAATTGATGAAGTCTGAAAAAGGTTTATTATTAGGAACAGCTTATGTCTTTGAAGGATCGGCTTTAGGTTCAATCGTTTTGTTAAAAAAACTTAAAGATAATAAAGAAACAAAAAATTTAAGGCATGGTTATCTTACTTTAATGAATCAGGGGATAAAACTAAGGTGGCCAAGAACTATAAAGGCTTTAAATAAATTTGAAAAACAATCAAACGGGATCATTGAGCAATCAAAGAAAATTTTCAGTCAAGTAGCTGATAAAATGGTTCTTCAATGACAGATGATTTATTAAAAAAGAAAGCAGCTGAAAAAGAAGCGATCGAAAATTGCGATAAAGATCCTATACATACTCCTGGTAGTATTCAGCCACATGGGTGCTTGATTGCAGTAAGTTTAGAGACTGAACTTATATTAGCTTACTCTGAAAATATTCAAGAATATCTTGAAATTGAGAATAAAGAAATCTTTGGTAGTGAATTAAGTATTCTTTTTTCAGAAAATGAAATATCTGATATTAAAACAGCTCTAAAACAAGACAGCTCAAATCGACAAAGAGAATACGCTTGTATAGTTAAAGGTCGAGCAGGAAATTTGCAAGTCAGTGTTCATCAAACTCAGAAAAACTTCATTCTTGAGCTCGTTTACGTAGCTGCTCAATTTTCTGGAGTTGCTCAAGGGGTAGATAAAATTCAGCGCTTAATTGGAAAACAGTTTGAATACAAATCAATTGAAGACTTATTAAAAGTTGCAGTTGAGCAACTTAGAGAAATAAGTGGGTTTGATGTGGTCATGGCGTATAAATTCAGAGTAGATTATTCAGGTGAAGTAGTAGCAGAATCTAAAAAAGATGGTATTAAATCTTATCTTGGTCTGAGATTTCCTGCTTTTGATATTCCTCCTCAAGCTCGAGAACTATTTTTGAAACTTCCAATTAGAGTTATTCAAAATGTGAATAAAAAAGATGTTAAACTACTATCTAAAAATAATGAACCTATAGATATGACTCTTGCTGTATTAAGAGGAACTCATCCAGCTCATATTCAATATTTACAAAACATGACAGTAAAATCATCGATGACTCTACCAATAATTATTCGTGGAAAGCTATGGGGACTTTTTGCAACTCATCATTATCAAGAAATTGATCACAGGCCTGAGGTCATAGCAACTTATGAATTAGCTTCAAAAGTTCTTGGTCTAGTAATTTCTAATACTTATGAAATTTTAAAGGAAAAAGAAAATCGTAAGTTGAACTCTTTAATCAAAGAAATAGCACTAGATAAAAACGAAAGGTTTAATCCTGGAAGGTTTTGGGAACTTGTTGTAAATAAATTTAGCACTCTATTAAATATTGACGGTATTGCCTATAGAGAAGATAAGAAATTTAAATTTCATGGTGGTTGTCCCGACCTAAAAACTTGCCATGAAATTCTAAAACACTTTAAAGAGGATCTTGAAATAAACCCTATTATTTCATCTGAAAACTTAAAGGATGAAATTCCTAATTTAGAACTAGAATCAAGTGCTGGGTGTTTAATTTTAAACTTATTAAATGGAGTCAACCAAGTTGATTTGATTTTTTTTAGAAATCAAATCTCTCAAACTATTTCATGGGCCGGCAGTCCAGAAAAAGACTTGCACTCCGATGAACAAGGATTAAGACTTTTACCTAGAGCATCTTTTAAAGAATATAAAGATACCGTACAAAATCAATGCGAGGCATGGAGTACGAAAGATATTGAAATAGCTCAAAGCTTGCAAACTAAACTATCAGGCCTTTGGCAACTTCATCGATTAAAAGAATTAGTACAAAGTAATGAAGACCTAGAAAAGTATGCTCTTATTGCTTCTCATGATCTTCGCTCTCCCTTAAGAGCAATAAATTATTTATCAAGTGTTGTATTAGAAGATGAAGTTAACAATTTATCCAAAGAATCTAAAGAAGCACTAAATATTTTAATCTCACGAGTAAATAGACTAGATAATTTATTAAACTCACTTTTATTGTACTCTCGTGTGGGCAGGAGTGAAGAGGTTGTGAAAGAATGTGATACTAAAGAATTACTAGAGAGTGTTTTTGAGAGTTTACCTAATCCCAAAAAAGTAAAATTGTCTTTCGATGAAATGCCTATCATTCAAACTAAGGTTGGTCTCTTAACTTCTATTTTTCAAAACCTAATAGAAAATGCAATAAAATATAACAATAGAGATCCTCGAAATGGATTGATCAAAGTTAGCACGTTAGATAAAAAAGACTTCATTCTCTTTAAATTCCAAGACAATGGACCAGGACTAGAAGAAAAATACTTTGATGTAGTCTTTGATCTATTTAGAACATTACACTCAAGAGATGAAATTGAAACAAGTGGTATCGGTTTAACTTCAGTTAAAAAAATCGTTACCAGCTATGGAGGAACAGTTTGGCTTAGTCTCCCTAGCAATGGTCAAAATGGTTTGATCGTAAATTTTACCTGGCCAAAAGAAATTGATCCAATTTTAAAGTCTTAAAAGAATGAATTTAGAGCGAGATATTAATAAAGAAACAAGAATTTTAATGATTGATGACGACTCACTTGATTTAAAAATCATGAAAGACTCTTTAGAAAAACTAGATGTAAAAAATGAAATTATATTAAGTAGAGATGGAGAAACAGGGTTAGAAACATTACGAAGTAGTGAAGAAGGTTCAAGTTTCATCATCTTATTAGATTTAAAAATGCCTAAAATGGATGGTTTTGAATTTTTAAGTGAACTTAGAACACTAGAACGTTTTAGAAATACCATTGTTTTTATTTTATCAACGACTTGTAATGCTCAAGATAAAGTTCAAGCTTATAAGTTAGGGGTTACAGGCTATCTGATCAAAGGTAATAATTCCTTAGAGGTTCAAAAAATTGCTAAATTAATTAAAAGCTTTGCAACAATCGTAATCTTACCTTCTTAAGCTCAACAGTATTTAGAAATTCATTAAAAACTTTCTTAACTTTATAGAGAAATTAATGATTTAATTGTGACAAAAACGGTTTAATTCAAAAAGATATTGCTATATATGACACTTGGAAATTTTAAGATCTAAGCTATTCAATCTAAGCTGGTATTTCATGCTTTTACTTTAAGATATTAACCACTTACCATAGTAAATACGGACCAACCTGTTTAATAAAGGTGTCTTTAGTAAAAAACTCTTAGAGATCTTTATATAAAGGCACTTTTTTATCTCTAGCTAAATTGAAACAGTATCAAAATTCCTCCAACATATTTCTCAATCTATTTTTAATCAGTTATAAATGAATAAAAATAAAGGATCTTTATGGATATGCACGATTTTATGCCTCATGGGCATTGCTACCTTTGGAAAACAGATATTCTATTAATGCATGTAATTTCAGACGCTGTAATTACTTTATCCTATTATGCAATTCCATTAGTGCTAGTTTATATTTCTTCAAAAACAAAAGGAAAACTTCCTTTTAATCGCTTGTTCTTATTATTTGCAATTTTCATTCTCGCTTGTGGAACTACTCATTTGTTAGAAATTGTAAATGTCTGGCAGTCGAGATATTATTTATCTGGAATTATTAAGATTATCACGGCTATTGCATCCGTTTTAACTGCGGCCTCATTAATTCCTTATGTTCCGAAGCTAATTTATTTCTTAAACAATATCGATGAAAGTAAGTTAGTTAAAGATAATAAAAAATTATAATTAAAATGAATAAAGATCGTTCTTATTCTATTACATTAGAGTCATTTACCTTTTTCTGTTTTACTGGAATAATTTTTGTTATCGATTTAGTGATGCCTCTAGGTGTTGTAAGCAGTAACCTGTATATCCTCCCTGTATGTGCTTCTTTATTTTTATCTAAAGAAGAAAAGCATATAAAAACCACAACTATCTTATCTCTACTTCTCATAATTGTAGCAGTCATTCTATCTACAGAAAAACTAACATTAGTTTTAATCACAAGCCGACTTATTTCAATTCTTCTTGTAATTTCAACTTACCTTCTTTGTGCTTCCTATCGAAGTCAATATCACTTAAAAGTTAAATCTGAAGAAAAGCTTAAAATTAGTAATGATGAGTTGGAGAAATTTGCATATATAGCGTCTCATGACTTAAAAGCCCCCATACGTGGAATTGGTAATGTAGCTAGTTTTCTAGAAGACGATTTAGAAGATTTTTTTAATACTGATAATGAATATGTTCCAACTATAAAAAAGAATATTACTCGAATAAGACAACAAGTTACCAAAATGCAAAATCTGATCAAAGGAATTCTTGAATATTCTAAAGTAAACTCTAGCAACAAGGAGCTCGAAGAATTTAATTTAAAAAAATTAGTCAATCAAATTATAAAAGAAGAAAGTGAAACTTCACCATTTAAGTATAGTTTAAAGATAGATTCAATCCAATTAGTAACGCAAAAAGTGAAACTGACTCAAGTAATCTCCAATTTAATCAATAATGCAGTAAAATATCATGACAATATAGATAAAGGTCTTATAGAGGTCAGATCTAGGTTGCTTAGTAACAAAGTGGAAATTAGTATCAAAGATGATGGACCAGGAATAGAGACTAGATTTCATGATAAAATATTTGAAATGTTTCAAACATTAGATCCAAAAGACAATATTGAAAGTACTGGGGTTGGATTAGCAATTGTAAAAAAAATCGTTAATTCTAAAGGTGGCCAAATTAACATTGAATCTAAAATTGGTCGTGGTACAAACTTTATATTTACCTGGCCTATAAATGAAAACTTACACTAAAGGATTTAGATGAGCTCTGATATGATAACTGTCCTACTTGTTGAAGATGATGATATTGATGCAGAGGGAATGGAACGAGCTTTTAAGAAACTTAAAATCTCTAATCCTCTAGTGCGAGCTAGAGATGGACAAGAAGCTTTAGATCTTCTCCGGGCAAATGATAATGAGCTTGTTGGAAAGGTTGTTGTTTTATTAGACTTAAATATGCCAAGGATGAATGGACTAGAATTTTTGGAAATAGTCAGGTCAGATCAAGCTCTTACAAAGCTACCTGTATTTGTAATTACTTCAAGTGAGAATCAATTTGATATAGACTCAGCTTATAAATCACATGTTTCTGGATATATCGTGAAGCCTATTGATAGAGGGCAACTTTCTTCTTTGCTTGAAAAGCTGGATGCTTATTGGGCAATTATAAAAATTCCAGAGTTAGAATCTTAAGTTAGTTCACCTATAGATCAAGAAATTTTACAGAGATAAGATATTTTTTCGACTACAATTTTCAATAGAGGTTTGGCCTTCCACTACTGACTAGTCTAATCGCTGCTGTACTGTAATCTGATAAATTATAGAATTAGTCTCAAAGTCTAGATCTCGCTAAAATTGATTACATTTACATACTTCAGGCTTCTCGATTTTCAAACCTAAAATCTCGCAGGTCAAAGTGATCTACCGATGAGTTACAGGTGTCCTACAGTCTAGAGAAATAAAGAGAACAAAAAAAGTAGTAACTCTCTAAAATTATAGATTTTTATTAATAGTATTAAACACTTAAAAAATAGCTATTCGTTTTCATATTCCGAAGTTCGTCGACATACAAAAATTGTTGAAACATGAACTTTTGGCTTAAAAAAATAAAAACTTGTATTTTTAAGACTTAAGCAAAGAGTAAGCCAAATAAAAGCCAACAAGAGACAAGAGTAGATATTCACAGACAGTTTTACTGAAAGTAGAGCTAAACCATGATTAGATTCATCCTATAATGATTTAGATAACTTAGATTCTTTTGATTTTTATGAAACGGACAGATTAATAAATGATGGAGGAGACGGCCGGATTTGAACCGGCGGCTTTACAGTTTTGCAAACTGTTCCCTTGGACCACTCGGGCACGTCTCCAAT
>CALHLC010000035.1 GCA_938034385.1 uncultured Bacteriovoracaceae bacterium
ATAAAACATCAGCGTTATTTAAGTTTAAGTTTTATCCAAGCAATTAATTCTTCTCTGCTTCTTATGACTGTTATGAAATTGTTTAAAGAATCAATTAAGTAAAATTAAAAACCTAGGCCTTCGGTCTAGGTTTTTTTTTGCTTAATTTTCAAGTTAACTTCTTAATAAAGAATAATATCAAAATTATTGACCGGCTAGAGTGCTTGATTTAAAAGAAATCATGAAAAATATTATTATAGCTCTTTTAGTAACTTTGAATCTAAAAGCTAATTATCCTACAGCTGTAGAAAATAAGAACTTAAAAGAAAAAATTGAAAATGATCCTTCAAGACTTATAAAAAATACAAAATATACTAGCTTTGCAATTGACTCTGAAGTTTATGGACGACTCTTAGGTCTGCATGATTTTTATCATGGAATTGGATATTGGCTACAAGCGAGATCTGAGTTTAGAATTTCTGATAATTTTAGAATAAACTCTCGTTCTATTTTTTATTCTGGAAGTATAAGTGGTGGCTATACAAACCCTTTAGGGAATTATCATTTATTTAGCTTCCATGCTCAAAAAGAAAATTTCATATTTAAAGGAATGATGGAAGCCAGAGCAATGGATTTAGGAAAAAAAACAATAGGAAATGGATTATTTATTCAAGATCAAGAGACAGCTGGGCTTGAGTTAAGATGGTATAACGATCAGCATTCTTTTACTTATTTTGGAGATGGTACAGGTGGATTAATTCTCAATGCCGACCTACAAAGCTTTGAAGTAAAAGTGTACAAGAACTTGCTTTCATTTGGAACTATCATATGGCCAAAAGAAGAAGAAGTAGGATTTGAAATCCCAGGAATATATTATTTTTTAACCTCAAATTTTAAGATAATTAATGAAAAATCAAAGTTAATGTTTGAAGCTGGAATTAAAGATAAAAAAGTGGCCTATTTAGCAGGAGTGAAATTAGACTTTGAAAAAGATAGATTCAAATTAAATACAAAAATTCAAACTAGGTTTTATCAAGATAGAATAGCTAAAGGATTTTTAGGAGAGATTGCTCCTAACTATATAGCTTATGAACAATATTCAAAAGAATTTGCAGGAGCATTCAATGCATTTACAAAAGATGATGATTTGTTCATACATTCTTTAATACTGAATTTTAAGTTTAAGTTCAATAAACAATTTGAACTATCTTCAATGAATGAGCTTGGAATATTTGATTACAAATCAAGGGTAAATAGAAAGTTTTACTTCTATAGACATGGGATAATGTACGATTATAGTCATTACTTTAAAATAAAAAATGTAAAGTCTGAATTATATGCTTCTAATAAAGTTTTAACAAATAGCTTTGATAGACCACCAAGAGGAAACTTTGATTTTAATCAAAATTCAGAAATATTTAAAGAGCAATTCTTCGTTGGATTTGATGTTAAATTTTACTTGTAAAAATTAGTTTTTATAAAAGGGATGTTTTTTGTATCAGTTTCGATACTTCAAAAGAGCCAAAGATATTAAATCAAATCTTTAATAAGTAGAGGAATATTTAACCTTTGAATTAAACCTTTTCTTCCAGAAGGCATTTTCTCCTCAAGCTCTTCAATGTTATGTATCCAAGAAGAAGAGTAAATCAAAAAGATCATATCAATCATACCAGTAATACCTTGCCAGCCTCCAACAGTCATCATCGATTCTCCGTCTAGATATTTACTTCTTCTATCTTGATTATGAGATCCTACTGTAAATAGAATTTGAACTTTCTCTAATTGCTCAGGAGTTAGTTCTGATTCAAGTTGATTAATAAAATTTGAGTTACCATTAGTTGGAGTTCCAAGTATATACTCAGGAGAAATACTATCCGAGTTTGATCTATTAACAAGAAATTTTTGAATAATGTGTCTTCTAAACTTATCCTTAAAGATTACAGATGCCTCTTTACTCATATACAGAAGAGTTTTTAAATGAAGCTTTGGGTTGTCGTGAAAACTAGCATCTTGAGTTTCACCAGCTTGTAATCTTTTAGACTTTAAGAAGAATTCAATAGTATCAGCAAGTTCTACTGGAATATTTAAGAATTCATTAATATCTTTGTTCTTTCTAATTCCATCTATAGTCATTTGGGTTCTTGACGAAAAATTATCAGTTGTTTCATTCATTTCATAAAAACCGATATTTAACGAACCACCAGCTTCTTTTATTCTCTGTCTGAAGATTTGCTTGAGAGTAACGGCCACACTAAGAACTCTTCTTTGAAGGTCCATAGTTACAGTGGCGGCACTTGGAGCAAAACTTTTTCCAGGACTTAGAATAAATGCATTTGCTCCTCTAAGAGCGGCTCCAAAAAATGTAGCGGCCCAATAATCACTATTCCACAATGAATCAGGTGAGAAAACAACAGATCCTTCTCCTGCTAAAGTAAATATCAACATTTTATAAATTGAAGCATGCTTTTTTGCGTAATCAGTTGTGTTCATTGTTAATAATGCACTTTTACTTGAAAGAGCAGATTTACTAAAAGGCTCAGCTCCTTTAACTACTTCTTTTTTATCAGAGCTTCTTCTAAAGTAAAATGGAATCTTAGATTCATCTTGGCTACCAAGTTGACCAAGTAATAATTCTCTAAGTTCTTTTTTAATTTGATGATTGACAGGACCAACAGTCTTTATAGATCTATCTTCCCATTCGTGGTTATGGTAATGTTCTCCAATCCCAACCCCTGTAAGAACTGCTTCTCCAAAGTTTGGAGAGCTTTTAAATACGTCTCTAAAGTATAATTTTCTGTGATCTCTGATTACCGAATCAGGGATCATATAAGCACCATAAGTAGTATCAGCTTTATTAGTAATGTGAATTTGAACTTTCAAAAGGTCTTTGATTTTCTCTTCAGAGTAATTTAAAGACTTAAGATCTGAGATTGCTTTATTAAACAATGATTTTAATTCGCTAATTCTTTGCTCTTTTTCATTATCTAGATCTTGAGTTTCTATAGAGTGAAGATTTTCTAAAAAAGTAATAACTTTTCTTGATTTATTTACTTCATAATAATGTTGATCTAGAACAATATGAAATTCAGGAATTTTTTTAGTTTGATCAGATAGATGGTTTTGCACTCCTTTAAGGATTGCGTTAGGGTAGTCATTTAAAGCAACATCCCAACCTACCTGGTCTGGGTTATTTTGTTTAACACCTGCATAGTCATGGATCCATAGAACATGATAAAATTGGGTATTTAGTATTGATTTTTTATAATGCTTATAAAAACCAAGATTATAAATATACTTAATGTCATTTCCATCTTCAAATTTGTGATCAACAAATCGTGAAACTAAATTTTCAATTTTCTTTTGGCTATCATAATCTTCAGGAGATAAAATAAATTGAAGAGGAATCCAGTTAAGGGTTCTCTTTTTTAAACCAAAAATTTTCCCATAAAGTTTTAACCTTATATCAGACCATCTCTGATTCATCTCTTCTAATACTAGACCTGTATTTCTTAGCATTGTTACATAGAAATTATAAAGATTTGTATGTTTACGTAAACTATCATCTTCTCTGGCCAAGAGGTTTGTTATTGATGTGTTAAAGCTCTTAAGAGCTGTACTAGATATTTTTGAATAGAATCTTTTTAATTTTCTTTGTCCAAAACCATGATTGTATCTAATTACAATAGCATTTAAATATTCTCTTTTCACAATAGCAAAAGCTTTCTTTGCAAGATCAGCATTACCTAGGGCCTCTATGAGAGTTTTTTGAATGAGTTGATCATAGTCTTTTTTGATTTGACTGAAAGTTTTATTTTTAATTATAGAGTTTAAATTCTTTAAATATTTTGAGTTTTTCTTGAAATCTCCAACTTCTAAAGTAGGAACAATTAAATGATTCATTTGCTTCATAAGAGTGAGACTTTTTTCTTGGAAACTCTCAAGAGTATAGTTTTTTAAAACTGATTCAAGTTGAAAAATACTTTTTTTATCTTGAACTCTATAATGAGCATACCGCGCTCTCTTATGACCTTTCTTTGAATTAAGCTTCTTTCTTAATGAGATAACAAATTGTCCACCTTCATATCCAACCCCAATCTCAGAACCTAATAGGCCTCCTCTATTTGGAGCAAGGTGAAATTGAACATATGGTGACCAGTGCTGATTATTTAATTCATGAGTTCTATACTTTATACCGCCTCTTAGAAAAAAAGTAGATACTCCAAGACCAATAGTAGGAGAGAATTTACTTTGGTAGCGATCTAGACCTATGCTACCTTCGAGATTAAAAACAGAGAGTTGAGGCATTAATAGTGACTTTCCTAATACTAAATCAATAGAAGATGATTTGATATTTGATCCAACTCGACCAAAAATTTGAATCTTTTCAGGCTGACCTAATGTAGGTGTCGATTCAGCATCATTTTGGGCAAAAAGGTTTAGTGTTAGTAAGCAAGTCAGTATAAAAATTTTCATACTACTATTATTGCTCAAAATCTTCTTAGAATAGCGATTCTGGGTATTAATTTCAATGTGTTAAAGTTTTAGACATCTATTAAATACTCAAAATAGCTTAATTGGATTCTAGTTTTTTGAGTAGTGATTTGAAATGAATATTCCTAATAATATCAAGAAAAACCCAGCTAAATGAAAGGTTTGTATCTTTTCACCAAGGATAAGTTGAGAAGCTAGCGCTGATTCAATAGGAAGTAAATAATAAATAAGTCCAACTTTAAACGAACCTAGAGCAATATTTGCTTTATTCCAAAAGATATAAGCAACCAAAGAAGTAAAAACCCCTACATATAAAATAGCAAAGATATTTGCTTGGGTGATTGCAAATTGAGATACGTAGAAATACTCATACACAAAGAGAGGAACATTTATAATCATTGCAAATAAGAACATCGTATATAAAAGACTATACTCGCTAACACCTTCAATTTCTTTTTCTATAAGTAAGCAATAAATTGCCCACATGATGGCAGCGATGAGCATGAAGAGATCACCAAGAGAAAAAGAAAGACTCATTAAGATTGAAATATTTCCCGCACTAACTATATAGATAACTCCAAGAAATGAGACAAAGACTCCAAGCAATTGAAAAAGATGAACTTTTCTTTTTAAGTAGAATTTAGAAATGAGAACAATAAATATTGGAGCAGTTACACTTAAGATTGATAAGTTAATGACATTTGTTAATTTTGTGGCCGCATATAAAAGGGCAATAAAAGCGCTCATTCCACAAATAGAGAGATAGAAAATATGAGCGGCATTTTTTTTAATGGCCCCTAACTCTTTAGTAAAAGTTTTAAAAACAAAAGGGGTGAGAACTAAAATTGGTATAAAGTTTCTAAAAAATGCTAAGGCCATAGGCGGAAATGAATCGCCTAAAGACCTTGAAATTATAAAGTTAAATGCCCAAATTAGAGTCGCTAAGAATGCAAATAATGCATATTTCATTGTAGTTTCGCCTTAAGGCCTGCTTTGTAAACAAACCTAGTTTTATAGTTTTATTAAGTGCTTAGAATCTATTAAAATAAACTCACAATATCTACAAAAAATGCGATGCAATAAATGACTATACTGAACACACAAATCCAAACTAATTCTGATGATTTCAAAGGAAATCGTGACAACTTTCAAGGTATTAAAACTGAGTTCCTTGAGATTAAAGAAAAAGTCCTTCATGAATTTAGAGGTGGAGCGATTGAGCGACATACTTCAAGAAATAAGTATTTAGTTCGCGACAGAATTAGAAAACTAATCGATTTTGGATCAGACTTTTTAGAGTTTAGCTCTCTTGCTGGTTTTGGAGTTTACCCTAAAGAAGTACCAAGTGCTGGTATAGTAACTGGGATAGGTAGTGTGAGCGGGATAGAATGTGTCATTGTTGCTAATGATGCAACTGTAAAAGGCGGGACGTACTTTCCTTTAACAGTGAAGAAGCACCTGAGAGCTCAAGAGATTGCTCTTCAAAATAATCTACCTTGTATTTATCTTGTCGATTCAGGTGGAGCATTTCTACCTATGCAAGATGAAGTTTTTCCAGATAAAGAACATTTTGGTCGAATCTTTTATAACCAAGCAATGATGAGCTCGAAAGCAATTCCACAAATTGCAGTTGTACTTGGTTCTTGTACGGCCGGTGGAGCCTATGTTCCAGCAATGTGTGATGAATCCATCATTGTAAAAGGTAATGGAACAATTTTTCTTGGTGGACCTCCACTTGTTAAAGCTGCAACTGGAGAAGAAGTGAGTGCAAATGATCTAGGAGGAGCTGAAGTTCATTCTATGAAATCAGGAGTGACGGATCATATGGCCCAAGATGAAGACCATGCTTTTTCTATTACGAAAGAAATTATAAAAAATTTAAATTATTCATCTCATAAAAGTGAAAATCTAAAAAAACTAAATGTAAGTGAAAACCTTGAACCGCTTTATAGCTCTGATGAAATGGAAGGGATCTTATCTGCTGATACTAGAAAGCCTTTTGATATAAAAGAAATTATAGCAAGACTAGTTGATGGGTCAGACTTTAGTGAATTTAAAAAGCATTATGGAGCTACACTTGTTTGTGGTTTTGCTAAAATTGAGGGAATGCCGGTTGGGATAATAGCAAATAATGGAATTCTTTTTAGTGAGAGTGCTCTAAAAGGTGCTCACTTTGTGGAACTTTGTTGTCAAAGAAATATTCCTCTTCTTTTTCTTCAAAATATTACAGGTTTCATGGTTGGAAAAAAATATGAAGCAGAAGGGATTGCCAAGCATGGAGCAAAATTGGTAACAGCCGTAAGTTGTGCTCAGGTCCCAAAGTTTACCGTGATTATTGGTGGGTCTTATGGGGCCGGTAATTATGGAATGTGTGGAAGAGCTTTTAATCCAAGATTTTTATGGATGTGGCCTAATGCTAAAATCTCAGTAATGGGTGGAGAGCAAGCTGCAGGAGTATTAGCAACTGTGAAGCAAGACGCTCTCGCAAAGAGTGGAAAAGATCAAATGAGTAAAAGTGAATTGGCTGAATTTAAAAAACCAATTCTTGAAAAATATGAAACAGAGGGTAAGTCTTATTATTCTAGTGCTAGGATTTGGGATGATGGAATTATTCTACCAACTGAGACGAGAAGGGTTCTTGCTCTTGCCTTAAGTGCGAGTTTAAATGCTGAAATTTCTGAAACGAAATTTGGTATTTTTAGAATGTAATCATGAATTATAAATATATCCTTATTCAAGATGATCAAAAAGTGAGAACGATTACTTTAAACCGAGTAGATGTTCATAATGCTTTTAATGATGAATTTATCGATGAGATGATCCATGCTTTTGATGAAGTTGCTAAGCTTGAGTCTATTCAAATTGTAAAATTAAATGCAAATGGGAAGAGCTTTAGTGCAGGAGCTGATTTGAATTGGATGAAGAAGATGATCTCTTATTCAAAAGAAGATAATCATAAGGATAGTCTAAAGTTATCTAAGATGTTCTCTACTATGAATTCTATTCCACAACTACTATTTGGTGTTGTCCATGGGCATGCTTTTGGTGGAGCTCTCGGAATGATTGCAGTATGTGATTATGTTATTGCAAATAACAAACCTCTTTATAGTTTTTCTGAAGTGAGACTAGGATTAATCCCAGCAGTAATTTCAGAATTTGTCATTCCTAAAATTGGTTATTCTCAAGCTCAAGCGTATTTCACAACTGGGCTTAGATTTGACTCAAAAAGAGCAAAAGAGATTGGACTTATCCATGAAGTTGTTGAGGATAGTGAACTTGAGTCGAGGTCTTTAAAACTTATAGAGAGTTTCTTAAAAGCTGGAACAATTGCTCAAGGTAGATCAAAGAGATTTGTTAAAGAAGCAATGGAGAACTTTAAAAATTTAGATTTTGATTATACTGATTGGTGTGCTCAAAATATTTCAGAACTTAGAGTCAGTGATGAAGGGCAAGAAGGAATGAATGCTCTTTTAGAAAAAAGATCAGCATCGTGGGTGAAAAAGTGAAAAAAATTCTCATAGCCAATAGAGCAGAAATTGCATCAAGAGTCATAAGGACTTGTGATAAATTAGGTATAGAAACCGTTGCTATTTATACTGATGTTGATTCAAATCTACCTTTTGTAAAGCAAGCTACTTATTGTGAGTGTCTTGGTTCAGGTGAGGTTAGTGAGACTTATATTAATAAAGACTTAATTGTAGAGATTGCAAAAAAGCATAAAGTAGATGGAATTCATCCTGGTTATGGATTTTTATCTGAAAACTCTGAATTTGGTAAGCTTTTAGAAAAAAATGGAATTACATTTATTGGACCTAGAGCAAAAAATATTTTGCTGATGGGTGATAAGTTAGAATCAAAAAAGTTCGTTCAATCACTAAAGCTACCAACAGTTCCAGGATATAACGAAGACAATCAAGACGCTGATCATTTAAAAAAGCAAGCGATCAAAATTGGTTTCCCACTTTTAATCAAGGCCAGTGCTGGTGGTGGTGGTAAAGGAATGAAGATTGTTGAAAAAGAATCTGACTTTCTTGAAAAATTAAGTAGTGCTAAAAGTGAAGCGATGAAGTTCTTTGGAAACGATAGGGTGATCTTGGAGAAATATCTTATCAACCCAAGACATATTGAAATACAAGTTTTAGGAGACGGACAAGGAGATGCGGTTCATCTTTTTGAAAGAGAATGTTCTATTCAGCGAAGATATCAAAAAGTGATAGAGGAAACTCCTGCTACAAATATTACCCAAAAGCTTCGCAATGAAATGTGTGAGATGGCAGTTAGTCTAGCCAAGGGAATGAAGTATAGAGGAGCTGGTACAGTTGAGTTAATTTTAGCTGAATCGGGCGAGTTTTACTTTTTAGAAATGAATACTCGTTTACAGGTTGAGCATGCTATTACAGAAATGATTACCGGAGTAGATCTTGTTCAAGAGCAAATCTATATTGCTACTCATGATAAGTTGAATATTTCTCAAGATGAGATTCACTCAATTGGTCACTCTATTGAATGTAGAATTTATGCTGAAGATCCATTTAATAATTTTCTACCTCAAGCTGGTGATTTAGAGTTTATAGGAAAGTTAAAAGATCCAACTGTTAGACTAGATACAAGTTATGAAGATGGAAATACTGTGAGTACAAACTATGACCCAATGATGGCCAAAGTAATTACTCACGATAGAACTAGAGTTCAAAATATTAGAAAAATGGTAGAAGCATTAGTTCATCTGCCTTTTTTAGGAGTCCAGACCAATAGAGACTTCTTGATTAAGACCTTAGAATATCCAAAGTTCTTGGAAGGGAAATATCATACACATTCCCTAGAAGCTTGGATGGATGAATTATGTGCTAAGAGTGAAGAAGATCTAGACGATGTTTTTGCAAGTTTTAATTTTCTCTCAAAAAAGTCGAGAAAAAGTGGAATAAATATTATAGAAGATGCTTGGATGAGATCTTCAGGGCAGTGGTTAGGATAATGGATATATTTATAAACAAAGAAGTATTCACACCAGTTGATTTTATTAAAAGTAAAGATCAAGTAATACTAGGAAAGACTGTCTATAAATTAGTTAAAAGAAAAGACAACGAAATAATTATTTCTAAGAATGGTAAGAACTTAAATGCCTATTATAGCTTTAATCACAAAACTCAGGAGTATTCTATCAGTCTCTCTGGTAGAGTTTACAAAGTTAAACTAGGCCAGGGTGGTCATGGTGAATTAAGTACACAAAGTTCTAATGTTATTATTTCTCCAATGCCTGGTAAGATTTTCAAGGTTTTAAAAACTGTAGGACAAGATGTTAAGAAAGGCGAGACTGTTTTGATCTTAGAAGCCATGAAGATGGAGCATTCCTTGAAAGCAAAAACAGATGGAAAAATAAAAACTCTCAAAGGAAGAGTTGGTGATCAAGTGAGTGCTGATCAATTACTTGTTGAGATAGAGGAGTTACAATCTTGAACAATGTAAAGATTGTTGAGGTTGGACCACGTGATGGACTTCAAAATGAATCTAAGTTTATTCCTACAGAGCTTAAAGCTAAGTTTATTAAAAATTTGCATCTTGCTGGGTTGAAAAATATTGAGGTAACTAGTTTTGTTAGTCCTAGGGCCGTTCCTCAAATGAGTGATGCTGATAAGGTTTGCTCCTCTATAGATTTAAAAAAATTTAACGCTTCAGTACTAATTCCAAATTTAAAAGGGATGGAACTTTCAAAGGTTCATAACTTTAATGAAGTTTGTGTCTTTACGACGACCTCTGAGGCATTTGCTAATAAAAATACAAAGTGTTCCTTGAGTGATTCCTATGATCGAATAGAGAGCATCTTTAAAAATGTAAAAGAAGGTCAAAAAGTTAGAGGATATCTCTCAACTGTATTTGGCTGTCCTTATGAAGGAGAAATTAGTCTCGATAAGGTTCTTTATGGCACGGAGAAATTATTTTCTCTTGGTTGTTATGAAGTTGCACTAGGAGATACTACGGGAATAGGAACTCCTGATAAAGTTCAAAAAATTCTTGCAAAAATTAAAGAAAGCTTTGATCTATCAAAGATTGCTATGCACTTCCATGATACTTTTGGAATGGGCCTATTAAATGTTCATAGCTCTTATGAAGAAGGCATCAGAGTTTTTGATTCTTCAGCTGGCGGGTTAGGGGGATGTCCTTATGCAAAAGGAGCCAGTGGGAATTTATCAACTGAAGATTTATGTTATTATTTAAATGGATTAGATATTAAAACTTCAGTAGATCTTGTGAAATTAGTAGAAGCTTCGAGAGAGATCTTTAAATTTCTAGGTAAGCCATCAATATCTAAAGTTAACCAATACATAGTGAGAACTCATGATTTATAAAAATATCCTAGTACAGACCAAGGATTTAATTACTACTATTACCTTAAATAGAGCTGAGCACTTGAATGCATTCACTCTTGAACTTATTGGCGAGTTTCTTGATGCTTTAAGTGTTGCTAGAAATGATGAGTCTAGAGTTATTATTCTTACTGGAGCTGGGCGAGCGTTTTGTGCAGGTGGCGACCTTAATGCTATGAAAAATAAAACAGGCATGTTCGCTGGAGATGAAAAAGAGCTAAAACAACTTTATCAAGATGGAATACAACAAATTCCTTTATTAATAGAGAAGATAGAAAAACCTATAATTGCAATGATTAATGGAGCAGCAGTAGGAGCAGGGTGTGACCTTGCTTGTATGTGTGATATGAGATTTATGAGTGATAGTGCTATTATGAAAGATAGCTTTATTAACCTTGCTCTGGTTTCTGGGGATGGGGGAGCATATTTTCTTCATCGTCTTATAGGTTATGCTAAAACAATGGAGTTATTATTAAGCGGTCGAAAGGTTGATTCTAGTGAGGCCCTAAGGATAGGCTTGGTCAATCAGGTTATAGCTCATGATCAATTAAAAGAAAAAACGTATGACTTTGCTCAGAAACTGGTAGCTCTTCCTTTCAATGCTCTTAAATTAAATAAGCAAGGTATTAAAGATGCTTATTACTCAAGTTTAGAAGATCATCTAGAATTGATGGCAACACTACAATCAAAAACTCAGAGAAGTGATGAACACTTTAAATTAGTTAATCAGTTTCTTAATAAGTAATCTTTTTAATCAAAATAATATTTAAGTGACCACTTTAATTGGAAAGACTCTTCACCGATAATTGACTCTAAGTCTTTATATTTATTAGAATCTATTAAATAGGTAAAGTTTTCTTAGATCCCGCCGATAAGAACTCAAGTATAATAATACTCTAGTAGTACGTTAGGAGGAAAAATGAAATTAACTTACTTAATGGTGACATTACTTACCTTAATAGGGTGCACGAACAATGCAAAACTTTATGATCCTGCTGCGGCTGGATACAATCCACCACCATCGACAACGTTAGCTCCGGTTAATGCTTGTCAGCCTGTTGTGACCTTAGATACATTTTGTCAGCATGCTGATGGAACAAATGAAGATGGATCAGTAACTGATTTAGCTAGTAGCTATCAATCGGCTCCTGGAAAATGTTATTTTGTTGCTTGTGGTGATACAGATTATTCTGAAGCTGATCAAATGAGAGTCTATGAAGCTTATGTTGCAAAGTATGGTGGGGAAGTTAAGAAAGATTATGATCTTTGTAAGAACAAGAAAAATACTTATGATGATGAATGTAATGATAAAAATGCATACAACTTTGGAGACCCTGGAAAATGTTATTATAAAGGATGTGATCAGGTTGGAGATTTAGGAAATGTTCATTATCAAATTCTAACAGAGCTTTATGGTGCAGAAAATGTAACAGTAGACGCAGGTGCTTGTACTCAACTTCCAAAGCCTGGTTGTATGGTTACTACTGCAGAAAATTATGACCCTGAAGCCGGACATGACGATTGTAGCTGTAGATTTAAAACTTGTACTGATGATAGATATATAGAATTTACGCAGTATAATACAGCCGTTACAGCTTATGTTGGAGCTTGTGCTTCAGAAAATTTAACTGCAGAGAGTGCAGTTTGTGCTTCAAGCTGTCAGACATTAAACAAAGGTTGTACTGTTACTCAAGCAGATAACGCTGGTCCTTATACAGTTGAAGATGGAACTTGTACTTTTACAGGATGTTTAGATGATTATTGGACTGAATATGATCCAGTTTTAAAAGAAGTTGTAATTGATTATGCAGCAACTCATGGATTAACAGTTGATGATATACTTACGAAAACGTGTAAAACACCAAATCCATAATATTTTTAATATATCGAGAGTACTTTAAAGTACTCTCGTTTTTTACTTCAAAGAGTTTTCTAATTGCTTGGCTTGTAAATCGATTTCATCCTCTAATGACAAATTAATCTCAATACTAGAAATCCCTCTTGTGTGTTTTTGAGGAGCTTTCTTTTCTATAGTTTGATTGTTTATTGAAACCTTTTGAGTTTTTATAGGGGCCTTCATACAAGATGAAAGAGCTAGAGTGAATAATGTTAGTATAAAAATTTTCATATTTTTTCCTTTACTAGAAATGAATAATAAATTTTATCATGTCTAAAAATTCAAAGATTTAAGTAGATAGGAATTTCCCCTCTTAAAATGGTCAGTTATTTGAGGTTGATTTATACTCGCCTCGAAAAGTGTGCATAAAAGAGGAGAGCTAAAACTCTAAGTGTTTGAAATCTCTAAGAATTAAAGTTTTATTCAATTGAACCGATAAATCTTAGTAAAATAATTTTAAGGAAAAATTACCTTGGGAGGAAATATGAACGTTTTAAAAATTGTAATTACACTACTTTTTATAGCTAGTTGTAATAATGCAAATCTTTATGATCCAGATGTAAGCCCTGGAACTCAAACAAGTCCAACTAAACCTGTCAATCCAGAAGGACCATTACCACCACCAAATGGAGGAGGCGGAGGAACTACTGCTGAGGTTGCTTGTCATCATCCATTAGCAATTGATTACGATGCGGCGGCTTGGAAACAAGTTGGTCCATGTCAATTTCAAGCATGTGCTAATCCTGAATATGCAGAATTTGAATACTCAAACATTTACTTAGAATATATTGAAAGACATGGAGGAAATATAACTCCTAATAATGAACTATGTTTAACTAAGGTTGATGAATATAATCCCGTTTGCTCTCATCCTTTAGCTTTTAATAATGGAGTAGAAGGAAAATGTTTATTTAAAGCTTGTGCAACAGAAGGGTTTTATGAGCATGAAGTCTACTTAAGTTTGAAAAAACTATTTGGAGATGCCGTAAGTCATGACCCTACAGAGTGTAAGACAGCTTTTGTTTATAAGGGTTGTACTGACTCATTGGCAATGAATCATGACGAGATCGCAACTTTAGATGATAAAAGTTGTAAATACCAGTTATGTACTGATTCAAGATCTGATGATTATGGAACGACAGAAAATCAAGCAATCTTACAAGCATTAACAACTTATGCAGCAACTCATGAATTAAATATTGATGATCTTGTAGCACTAAATACATGTGCAGGATATGAAGAGGTACTTGGATGTAAAGTTCCAGGAGCTATTGGATATAATGCAGATGCTGATAAAGAAAACGGAAGTTGTAAGTGGGATGGTTGTTTAGATGAGTATAAAGATGGTTTCTCTGCTGAACTCTTAGCCATCGTTCAAGCTTACGCGACAACTCATGGTGGAACTCCAGAAAGTTACCTTGCAACTAACACTTGTACTGAGAAACCGATTCTAGGTTGTACAGTTACAGGAGCAATAGGATTTAATTCAAATGCTAACCAAGATAACGGAAGTTGTAAGTGGGATGGTTGTCTAGATGAGCAAAACGCTGGCTATACGAAAAATATTAAAGACGCAATTGATGCTTATAGTGCTATTCACGGTGTTAAAAATTATATTAGAAATTCTACTTGTATAGTAAAAGTTGAAGGCTGTATGCAAAGATCAGCTAATAATACTACAACAGGTGCAGAGGTAGATAATGGTAGTTGTCAGTGGGATGCGTGTATCAAGGGTAATATGTATGAAGGTCATGATGAATTGTTATTGAAGCTAATAACTCAATATGCTTCAGTTCATGGAGGAGTAGCTCAAAATTATATCAATCCAGAGTCGAACCTTTGTAAATTGAAAGGGTGTATGATTCCAGGAGCGACAAATTATAATAAAGCGGCTCAAGTTGATAATGGAAGTTGTAGGTGGAAAGGATGTATAAAAGGAAATAATTATGCAATCCACAATCCACAATTATTAGCGTTACTTACAAATTATGCAAAAACTCATGGTGGGAATGCTCAAAGCTATATTGGTGTAGATCAGTGTAAGTTAAAAGGTTGTACTCACTCAAATGCGGTTGGTTATAATCCACAAGCAGAAGTTGAGAATGGATCATGTAAATGGAATGGTTGTATCAATGGAGATACTTCAGTTGGTCATGATGCAGGCTTATTAAACTTTTTAAAGAAGTATGCTCAAACTCATGGTGGAACGGCACAAAGTTATATAAATAAAGATTTATGTAAAAAGAAAGGTTGTTTGGCACCAAGAGCTAAGAACCCAACAGCAGGAGCACAAGTTGATGATGGATCTTGTAGATGGGATGGTTGTGCTGAATCAGCAGGTGTAAAAAACCCAGATGCTGCATTATTAAATATTATTAATGCTTATATTAGAGATCATGGTGGGACAAAAGCAAAGTACTTAAGTACTAATACATGTATACCTTTTACTAGAGGTTGTACTGAGGCCAGTGCACGGAATACAACAAACCCTAAGCCTGATATTGATAATGGTAGTTGTAGGTGGAACGCATGTTTAAATAAATGTAAGACTGGATATGTAGGAGCTGCTGCTGAAGCTTTAATCAGAGCTTACTCTGCAAAGCATAACCTAGGTCAAGGTGTAAGGACTAATACTTGTAAAGGTAGTAATAGATATCAATGTGTTGATTCAGATTGGTAAAGAATAATTTCTTATAAGAAAAGAGGAGTCTAATTAGACTCCTTTTTTTTACCTATAATTTATAAACTATATTCTAAAGTAATCTAGTATTTCGTCGATAAGAGCCTTGAAACCAATAGGAGACGAAGGTGAAAAATTTATTTCAATTAGTAATGGTATTTATTCTCGTTAGTTGTGGGAATGCACATCTATTTGATCCAACCCAAAGTAGTGTTGGAAAATCTACAGGAACAACTAATGTCACTCCTCCACCTGTTGGACCACCAGTACTTCCTCCGCCGGGAGGTGGAGTTAATCCAATTACTCCTCAACTATTATGTCAGCATCATGAAGGTGAAAACTTTAATGCTAGTAAGTGGACAGAGCCAGGAGCTTGTACTTTTAAAGCATGTGATAATGAGAACTATACAGAGTTTGAAAAAAGAACTGTTTTTCAAGTTTATATAGATCAACATGGTGGAAAAATCATTAATGACTCTAGTCTTTGTAAAAATAAAAAAGATGAGTATGGTAAAAAGTGTGATAATCCAAGGGCCTATAATTTTCAAACTTTAGAGAGTTGTAAGTTTAAAGGTTGTGGACTTGAGCAATATTGTGAATATCAAGATTACTTAGTGTTACAATCTCTATATGGTGATGCTGTAGAGCATGATGAATCTTATTGTAAGCATAAAAAAGTGTTACCAGGCTGCCTGGATCCACTTGCTTATAATACAAGTGAAGATGCTGGATATGATGACGAGTCTTGTCTTTATAAGGCTTGTAGAATGAGTGAATATTTAGAATTTGATTCTGATGAAAATAAAACAATTATTGAAGCTGCAATTAAATACTCAAATAAGTATGGGCTAAGTTTAGACCATCTAATTGAAAATACTTGTCATACTCCAAAGCCATATAATGGTTGTATGACTCCTGGTGCATCAAATTATGACTCTAAGAATACTGTCGATGATAAAGGATATTGTCGCTGGAGTGCTTGTTTAACTCCAGGTTATGCTGAATATAATATTGATATAGTAAGAGTTATAGAAAACTATGCCTTAAAATATTCTGTAAGTTTGAATGACCTAATTGTTTCTAATACTTGTGTTACTAAGAAAGTAGGATGTACGGTGCAAGGAGCAATTGGATATGATGCTACTGCCTTACAAGACAATGGTACTTGTCGTTGGGAGCAAGGATGTATTCGAAGTGGACTTGGTGGTTTCAATGCAGAGTTAGCTCAAAAAATTAATGCTTATGCTCAAAAGCATGGTAGTTCTGCTCAATCATATATTAACAAAGATACTTGTGTTGAAAAAAATGGATGTATGGTAAGTGGGGCCATTGGTTATAGTAGCGACAATAAAAATGAAGATGGAAGTTGTAAATGGAATGCGTGTATTAAACCTGGGTATGGAGGTTATGTTGCAAGTCTTCATAATACGATTAAAAAATATGCTAAGAAATTTAATAAAAGTGAAGAGAGCTATATTAATCAAAACACTTGTATAAGCAAAGCTGGGTGTACTCAAGAATCGGCTGATAATTATAATAAAGATGCAACGACTGAAAATGGGAGCTGTAAGTGGACTATTTGTTGCAATGAAGGTGGTTATGGAAGTCATCCTGTACCAGCAAATATAAAGAGTTATATTGCGATGATTTTAAATAAAAATGTAAATCAGCTAACTCATGCAGATCTTGCTAAGTTCACAACTTTAAAGACTGATTGCAAGGATGATGAAGAAGTTGTGGGTTGTATGGACCCTAAAGCTGACAACACTGTTGAGAATGCAACAAAAGATAATGGGTCTTGCAAATATTCTTATTGTACGGATTGTACATACAAGGAACAAACTGCTGATATGTGTGTTGATCCATCCATAAGAGATAAAGAAGTGATGACCTCAGCAGTAGAGTATGCAAGCATTCATAAAAAAGCATTGAAAGATATAGTTATGAGTACATGTAAAGAAAGCCATAATATGTCAGGATGTACGAATCCATATGCTGCAAATTATAGAGCAGAGGCGAGCACAGAAGATAAGAGTTGTTTTTTCTTTGTGTGTTATGAAGGGTCTTATCAAACAAGTGATTCCGTAATTACTAAGCATATTCAAAATTATGCGACCTTAATTGGAAAACCAATCGATACAAATTGTCAGAATCCTTTTGATAAAGAAAAAGTTTGTGTTAGACAAAAATGTAATGGTGGAGCAGGAAAGAAAGTTATTATTAAGTTAGATGATAGCTGCTTGAATGAAGCTTATCATACAGTCTTATTAAGATTAACTAAAGGTACAAATACAGAACCAAAATATTTGTCAACACCACAACATATTATTGCTCAAAACATAACATCTGGACTTGATTATAAAATTGAGATTTTAAATGGAGCAAATGGATTCTACTTTTTCGAAGATGGAGTCTCTAGTGTTTCAGGGAAAGCAACCTCAGACATTATTAAAACTGTAAAGTGTAGAGAGTAAGTAAAATAGAGATAGTAAGTACTTTTTTAAGTACTTACTATATTATAAAGAATTAGCTTGTTCTTCTACTTTAGAAAACAGAGCAAGAATTGATTCATTTAAATCAGAAAAAACTTTACCAGCAACAATTTTTTTATTAACTAGCCAATGATCTGTTGCCATTTCATACATAAAGACAACCTCAGTACTAGTTGGCGAGACTTCTCTTAGAATGAATTCAGAGTTTGAAACCTTTATTGCTGTCTGAAGCTTTAAGTCTTTCCCTGTGAGTTTCTTTGTCGTTTCATCATCAAGAGTTTCAGTCCAAAGGGTATATTGCTTTTTACCTTCAACCATTTTCTTTTTTATCAAATATAGTTCGTGAACAATTTGATCGCCTCGTTTTTTTATAAACTTTGTTTGCACAAAATCATCTTTAGAATATCCAGGAATTACGATTGCATGTTTAACGGCTTCAACAACGTTTTTAGAATGAAATTTACATGGATAATTATGATCACTATACTTTCTACTTGTTTTATAAGAGTTATTACATCTTTGCTCAGCAGATCTTAGTGCAGCAAGCACTGAGTCAATCGGCTTATTGATTACTTTTTTAAAATCTACACTGAAATGGCGATTAGAATCCAGTTTACCTGTCTTAAAAAGCATTTCACCCATTTGATCTTTTTTATCAATAGGAAATTCCATCCTTTGAGTTTTTGCTAAAGAAATTTGAGAAAGAAGTAGTATTAAGATTATTTTCATAAGCTCTATCATATTCAATAGTAGAAACTTTTAAAAGATAGACGAAAATTTTACTAGTCGTGATGATCTATTTTATTAGGGTTGATAGGAAGTTTAATAAAAAAGATTGTTCCTTGATTAGGTTCACTCTCGGCCCAAATAACACCTTTATGCTTAGCAATAATATGTTTAACAATTGATAAACCAAGACCAGTACCAGTTGAATCATGTTTCTTATTTCTTGAACTATCAACTTGATAGAAGCGCTCAAATATTCTTCCCAGATGCTCCTTAGATATCCCTGGTCCATCATCTGAGATTGTAATAATAACTGATTCATTATTATCTATAAAATTAGAAATTTTAATATTGGCATCATTCCCAGAGTATTTGCAAGCATTTTCAATAAGGTTGATCAATGCTTGCTCGAATAACTTAGGATCGACTCTAACAAACTCTACTGACAAATCATAAGAGATATTCATATTTTTATCAGCATAATTTTGCAAGAGCATTGCTTTTACACTTTCAAGCATGAACTTTAGATTAACTTCTTTTTTTAATAGTCTATGGCGTGACTCGATGACAGATAAATTTAAGAGATCAGAAAAGAGGGCATGCAATCTTTCGGTATTAGTAATAATTTTTTCTAAATAATGTTTTGCTTCTGGTGAAATAAATTTATCGTTACTATCTAGGACTTGAGCAAAACCTTTGATCGAAGTAAGTGGTGTTCTAATTTCATGACTAACATTAGCTACAAAATCGACTCTCATTTGCTCAGTTAGCTTAGCTTCCGTAATATTTTTGAAAACACCCATTGCTCCAATACATTCATTATTTCTCAGAATAGGAGAGACAACAATTTCATAATAATGAGTTCTATTTTTATAGAAGATGGAATGTTCTTGAACTTTCCTGCTTTCGCTAGTTTTAATACAATCTTTAAAAGCACTGATTACTTCTTGATCATCAAAGATGTCTTCTATGTGTTTAGAAGTGAGGTCTTTAACAAACTTACTATTAAATTGAGTGTTGGATAAATTTAAATGAAAAGAAGTATCAATCGCTAAAATAGCATCATGAGTAGATTCAAGAAGAGTTGTGTTTAAATTAATAGGGTTTGAAGAGAGTTTACTCATAGTTTAATTAATATCAATAAAGCGATATCCAATTCCTCGTATTGTTTTTACTATCTCAGAATAAAGGCCAAGTTTTTTTCTTAGACCCGCAACATGGGTATCAATTGTTCTATTGGTAACATGTACGTCTTGGCCAATAATTATTTTAATAAGTTGTTCTCTGGTAAATACTTTTCCAGATTCTTTGGCAAGCAATGATAAAATTCTAAACTCAGTATGAGTAAGACTGATTTCAGTATTTTGAATTTTCACTGAACACTTAGCTAGATCAATAATGAGGTCTTTTACTTGAATAAGATTAGGGTTTTTGGAACTCTCTTTTCTTCTTAATTGAGCTCTAACTCTTGCTAGTAAAATATCCATATCAAACGGCTTGGTAATATAATCATCAGCCCCTGAGTCAAGACCTTCAATAATATTTTCCGCTTGGGTTAGGGCCGTTACCATAATAATAGGAGTCTCTTTAGTAGGAGAATTAGATCGTATAAATTTACAAACTTCTATTCCCGTTAAGTTCGGTAACATCCAATCGACTAAAAAAAGATCAAACTTCATATTGGAATTGATCATGTCTTTGGCTATTAGCCCAGAATAAGCTATTTCAGCTTGGTGGCCTTGGCTTTCTATTTGCGCCTTTAATAGTAAAGCAATGTCAGCTTCGTCTTCAATAATTAAAATTTTATTGTTCATGATAAGTGTAAACTAACATGCTGAATTTATTAGTGATAATTGCAAAGCGTTAAGAGCTAGATTTGAGAGCTTATTAAACCATACTAGAGTATTAAGTTTTTATGAAGAAATTTACCTATTTAGATATAAATTTATAGGGAGGTTAGATTCAGGCGATAAGTGGTTATGTTAAAAGGACTACTACTTATTTTGAGTTTAACCTCGTTTGCAACAAGCAAAAGTGATAAACTTTGGAGTGATTTTCATCAATCGGATGAGCAAAATATTAGAAGACTTATTTCTATAATTGAAGACTCAAAAGAAGGAAGGCGAGTTCTAGATCTTGCCTATAAAAAATCTGCAAACTATGGAAAAACAATTTTTGATGTCATCAAAATAGGTGATGGCTCTGTTACTGATACAACTTTACTTAGAAGGTTTAATCCTGATAACCCTTTAGATGTTGCTTATGATTCAAGAGCTGTCGTTTATATAAATAAGCACCTTAAAACTTATCACGCAGTCTTAGATCTCTCTCATGAACTTATTCATTATGTTTATAGGAAAGATTTTAACCCTTATGTGAGAAATTTCTCATTAAGCGGCTTTATAAAAAATACTATTGAAGGCCAAGGTGGAGAAGCAGAAGCATATTTAAGTGAGTGTAAGGTCAATCTAGAATTATTTCAGTTAAAAAATTTAGAGCAAGCTAGGTGTAAAGAGGTCTTAAAAAGTAATGACAAAAATCAACAAAAAATAGCAGCTGTAAAAAAGTTTTATCAATTAGGTGATTATTTTAAGAGATTTAAAGATTCAGTTTTAAAAGTTGATCCCTATGTAGATTTAAAAAATGAATTTCCTCATTTAAGTAGAAATCAGGTGAGTTTTCACTCGTCAGCTTACTCTAAACCTTATCCTATTGCTTCGATTGAAGAATACGTGACTATCTCTCAAGCAGCTTGTCAGAATGAATCTAGAAGACTTGAATTGGCCTCTCGGAGTATTGCTAGTGCGACTAAACAAAAGAAGCTTTTATTTAGTCTGAAAAATGATTTTGAGACTAAGTGTAATAGCTTTATACAATAGTTGTTCTATCTGTTTTACCTTCACATATATTGACGTCCTACCGCACCAAAAGTTAAAATAAATGAAATTTTCCTAAGGACTTTTAATGCAAGACGGTATCGTTTTGGCCAAAGTTGATGAACTCCTAAGTTGGGGTAGAAAAAACTCTTTATGGCCTATGACTTTTGGATTGGCATGTTGTGCGATCGAGATGATGGCAACAGGTGCAAGTAAATATGATCTTGAAAGATTTGGTTGTGGAGCTTTCATGGCCACACCAAGAAGAGCAGATCTTATGATCGTTGCAGGAACTGTAACGCTTAAGATGGCAACAAGAGTAAAGATTCTTTGGGAACAAATGCCCGAACCAAAATATGTTATTTCAATGGGATCTTGCGCTAACAAAGGTGGTCCTTATTGGCAGCATGGTTATCATGTTCTTAAAGGTGTTGATGAAGTTGTTCCAGTAGATGTTTATGTTCCAGGTTGTCCTCCAAGACCGGAAGCTTTAATTGAAGGGCTAATGGTTCTACAAAAGAAAATTGCTAACGAGAGAGTTCTACATGATAAGTGGGTAAGAAATGTATAGTGAATTAATAAGTTCTATCAATTCAGCTGTGCCTAATGCTAATGCTACACTTGTATCGCCTGGAGAAGGTGAGATAGGCGATAGCAGCGTTTTAGTTAATCCTGAATCAATTTTAGAGTTAATGAAATTTTTAAAACCATTATATAATGGGTTACAAGTTATTAGCGGTGTTGATTACACCGAATATATTGAAGTTTGTTATTTCATAGCTAACTTTGATCCAGCTAACCCAAAAGATGTGATGATTAAAACAAGACTAACAGATAGAAAAAATCCAAATCTAGATTCTATTTGTTCAGTTTACCTTGCGGCTAATTGGCAAGAGCGAGAATGCTACGACATGCTTGGAGTTAGTTTTAATAATCATCCAGATCATAGAAGAATTTTGTGTCCTGATGATTGGGAAGGATTTCCTTTGAGAAAAGACTATGAAGTTCAAGAAGTTTATCGAGGGATGAAAGTTAATCCTGAGAATAAAATGAATAGAGACGATCAATTATTTGAAGATAACAAACAAAAGGGTAATGAGGCAGATCTTATTGCGTGGGCCCTTTCAAAAGGATTGTAAATGCAAACCTGGGATATGGATTTAGAAGAGCTTAAGGAAGAAGAGACAAATCTTCCTGGGACTAAGCTTAAGACAGAGCTACTGACTGTTAACATGGGACCACAACACCCTGCGACTCACGGTGTTCTAAGAGTTGAGATTAAAACCGACTCTGAGATTGTGGCACAGGCCATTCCACATATTGGATATCTTCACAGATGTATGGAAAAGCATTGTGAGCATATCGATTATAGAGGAGTACTTCCTTTTGTTGATAGGCTTGATTACTTAGCATCAATGAGCCAAGAGTTAACTTATTCTATGGCAGTTGAAAAAATGCTTGGGACTGAGGTTCCAAGAAGAGCACTTGTTATTAGAACTATCGTTAGTGAGCTTCAAAGAATAGCCTCTCACTTAATGGCTTTTGGAACATACGCATTAGATCTTGGAGCATTTTCTCCATTTTTATATGCTTTTGATGAGCGAGAAAAAATTCTAACTTTATTTGAAGAATTAAGTGGAGCACGCCTGCTTTATAATTATTTTTGGATAGGTGGAGTTTGGAATGATCTTACTGATAGAAATGTTGGTTATATAGAAAACTTTTTAGATAACTTTGAAAAAGAATTAGTTAAATATGACAAGCTTGTTAGTTCAAATAGAATTTTCCAAGAAAGAACTATGGGTGTTGGAACGCTAAGTTTAGCAGATGCCCATTCATTTGGAGCAACTGGTCCAGTTCTTAGAGGTTCAGGTCAAGCTTGGGATTTAAGAAAAGTTGATCCATATCTTATTTATGATGAATTAGACTTTGATATTCCAATTGGCGAAGGTCAAAGAGGTAGTGAACTTGGTGATTGTTATAATAGATATATTGTTAGAATGTTAGAAATGGTTGAGTCGGTAAAAATGATCAGACAAAGTATTAAGCTACTAGAGCCAGGTCCAGTTATTGGAAAAGTTTCTAAAGTGATAAAAGTTCCAAAAGGTGAAACATATACAAGAACAGAATGTCCAAGAGGAGAGTTAGGAATACACCTTGTCTCTATGGGAGATAAAACTCCTTATAGACTTAAAGTGAAATCTCCATGCTTTACTCACACTTCAATTCTGCCTCATATTGCTCCAGGGCAAATGATTGCAGACTTTGTAGCAAGTATTGGAAGTATAGATATTGTTCTTGGAGAGGTGGATAGATAATGAGAAATGATAGATTAACTTTCTTTGGTTATTTCAAAAACATTTATACCGCTGTTAAAAGTAGTATGATCGGAATGTGGATCACTTTTAGATATGTATGGGGGAAAAAGGCTGTAACAGTTGAGTATCCAGAAGTTAGAGATGTTCTTCCAGATAATACTAGATCTAGATTATATAATGACGCTCTTAATTGCATTAGTTGTAATATGTGCGCCATTAGTTGTCCGGTAGATTGTATCTATATTTCATCAGTGCCTAGACCTAAGGATTTAGATGTTCCAAAATGTGATGATGGGACGCCTAAGAGGCAAGTTCTTACTCAATACGTAATTGATACGGCTCTTTGTTGTTATTGCGGACTTTGTACTGTTGTATGTCCTACAGAATGTTTAACTCATACTGATGATTATGAGTATTCTCAATATGAAGTTGCGGATATGAAATATGATTATTTATCTGATGACCTTATTGCTTGGCGTGATCGATTAGTTAAGTCTTAAGGTGAGAATTTTCTTATTATTTCTTTTGAATTTTAATTTTTCTTGCAATGTAAATAATCAAAAAGTTCGAGTTACTCCTCAAGAAGTAACTCGCGAATTAAATCAACAAAGCTCAGAGTCTGATGAAATTTATGCCCATGAAGAAGTGGATTGTCCTAAAAGTACAATTGCTATTCAAGAGCTAATGAAGCAGCTGTGCTCGAGTGAAGAAGGTTTTGCTAGTTACGACTTAAAAAGTTGCTCAGTTGAATGTGAGAGCTATAAGCATTGTGAGAATATTGCAATGAAATCTTGTCCGGAAGGGTATATACCTTTCTTTAAGTCTAAGAATTGTCGTTGGACTTGTCAGAAAGTTAGTAAGTTAAAACAGCATTAAATGAGGAAATAATTCTGTATGGATTTAAATCAAACAGACTTGAAAGTAATCTCTTTTCTCAATAAGCTCTATTTCAGTGTGTGTCTTTGCATTTTTCTTTATCGTGCCTATAAACTTTATGGGACAGAGTGGAAAACTTATATCTTAATGCTTACTGGTATTATATTAATCTTTGTTTTATTGAAATTATTTATAAACCTGTTCGTTAAAGCATATTTTGCAAGAGAAAAAATTAGTAGACTTTGATTTCTCGAATGCTTATTTGATTTTATTGGAAATATAGAGAGTAAATGATGCTAGCAAGCTCAAAGTCTTTATAGCTCAACTCATCAATATCATGAGTAGTTAGGCAAAGCTTACACTTTTCACCCGCTATATTTAAATCAGGGAATAGTAATTGAACTGATTAAAAGTACAATAAAATGTTTGATAGAATTAGTTGAGATATACATTGTATTTCCTTACCTGTCGTTTAATATACATTAATATCGCTATATAGAACCAATTGAAATGGTGTAAAGAATTCATATGTATGAATAAAAGTTGAACGTTTAACTCTTGTATGAAGAGTAAATATTTTCTTCATTTTTTGATAAGAAAAAACAGAAAAGAGCCGATAAAAGTTGTATGAACCAATGGGTTATTATTCTTCTTATTTTTACTGTTTTATCTTCTAAAAATGTATTCAGTTGTGAAGAAAAATCGGCATTCGATCAGTATTGTGCCGTTTATGAAAAGCTCATGCTTGATGATTCAATGGTTTCGATTGGAGATCCTAAAAAGAAAGGTAAGAAAGAAGAAAAAAGAAAAGAATTCAAAGAAGTTAGAGTTACCGAACAAGCAAAGTTCTTTAATGGTGCTCTTGGGAAAATTCATAGAGTAAATTTACCTAAGTCAGAAGTTCCTTTTGAATTTCATCGAATAAGTGAACTTAAAAAAGGAATTGCGAGAGCAAATTATCTTGCTGTCTTAAAAGCTAAAAAAGATGATAAGAAAAAAGGACAGGCTAGACCTTTATCTCAATATGAGCCGCATTTGCAATCTATTGATTTGACTATAAATGTTGAAGGAAACGTTGGAACAGATCAATTTGGAATATTAGTCGTCTATGATGATCATAATTCTTCTAATGTTAGTAATTCTAGTAAGAAAAATAAAAGAAAACTTCCTGAGTTAGAAGAGATAGAAATAGGAGATAAAGTCTATTTAGTCGATTTCTTTGGAAACCTCGAAGAAAGTAAAGATCTTGAAACAGCTCTTGAAGTATTGAAATCAAAATCGACAAAATA
This sequence comes from uncultured Bacteriovoracaceae bacterium, assembly GCA_938034385.1. GTDB lineage: Bacteria > Bdellovibrionota > Bacteriovoracia > Bacteriovoracales > Bacteriovoracaceae > JAHDHG01. The sequence goes on from CALHLC010000035.1 coordinate 25,990, forward strand.
TTATACTATTCACTTAAAGAAAAAAAATGAATCTTTACCTGCCAAGGCCCCTGGGATGAGAACTGAAAAAATACAAGGTTGGTCGATGTCACAAGACCTGGGAAGAATAAAAATAAAAATTCCACATGGCCATCTTGCAACAGGGATCTCATTTTGGGGTAAATCTAAAATAACATCAGCAGAGAGCTTGATTGATAAAAATGTTGGTAAGAATTATTTAAAAGGAACTCCAATTAATTATGTGATAGAGGACTTAACTTATACTGTAAATGTTAGAGGCTTACAAAAGTTAGATAAGAAGAACAAAAGAGATACTTATATAGATCATGATAAAGAAAAGAGTTCTTGCTATGAGCATGTAGAGCCAAGAATGCGAGAAAGTTATATTGCATTTAGTCCGTTTCCTAATACTCCTTATGGAGTGGATCCTCTAAATTCTGATAAAGAAAAGTTAATATTAAAAGAAATTGATATTCTTTCAAAAAAGAGAAAAGATGTTATCGCTAGTCTTGAAAATGAAATTATCTATATACAAAATTTAGAAAAGAACTTTAAAGCAACGACGAGTGACCTGGAAGATGTGATTAAGCTTCAAGAGAAGTTAAGATTTATGCCTGACTTTAATGATGATTCTTATAAAGGTACAGCTTTAGTTTTAGATGTCTCAGGTAGTATGAGTGGGAAGCCAGCTCAAGCTTTAAAAAACACTACAATAGAAGCATTAAATAAACTCCCTGAAGGAAAAGAATTTGCCATCTTTTATCAACAAAGTAAGAAAGTACAGAAAGTCTCGTTTGACCCTAATCTTTCTTGGGAAGAAAATAAAAAAAACATGATTGAATTTATAACAAATTTTCGTATAGGAGGGGGAGACTCCGAGATACTTAAGCCTTTATTAGATGTGAATAATCATAAGCTAAATCCTGAAATGAAAAACATTTCTCATGTGTATGCAATTACAGATGGTTATCTTTGGGAATATGATGAATTTCAAAATGCACTTGGTACATTGAAGGGAACGACAAAAGAGTTTAATGTTCTACAAGTAGGAGCAAACTATGAGAGTAAGATCTCTGAAGATCTACAAATGAAAGCTAGAGATGTTAAAGAATTAGATAATAAAATATTTAAAAAGAAAAAAGCAGTGTCTCGATTGATCTTGGCCCAAAAGGTTTTAGATCAGAGAAACCCTGTTAAGAAAATGACTCCTGGAAAAACTATTGCCGCTGTAGACAACAAGAGTGAACAGAAAGAAAAAGTAAAAAGTACTACAGGTCAAACAACGCAGAAAGATAATATACAGAAAAAGAAAACACCTGAGATTAAAAAGATAAAGATTGAAGTTGATGGCCGATTTCATGAGGATATGAGAGTTATAAAAGATCCTGAAACAGGTAAAGATAAAATTGAAGTTCAGACAACTAAGGGATTAAAGGTTATTACTCCCGGAGAACTTGAGAAAATGATTAAATCTTTTCAAAAAGAACTTAAGACCATCTCTGCAGAAAAGCCTAAGTTAATCAATAAGTATGATGCAGAGTTTGCTCAAGTTCAAGGTAAGAGAAAAGGTGATGAGGAGTTGTTAAACTTACTTGCTGATATGACCGGAGGAGAAAGAGTTCCTATTGGAGACCTTGGCAACTTAGAAGAAAAACGAAGAAAAGCAGAAGCAGATGAGAGAAAATATAAGAAGAATATTCAGAATATAAAAACACAACTTCAAGAAAGGAAGCTAGAAAACTTTGATCCTCAATACGTAACAACACTCCAGGAAGAACTAAAGCAAGCGAGAATAGATCTGACTAACCAGAAGGGAGCAGCAGACCTAAAAGGAAGTCGTAACTCTAATATTGATAAACAAATTAAAAAAGTTCAAGAGATTGAAGCTGTGATTGGGAATATGGTTAATGGTTGGGAAGAAGAAGTGACTAAGAGTAAAAATAAAAGAGAAGTTAAGCGTTATATTAAAAGAGTATATGTTGATAAATATAAGAGCTATAAAAAGATGGTGAAAAAGGATTAAAGAAAATGAGGGAAGAAAGCGTATTCCTATTGTTTAGCTGAAACTTAAAGATTTTAAAAATATAAAGATTCTATAATATGAGCTAGCTCAAAGTCCTTATAGCTTAGTCCATTTACATCATGAGTTGTTAAACTTACTTTGCATTTCCCAAAAGAAACAATTAAGTCAGGGTGATGAATATGCTTTTGAGCTTGCCAAGCAATAGAGTTCACAAAAGCGATTGTTTTATAATAGCCTTTAAAAGTAAATGTTTTAGAAATCTCTAGAGATTCTTGATTGAAATCCCAGCCATCTAAATTATTTAACTCTTGAGTGATTTCATCATTCGAATAAGCTTTTAAATCTTTCATTTATATCACCATCGTTGAGTTATCTTTTTCTTTTGGAGTAAACTTGGGAGGAAAGTTTCCAAGTTCTAAAGATTCTTTTGCGAGACTAATTAAATCAAAATCTAATAACTTCCAAAGATCATCTATTTGATTTAAAACAAAATAAACTGGTTGAAGAATATCAATTCTATATGGAGTTCTAAAGGCTATCATAGGGTCGATAAGATCTATTTTTTCAGGTACGTCACTATCAATAGCATAAACTGTTTCATCCTTTGATGATAAAATCCCACCACCGTAAGATCTATATTCTCCTTGTTCTCTTAGTAAGCCAAATTCTATCGTGAACCAAAAAAGCCTAAAAAGTCTCATTCGTACCTTACCAGTTACTTTTGAAGCTAGCTTTCCATATTCTTGCATAAAGTGAGCATAAGATTCATTTGTAAGTAATGGGCAATGACCATAAACTTCGTGAAAGATATCTGGTTCTTGAAGATAATCTATATCTTCTTTTGTTCTAATAAAGTTTGCACATGGGAATTTTTTATTTGCCAAGAGTTCAAAAAAATCTTGAGCGGGAATAATTGCCGGGACAGGTTCAATGGCCCAGCCGGTATGTTCTCTTAAAATATTACTAACTTCAAAATGTTGAGGAACTTTATTTTTAAATTGGAGCAATTCGACACCACTAATAAATTCCTTGCATGCTCTTGATTGAATTAATCGGTTCTGTCTTGACACCAAAAAGTCCCAAGTTTCATTTTCGGTGTCGGAATATTCAACAATTCCATCAGAGTTTAGAGGGTGCGAAACATATTTTGATTTTTCTTTCATCGGTAACGATTTTAGTCTGGTACTGAGCGTTTTTCAAATTTTACCAGGGCCTTGTAAAAAGTTTTTTTATTAGAGATAATATAAGTATGAAAGAGATAAGAATAATTCTATTTATTTCATTCTTCTTATTAACTCCTCTAATTTCATTTAGTCTAGAGCCAATTGATGGTGGAAAAAGAAATCCAGAACTCGTTGCACAAATTAAAAGTGAATCATTTCAAATGAATAGAATGCCAGCTAGTCATACTATAGATAATTGCAAAGATGAACAGAATTGTTTGGAAAGTAGAGAAGTTAAACCTACTAGTTTAAATAACGAATAACTTCTCTTCAAAAATTAAAACCTTAATCTTTTTTAAATGCACTAAGTAATTCGATAGGGAAAGGTATGATAGTCGTTGATGCATTATTGTTCAGACTAATCTCTCTCATTGTATCTAGATATCTAAGAGTAATGGCGTCTTTTTGAGTACTTAAAATTTGTGCTGCTTCTGATAATTTAACAGATGCTTCTAATTCACCTTGAGCTGAAATAATCTTTGCTCTCTTCTCTCTTTCTGCTTCGGCTTGTCTTGCGATAATTCTTTGCATATCTTCTGGAAGATCAATTGCTTTTAACTCAACATTTGTAACTTTAATTCCCCATGGTTCAGTTAATTCATCAAGGATCACTTGGAGTTTACTATTAATCTCATCTCTTCTCTCTAATACTTCATCTAGCTCGTATTGACCGATTACAGACCTAAGAGTTGTTTGAGAAATTTGAGCTGTTGCATGAATATAATTTGCAACATTAATAATTGCTTTACTAGGCTCATTTACTCTGAAGTATACAACACCATTTACTTTCACGGTAACGTTGTCTTTGGTAATGATATCTTGACTGGGTACGTCCATCGTCACAACACGAAGATCAATTTTTTGCATTTTTTCAATAACAGGAATTAAGATGATAAGTCCAGGACCACGCACTCCTGTAAACTTTCCTAGTCTGAAAATAACTGCTCTTTCATATTCATTTAAAATTCTAACTGAGCTCGCTAGAAAAAATACTGCAATAATGATAATAGGTAAAAAGGCGGTTAACATAAATTCTCCTTGATATTTAAATCGATTTTTTTATTTCTAAAACTAATTCTTTTGCTTCTTTATCTGTAGCGACGACTTTAACTGAATCGCCAGGTTCTAAGATGTCAGCACTAAAAGCATTCCAAAACTGTCCTTCAATCTTTATTTGATACTTAGTAGGTTTGTGTAGATCAAAGACTTTAAAGACTTTCCCTTTTTTTCCAGTTGGAACAAAGAAATTATCTCCAAGCATGTTTTTAGAATCTTTATAAAATAAGTAAGCAATATATCCAAAAATTGCAACTAAGGATGCAATAGTAGAAAAGATTACTTTTTTATCTAAAACTAATAAAGAATCAGGAGTATCGAATAAAAGTAGGGATCCAAATAATAGACATCCCATAGCTCCTAAAAATAAAACTCCATAACTTGTAATATAAGATTCCATAATAAATAAGATTAAAGATAGAGCTATTAAACCAAGTGCAGCAAAGTTAATTGGAAGAACTTGAAAACCAATACCAGCGATTAATAAGGAGATTAATCCTAAAGCTCCAGCAACAAATCCACCAGGAGCTTGTAATTCAAAATAAATTAGGCCTGCTCCGAGTAAGAATAAGATATAAGCAAGTTGAGGGTGAGAGAGTATATTTAAAATTTTATCTAAAATAGATTGGTTCAGTTCAACAAAGTTAGGATTATCCAGTTGCAAAGAAAATTCAGTTGATTTGTATTTGAATGTTTTATCATTGAGGTAGTTAATAATTTCTCCAGGAGTATTAGTAACTTGATTAATAACGTTTTGAGATAAGGCCTCTTTAGAAGTGAAGGACTTGGCTTGGCTGATCATTAAAGCAAAGGCATCAGCATTTCTACCTTTGGCAACTGATAAGGCCTTAGTGAGAGCAACAAGGTCATTAATGGCCTTGGCCCTTAAGTCACTATTATCTTTTTGTTCACCTTCTTCTTTCTTTCCAATATTCTCTCCAGTTGTTGTAATTGGGGTCGCTGCTCCTATATTAGTACCATCGTTCATGAAGAGATAGTCAGCTCCTGCAGAAATGAGAGCTCCGGCTGAAGTAGCACTAGATCCTTCAGGACTCACCCAGATTGCTATAGGAAAGTCTGCATTTCCAAAGAGGGTAAGAATTTGCTTGGTAGTAGAAACTAAGCCTCCTGGGGTATTTAGCTTAATAAGAGCAAGAGAGTTTTTGTCTAATTTTTCAAACCCTTTTTCTAAATATCTATAGGTAGCAGGGTTAATAGTTGAATTTATATCAAAAGTATAAACTGTTTTAATCATAAGATTTTCAGAATACGAAAGTAGGGAAATGAGAGCAATCAATAAGTATTTCATAGCAGAGTTATATTAATATGAATTGATGAGATCGTATTTCTTTTTTTCATACTAGATAGTAAAACTTTTGCTTTTTTAAAAGCTTAGCTTATATTTAGTTCATATGAACCAATCCAGAGATGAAAAGCTTAAGCTTTCAGGCTTTAATAATTTAACAAAAGTCTTGAGCTTTAATTTATATGATTTTTGTATAACGATGGACGTTGAGCAGAGGCATGAATATATCCAATATATCAATAAAAAATATAGTGCCCAAAGGATTGTCGATATATCAAAGCAGATCTGTGAAATTATTGAGGCAAATATTCTAAATGTCTCTGGTCAAGATTATGATCCAGTCGGAGCTTCAAGCATGGTTCTAATGAGTGATGTTAAAGGAGAAGGAAAATGGGAGGAAACTCAAAAATCTTTACCACATACTGCTCAAGTAAATTGTCATCTAGATAAATCTCATATCACTGCCCACACTTATCCGGATGCCAGTGACCCAGAAGGGATTTGTAGTTTTAGAGTAGATATAGATATTGCGACTTGTGGAGAAATTATTCCTTTAAATGCTATTAATTATCTATTCGAATCTTTTGAATGTGACGTTGTATTTATAGATTATGTAGTGAGAGGTTTTACTCGACGAGCTGATGGTAAGAAGATTTATAATGATCAATACTTTAACTCAATTCAAGATTTCATTAACCCAGAAATTCTTGATCAATATGAATTTAAAACGGATTTAAATATGAGTAGAGATAATATTTGGCAAACAAAACTAATGGTGAAGAACTTTGATCCTCAAAGATACTTAATGGATGAGAGTGATTTTAACCATCCTGAGATAGATCAAAAAATGTCTTTGTTGTCTTCTGAAATGAAAGATGTTTTTCATTTGAATTAAAAAAACAAGACCGGATAAAGTTATCCAGTCTTATTTATATTTTCTTTAAAGTCTAAGGTTAGAGAAATTTAAGTCCTGAACTACTGAAGCTTCCATAGATACTTTTTGCAATTGAGTCACATTGACTCTTAATATCTGCTGTTCCTTGACCTGCAATTTTCCCCATGATTATTTGATCAAAATCAAAATGTGAGTCATCATCTATATGGCAAATCGCAATCATTAATGAGTGTGGAGCATTGATAAGTTTTAACTGATTGATTCCAGATGATGAGAATGTTCCATATGTGGCAAGGGCCCTTTGTTTACATTCAGATAAAATTTGAGAAATAGAACCAGTGATAACTCCAGCATATGCTTGATCAAAATCAAAATGTGAATCATCATCTACGTGGCATTTTGCTTCATAAAGAGCAGCTTGGTTGTAAGGATCATCTCCTCCTGGATGGTCTCCGCCTCCCATACCTTTTACTAATTTAATTGCTTTCTTTAGAATGCTTGAAACTTGTGACTTTTCTAGAGCACTCATTTGCTGCCCTTGATTTAAAAGTGCTTGTTCAAGCTTACTTGTTTTATTGAGTAAGGACTTTACTGAATTTCTTCTTGGGCCTCGTTGAGAAAAAGAAAGAGTTGAAAAAAGAAGAATTGAGAAAATACTAATAACTTTAAACATAACTACCTCCAGATAATTTTGATGGTTTGAACATTCGTTGTTCAAATATATTTAATACCTTGGGTAATACAAGAATGATGCCAATAAAAAAGATGAGTTTGAAGTCATAATGACCACAAACGAGAGGTTTTATCCCTATAAAGAGGGGACAATTTGCTACCCCATCTTTTATTTAGAGGCACTAAGAAGGATATTTCGTGGAGATATTTTAAAATCAAAGACCTGGTGGACTTCGATATTACTGATGTCACTTAATTTCTTTGCTCTATGAAAAATGATCAGTTTTTCCAGTATTCTCGAAAAGTGTAATCTTAAAAAACCTAAGTTAACCAACCTTTTTACTTGTCTTGAAACATCTACTTGAGAGAAAAATGAGTTTAAATCATATTTAGTGTTAAGGTTTATTCTTCTAAGTTGATGTGAAGCATAGAAAGCAAAGTCATTTTTATAATACTCTTGGGTAGAGCTTCTGAGTGAGCTTGTTTCTAGAATTCCAAATTCTTTTTTTAGAAAAAGCTCAAATGTGTAACGAAACTTTTTTACTTGTATTCTTTTTTCTAGTTCAGCTGAGCTTTGATAAGAAGATCTAATTGCTAATGTTTTTGCATGGTCACCGAGCTTTAAGTTCGTTCCGAATTCATGACTACATTTATGGTAACAACAGCCAATATTGTATAGCTTTTTGGATGTAGGAGTATTTTTAAAATAGTCTATAATGTGATCACTTAGATCTCCGCAATTATGAAGGGCAAGTAGGTGAGGAGTACTTTCTTTTAATTGGAAATTAGGGCTAATTGTAAAATCTTCAAAAGCGACGTTTTTTGATTGGACTCTCTTTCTTCCTTTTTCTAACAAATCAGCATCTTTATCTAGACAAGTTGATTTTTGATTAGTGTGACTGTGAAATTGTTCGCTTAAATGTCCCGTACCTCCTGCAAAATCAATAATGGGTTGAGATTGATCTATATGTGGAATTAAATAGCTAAGTTCATGTTTTTTTTTGCTTGAGAGTTGGAAGTTTTTCAAAATACTAATTGGAGGAATTGAGGACTGATTTATATGGGAGATTTCTTGGCAAGCTAAAACGTAAGAGTTCATTTGATTTGAAAGTTGGGAGTTTCCACCGTTTAAAAAATCAGTAATTGCTTGAGGGTCAAAATCTTCGAGTTCCAAGGTCATTTCTTCTATACTATCTTCGTAAGTATTGGGATAATTGTTTAAGACTTCGATAGACCAAAGTGGTTGATAGGGTTCTAGAAACTTTTCAATTTCTTTGATGGTTTGAGTTATTTGCAAGCTATCCATGAGAGTAGAATATAAATGGGCCAAGAGATATTATCAAAAATTAAAGAAAATAAATCCCTAGAGGGGATAAGTGTTCTTATATGGGGGATGGGAGTCACGGGTAAGTCTCTTCATAAAGTATGTGAGAGCTATGGGGCAACTGTTTGGAATACCGATAAAGAATATATGGGGTTTGATAAATTCATCTCTCAAGATGAAGTTATTGAATCTAATATCAAATTTGATTTAATATTAAAGTCTCCCGGAGTTCCTTGGCTTCCAGAGCTGAATTATTTTAAAGCTAGTGGTGTTGATATTTTAGGAGAGTTAGAGATTATCTCACTACTTTCTCCTGTTCCTATCATTGCTATAACTGGAAGTAATGGAAAGACAACTGTTTGTACGATGTTAAAGGAAGCATTTGATATTTTGGGAATTAATGTTTTCTTGGGTGGAAATATAGGAACACCGTATTCAACAATATTAAATCAAAACGTTAAATTTGCGATATTAGAAACATCAAGTTTTCAGCTAGAATTGATTGAAACATTCTCTCCATTAGTCGCAGCCATTTTAAATATTGTTCCTCACCATCAAGAACGCCATCCTACTTTAGAGCACTATCAAAACGCTAAGTTTAATATTTTTAAGAATATGAGCGAATTTTCTTCATTGATAGTTTCTAAAGAATTAAAAGCATTAGTCCAGGGAGATTTTAAGGTTTGCGTTCCTGGATCAATTAAGAGAGATCATAGTGCAATGAAAGTTGTTGGTGAACATAATATAAAGAACTTTCAATTTGTTGAAGAAATTTTAGATGTACTTGGCTTAAATACACAAGTGATGAGTGAGTTGATAGAAAGATTTACTGGAGTTGAGCATAGAATTGAATTCATTGGGGAGTATGGAAAGTTAAAAGTTTATAATGATTCTAAAAGTACAAATATAAACTCTACACTCACAGCGTTGCAGTCCTTTCCTAATGATAGTGAAATATTTCTTTTGTTGGGAGGACAATTAAGGTCTGATGATATAAGTGAGTTTTTGAAGATAAAGGAATATCTAAGAGACGAACAGGTGTTTTTATTTGGAGAATCTAGAGAGATTTTATCAAGAGAGTTTAATAGTTTACAGGGAGAGTCAATCGAAGACTTTTTTAAATCAAACTTACCTCGTGAAGGGACTTTATTATTTAGCCCAGGCTTTCCATCCTATGATCAATATAAGAATTTTGAACATCGAGGTCAGAACTTTAAAGAAATGATTAAGCAGTATTATAGCTAAGTAAACCTTGAAATCCCTTAACACTTAAAATACCTTCATCTATATCTATCGAATGAGGCTTATATTCCTATCCATTCGATTAATAGTTTTTCATCGTTTAGAGGTAATTGTATTGGTCCTTCAAATTCTAGTTGGACTCTGCCTTGTATCATCGTTGGTTCTTCTAAATGGAGTTGTATTGCAACATTGGAGATATGCTTTGTTGCTAACTTTATTTGTCTTTTAGTTGAAAAGCTATCTGAATAGACGCGGAAGTTATAAGTTTCTTTTTGGTTTGATGATGAAATTCTAAACTTAATAATTATGTCTGTTACTTTATGTTCAATTAGTTTTTTGGGTAGAAAAACATCTATCGTGCCTGCTTGATTGAACTGAGTATATGGAATATGAGGCCAATTTAAAATCTTATCTACTGGGCCTTGAGCATTATAATTTGATTTATTGAGGTAGTTATATTCATTATGTTCGATGGCGTATAAAATTTTCTTTTTTCCTTTACAGAGATAATATGAATGGAATGGAACTGCTATTGTACAATAAGAATCCTGACTTCCTCTTTTTACATTATTGTTCCAACTTAGTACTTGCAGGTCAGTATAAGCGGTATTCATTTTCACGAGCTGTAAGAGATATCCGTTTATTATAAAAAAACCAATTAAAATAAGTCTCCTTAAACGGTAATCTTTAATAGAAAAATACTCAAAAGCACAAAAAACTAAGCCTAAAACAATTAGGATCTTAGAATAAAAGACATGTGCTGTATGTCTATTAAGTGTAAGGTCATTCATTTCGTAAAAACTATGTGAGGGCCATCCTGCTGCAAATATAAAGACATTTATAAAAACAAGTATAAGTCCGAAAATAGGGAGATATCTAAAGAATGATTTAATTTTTAAGTATACAGTAATAATAAAGATAATAAGGGTCAGTGGAAGTAATAAAATTGGAGTAATAGAGAGGTCATTCAAAATTAAATTTCGAGAAGAGGTAATGATAGAGGTTATATGGTTTAAGGAAAAGGTTATAAAGTATCTTGCCCTAAAAGCAAGTGTACTTTCCGAGGCTTGATTGGAATTGATTGCACCTAATAAATGAGAAAATGTATCAGAAAAACATATTACAATTAATCCTGAAATAATACACGCAGAGAAGAACTTTTTGTACTCTTTGTTGACTAAAGGAAATGCAAAAATCATTAAAGGAAGAATAGAGAGATGAAATATTTTACTGAAAATAAATAGTATTCCTACATATCCATAGGTAGGAACCGTTTTTGATTTATTAGAGAGACCATCTAACAAGAGATATAAAAAAAGTGGAAAAGCATAGTAAGTAAAATTGGTGAAAGAACTAATCTCTAGACTCTTAGTAAATGTAATTATTATACATATAAAAAACCTCAAAAAATCGTCCTGGATTACGCTCCTAAATCTTGGGAGACAAAAAACAGAACTAATCAGTACTGGGATTGTAATTTGAAAACATGAGTAAACTATTGGGATGAAATTTATTGGAATATTAAGTAAATGTACTAAGTATGTAATTATTCTTTGGGGTATGGAAAAGTATACAAAATCAAAATAAAATAATTGTTTTATAGACTCATCTGATCTTGCAAAAAAATCAATCAGAACTTCAGCATCAAATGGTTCTCCTGTGAAAAATGGGTGCCACTGATACAAGACTGTGAACAAAATATTAGAAATGACTATAAGGCTAAAATAAATATATGTTTTTTTTGTATCTTGTATTTTCATTCCTTTCGCTATTTTCATTAGACATTAAATTTTTCTTTAAGTTTAAAGAATATAGTCTAGTTAGCTAAGCATTGAAGTTAAAAAATTTAACATCTATTCAAGCTTTAACTAATATTGAATGATTATTCGAGTTAAATAAAAAATATTATATGTACTTGAATATGGAGGTAGGTTATATAAATAGGGATAATGCAATTATCAGGTTACTGAGAACTACCTAAGTAATAGCCTAAATCAAGTTAGTGTATGTATAATAAACTTAATCTTTAACGAGAAATACTTTAGAAAGGTCTAAATAGAAAAATGTTAGAAAAAATATTTCCTAAAAGTATCATTTTATCTAAGATTTTCATCTTTGGAATTGTTGTAAAAATCATTACTTCATGCTTTTTTGGTTCTATTTATCTGCGAGAGCTTTTCATCCCGTTTAGTAATTATTTTTTAGACTCATTTCTTAATCCTTATGAACAATTTATTGGTCTAAACCCTGATTCATTCCCTTATCCTGCAGGGATGCTTTATGTTTTATCTTTTTTTAAGGGAGGGATAAGTTATTTATTGGGAATTAACAGTGGAGATCTTTTTTTATATCGAATACCAAATCTAATAGGTGACTATCTTATTTTAAGGATTCTGGTTCTATGGCTACCAAGTAAAGAAAGATTAATTCTATTCATTTATTGGCTCTCACCTGTGCTTTTTTATATTTCTTATTTGCATGGGCAACTAGACGTAATTCCTGTAAGTATTTTATTCATCTCTCTTCATTATTTGTTCAAAAGAAGAATGTTACTATCTGCTTTGTTTTATGGGCTGTCTTTATCAACTAAAACTAACGTTCTCATTGCACTACCTTTGATTCTTATAAATACATATCGAAAACAAAGATCAAAATCAGATGTCCTTATATACGTTTTAGTTTCACTTCTTTCTTTCATTGTTATTAATCTAGCGTATATTGATTCTAATGCATTTATTAAGATGGTGTTTTTTAATACAACTCAAAGTCAATTGTTTGAATCTTTCTTTCAATTTAACAAAGATTACCTGTTCTATTTTATTCCTTTTTTGCTTTTTTGTATGATTCTATTTTGTTTGAAAATCAAATCAATGAATCGAGACCTTACCTTAATGTTTCTTGGTTTTAGCTTTTGTATCATAAATGTATTTATAGTGCCTATGCAGGGATGGTACTACTGGTTCCTGCCATTTTTAATATATTTTGGAATAAAGTTTAAAGACCAATCTTTCATTTTATTTTTATTTTTTATCCAGCTATTGTATTTTTTGTTTTTTGGCTTAAGCATTACTTCTGATTTTTTGATACTTTATAATCCAGTTCTCACAATAACAATTTTTGAATTACTTGAAGGGGTGGGGATTGATGATGGCCTTTTAACAGTTATGCTTAACTTGATCTTTACTTTGCTTCAAGGCGGGTTATTAATATTATGCTATTGGCTATATAAAAATGGAATAGCTGAAATCTTTAAACGCAAGTTAGCTTATAAACCATACTTCGTGGGAATTGCCGGTCCTTCTGGAGCAGGAAAAACTACTTTGTCGAGTTTACTCAATGATATTTTCTGTCCACAAAATACACTTACGATTTGTGGCGATGGTGTTCACAAATGGGAAAGAGGAGATGAGAATTGGAATGAGCTCTCACACCTTAATCCTAAAGCAAATTTTCTACATTTAGATGCTCTCAATCTTTCAAAGTTAAGAAAAGGTATCAAGATTAAGAGGAGATCTTATGAACATGAAGATGGCCGCTTTTCTTTGGAAGAAAATATAGTTGTAAAGAAAGCAGTGATTTATGAAGGACTCCATGCTTTATATTTAAAAAAATCTAGAGAGTGTTATGATCTTAAGATTTATGTTGCTCCTGATGAATCGTTAAGGAGACAGTGGAAAGTAAAAAGAGATACTCAAAAGAGGAAGAAGTCTAAAGAGGAAGTTCTTAGCCAAATGAAAGATCGTGAAAATGATTTTGACAGTTTTATAAAGGGGCAGTCAGATTTTGCAGATATACAAATCAAATTCTTCGAAGAAAACAAAAAGAGTGGACTGAAAGTTAAAGTTATAAATGATGTTGAGTGTGATGTCTTAGTTGGTGAATTTAAGAAAATTAAAACATTAGAGGTAGAACATACTTATGAAGGAGAATATCAATCTCTCAAATTTGTTGGAACAATTGACTTGTCTTCAATATTGAGAATTAAAAATAAGACTCTGGTCTCTCTTGAAGAATTTGGTATCTTTGAGGATAAATGGTCTGACAACTATGAAGGAATCCTGCAATTAATAATCTTTTGTTATATAATTAATCATGATTAAAGTTGATTCTATTGAGCAATTAAAATTTTTATCTAGATTGTATTCTTCTGGGATTACTCATATTCAAGGAGGAGGAGGAAATATATCTGTAAAAGATGGTCAGACTATGTATATCAAGTCCTCTGGGTATAATTTTGAAGATGTTTATAAAGATGAAGCCTTCGTAGGTGTTGATTTTAATACAATAAAAGAGAGTCTTAGAGAAGATGATATAAGTGAGAATTCATACTTTGAATCTTTAAATACCGCTTTGTTACCTGGATTTACAATGAGGCCATCTATGGAAACAGGATTTCATGCTGTTTTAGATAAGTATGTCATTCATACCCATCCGGTCGCTGTAAATATTTTAACATGTTCTGATTCTTTAAATGACTTAATTGGAAGCATTGTTCAAGATAACTTTAGTTGTATTCAATACTCATCTCCTGGCTTAGGTATTACACAAGAGATTTTAAAAGAAATCGGTAACGAGTCAAAAGTTTTCTTTCTAGAAAATCATGGCGTTATTGTGCATTCCAAAGACTTTGAGGAAGTTCAATTTCTCTATTCAAGTTTAATTTCACACTTTGAAGCATTTTTTAAAATTAGCTCTTATGTAGAAATAAAAATGAGTAAGTGTCAATCAGGTTATATAGGATCAAGTTTTCAGGCCGAAGAGATCGAAATTTTTAAGACTCTTGATAGTAAAGTACTTTACCCTGATCAGGAAGTTTTCCTTAATGATTTATCTCTGTGTAATTTTATTGATAATAAAATCTATTATCCTTTTGATTTGAAAAAAAGTATCTCGTTAGAGGAAAATGTTAGAGCAATTTTAGCAATTGAACTTGGAATAAGAAATAAAGGGCTTAAAGCAAAGTATTTAAGCATGAATGAGAGAGCTTATATAAGAAATATGAAGGCTGAAAAATATAGGAAAAAAGTATAATGCAAATCATTATTCCAATGTCTGGTGAAGGCTCGAGGTTTAAAAAAGCTGGCTATGAAAAAATAAAACCTTTAATAGAAGTACATGGTAAGCCAATGATTGAGTGGGTTCTAAATATGTTTCCTGGTGATCATGATTTTACTTTTATTTGCAATGAAGATCACTTGCAAGTTACAGAGCTAGAGGCAACGTTAAAAAGATTAAAGCCTAAAGGTACAATTCATTCCATTGCTCCTCATAAGCTAGGCCCTGTTTATGCAGTACAAGAAATTATAGACACAATAGATTTGGAAGAGAAAACGATTGTTAATTATTGTGATTTTTATATGTCTTGGGATTTTAATGATTATATAAGTAATTTAACTGAAGAGGTTGATGGGAGTATACCTTGTTACACAGGGTTTCATCCTCATCTTTTACATCAAAAAAATTTTTACGCTGGTTGCAAAGTGACAAAACAATTAGAGCTTCTTGAGATCAAGGAAAAGTTTAGCTTCACAAAAGATAAGAGTAAATCACACCATTCAGTGGGTACATACTATTTTAGTAAAGGTGAATTAGTAAGGAAATACTTTAAGGAGTTGATTGATAAGAAGATGACTTTAAATAATGAGTATTATGTAAGTATGGTTTATGAATTAATGTTAAAAGATAAACTAAAGATAGAGGTCTATGATAAAATTCCCTATTTTTGCCAGTGGGGAACTCCTTTAGATCTTGAAGAATATCTGACTTATGTTAAATGTATAAAAAGGTGGTCAAAGTGAATATAATTATTCCGATGGCCGGGGAAGGAAGTAGGTTTAAAAACGAAGGGTATAAAACCTCTAAACCCTTGATTCCGACAACTTTATTAAGTACAGGGGAGAAAGTCCCCATGGTTATAGCTGCCTCCTTGAGTCTTCCTCATATAGATACATCCAAAGTTATATACCTTCTAAGAAGTGAACATATAAAAGAAGGCGCTGACCAACTAATATCAAAACATATCAAAAATCCTTGTTTTATAGAGGTGAAAAAACTAACTGATGGACAAGCATCAACATGTCTTTTAGCTAAGGATTTAGTGGATTTAGATAAAGAGTTATTTATTGCGGGCTGTGACAATGGAATGATTTTTAATTTAGAAAAATTTTTAAAACTTAAAGATACTTGCGATATAATAGTCTTTACATTTAGAAACCATGATCAGGTTCTAGCTAACCCAGAAGCTTATGGATGGGTGGAAACAATTGAGAGTGAGAGTGATATTGCTAAAAGTGTCTCTGTGAAAAAATCTATTTCTCAAAAACCTATGCAAGATCATGCAATTACATCGAGTTTTTGGTTTAGGAGAGGTCGTGATTTTCTTGAATGTACTGAAGAGATGATAGCTTGTAATGATAGAATCAATAATGAATTTTATATGGATCAGGTTGTTAAATATGCGCTCAAGAATAAGTTGGATGTGCGAGTATTTGAGATTGATAAATATTTAGGTTGGGGAACCCCTTTAGATCATCAAGATTATGAAAACTCTATAAAGTATTGGAAGGGCTTCATTGATCATGAAAATATTTGATCTATCTGTTGTGATTCCTTGTTATAATGAAGGTGATAACTTACCTTTTTTAATTGATAAAATTTGTACTTTTGAACAAGAACACTCTCACCGATTTCAATATGTTTTAGTCGATAATGGATCTACTGATCACTCTTATAATGTTCTAAAAGATTATATAGATCATGAATTTATTAAAATTGTGAAGATTGATAAAAACCGGGGGTATGGAGATGGAATACTCAGAGGGTTAGAACAAAGTGATGCTTCAATCTTGGCTTGGACTCATGCTGATTTGCAAACGGAAATATCTGACTTATTAGAAGGATTTGAACTTATTAAAAACACTTCAGGGGAAAATGTAGTTATTAAAGGAAAGAGAACTAAGAGAAAGTTCTTAGAAGCCTTTTTTACTTTTGGTATGCAGGCCGTCTGCTATCTGGCACTAAAGGTTTATTTAGATGATATTAATGCCCAACCTAAGATCTTTAAAAAATCATTCTTCCAAAAAAACATTCAAGACAAAGCACCTAAAGACTTCTCTCTCGATTTATATTTGCTCTATAGTGCTAAAAAGTTTGGTTCAATTCAGGACTTTAAGGTTTCATTTAATAAGAGAGTATATGGTGAAGCTAAAGGTGGCGGAGGGTTCTTTACAAGAATTAAATTAATCAAAAGAACTTTTACATATATTTATGAATTAAAGTCTAAAGTGAGCAGTAATACTTAATCAATTAGTTGAATAACCAACTTTCTGGGGTTTTGGTGCAGATAGCATCAGGGTGATTGCTAAGAACATGTTTCTTTATTTTTATGATTTGGGAAATCGGTTGACCTTGAAGCTCAGGAGATACAATGCAAGTTTTAAAGTTACATTGCTTTAAAGAGTTTGAGATTTTTTGATCAAATTTAAAGTGATCAAAAAAATCAATCCAAACCCATCGCACCTTATCCTGAAATCTTAAAACACTTTCAAGGCTTTCATATTCAGAAATTCGAATCATGATGTTTTCAGGAGATAAACTTTGAGCTCTAACTTTTTTTATGATTAATGGTAATGAACTATCCAAAAATACAAAGTTTGTGAAATGATGTTTTTTCATAATTTCGAGACATTTATCCTCTATCCCTTCACTTTTAATATTTATGATTAGAAAGCCTGCATCTTTAACAAACTCTTTCATGAATTGGTCTAAGTAAGATAAATTTTGATTTTGATGGTTATATGGGTCGTGTTCCAGAATCAAGTCATTATTATAGTACCTTAAATCTATTTCTATTGATTTTGGACTTGTTGAGAGTTGATTTAATTGATCTAGTGTATTTATACGATGTCTAATAATATCCATATATTTAAAGATTATATGTTTTATTCTTTGATTTGGAAAAAGTGAGAGATGGACTATTTTGTAGAGAGTCTATTAAATAATTCATCGATATCGCAGAGTTCTTGATAAATACTAAATCCAAACCTGATAATCGACTTTCTTTTATCACATAAGATTTTTTTTGTTTTAAGCGAGTTGAAAATTATTTCAGCTCTTTCGTGAGACTGACAATCTATCGCAAAAAAATGAGCATGCTTGTTAGGGTCTGAAATCAATAATTTACACCCAGAGAAAAAATCAGATTCGGTAAAACTTGTCAGAAACCTCTTTTGTAAACTTTTAACATGTTGATGAATGGTATCTAGTGTAATTGATCTGTTTGAAAGTTCAGTCCAAACTGCATTGAATCGGTAAAGGCCAGATGGATCAAAAGTTGATCCTAAAAATCTACTTGCTCCTTTGGGATAAAACACTTCTTGAGTTTCCATATTTCCAAGTTTTTCTATTTCTGCCATCCAACCTGTAAATCGTGGTCGTAAATTTGAATTCATCGGAGTTACTAGAAAGCAGACACCTTCACCACTCATAGCATACTTATAACCACCTGAGGTAAAATAGGCCCTATGGCAAATAGACTTTAAGCTAATAGGCCTAGTTGCAAATGAATGGTATCCATCAATTAGTATTTCAATATTCGGGTCTATAGAAGATACAATAGATTCAAGATCTTCTTGGGAAATATAATATCCGCTATTAAAAAAGCACTGACTGAAAATGAGAATATTAGGTTTGAATTCCTCTATTTGTTTTAATAATTGTTCTTTAATGATTGCACTAGATCCATCTTCTATTGTTAAGGCATGGATATGTATATTTTCTTCTTTTAATCTTCTAAGTTGTCTATCAAGAGAGTAGAACTCAGAGTCGGTTGTTAAGATCCTAAGGTTTTCAAATTTAAAGCTTGTTAAAAACCGATAAGTTAATTCATGAGTGTTATTTCCAAAAACTACTTGTTTGGGGGAATCAAGCTCGAGCATTTTAGCAACTAAACTTTGTGCTTTAGGAATAACTTCAGAGAAAATTTTATCCCATTTATCATCAATTAATCCCGTTGAATCATTCCAATACTGATTAATTCCTTCAAGGGCCACATCTGGCCAAAAGTGATGGCTATGTGCTTGAAAAGGTAATTTATCACCAAGGTGTTCAAAGGTTTTAGAAAATAAGGATTTATACATTCTTTTTTAATACCTGATAATGGTAGCTCATTTGATTTTTTATATGCTCTGGAAGATTAGGTCGCTGGCTCTTAGCTATAAGAAAACTATTGAGTTTAAATAAGTCTTTAAATAAGACATGTCTTTGAGCTGTTTTTTTCAAATATTCATGTCCGGTAGATCCGCCAGTTCCAATTTTTCCACCTAACATTCTTTTTGCCATTAGTGCGTGGGCATATCGCCACTTCGTGATCCATTCATCCATTTCTAAAAAAGAGTTTAAGATTTTAAATGGTAAATGCATTAAGGGATAGTCTTGATACAGAGTAATGAACAATGCTGTCAGCATCGATTTTCTAGAGAAAGTGAATTTTTCCTTATCAAACTTTTCTTGATCAAACAAAACATTGAATGATTCTATTGTCTTTTTTAAATTCTCTAGTTCGGCACTTTTTTCTTTATCATCGAGAGTGATATTATTTTGAATAAGCAACTCATCTTGAGCAAACATTCCTACAACAGTCTCTCTTAATGTTTTCCAAAAGCTAAAACCTTTGGAATCAATGAGATCAAGTCTTGATAGCCAAATATCTAAGAGCTCTTTAATAGTAGGCTCTTTTAGGGCCGCATTGAGTTCACTCGATTCTTGTTTTGTCAGTCTGAGATTAAAAAACTTTTTCTCTATTGTTGATCGATCTTCATATTTCAAACCAAGAAGTGTTTCCAGTCTTCTAAATTGTAGACTTTGGAAACCTGAAGCTGGATTTAGAAGGTTTCTAAATTCAAGAAAAGATGAAGGAGTCATTGTTTCAATAATAGTGACTTGATCGACTAAGAGTTTTAATATTTTATTAACTCTATCTAGACGTGATGTAATCGTCCCCAATTTTAAATCATCAACTTCATCAGCTTGAAAGATATCTTTAATAGAGCCTAGCTCGAAGAGAATTTGCTTAAACCATAACTCATAAGCTTGATGAATGATGATAAAAAGCATTTCATCATGAGCAACCTTGCCAAGCTTTTCACTTTCTAGCTTTTGAGCATCAAGTATAGAGTCTAATTTTAGATATTGTGCGTAGTGCATATTTAGCAGTATTATAGATATAATTTACTAATAGGAGAAGAGATGAATCTATCAACTGATGAAATTAATAAAAATATATCTTCCATGGCCGCTGCCATGAAAAGCTCTGGGGCTCAGTGCTTATATGTTCCAAGCTTTGATCAATATATAAGTGAATATGTCCCACTATGGAACAATTTAAGGTATTACGTAACAGGATTTACAGGCTCTACGGCAGATGTCTTGATTATTGAAGATGAGGCCCATTTATTTGTTGATAGTAGATACCATCTTCAAGCTGATGAAGAGATCAATTCAGATAAAGTAGTTGTTCATAAAGCGAAAGGTCGCATATTCCGAGAGCTTTTAGATCTTGCAAAGCAGAAAGGGATTTCAGAGTTTGGGGTTATTCCAGAGAGAACTCCAATAGGACATTGTAATGAAGTAGGTCAAAAGTTTAAAAACTTCAAACTTGTAAATGTTAACGAGAAGATGTGTGCAGAAAAAATTAATTTTCAATTAAAAGAGTCTTTTCCTGAAGTTTTTGAAATTGATGCAAAAACATTAGGTCAAAGTGTGGAGCAGAGATTAAAGCGATGCAATTTAAAAGACGGGGAGGCACTTTTTCTATCTGCTATTGATGATGTTGCATGGCTAACAAACCTTAGAGGATATCACTTAAGTTTCCTAAGTTCTTTTTTATCTAAAGCAATCGTTGTTAAAGATGCTATTCATTTATTAACTCCTAAGAATATTAAATTTTCAAATTATAATAGTTTAATAAATATTCATCATTATAATGATAATATTTCAGAAATTCTTCCAGGGATTATTTCAGAAAATTCAATAAAGAAAATTACATATGATAAAAGTTTTAGTACTTTAAATGATAAGGACGTTTTGAAAAAGTCTTCTGTTGATCTAGTGGAAGGCTCGGGTCTAACCTTTATAAAAAATATTAAATTAGATGTAGAGATTCCAGAGTATGAGAGAATTTTTAACCTTGGAGACCAAGCCATTTTTGATACAATTCATTGGTGTAAATCAAAAGTTCAGCAAGGAGAAAAAGTCTCGGAGCTAGATCTTTATCATCAAACTACAAAATCTTATCAAAAGTACGGATCAGGAGAGCAAAGCTTTAACACTATTAGTGGAGCTGGAGAAAACGGGGCCATTGTTCATTATGGTGATCCTAAAAGTGATAGAATTATCTCTAAGGATGATCTTGTATTATTAGACTCTGGTGGATATTTTGAAAGTGGTTTAGCTACTGATACTACTAGAACTTTTCTGGCAGATAGTTCATCAACAAAACATGCTCTGTTTGAAGAATATAAGAAGGCCTATACCTTAGTAGTTAGAGCTCAAATTCAAGCAGAGTCTGCAATATTTAAAGCTGGATCTAAAGGTCGAGAAATTGCAATGTTATCTCGACAAGTTTTATATAAACAAGGACTAGATTTTGGTCATGGAATAGGCCATGGTGTTGGTGTTCATGTTCATGAACCTGGGGTGAGAATTTCTCAGGCCAGTGACTTACCATTAAATGTCGGAATGATTGTTTCTATAGAGCCTGGCTTATACTTTGCTGGTAGGTTTGGAATCCGTCATGAAAATATAGTAGTAGTTGAAAAACATCCAAAGTTTGATGGATTTTTAAGATTTAGATCATTGGTGTTTATCGGGTTAGAAGAGGGCTTATTAGATCTAAGTACTTTTTCTCCTGAAGAAAAACATTATTATGAGACTTATAAACAAGAATGTTTAAAACGATCTAGAGTCTTTTCTTAGTTTTTAAAAGTGTTTTTATATTCTTGAGTCAAGGTTTCAAGAGGAATACTTGGATATTTCTTACCAGATCCAATTTCTTTAAGAACTTTGTTGAGCTTTATTCCAATCTCATTTGAATAGGCTTGTATTGCCAGTGATTGAACTAATCGAGTGTATGGATACTTTGAAGTAATATCATCTGAGATTTTATAAATAGAGTTTGTTATAGGATCTATAACTAGAGTAAGAGGGTAGTTCATAAGTGATGGTTCACCAGAGTTAGTAAAACATCTATTCATATCAGCTTCAGTTGCTTGATCATATTTGAAATTATTAAAAGCATGTTTTAATGAACAATTCGTTGCTCTTTTCTTGGGAGCAAATCCAAGACTTTCCAATTCTCTATAATCAACATTAACAAAAACAAATTTGTTTTTGACTTGATGAGAGCTATCATTTCCAGTGATAAAATTCTTTTTATATTTTATACATGGTGCACATTCTTTAAATCCAAGAGAGAGAACGACTTTTTTGTTTTCTTTCTTGGCTTGGTTGAGAGCAAAGTTTAAGCTTGGATACGAGTAGCCAAAAGTGAGGGAAGAAAAGATAAATAGTGCTAAATATAAAGTTTTCATTGCTAGTATCTTAGCAAGGATAAGTCACTCCAAACGACAAGCCTGAACTTACTACTTAAGTGTTTAAATTATAGACACTTTTTAACTTTAATAATAAAAAACTAAACTTTTCATGATTATTTCCGACAAGTTCACTATGAAAAAATTATTGGTTTTAATGTTCTCCATTTCATTACTGAGCTTCGCTCAGTCAACATCTGATTATAAAAGGCGATATAATGCCTATGAAAAGCAACTTGAACTTGCAGCTCAAAGCATCTTGACCTTCCCCCATTGACTAGTCCAGTCGTTATGTCGTAAGCATTGCGTTATCTGGACGCAACAAATGGAGAAGAAAATGGGAAGAAAAAACTTTAAACCAGAACAAATTATTAAGATTTTAAGAGGTATTGAATCC
>CALHLC010000036.1 GCA_938034385.1 uncultured Bacteriovoracaceae bacterium
GGTCAACACTATTTAACTAAGTATAAAAAGAGTCGGCACATTGCAGATGTTTATATTAGGCTTGCTTCAAATATTATTCATGTAAAAAATGATCTTGCTTCTCACGAAGCAACTATTAAAGGATACTTAAAAGAAGCTTTAAAAAGAAGTGATGATAGCCAGCTTCAACATCAAGCAAAAGTAACCTTAGGTGAACTAGATTATAACCTTGAAAGATTTAAGGATGCAGCAAAGCACTATAAAGTTGTTATTCGAGATACACAAGATCCTGGTTACACTAGACATTTACTTAATTATTCTTGGTGTTTATTTAAATTAAACAATTACACGAAAGCAATTTCTCTTGCTAAGAAATCATTTTTCACAGCAAAGAAAAACCCAAAGAAATACGATGACACTAGAGAGAGAGTAGGGAATGCATTAAATTATTTCTACACTTATAATAAACAACCTGGAACGGCAATTTCATTTCATGGAACTCACTTCCCATCTGAGATTGCAACAAATTCAGTAAGAGTTGTAAATTTATCATTAAGCAGAATTTCAAGTGCTGTTGCTCTTAAAGCAGAAAGAAAAGCTAGGAGTTATTGTGTAAAGTTATCTGATACTGAATGTCTTTATCGATTATCTCAATTAAAGTTAGATATTCTTAAAACCAATAAAAACTACACAGCACATTATAAAACATCACAGGCCCTAGAATCTGAGTTTAAAAAATTAACAAAAAAGGAAAAAGAGTATTTAGAAACCGAAACTTTGGATATTATAAATAACATTGGCGATACAACTACTTTCCTTCAAGAATTAGCTTACAAAGGAAAATACTCTATAAATGGTGATAAGAAACAAACATACAAAGTTTTAATTAAAAACTATGATGTTCTTACAACTCTTAAACCTGAAATGAAGTTTGAGTATGCATATTTGCAAGGTGAGATATCGTATAAAGAAAAATTTTACAATAAAGCGGCTGGTTTCTACCAAAAAAGTTACAAAGGTATTAATAAGAAAACAAAAAAAGATTTTAAAGATAAAGTGTTAAACTCTATGCTCGCTTTGGCGAATGAAAAAGACTTGAAAAATGATAAGTTTTTTGAATACGCTAGTAAACAATACATTAAAAACTATCCTAGAAGTGAAAAATCAATCAAAATCTATGAAGCATTGTTTAACTTCTTCTTCTCAAAGAAAAGGATTAAAGCTGCAGAAGGTTTAGTTAAAAAGTATAACACTAGAATTCCAAGTAAATTGAAGTCTCAACAAGAAATGCAAAAAACTATTACAAATCATTATATTAAGAAAAAAGACACTAAAAAGTTCATAAGCCTAATCTCTTCTTATGAAAAGGGATATCTAAGTTTTTCTCAAGAATTTATTGCAAAAAATAAAACTATCTTAGGAAGTCTAGCTTTTGAGACTGCTAAAAAGCTTGAAAGCAAAGGTGAGATAGCTAAGGCCATGATTGAATATGAGAAAATATTTAATAATAAATACTTTCCAAGTGATATAAGGTATGACGCTGCTTTCAATCTTGGAATTAATAAGCTAAAGAAGCAAGAAACAGATTCAGCATTTAATTGGATAAAATCAGTTGTTGAAAAAGATTCAAAGAAGAACATTCAATCGAAATTAGACTCAATATTAACTGCGGCTCAAGAATTATACCTTCTACAAAAACTTAATTTCTCAAAAACATTATATGGATTTATTTCACAGAACTATTGTCTTGACGCAAAAACTTATCCGGCTCACTTTCCTCAGATCCAAGAGCTTAACCTTGCCACTAACGATTACCAATCTTTTCAAGTGAACCAAGCAAGAGCTAAAAAGTGTAAAATATCAAAAGAGCATCAAAAAAATGCAACTCTATCATACATTGAGAATATAGTACTTAACAATAGAGCAGATCAATTGATTACTAAGATGAAAAATGATCCTTCTTACATGAACTACCAGGAAATGATTGTCGATAATTTAATCAAGAACTATTGGTCAGTAGCCAGACCTAATAATCTAGAAACAACATTATCTCAATTTGATCAAGTGAATAATTTTACCAAAGGGAACAAGTATACAAACATGAAAGTCATCACGAAAACAAGTGAAGTGATTACTTTTCATAGATATGCAAAATCCTCTATAAATCAAAAATACTATTTACCAGCACAGACAGAGTTCGAACTTCCTATTTTCGAGCAAGCCTTCACAGATCAAATGGGAACTTTGAATAGAATTAAAGAAGAAGGGATTCAATTAGCAGAATCTAGTTCTAGTCCTGATGTATATTCATCAATCCTGGCTATTGTTTATAAAAACTTCAAAGAATTCAAAAAGACTCTGCAAGACTTTAAAGTCAATTCATCAGACCCAGCATTTAAAACAGATGTTGAAAATAACTTAGCACAAATCATTGCTGGGATCCAAGAACAAGAAAATGGTTTTGTGAGCTCATTCCATGAATTAAAAAATAAAAACACTTTAAAAAATCACTTTATAAGATTATTCAAAAGAACTCAAACAAATGGGATAGCAACTTCTATTTCCGAAGGAGAATTGGACGAATGAGAAATTTAATAGTTCTTTTATTCTTATTTTCATGTGGCTCTATGGAGCAAAGTAAAAATTCTGCACCTAAAGCTCCTCAAACTACTATTTCTAACAAAACAGCTTCATATAATAAACTTATGAATACATGTAAAACGGATTCAGTAAAGGCTGATTTAATTTTAAAGAAAAAGCAAAAGACTGAAAACAAGTCTGCTGCATTCTGGGGGCTTGCTGCCAATTGTCATGTACAAAGCAATAATATTTCTCAAGCACTTTTAGATTTAAAAATAGGTAGTGCGATAGATTCAAAAAACAGTAGTCTAAAAGAAGCAAGAGCACTTATTTTCATGAAAAATAAAAACTATGCTCAAGCCTATGAGATTCTAGATTCAATTAATCACAATGCTTCAACGAATGCATTAGTTAAACTAGCTAAACTTGAAAATTACTTTGGAAATCATTCAAAATCAAATGGGTACATTACTAGAGCAATAAGCGATGTGGATCTAAAAACAAAGAATCAACTATTATTTCTAGCTGCTAGAAATGATATTGCTAATGAAAATTATATAAGCTCAATAAATAATTTTAAAAACATGGGTTTGGAAGCGACAACTACAGAGAGTAGACGATTATACTATTCATATTCTCTAGCTAAAAATGGTAATATCCCTGAATCAGAGAAACTTATCATCCAAAGACAACCTGCTTCAAGTTCAAAGAATTTAAAAATTCAATCAGAGATAATGAAAATGATTCAAGAATACAAAGCAAAAAACATAGTTAAAAAGGAGGTTCCAAGTGGGTCAACCATTAATTAAACCTCAAAGTAGATTTCTTTTACGAGACAAGAACGGAAAAGAGATACTTATTACAAAAGACCAAATACTTTTTGGTTCATCTCCGATATCAGATGTTTTACTTGATGGTAATGGAATGAGCTTAGATGCGATGCTAACATTAAAAGATAAGTTTATCATCACGTCTACAAACCCTGGTACTAAAGTTCTAGTAAATGGATTCCCGTTTGAGTCAAAACAAATCAGATTAGGGGACATCCTTAGAATTAATGGTGAAATGTTCACTTTTGAACATTCACATTATGAGGATGAAGTAGAAGATAAGAAACCTATCTTATCAATAGTGAAAGCACCAGCAGCGAAAGTGAAAGCACCAGCAGCGAAAGTGAAAGCACCAGCAGCGAAAGTGAAAGCACCAGCAGCGAAAGTGAAAGCACCAGCAGCGAAGGTGAAAGCACCAGCAGCGAAGGTGAAAGCACCAGTAGCGAAGGTTGAAGCACCAGTAGCGAAGGTTGAAGCACCAGCAGCGAAGGTTGAAGCACCAGCAGCGAAGGTTGAAGTACCAGCAGCGAAGGTTGAAGTACCAGCAGCGAAGGTTGAAGTACCAGCAGCGAAGGTTGAAGCACCAATAGCGAAGGTTGAAGCACCAACAGCGAAGGTTGAAGAGCTAACAAAGAAAGATAGTAAGCTTGAAGAAATGGAAAAAGCCTTACTCGCAAAAGAAAAAGCTCTATTAGAAAAAGAGAAAGCTTTACTCGCAAAAGAGAAATCACTTGATGAAGAAAAAGTAATTTCTGTAATGGAAGCACCAAAGAAGAAAGAAAAAAGGACAGAAGTAAGAAAAGAAGTTCGTAAAACAAGGAATATCGATGGACACCATGTGTATATTGATGGTGAATCTTATGATCTGAATTTCAATACAAATATTCAAAAAAATCTAACTAATTCTCCAACAAAAAACATAAAATTTGTAAAAGAAAAATTTATTGACTATGAAGATGATGCTCCACTTCAGATATTTAAAACTGGTAAGTCTCAAACATCTAGAGACATAGTTGAAGTTATCTTTACAACAAATGGAAATATTATAAGCTTTGATACTATTGCACTTGCAAAGCTTGATAACTTTGATAAGAGCTTATCTAGAGATTTAGTAAATTTCCTAGACCTATCTAACAAAACTCAGTTAGTGGTAAAGAAGGGAAGTTCTTATCAAGTTAATGTCCCAAGCGGATTCAAGGCATTAGATGATAAAGTTATAATAGATGCAAGATCAAAGGTAATTCTAAATAAAGGACCTAATCAAATTATGATTAGTCTTTCAAAGGAAATCGGCGATATTGCTTTGGTTTCTAGTTCAGTTCGAACAAGAAAAGACGATTTGAAAACTTTAGGGACTGCCTTCCTAGCATTTTTACCATTTTTATTATTATTACTTATCAATACACAAAAGATAGAAAATAAAACTGAACAAAAGGTTGTTATTTACAAGAAAAAAATTGTTAAGAAGAAAAAAGTCAAAAAGAAAAAAGAAGTTCAAAAAGAAAAAGTAGTTAATAAATCAAGTGACACGCAAAACATTGATAAGGTAAAGAACAAAGTAGCCAAAAAAGTAAGTGAGAAAAAATCAGACATCTCTAAGGTTAGTAATAAAAAGGTTGCTAAGTCAAAATCAAAATCTACTAAAAAAACTACTAGAAGAAAGGTTAATGCCAATAAACCTTCTATGAGTAAAAGAAGCACAAAAGCAGCTGTTTCAAAAACTCCAACAAGAAAAAAGGTTAGTCTTGCAAGTAGCTTTAGTAAGATGATGGGATCATCTCAAATCAAATCAAAGTCTTTTAAGTCAGGAACAGGTGCAAGCACTGGGTTTGGGAAAAGTGCAGGACTTAAAGTTGCCAGAAGTGGAAAACTCTCTACAGTAGGTGGAGGCCAATCTGTAAACGGACTTAGTACAAGTAGTCAATTTGGTAATGGCAGGGGATATAAGTCAAAAGGAATTGGTAAGAGTAATTTCAATTCATCTTTTACAAGAACTCGGACAGTTGTATTAGGATCACTAGATCCTAAAATTATTGATCGAATTTTAAGAGAACACCTCCCACAATTTAAGTATTGTTATCAGAATGCTCTTGATTCAAACAAAAATCTAAGAGGGTCGATAGATATGAAATTTGTGATTGGAGGCAGTGGTCAAGTTACAAAAACTAATTCTCGTGGAAAAGGGAATATCCCTAAATCAAGTGTCAACTGTGTAAATGGTGTACTTAGAAGTATTCAATTTCCTTCCCCTAAAGGTGGTGGGATAGTAGAAGTAACTAAGCCTCTTAACTTTAGCGCATCAAACTCATCTATCTAAATTCACTGATGGATGAGTTTTTAGATCTTCATAAACTTGCAGATCAACTTGAATCTCAAGATAAAATAATTGATATAATTTCGGATAGGTTAAAATATGTTTTAGAACAAAAACCTGAAAGTTTCGTAAATTTCTTGTATCGATTTGATTTAGCTGAAGAGCTTGTAGCTCCACATCTACACCCCCCCATTGATTATAAGTCAATCGCTCAATTAATCTGGAATAGGCAATTGCAGAAAATGAATAATTGGAAATAGATTTACGAACAATTTTCCCTACTAGTTTTTTCAAAGTATATCATGTGACCTTTCCCCCTTATTTCATACCACTATCAAACTCGGTTTAACATAGCTTTTTTCTATTTTTATAATTTTAGCTTTGGGTGCAGGTGGCCTGTAATTCAATGAACTATGAGGCCTATAGTGATTATAGTGATACAC
>CALHLC010000037.1 GCA_938034385.1 uncultured Bacteriovoracaceae bacterium
GCTTGCCTAAAGTGGGCCTTAAGGTATAAAGTTTTAGGTACTTACATTACTAACTGAAAATTTAGTTTTGAAAAAGTTGATGAATCATCAATGATTACGAAATGTTAGAGTTAGTTTCCACTACTAAGCGAGTATATTCCGTTAATTTCATAATTTTTACATATTGGGGGCAACAGCTCTTCGAGCTTACCCAGTTGCCCCAATAGTTGCCCCCAGAAAATCTAGGATGTCAGCAAACTCGGTGAAACTTTAAAATACTCTAAATCTCTTGTAAATGCTTATTTTATCGGCTATATTTGAAAAAAAGGCGAAAAAAAAGACGTCCTGAAACGTCTTCAATTTAATCGATGGTGGAGGTGGCGAGAATCGAACTCGCGTCCGGAAATCCCTCTGATAAAAAGATCTACGTGTGTAGCTTTTCTAAACCTAAAGCGGGCTTACAACATTTTTCTAAACGCTGCCAACCACTGGGTCTTTTTTATGAAGGGCCCCAGCTGATCTTCAAAGCATTTCTTTTACCGTCGGACACATAACAGACTTTACCTACTTTTTGTTATTGGTGTAGGCCCCGCATTAGCTTTGTAGTATAAACTAGGCAGCTAAAGCAAAATTTCTTTCGCCAAATAAAAATTCGATCTCCTTTTTAACGAGGCCAGGAGATCAACCCCGACACGCACTTAGTTCTTCTTGATCCCCGTCGAAACCAGGGCACCCCCAAGACAAGCTCTTATACTAACATATTTTTGTAAATTAAACTAATTGTTCATATTTTCTATGATCTGCTTGATAAAGTCTTTTAGTGGACCTTTTAATTTTGCGAGAACTTCGTCCTCTCTTTGTTTAAGCATTAAGATCTCAGGTGGAGTGAGGTATTGTTTTTCGGCGAAGTTTTTAGGAATAAGAGTTCTAAAATCTTCCTCCATATCCTCTAAGCTTTGATTCATAAGATTTAATTCAGTCTCTGTTGATTTAGGTAAAAGTCCTTCATCAATCATACTCTCTATTGATTCTACTTTAGCAACTAGGTGGTGCAATCCGACAGGTTTATCTAATTGTTTTAAATAAAGACTTAGAATATGTTTACTCACAACTAATTGTTCTGATTTTTTGAAATTATATTCTGTGAGAAAATCAATCACACTATCAATAACATTTTCTTCCTCAAAATCACCACAGTCTTCAAGATTAGAGATTTTTTCAAAAGTAGACTTTGGATCTAGCTTTTCAGTATTATTATTTTTAAAAAATCTGACGACTTCGTTGACTCTATCCAGTTTATTTCCTGTAATGGTAAAGAAACTAGTTAAAGCGGTATTTATTTCTTTAACGCTTTGATAAGGAAGACCTTTAGTATCTGTATCTTCTGGAAATAATTTACCAATTCTTTTCTTACAATCAGTTATTTCATTTGTAATGCTATCAAGCATCTCATCAAGTTCAACTGAAGTAGCAACTATAGAACCTTTTTTTTCCTCTTTAATTTCTACTTGCTCAACAGGAAGGTTTTTTGTAATTGGTTTTTCTTGTATCCGTTTTTGCTTTGTAACTTCTAAATCTTCTTCCATACTTCGATTTGATAAATAAAAAGCAAGAAGTCCAATGATGATCGTTACTAATACTGTTAATTTTCCCTTTTTGGTCATAGGGCAATAATAGCATCTTTAAAATTAGATGAATAGTTAAGATGATGCCGATGAGTATTGTCTAATCCCTGTTTTCCATAGCCAACCTATAAAGAGCCAAAAGACTAGAGTCGAAAATAATATAATCAAAACTCCTTTCATGGGAGCTTCATTAAAAAAGATCTTAGCAGGATAAGATAAAACGATATTTAAAGGAAGTAGGAAGGTAAAGATGGTTCTCATAACATATTTTTGAATCGATATCGGATATTTTAAAACAGGATCAAGTCCATGTAAGAGCATATCAAAACCTCTGGGAGATTGAGTCCAAAAAGTAGGAAGATACATTAATAGTTGCATTGCAAAGTAGAGAAATGTTCCGTTGATAATTAATAATACGTATAGAGAGAGTTGCAAGAAGCTAAAAGAAAATTCTAGTTGAGTTAGCGCCCATGCAAAAATCCCTATTCCAAATAAGAGATTGACTAATGAATTAGCGGCAAATTCTTTAAAACTAAAAAAGAATAAGGGAGAGACAGGCTTTGTTAAGTAATAATCAAGTTCTCCTTTGTTAATATGCTCTGGTAACCACCAAGCATTAGTTGCAAAAACGGTCATGTAAATTCCATCAAATAAAATAAAGCTTGTTACAAATAGGGTGACTTGTGATTGATTCCAATCTCCAATTAGTGTCGTGTGATTGAATAAGATTCTGAAAAACACCAGATTGAGAGTATGAAAAACTAGATCCATAACTATTCGAAAAGTGAAATCAAAACGAAATTGCAAGGCCTTAGTAAAAGAGAATCGAATAAAGTGTAAGTAGAGTCTAAGGTATCTCAAATCCCAACTCCAGAGTATTTATATTTTCCTTTATGCCATACTAGTGCTTGGAGTCCATAAAAGATAAGAATCCAAAAGCAATGAATAAGAACGAGAGTGAAAAAGCTATATTCACAAGGTTGATTCGTTAAGGTTTGGATGGGGTAGTAAAGTAAATAGGGAAAAGGTGTATAATGAATAAAATTATATATAGACTCTGGGAAGAAAGTTAGAGGGATCATCCAACCGCCACAAAAGGCCATGATTGATCGTATCATAATTCCAAGTGACCAAATATTTTCTGCCCAAAAGGCAAAAAGTTCTAAAATCGTTGTCAGAAAAAAAAATGCAAGAGTGGAAGATAAAATGAGTAAAATTCCTTGTAAACAAGTTAGAATATTCAAATCAGCTGAGAGGAAAAACTGAAAACCTAATAAAGAAATAATTAAGACACAAAGATAAATGAGAGATTTGGTGAAGTATGTTCCTGATTTAAATATTTGATAAGAGACAGGGTAGAGCAAGTATTTATTTAAATCTCCGTAGTAAATATCTCGTGAAATAATTCCCATGCCAGAAGAAACAAGTATTTTATGAGTAATGGAAATACAAAAGTAATAAATAACTAATTCGTTTAAGTCGTATCCTTTCATTTGAGTTACATTATTGACTTCAAAGATAGATTGCCAAAGTAGATAACTGACAACAACCATCGCAGCGACAGAGAAGATAAAACTCGCCCAAAATTCAAGTTTGTAAGCAAAGACTTTTCTAAGCTCTATAGTGAAGGCATGAATGAAAATGTTAAGATTTTTTTTCATAACTCAAATAGGACTCGATTACTGAATCAATATCAACTTGTGAGGTTTGAATATTAGAGATAGAAAAGTTATTTAAGAGATCTTTCATACAATCAGTGAGTTTTTCTTTGTGGATTTTTACACTTACTTGATTCTGAGTACATTGCATTTTTATATCACGCTTTGAGAAAAAATCTTCGAGCCCACTTCTTTGATGATCAATATCAAACTTTAGTGACCTAATATCTCCAAACTTATTTTTAATTTCATTGAGTGGACCATCATAAATAATTTCGCCGGCCCTCATAAGAGCAAGACGTGGGCATAGCTCTTCAATATCTTGCATATAATGACTAGTTAGAATCATAATAGGGTTGTGCTCTAGCATATATTCTTTGAGAAATTCTCTAATTGCCTTCTGACTAATGATATCTAGTCCAATAGTAGGCTCATCAAGAAAGATCACCTGCGGGTCATGTAAAAGTGCAGCTACTAGCTCCATTTTCATTCTCTCACCAAGGCTTAGCTTTCTAACAGGTACATTTAACTGATCTTTAACTCCAAGGTACTGAGTTAATTTATCCAGGTTTGAATGAAATCTTTTATTTTCAATTTGATAAATTTCTTTAAGCAAAAGATAACTATCGGCAGCAGGAAGATCCCACCAAAGTTGGGCCTTTTGTCCCATGATAAGGGAGAGTTGCCTTCTATAAGCATTTTTTCTTTTCCAAGGATCAAAGTCTAGAACACTGACTGAACCAGAACTAGAGGATATGATTCCGCTTAGAATTTTAACTAAGGTTGTTTTTCCAGCTCCATTAGATCCAACTAGTCCTAAAATTTCACCTCTAGATACCTCTAGAGATACATTGTTAAGAGCTGCTTTAGTAATATATTCTTTTTTTATTAAAGACTTGAAAGCATTTTTTAAGCCAGCTTCCTTTCTAGGAACTTTAAAGCTTTTAGAAAGATTTTTAACTTTAATCATTAAATATTTTTATTGAATAAGACTTTGAGAAACTGTGTCATGTTCATGCAGTCTTTTTAAAACCTCGTTAGTAAGACTAAAGGGATCATTTAAGTACTCATCTAGTTCTAAGTCTTTTAAGTAGTTGAGACTTTTTGCATTTAACACGGGATTAAATGGATCTAATTCTTTAGCTAAAAAATGTAGTTTATCGATCTCAGTCATATTCTATTTTTAAAATACTTCATACTTTTATGAAACAATTCTTTTTATACATTTATTATATTTAAATGTTTATAGAACGTCACTACCTTATAGGGGCAATTTTCTTAATAATATTCATGTCCACAATTGATTGGAGTTTAATTTATCAGAAATTCTTCTCCTGTAAGGACTTAGATGCTCTTCAAGAGCTTATTCAATTCAAGATACTCAATGGGGAGCTAGGGAGAGAAATTCGTCAAACTTGTCCAGTTGCTGAAATATTTAAAAATTTGTTGGAGATAGAAAAAACTGAAGGAGTAAATATTGAATCTTCCTTAAAAGAGCTAAGACTTTTTGTTCATGAGAAAAGAAAGTTTTTTAAAAAGAAAAATGATAGAATTATCTCAGCAACTTTTCATCTGATATTTTTAAATTTGTTTATCGGACTATATATCGTGATGATAAATACTCAATTGTCCTTAGAATTTAATTATTGGGTTATATTGAGTTCAATGTTTTTTGGTCTTTGGATAATTAGAACAATTTTAGAAAGTACATCTAAGTATTTACTTGATGATTTAATAAGCTTTTATTGTGAGATAATGAAACTAAAAGTTTTAATGAATTCAACTCAAGCAGCTAATGAAATCTTTGAACAAATCGATCTTACTCAAATGGAATCATTAAGGTGTTCACGTTTAAAAAATTTGAAAAAGACGCTATTAAATGCACTTAGAACTTTTAAGGCCAATGGGAAAAACATAGGTAACGAAGTAGATCTCATTATAAGTGAACTTAACTATGAAATTAGTGAAAGGTTTCAAAGATTTGACGAGATTTCAAAAACTATCAAGATGATTTCAATTGTTTTATTCATTTTACCTGTATTTTTCATGGTAAATTATAAGATTTTAGAGAGAATCATCTAAAAAATAATGCAAAGATGAAGGCTTTTTTGTTATTATTTTTCTATGAATAATTTATATTTGATAATCGCTATCTTATTTAGTTTTAATTCTATCTCAGCAGATAGGAATATATATCTTCCAAGAAAAATATATATGGGAATTGAGGGAGGCTTATCAGCTTTAGAGATGGCACTTCCTAATGATGAAATTCAAACTGGTTCCGACGTAGATTTTTCTTTATTTGAGCCCAATTATTCTCCTAATCTTGGGTTATTTGTTGGTGTCGAAATTTGGGATAGGTATTTTATATCTCCTTTTATCGAAGCAAACTTTAATTATGCAAGAGCACATGAGACAGATCATAAAGATGAAGATGCCCTGGAGAAAGGAGCTAATAGTAATTTAACAAGTGTAAGGTACAGTATTGTTCATATGGATGCCACAGGAGAAGTTGGAGCGAATCTCAACTTACTTTTAAAAAACTTCGTTATAAGTCCATTTCTATCAGCAGAGTTTGGTCTGGCTTGGAGACAAGATAAGACAAGGTATACGAAATCTGGAACAAGCTTTAGTAGAATATCAAAAGTTAAATTTACGAATACAAAGCTAAACGTTGGAGTTAGAATCGTTAATCTTTCTAATTACTTTTCATTAATTAAGCTAGGGTATTCAAACCTTACGACGTCAAGTCAAAAAAATAACTATGACGTTAATGGAAGTGGCTCTGAATCAAGCTTCGAGCATTACGAGCAGGACAATCAAACTGGTGCTAAGTCCTATTTCTCTCTCACTCTGGGCGGAGGATTATATTTCTAAAACTTATTTGAGTATAAACAACTCCTTTGGTAAGATGGCCTGAATCTCAAGGAGCTAATTTAATGGATAAGAAAATCATCTTTTCAATGTATAAGGTCAGTAAGTCATACCCTGGTGGAAAAACTGTTATTAAAGACGTTTCTTTATCATTTTTCTTGGGTGCTAAAATTGGAGTACTTGGTTTTAATGGGTCTGGTAAATCAACTCTTTTAAGAATTATAGCTGGTCTTGATGATGATTATTCTGGTGAAGTAAATGTGAATAAAGACATCTCTATTGGCTACCTAGAACAAGAACCTCAACTTGACTCAGAAAAAACTGTTATTGATATTGTTAAAGAAGGAGCAGGCGAAGTTGCAAGCCTTTTGCAAGAATATGAAGATGTGAATGCTAAATTTGCTGAGCCTATGAGTGATGATGAAATGAGTGCTCTTTTGGAAAAACAAGGAAAACTTCAAGATAAGCTCGATGCTATGAATGCTTGGGATCTTGATTCAAGATTAGATCTTGCAATGGATGCTCTTAGGTGTCCTCCAAGAGATCAAAAAATTGGAACTTTATCTGGTGGAGAAAAAAGAAGAGTGGCACTTTGTAGGCTACTATTACAAGAACCAGATGTTTTATTATTAGATGAGCCAACAAACCACCTTGATGCTGAAACAGTTTATTGGTTAGAGAGACATTTACAAAATTATAAAGGAACAGTTATTGCTATCACCCACGATAGATACTTTCTAGATAACGTTGCAGGATGGATTTTAGAATTAGATCGAGGACATGGAATTCCATTTGAAGGAAATTACTCTTCATGGTTAGATCAAAAACAAAAGAAGCTTGCTACGGAAGAAAAGCAAGAGTCTAAGAGACAAAAAGCTCTAGCAAAAGAGCTTGCTTGGATTAAGTCATCTCAAAAAGCTAGACAAGCTAAAGGAAAAGCTAGAATTAATCAGTATGAGGAAAAACTTAGCCAAGGCAGTGAAAAAACTAATGAAACAACTGATTTATATATCCCGCCAGGACCTAGGTTAGGTGATGTTGTTATTGAGGCATCAGGTATCTCAAAGGCCTTTGGTGATAAATTATTATATGAAAATTTAAATTTTAAATTACCTCCAGGAGGAATTGTAGGGATTATCGGTGCCAATGGTGCTGGTAAGACGACTTTATTCAAAATGATTACTGGTCAAGAAACTCCTGATGAAGGAACGTTTAAAATAGGAGAGACAGTAAAGCTATCTTATGTTGACCAAGGTCGTATGATGGATAGTGATAAAACAATCGTTGATGAAATAGCCGAAGGAGCTGATATTATCACTCTTGGTAAACATGAAGTGAATGCACGGGCCTATATTTCAAGATTTAACTTTTCTGGGGAGAGCCAAAAGAAAAAAGTTTCACAACTCTCTGGTGGTGAGAGAAATAGGGTACATTTAGCTAAGATGTTAAAAAGTGAAGGAAATGTATTATTACTTGATGAGCCTACCAACGATCTAGATGTAAACACTTTAAGAGCACTTGAAGAGGCCTTAGAAAATTATGCTGGTTGTGCCGTAGTTATTTCCCACGATAGGTACTTCTTAGATAGACTTGCTACACATATTTTGGCATTTGAAGGGAATTCACATGTAGAGTGGTTTGAAGGAAATTTTTCAGACTACCTTCAAGATAAGAAAAGACGTCTTGGTGACGCAGCTGATATTCCAAAAAGAATCAGTTATAAAAAACTAACGAGAGCATAATGGCAAATTGTAAATTTTGTGGAAAAGAAATTGTTTGGATGAAAGAGGGAAGAAAAAATGTTCCTGTTGAAGTTGACGGTGCCGCACACGAATGCGAGCAATTTAAAAGTAGTAGGCAATCTATAAGAACAGTTGATCTTGATGAGATGAGTGAAGAAGAGATGAAGAAAATCTATGAAGGTCTTAAGAAAAACAGTGCAAGAACTGCAAAGATCAAAAAGAGAAATCAAAATCGATGAATGATGATTATGAGTTAGTCTACTCATCTGAAACTCCCGGAAAAAATTTATCAAAAAAGAAGAAAGTAGGACAAGTTCAAACGATCGATCCTGGTTTAATTACTCTGAAATTAAGATTAGAAAAAAATAAGCGTGGTGGTAAAACTGTGACGATTATTTACGAAGTTCCTAATAATCCTGCATACTTCAAAAAACTTTTAAAAAAATTAAAATCAAAATGTGGAGCTGGTGGAGCTCTGAAAGTAGATACTTTGGAAATCCAGGGTGATCACAGAGAGAAAATTAGAACGGAACTGAGCAAGATTGGTTTTAAAGTAAAAGGAAGTTAAGTGAGACCCAAATCTGTAAGCTGTGTTTTTTCTGATTTATCGAAATGAAGTTAAGTAGAGTTTCGAGAATATTTTTATTTTTATTCTAATTTCTGTTGCGATTGTTTATGTCTTAATTAAACTATTTAGATTTTTTAAAGGTAAGAAATAAAGAACTATCAATACTTGAGTGTTATGAAAGATTAGGGTGTACATTAGAAAGAATCATTTTTAGATTCCTTTGTAAAAAGAAACGTCGCATTTAGATGAAATTAATGGTGATCTTTTTATCTCTTGAATTTAATAAAACTTTATATTTTGAAGTCACAAATAACATCAAAGCAATGCTCAGTATAACATATTTGCCCAGGTAAGCTTTCTCCGGACATTCGATCTAAATATTGAAGATATAACTCAACACTTTGCTCAGACGAAAAAGCCTTAATATTAAGTACATCAGGGGTCACATATTCGAAATTACTATTTGTAAATAATTGGTCTACCTTTAACTCTTTTTTATAATAAAATTTGTAAAGAAGTTCTCCAGAATCTTGGATCGAAACCTGATAAGTTTTATTTGAATTTTCTTGAGCATGGCATTTAAAGTTTGTTGCATAACCCGTAGAAGCAAATGATATAAAAAATAAAATTGATAATAATTTCATTCCTGAATTATACATAAATATTTATAGGATATTATAAATAGAGTAATTTTTTCATTTTTAAGTTTCAAATGAGAAAAGATGAGAGTAAATGTTTACCTTAAGCTAATCTTTTCTTTAACTTATCAACTTTTTTCTCAGGCTTATACATCTGGCACCACCCATTCTTATTAACCCAAGAGTCCTTATCTTTACCTTTATTTATTAACTTACATTTTCCGTTTCCATCTTTTTCCATTTTTTCAAATTGTGAACAAAACAGACAGTTTGCAATCGCTTGCTCATCTTTGACAGTAAGCTTTTCTTTAGCAACAAGTGCTTTGACTTTCTTTGAGTCAGTCTTAAACTTTCCCATTTTGGGAGGAGTTTTATTTGCATCTGCAATGTACTTAAATTTTTTGCCAGCATACATTACTTTTTTAGCGGCCTTTTTAGCTGCTTCCTTAGCTGCTTCCTTAGCAAAGCTCATTAATGGAGTAAGCCCTGAAAGAGCTAGAGCACTAAGAGCAGAGAGTTTAAAAAATGATCGTCTTTTCATAATTAATCCTATGTTTTTTATTTACCAATATTAGGTTCAATAATAAATTATCGGATAATTACTGATAACTCTATAGTAAAACAAGTGATTTCAAAGGTTTATCTAAGCATCTTTTTGTTTGATATTAGATACCTTATTGAAATCAGGAAGTCGTTTTTCCATCAATAAATAATTTGTTAAGTTGGGAGTAAATTTAACCTCTAAATGGAGAACATGATGAGCACTCAATCTCATGAATTTACTCACAATAATAACTTTATTTTCTCTAACCCCAATACAGATGTTTTACTCGAGCATGCTATTAAATACACTGGAGCGAAAACAACTTCTGAGGGGGCACTAAGTGTTTACACTGGAAAGCATACAGGCCGAGCTGCAAAAGATAAATACGTTGTAGTGACAGATAAAACTGAAAGTACAATTGATTGGGCAAATAATATTAATAAAATGTCTCCTGATACCTTTGCAAATATTAAAACTGAAGTGATCTCCCACATTAATAATTCTGAAAAATTATATGTGTCAGAAAAAAACGTTGGAGCTCATCCACAATATTCAATCAAAGCTCAACTTTATTCTACTCATCCTTCTCATACCTTATTTTTTAATTACTTAATGAGAGATGATAAATTTGGATCAGACCTTGGAACCTATAAGATTTATCACGCACCTACTTTAAAAATTGATACGAGCAAATATGATATAAGATCTGAGACTGTGATCGCCATGGACATGGATAAAAATGAAGTTTTAATTGCTGGGACTTTATACGCAGGTGAAATTAAAAAATCATTGTTTTCAGCTATGAACTATATTCTACCAGAGAAAAATATTTTTCCTATGCATGCAGGAAGTAATGTTGACTCAACTGGAAATGTATCTGTCTTTTTTGGTCTTTCTGGGACAGGGAAAACAACTTTATCTACTCAGGAAGGAAAACTTCTTATAGGTGATGATGAACATGCTTTATGTGAAGATGGGATTTTTAATTTCGAGGGTGGTTGTTATGCTAAAACTTATAAGCTCTCTCAAAGCGGAGAGCCAGGAATTTATAAAGCAGCTAATACCAAAGGTGCAATTTTAGAAAACGTTGTGCTGGGTAACGGTGAAGTTCCAGATTTTAATGATAAGTCTATCGCTGAAAATGGAAGGTGTGCTTATCCTCTATCTTTTATTGATGGAGTTGAACCAAACTCTAGAGGTGGTCATCCAAAGAATATGTTCTTTTTAACAGCAGATGCTTTTGGAGTTTTGCCTCCTGTAAGTAAGCTAACTAAAAATCAGGCAATGTATTATTTCTTATCTGGCTATACAGCTAAGCTTGCTGGCACTGAAGTGGGTGTGACTGAACCTCAAGCAACATTCTCAACTTGTTTTGGAGCACCGTTTATGATGAGAAAGGCAAGTGAGTATGCTGATCTTCTTGGTCATTATATAGATAAGCATGGAATTAAAGTTTGGCTGGTAAATACTGGTTGGACAGGTGGTGCTTATGGAGAAGGTGAGAGATTTCCATTGAAAGTGACAAGAAGAATTATTGATTCAATACAAGAAGCAGAACTTGATAAAGCTGATTTTGAAAAAGAAAATTATTTTGGTCTAGAAATTCCAACATCAATTAATGGTGTTGAATCTACTATGCTAAATCCAAAAAAATCATGGAGCGATGAAAATGCTTATGATGCGCAGGCAAAAAAGTTAGCAAAAATGTTTGTTGAGAATTTTAGTAAGTTTAAGGCAAACTCTAATGTGGTTGCCGGAGGCCCAGCTCTATAATACCCTGGTGTCTATGAAAACAGACACTCCACAAACAATTTACTTAAAAGATTATCAACCTTCGAACTATCTAGTAGATACTATTGATCTTAGTTTTGATCTATTCGAAGACAAGACTATTGTTAAGAGTATTTCAAAATTTAGAATTAATTCTAAAGCTGAGTCTAATTCAAAAGAGATTATTTTAAATGGTATAGATCTAGAGCTTAATACTTTTAAAATTGATGATGATGAATTTAGTGATTATAAAATCCAAGATGATAAATTAACTTTCACTGGTCCTAAGGATTCTTTTACCTTAGAAGTTATTACAACTATTCACCCAGAAAAAAATACATCTTTAATGGGGCTCTATAAGTCTGCAGGAATCTTTTGTACTCAATGTGAAGCCGAAGGTTTTAGAAAGATAACTTATTATTATGACAGACCAGATGTTCTTGCTACTTTTTCAACGAGAATTAGTGCGGACAAAAAATATAAGTATTTATTAAGCAATGGTGACCTTGTCGATTCAGGTAAAGATGGAAAAAGACATTGGACTCTTTGGAAAGATCCACATCCTAAACCATGTTATTTATTTGCCTTAGTTGCTGGTGACTTTGATTTAAAGAAAGGGAAATACACAACAACTAGTGGGAGAAAAGTTTCTCTAGAGATTTATGTAGATAGAGGAAATCTAAAACAAACTGATCATGCTATGCAATCACTAATTGATTCCATGAAATGGGATGAGGATAGGTTCGGATTAGAATATGATCTGGATACTTATATGATTGTGGCCGTAGATTCATTCAATATGGGAGCAATGGAGAATAAAGGGTTAAATGTTTTTAACTCAAAATATATTCTTGGAAATATTGAAACTGCAACTGATATGGATTTTTATAATATTCAAGCAATCATAGGTCATGAGTATTTTCATAATTG
This sequence comes from uncultured Bacteriovoracaceae bacterium, assembly GCA_938034385.1. GTDB lineage: Bacteria > Bdellovibrionota > Bacteriovoracia > Bacteriovoracales > Bacteriovoracaceae > JAHDHG01. Next base: position 12,329 of record CALHLC010000037.1, read on the forward strand.
GACTGGGAATAGAATCACTTGTAGAGATTGGTTTCAATTAACTCTAAAAGAAGGTCTTACTGTTTTTAGAGATAGAGAGTTCTCTAGTGATTTAAATTCTAGATCAGTTAAGCGTATTGATGACACTCAAAACTTAAGAGCTGCTCAGTTTCCGGAAGATAATGGGCCACTAACTCACCCAATAAAGCCAAAATCATATATTAAAATGGATAATTTCTATACTTCAACTGTTTATGAAAAAGGAGCAGAAGTTATAGGAATGATTTTTAGTATCATAGGAAAAGATAAATTTAGAGAGGGAATGGATAAGTACTTTGAACTCTTTGATGGTCAAGCTGTAACGACAGAAGACTTTGTACACGCAATGGAGCTTGTGAGTGGTTATGATTTTACGCATTTTAAAAAATGGTATGATATAAGTGGAACGCCTCAAATTACAATTTCTTCAACAAAAAATGGAAATGAGACTCATTATGAAATAGAGCAGAGTTTTTTAGATAAAAAATCTGATGTTCTTGAGATTCCATTAAGGTTTAAAATTTTAAACTCTAAAAATCAGGCCTCGCTTAAAGCAACTAAATCTGAGATAAGGGATGACCTTCTCATTCTGCGTGATAAGAAAGTTAAACTTGTTGTAGCTGATACAAATGATAAGGCTTTTTTATCAATCAATAGAGACTTTAGTGCCCCAGTTAGCGTTCACCAAGACTTAAGCAATGAACAAAGATTAAGTGTTGTTGATAGTGAAGATGATCTCTTTAATAAATGGGATGGAGGTCAAGAGATCTATAAACAAACGCTTTTAGATATGGCCTTAAATAACAAAGAGATGAATCAAGACATCTCAAGCTTGATTGAAAACACACTTTCTAATAGCAGTTTAGATAATCATTTTAAGGGTGTATTTATAGACCTTCCAAGTCTAACTGAATTAAATGAAATTCCTAAGAACTATCGCTTTCAAGATATTGAATCAGCCTGTGAGGAATTTAGATTTCTAGTGAATCTTGATTTAGAGCAAATTTTTAGAAAGCAATATCTTAAGTTGGAAAGATCTAACAAAAAGAAATGGAATGCTGAGTTAATGGGACTTAGAGATCTAAAAAATACTTTACTTCATTATCTCGCTACTAATATTGATAATGAAGGTCTCATTTATTCTCAGTTTCAAGATGCCAAAACAATGACCGATAAATTGTTTGCTCTAAAGATTTTAAATAAATACTCTATGCCAAAAGCTCAGGCTGCCAATAAGGTCTTTGATAAGATGTGCAAAAAGTACCCTCAGCTTTATCCAAATCTATTTACTGCTAAAGTTATGTCGCTTGAAGGGTCATTTGAGAACCTAAAGGAAGTGTTTAAGCTAAAAGGGTATAATAAGAAGATTCCAAATCATATCTATAGTAGTTTAGGACGTTATATTACAGGCTCTTTGGCTGATTGCTATGAACCAAGTTCAAAGAGTTTTTCTTTTATCACTGATAGAATCATCGAAATTGATGGTTATAACCCTCAAGTTGCATCTAGAATGATTAGAGCTATAAAAAATCCTGAAAAGTTTCAACCTGGACATGGGAATAAATTCAAAAATGAAATTAGAAAGATTGTTGATTTTAAAGGGCTATCTAAAGATAGCTTCGAAATTGCTTCTAAACTTCTAAAATAAAGAGTCTATTTTATAGACATTCTTTGAAAGTTCTACTTTGACTGCAAAGCTTCACTTCTATTTACGCTAGAATTGCACATCTTCATTTTCAGTCTATTTAATAGGCCGCTCTATATACTTTACATATAGAGGATGAATGATTTACAGAAGTAGAGGAAAATTTTAGAACATATAGCGTAATTAGCTTAACAAGGAGAATTTTAATGAAATTATTAATTTTAATGTGCTTAATGGTAAGTACACAACTGTTTTCTCAAGTGAAAAACATTCAGATCAAAGAACTAGTAAATGGTCGAATTTTAGTTGAGAGTGATAGAGGATTGAAGAATGTATCTAAACTTCCATTTGTTTGGTATGAGCTTGTTTTAAAGCATTCAAAGTATAAATCATATGACGTGGTAGTTATTCCAGCAAAATTAAACTCTGATGGAAATCTATGGGATAATGATACTAACCTTTCTGCTGATAATAATTTCAAATTAAAATATACATTAAGCGATGAGCATTCGGAGTTATTTAAGTTAAATTCTTATAGTCTTCAAATTGCTCTTTATAGTTCTAATAAGACTTATAATACAGGGGATATTAGATCGTATACAAACTATAAAGCATATCAAGATCTAGGATCTACAGATCCTGTACCAGCACCACCGACACCTCCAACTCCTCCAAGGCCAACACCAACCCCTCCAAGACCAACCCCTCCAAGACCAACGCCTCCTTCACCGCCGACACCTCCAACACCGACTCCAATTAATAGAACAGAGATCTCTAATCGTGCTAAAAGTGCAGCAAGAGATTATATTTCAGAAAGATGGGCGAAGTATTCAGAAATTGAAACAATAAGAAGATCATACTTTGAAGGTTTTAAAAGTGAAATGAATACTCAGCCAAGTAGATCTAGTGTTAGCAATATAACTAATAAAGCAAGAACAGCTGGGACTCAAAGAGCTAAAAGTAATTTGAATTCTATCAATTTCAAGAATGAAGTAAGTAGTGCAGCTTACAATTATGTTAAGTCTAAATTTTTAAAGGCAACAAATTCAGGAGCAGGAATTCCAAGTATTAGTACTACTATTTCAAAAGTAAGTGTTCCGAGCAAATATAATTCAGCTAATTACGCTCCTTTGAAAAATAAGTATAGCGTAAATGAATCAATTTACTCAGACTCAGAGTTTAATAAATTTTTTGATGCTTCTGCAATCTCAGTTAATGAGCTTAAAAAAACCTATACTAATAACTTAGAGAGATTTAGTGGTGACTTAGCATTGAGAAGATACTTATCTACATCTAGAAGTTATTACAGTAGTCTTGGAAGTGAAGGAAAAGAAGTTTTTAAAACAGCTTTTACAACTCAAGCAAGACGAGATTTAGATAATAGGAAAAGAAAATATTATTATTGGGTAGATAGAAGATCTAGAGATAAAGGGAAAAATATTGCGATTGACTATTATCAAGTTGCAAAGTTAAACACTATTGCTGCTGCTGAGTTTAATGCAAGCTTGAGAGCAAACTTTAATAATCAGTTTGTTCAAAAGTATAAAGCAGCATACTCAACTTCAACTAGCAATTATTTTTATAACTTTAAAAATAACCCAGTTATTATTCTAGATAGCTCTAAGGTTTCTATTCAAGGTACTCCCGCCCCAGGTGCTTCGCTTAATTTATCGTTCTCTAATGGATTTATTAAAAACATCGGAGGAGTGGCCCTTGTTGGAAGTACAACCAACTTCAGAACAAGTTCAAATGATTTAAGAACTCAAGTCAGCAGTGATCAAAATGATCCAATTGATAGTTTAAGTGTATCTGGTGCTACTAATCTTCCAGGTTTTTTAACGATCTCTGAAAGTATTAATATTGATAATGCTCAGAATTTCACTTTAGAAATATCTTTAAAAGGAACATCTAGAGCAGGTAAGACGATTTCTGAAAAAATCACTAAAGAGATTGCTGTAAGCTTTAATAATATTCTTGCATCTTTGTTAGATGGTAGTGTTGCAGGCGGAGAGGAAAAATTAGCAAGTGTTTTAATCAAAGAGTTTCAACAAGCAATTGATGCTAAACAAGGAATTTATGTAAAGGATTACAAAGTACAAAAGTCAGATGGAAGAACTGAGGCAAAGTCTAAATTAGGTAGGCTTTATATTTATTTTAGAGATAATGCTGATTCTGTACAAAAAGAAGCAATCAAGAGAGTTATCAGTGAGTTTAGAAATTCTGCTGAATTTAGCAAAACTAGGTATTGGGTAAAGGGTCCAACTAATTATTATAGTAAGAAATATATTAAAAAATATTTTGATTTAATGAATATATAATTTACTTATCCAGCTCTAGTGAGCAATGCTTACTGGAGCTGTTTTTTTAACCATTGCTTACAGAGAAATTTACCTAAGTCAAAAAATAGTCCTTTAAACTTCCTCCTGAAATTCCTAAGAAATATTATTTAGATGCTTACGAAATGACGGCCTTCTCTTCTGAGGAAGTCTTATATCTCAAGGTTTCTCTATGCAAGTGATATTCGAATATAGATAATGTTTTCTAAACTTCCACTGATGAATCTAAAGGAGGATTTAATGAAATTAATACTTTCGATGTGCTTGTTAATCAGCCACCTAGTCTTTTCACAATCAAGTAATACAACAACCACTAATAATGCAAAAGATATTATAGCTCGGGCCCAAATAGCAGCAGAAGATTTTATTTCGGAGCGTTGGTCTAAGTACGTGAAAATTGAAAATAAGAGAAAGTCATATTTTCAAGGTTTCAGAAGAGAGATGAACTCAGAGCCTAGTATGATTCGTCGTGCCGAAGTCGCTTATAGAGCTCAGAGAGAAGGTGCTTTAAGAGCAAATAGTACTTTGAACTCTATTGATTTTAATGATGAAGTAAATGATGTTGCGTATTCAAATGTTAAGTTACAGTTTCTTCAAGCAACAGATTCAGGAAGAGGAGTTATACCTGAATTAAATACAAATATTTCATCGATAAACATCCCTAGTCATTATAATACTGGAACTTATATTCCTTTAGAGAGTCAATATACTTTTACTGAAGCAATTTTTTCAGATAAAAGCTTTAATCGATTTTTTAATGCCAAGGCAATTTCCATTGAAGAGTTAACAAAAAATTATAAAAATTATTTGGATAAATTTACAGCTAGTTTGTCACTAACAAAGTATTTATCCACATCAAGAAATTATTATAATAGTTTAGATGAAGAGGGGAGAGATATTTTTAAAAAGGCTTTCAAGAATAAAGCGAGAGTTGACTTAGATTATAGAAGAAGAAATCATTATTACCGTCCAAATCGAAGAGCTAGGGAGCATGGAGAAGAGATTGCAATTGATTATTACCAAGTTAAAAAATTAAACATTTTAGCTCAAGATGAATTTAATCTAAGTTTGAGAGAAAACTTTGATGATATATATAGAAGAAGCTATGAGTCTGCTTATGCCATCTCGTCTGAAAAGTATTATTACTCGTTTAGAGATAATCCTGTAATTTTATTAGATGAGAGTAAAATATCTACTCGAGGAACACCGGCTCCAGGAGCAAAACTAGATCTATATTTATTAAGTGGTTTTATTAAAAATATTGGGGGCGTAAGCTTGAGAACAAGTACAACAAATTTCTCAACAACTTCCAACCAACTAAGTACTGAAGTTTCCAGTAGAGAAAATGATTCTATTGAAGCGTTAAGTATCTCTGAAGTACTTGATTTACCAAGGTTTTTATCAATTTCAGAAAATATAAGTATTAATGATGACCAGATCTTTGAGTTAAAGATTAACTTGAAGGGAGAATCAAGGTCTGGAAAATTAATTTCAAAGCTAGCATCTAAACCAGTAGTCGTGAGTTTTGCTAGTATTGTTAAACATTTACTGAGTGGAGTTGTTGTTGATGGAGAGCAAAAACTTTCAGATGTTATGATTTCAGAATTTCAAGTGGCCATTGATTCTAAGAAAAATGTCTATATTAAGGACTATAAAAATTTAAAAGCTGGCCCAAAATCAACTGCGAACTCTAGATTAGGAAAATTATACTTATATTTTAGAGACGGGGCGAATTCTAATGAGAAAGAGGGGATTACGAGGGTTCTTAATATATTTAAAAAATCCAATGTATACAAAAAAAGAAGGTATTGGTTAAGAAGCCCTACTAAGTATAATACAAAAAAATATGCTACCAAGTATTTTGAATTGATGAATATATAATCTAAAAGAGATACAGCTCTAGTGATTTTCGTCTCTAGGGCTATAAACCTTACTGTCTAAAACTTAAACACCTATCAAAGAAATGTACATTAGTTTTTCAACTAAACAGCTAAGTAACTAATTTTATTAATAAAAAATCGAAATAACTCTGGCCTCTAACTTGCAACCTAGTATGTAAGTTTTACATTGGAGGAGAGAACATGAAAAACATTTTGAACATTTTATTAACAGGTCTAATTTTTACATCTTGTGTAAATGAAAGACTAGAAGAAGAAACTAAAATTACACCAGTTCCACAATCAACTCAAGAATCAAGATTCTTAGAAGATTCAATCGTTGATGTTGGTGAATTAAATGATGAAAATGACTTCACTTATAATATTAAAATTGCTGATGAGGATAATGGTGTTAACGGTGAATTAGAAGAAGGAATTAGATACAGCGTTATGGGTACTACAGTTCTTGCTTCAGTAAGCATTGATAATAACTTTGAAAACATTGTTTATAAGTTAAAAGAAGCTAAGTTAGCAAGCTTTTTAGATAAATCTGAATTAAGTGATAAAATTGAAATTTATAAAACAGATGAAATTACAGGTAAAGTTGTAAGTAGATTTTTTGTAGATGTTAACGGAACAGTTTTAGTTGAAGAGACAGAAATTACTCCTGTTGATCCTATTAATCCAGTTGATCCAATTGATCCAGTTTCAGGTAGAGTAACTGCAGAAGGTACTTTCGTAGCTGAAGATGCAGAACAATACTTAGATTTATGTACTAGCTATGCTGCAGAACAAGGTTCAGCTTTAGAAGCAGTTTATAAGCACAACAGAAGATGGCCAGCTAAAGATAGAGCAGCTTGTTCTTTATCAAGTTGTTATGGAATGGCTAAAGATGGTAAGAAATTCGAAACAGCTGAAAAAATCTATAAGAGACAAGGTGTAAGACATAACGATGAGAAGTTAGAAAGACTTTGTTACGATTCGAGTAAATCAGTAAGTTTAAACACTCAAATTGTTAACCTTGATAAAGATTTCTTGAAAGATGGTCTATTAAAAATTGATCTTGATGAATCAATGGATAAAATTATTGACTATACTGCAAGCTCTGATTTTTTTACTGAGATCACTAGTGGTAAAGATGCTAACTCTGCTCTTACTACAATAGTTACAAATGAGAGGTTTGTAGTAAGAGATAGTATGATTAAAAATATTACTATGAATTATGAAGTATTAAACTATGAAAACCTTCAAGCAGATGTTTATGTTCATGACTCAATCGCTATTCAATTTAAAAGAACTTCAGATGAATCAGTAGCTCATGAAATTATTGTAAATCTTGTTTTTAGATCTCAAGGTGATAATAGCTATATTTTAAGAGATGAAATAAATGTAGATGCTTCTTACAATAAATACAAAGCATTTGGTCACGGAAGAAAGATTGAAGATATAGTTGGCGAAAAAGTAAAAATAACTGATTTAGCTACATCTCTTAAAGGTTATACTGTAGAGGAAATAGAGTGTGTAGCTATAGATTGGGATAATAAAGAGTACGAATTTACTGTTAATCCTGCTGGAGAGCACTTAAGTATAGGTGGATTTCCAGATAGAGAAGCATTAAGTAAATTTGACTTCAAAAAATGGGGAAATAGAAGAGTAAAAGTTGAATGTAGATCTGGATTATTTGAAAATGAAGATGGACAGACTTTAGAAATTCACGGTGACTACCCATTACAATTTAAATTTGATTAATTAACTCAAAAAAGAAAAAGGCTCCCTTAAAGGGAGCTTTTTTTTTGTCTTTTTTTGTTTTTATAATTCATTTTATTTTTCAGTAGACTCTCACTAAGATAGAATTTGTCTATGGGAATAAATCTAAGCACTAAACAAAAAGCGTTAAAACTAAATCTCGATAAAAGCATTTATGGTACTTTAGCTGAAATTGGAGCAGGCCAAGAAGTAGCCGGAAATTTCTTTAAGGCCGGTGGAGCATCTGGAACTGTTGCAAAATCTATTTCTGCTTATGACATGACTTTTAGTGACTCTATTTACGGAAAAGAAGAGTCGGGAAGGTATGTTTGTAGAACTAGAATAGAGAAAATGCTTGATCATGAATATGACCTCTTAATTGAAAGATTAGGAGAAGAAAAGGGATCGAATACAAGATTCTTTGCTTATGCAAATACAGTTGCCGCTAAAAGTTATGGGGTTACTAAAAAAAATGCGCATGGTTGGATTGGCTTACGTTTTCAAACAAAGTTTAATGGCCCGGCAAATGATATCATTCTACACGTCAATATGCTTGATTCTCAAAACTTATTCCAACAAGAAGCACTTGGGATCTTGGGAATTAATTTAATATTTAGCTCATTTCTGTCATTTAACAAGCCAGATCAATTACTTGATTCCTTAATGGAGAATTTAGATCCAGGTAGAATTTCCATTAATATGATCGAATTTAATGGCCCTGCTTTTTCTGAAGTTGATAATAGAATTTTTAATTTAGAATTAGTAAAAAGAGGGTTTTGTGATGCAATCATGTTTGATGAAAAAGGACATGTCATTCTTTCTTATGATTGGATTTATAAAAAAAATATTCAAGTTGTAAGAGGAAGTTTTAGACCTACGACTTTAGTAAATCAAGATCTAATTAAAACCGGAAAGAAAAATTATGCTAAAGATCTAGGGATAGATGAAAATGAAATATCCTCATTTGCTGAGATTACAATGAAAAATCTTGGGAATTTTGGTTATGATTCTAAGGATTTTTTATCTCGAGTTGATCTAATTACTTCTCTTGGACATAAAGTTCTAATATCAAATTTTCCACAGTTTTTTAAGCTAACGAATTATTTCTCAAGGCTTAAGGCGAGAAATATTTCATTGGTTTTGCATGGCTATAATTTTAAGCAAATTTTTGATAAGGAGTATCACGAAGAAGCCGGGGGGATTTTTTCAGCTCTTGGGCAATTGTTTAAAGATAATGTGAAAATTTATGTTTATCCTTACAAAGATGATAACAGTGATAAATTGATAGATTTAAAAAATCTAGATGTACCAAGTGATTTATCTCTTTTATATCAACACCTTATTCAATCAAAAAAACTAATAGCAGTAGAAGATTTTGACGATAGAATTTTAAGTATTTATTCCAGTAAAGTTTTAAAAATGATTCAAGAAGGTAAAGAGGGCTGGGAAGAGCTTGTTCCTCAAGAAGTTTGGTTTTTAATTAAAGAAAATAAATTATTTGGATATAATGGATAATTACCTTGACGAGATTCTCCACTCTGAGAGTCTTGATCCCTATTATAATCTTGCTTATGAAGATTATTTATTAAGAGATAGTAAAAACTTTTCGAAGAAAATTTTGTTGATTTGGCAATCAAGGCCAAGTATCGTTATGGGGCGCTTTCAAAACCCTTGGTTAGAGATAGATCTTGAGCAAGCCAAAGATGATGGCGTTTTGATCTGTAGAAGACAATCAGGCGGAGGTACCGTTTACCATGATAAAGGAAATCTTAATTTTTGTTTTGTTGGTAAGCTAAAAAAAGAAGAGAACTTCGCATGGTTTATTGAAAAAATGAATGAACTAAATGTAACAATTTCAGTAAATGAAAGAAATGACCTTATCTATAATGGTAAAAAGATCTCAGGAAGTGCTTTTAAAAATACAAAAGATAACTCTTTTCATCATTTTACTTTTTTAGTCCAAAGTGATCTTGGGAAATTGACTAAGTACCTTCATCACAGCCAATTAGACATTACATCCAAAAGTATAAAGTCAATAAGATCAAAAGTGATTAATCTTGAATCTTACACTATTGAAGATTTAAAAAATCATTTTAAAGCGACGCGCCAGCCTAGCAAGAACCTTGAATTGGAAAGCTATGAAAAATTTAAAGGAGAAAAATGGATATATGGAGAAACTCCCAAGTATAGCTTTAAAACTGCTAGTGGGGAGATAAAACTTATAGGTAAGGGAAGATCACCATTTGAATAATTAGAATCTATTGGCTAGCATCGTGATATGAATAAAATATTTTACACATTTATATTTTTAGTTCTCTCTTGTGGTGCACCTAAGCTTAGATTGACTGGTGAATCTTGCCAAGATACACAAGAACGAAAGTGTATAGATAGAATAAGCAATTTTGAAGCGGCTGAATCTATAGGAGAAAAGTTAAAACAAAAATATGAACGCTTAAACTTAAATTGTAATTTTCAAAGGGTAATAAGTGTTTCGGGAGTAAAAAAATCTTTTAATCATAATATAATGCTAAATCTGCTAGATGGACTGACTCAACCTCAAGAGTATATTTACAAGCCAGAAATATACATTGTGGACTTAGAAGAACAGAATCTGAAGTTGCATTTAGAAACGGTTTATACTCTTAAATTTAAAGAACTAGATCTCTTTGAAGGTATAATTAGTGACCTCTCTCACACTTATGAACTAGCAAGATCTTTTACTTTTAACTTATCGTACGAATCATCTTATCAGGCCAAGTATTTCGACGAACTCAATAAGTTAGTAGAAGAAATTCAATATCCTGCATTTATAGAAGAAGAAAAAATCTATGAAATCTCTGTGAAAGAATTAGAAAATACAGATGAAATCTTAGATCACGGAGAAAGTGTTCTTACTCTTACTAAATGTAGTGTTGAGGCAAAGATTTATCCAGCTTTTATTGGAGATTTCAAGAAAGATTAAATCTAATGAGCTGAGCAATTGTCACAACCACCTTCACTTTCTTTCTCTTTTTTGTTTTTAGAGTTTAAGAATTCAAGATCTACAAATTCCCAAGAATCATATTCTGAGTTTATAAAAGTAATTGCTGGAGCGATGTCTTCAAAGATATCTTCATTCACTCCTAAGTGATTTTCATCAAGGTGAGCGACAAAGAATACGTCTTTGGCTCTATCGTTTTCCCAATTAGCACCCATTGAAATCTGGGCCATCTCTAAGCTATGAGGATTTTGATATATGCAGTGCGTCCAATTTTTCTCGTTGATCATGTATTGAATCTAATACTATTGATTAATTGAGTCAAAGTCGCTAATCTCACATGGCTAATCGATTAAAATTACGGAGTAAATAATGGCAGGTAAAGGTAACAGAGTAATGGTGACACTTGAGTGTACAGAAGCAAGAAAGCTTGGAAAGTCGCCTTCAAGATATACAACGACAAAAAATAAAAAAACTATGCCTGAGAGATTAGAGCTTAAAAAATATAATCCTTTCCTTAGAAGACATACAATCCACAAAGAGATTAAGTAATAAACTTGAGTTCGATCTTTGAAGATCAGTTAAATTTTTCTGAAAATTATCCGCTTAACTTCTTAAGTGATAGTGAAGTTGAGTTCTTGAATAACTTAAATTCCTTAAAAGAAAACCTAAACTTTCCTGCAATTAGAGACGATATTGGTTCGTTTTTTAATTTTTTAGTTAAAAACCATGAAGTGAAAAATATTTTTGAATTTGGATCTGGATACGGGCATAGCGCATTTTGGTATTTTGTAGATTCATATTTGCCAAGCAAGGTTTTTTTAACTGAAAAAAGAACTGATTTAAAAGAGGATTTCATTAGTCTTCCTTGGAAGCAAGAGCAAAGAGATATTATTGAATACTATCAAGGGGATGCATTTGAAAAATTAAAAATGCTCTTAGAAAGTGATATTAAAATTGATTTCTTTTTGATTGATGGCCAGAAATCTAGTTATCTTGAGTTTTTAAAAGCGAGCTATGAACTAATCTCTGATACTGGGATGGTTTTAATTGATAATGCTTTCTGGAAAGGAAGTGTTATAAAAGACCAGTTAGTTTCAAAAACTTCAGAGCGATCAATTAGAGAACTCGATACATATTTAAAATCAAGGGAAGTTTCTACTTCTTTTAATGTTCAATACTTCCCATTCAGAGATGGGCTAGTTCTTTTAAAGAAAAAGTAGATTTATATTTTCCTACAATCAATATTTATATTGGAACAATGAAAGCTGTGCTTTGAGCGTTTACATTTTTGTACAGCTTTATATTTTGCCTCTGATTCTGAACTGCCACTTGTCGAGAAGCTTTCGTTAAAAATATTATAAGTACATTCGTAATAAGCATCTGCACGATCTAGAGTTTTCTTTAAAATATGCATGGGATTTTTAGCAATAGAACTAAAACCCTCTGAATAAGATTTTTGTAAGCTTCCAATATTGACTCCTTCTCCACATCTAGCAAATTCGGAGTTATCATGAGATTTCGAGTTTTGTGCATCTTGTACTCCCTTGGAATAAGCTGCATCAATATTACAAGTAGAGTCATGCCACTGTTTTTGCATTTGTGCACAAGAGGATAAGAAGAATAAAGATAGAATTAAAAACTTCATAAGTTCCTTTATCAAAGAGAGAGATGTTGATGATATGTATTTGGTCTTATGTTTTGAGTGAAAATATTTTTATATAAATAATAATCACTAGAGAAGTGTTCTAAGATTTTCACAACAACACAATATTTTTTTTGAAAGCGGTGCTTTCTTCGTACTTGACTGGTAGCATGAGTCATTGTTTGGACTTGGCAAATAAGGGTCAATTTTTTATCTAGATTGATATTGCAAACTATAAGCTCTTGATTAGAAAAAGCTTCCTCTGAATAGAACATCATCTTCCTTAAGGCCATATCTTCAGGGATTAAAATCGCTTTCTCAACAGGGTCAGGAATAATCCTTCTAATTAAAAAGAAGTTTTCATTTTCATTATTGATTCCAGCAAATTTTACTTGTGATTCTTCTATTGGTGTTGATAAGACATAATCATCTTTGTAAAAATTGGAGACGCGACTTTCAAGATCAGGATCAATGAAGTTGTAAAACTCAGTGGTTCTTTTCTTTTCATTGAAAATGTTCCAAACTTTCATCTTTATTTTGTTTAACTTTAATTGCATAGTAAGCAATATTATAAATGTATTTTTGAGAGCATATCAATGACAAATTTAAGTAGATCGAAAAATAAAAGAGCTGAGTATATTCATCAAAGATTAGAAGAACTCTTTCCAGAAACTCCAATACCATTGGATCATAAAGACCCCTATACTTTGTTAATTGCTGTTTTGCTATCTGCTCAATGCACTGATGTGAGGGTAAATAAAATAACTCCAAAACTTTTTAAAAAAGCTGATACCCCCAAAAAAATGATTAAGCTCGATGTGAAAGAGATTGAGGATATTATTAGACCTTGTGGATTGTCTCCAAGGAAATCTAAAGCAATTTGGGAACTATCTCATATATTGATTAATGAACATGACTCTAAAGTTCCTCAAAATCTAATAGATTTGGAAAAGCTTCCCGGCGTGGGCCATAAAACAGCTTCAGTTGTTATGAGTCAGGCCTTTGGAGAACCCATGTTTCCCGTTGATACGCATATTCATAGGTTGGCTCAAATTTGGGGGCTTACTAATGGAAGGAACGTTAAGCAGACTGAAAAAGATTTGAAGGCACTTTTTCCTAAGCAATCTTGGAATAAGCTTCATCTTCAAATCATCTTTTATGGGAGAGAATATTGCCAAGCCAGAGGTTGTGATGGACTTAGATGTGATATGTGCCAAGAGATGTATCCTAATCGGAAAACTATAAAGGCCTACAAAAAACCTTAAGTACTTTCATAGTCTTACAATACTTACCAATATTAGTTTATCCACATAAACTGATAGAAACTAATGATTAGTTTGATCTATGAGGAAATAGTATGAAAACACTTGTATCTGTATTGGCACTTTTAATTTCATTGAACACTTTGGCTAAAGAATCTTTTTTGTATATGCAAAAAGATGTAGCTCAAATTGTTGAAAAAGATTTGGGAGTAAAGTTTTCGAAAAAATCCTTAGATAAAAAGAATTACTTATTAAAAGTTAAAGAAAAGGATGTTGAAAAGATTTCAGGGTCTATTCATTCAAAACTTCATAATTGTGGTGGTTTCTTTAATTTTGATTCTGAGGAAGAAGCTAATAGGTATATAGCTGACATGCATAAGAATAAAAAAGCTTCTAGTGCTAGAAACTTAATTTTTCTTAAAGAGTTAGACTTAGAAAAGACAAGAAAAGGTATTACAAAAGCTGTTGATGAGGTTCAGGAAATAAAAATCAGAGAAATGATTGAAAAGCTTTCTTCGTTTAAAACTAGGTTTTATCAATCCGAAACCGGAGTTGAAGCAGCAGAGTACATTGCTAAAAAATGGAAAAGTATTATCAAAAATCGGACAGATGCTTCTGTAGCTTTATTTGAACATTCTTGGAAGCAACCATCAGTAATTTTAAGAATTGAGGGTGAAACGAAAGATGCTATTGTGCTAGGTGGACATTTAGATTCAGTAGTACAAAAAGGTCTTATTATACCTAGGATTGATCCTCATGCTGTTTCTCCGGGAGCAGATGATAATGCATCAGGTATTGCTACTATTACCGAAGTCTTAAGAGTGATTGTTGAGAAAAACTTTAAACCTAAGCGAACAATATTTTTTATGGGTTATGCTGCAGAGGAAGTTGGCTTAAAAGGATCTAAAGAAATTGCTAAAGTTTTTACTAAAAATGACTTTGGTTACAACGTCCAAGCTGCTATTCAGTTTGACATGACAAATTTCAAAGGTTCAAGCAAAGAAATGTATCTTATATCTGATGAGAAACACACTAATAAAGAGCTTACAAATTACCTTGGTAGTTTAATAGATAGATATGTGAAAGTAGAGTGGGGAGTATCTAAGTGTGGATATGCATGTTCAGATCATGCTTCTTGGAATAATGCAGGAGTTCCAGCTGCTTTTCCTTTTGAAGCAAGTTTTAAGGGAGCAAACAAGAAAATACACTCATCTCATGATACGATTGAGCAATCTAACGGAGTAGCTGATCATGCTGTAAACTTTGCTAAGCTAGGAGTAGCTTATGCAATGGATTTAAGTAAAAAGTAAATGATTATTATGGGAGCTTAGTTTTAAGCTCCTATCTCTTTTCAAATTCAATTAAATTAATGAAAATCAGTTAATGGAAATGAGCGATAAAAATCCGATTAACGAATTAATAATTAATATTATTATTCCTATTTTAGTTTTGAACAAAGCTGGGAAGTACTTAGGAGATAATGGGCAAACATATGCCCTGATTATCGCTTTATTGATTCCTGCAATTTATATGGTGATGGATTTTATAAAGTTTAAAAAACCAAACTTCATTTCAATTCTTGGGTTTGTAAGCATTTTATTAACTGGAGGAATTGCTCTCTTACAACTTGAAGGATTCTGGTTTGCAGTAAAAGAAGCTGCAATTCCGGCTTTGATAGGAGTAGTTGTTTTTATATCTGCATTCACAAAAAAACCATTAATGAGATTATTATTTAATGAATCTATCATGAAAATGGACTTGATCGAGCAAAGACTAGAAGAGCAAAATACAAAGCCTCAATTTAATCAACATGTAAAAAAATCGACAGTTCTTTTTTCGCTTTCGTTTTTTTTTAGTGCTATTTTAAATTACGTTCTGGCCATGAGGATTTTCCAGCCAATAGATGAAGCTTTGCCTGAATTAACTAGGACTGAGATTTTAAATGAACAAATAGCGGATATGACTTGGCAAGGTTATATCGTCATTATGATCCCAAGCCTTGTGATTATGGCTGCTTTGATGTGGTATTTATTTAAAGGTATTAAAGAATTAACTGGTCTTGGAATGAATGACGTCATAAAAGAGAAGAACTAATTGAAGGTTTGGAATTCAATACCTTCTGAAGTTGAAATTAGAAAAAATTATCCGGAACATTCAATTTGTGTATTTGATATGGATGGGACATTAATTGATTCCGAACCAGCACATATATTATCTTTACAAAAAATTTTAAAAAAAGAAGGAATTGATTGGGAAATAGAGAAGGTTTTCAATGAGTTCACAGGCAAAGCTGATGAGAATTGTTTTAAAAAAATATTAGAGATTTATCCTGAGTTTTCCATGAACCTTCAAGGTTTTTTAGATTACAAAAATCTCGATCTGCTTAATAGCTTTGAGCAATTACATTCAAGATCAGAGCTAATCAATAAAAATATTCATAGTTTATTAGAAGAGATGTGTAGAAAAAAATGGAGATTGGCCTTAGTTACAGCAAGTGAAGATATTCTTTTACAAAAGATACTTGACCTTCTTGGGCGAGAACTTTTTGAATTTTCTTTATCTACAAAAGATACAATTTTACAAAAACCTAATCCTGCACCTTATTTATTAGCTTTTAAAAAGTTTAAAGTAAGTAATCCTGAAGATGTGATAATATTCGAGGATTCTCCTACGGGACTCCAAGCTGCCAAAAGTAGTGGGGCAATAGTGAATAAGGTTGAGTGGTTTGAAAACTTAGATTAATCTTAAATCTAATGACCATTATACTTAAAGAAATTTTTAATCTTATTAGAATCTTAAACTCTGAAACAGGAGCAGGGCAAATTGCATTTGGAATTTGCTTAGGATTTATTTTAGGGCTATCACCTTGGGTAAGCTTACAAGCAATTATCATTTTCTTAATGATTCTAATTTTTAGAGTTCAAGCGGCTGCGGCCTTAACTTCAGCTTTCTTCTTTTCATTTATTGCGTATCTCTTTGATCCAATGATTCATAAACTTGGTAAGTATGTTTTGAAACACGATAGCTTGGAGCTTCTATGGAGTAAAATGTATAATGCTCCTTTAGTTCCTTACACTCAGTTCAATAATTCCATTGTGATGGGTGGAGCCGTTATTGGAATTATTCTCGCTCCCATTATTTATATATTATCTTATTCAATCATAAAAAAGTATCAAGACCTTATTGTTTCGCGTTTTAAAGAAACTAGAATTTGGAAATTTATTAAAGGATCAGTTCTTTATAACTGGTATAGTACATATGAAAAATTCAAATCCTAAAGGAATTAAAATTTTCAGAGGAAAGATCTTATCTTTATTAGTCTTGATTGGGATATTAGTTGCTGTGTATATAAACTTTTTTATGGATATGCACTTACGTTGGGGCATAAGAAAAATCCTGACAGATGCCAATTGTGCTCAAGTAGATATTGGAACAGTTAAGACTGACTTGAAAAATGCTAAATTATATATGAATAATCTTCGTATAACGAATTATCATATTCCAGAGGAAAACTTATTAAACTTTGATAAGATAACTTTCGAGTTTTTGTGGGATGGATTACTTCGCAAGAAATTTATTATAGAAAATTCTAACATTAATGAATTAAGCTTTCATGAAAATAGGAAGCAAGTAGGTTCAACTTTTCCGATCTGTAAAAAAAGACAACTAAAAGAAAGCGGAATAGATGAAAAAATCAAGACACAAAAAGAAAAGATCTTTGAAGACAATGCTATTGCAGGCTTGATTTCATTGCTTCAAGGTGATGGGAATATCAAGGAAAAAATAAAAAATATAAAATTAGATCTAAAAACCGAGAAAAGAATTAAAGAGTTAGAAATCTTGATTAAAGAAAAGAAATCTCAATGGAGTAAAGAGTATGAGGAGTTAAAGAGCTTTGAGGATGTAAAAGCTTTATATGCACAAGCCAAGAAATTAAAGATTAGTGATGACCCTATAGAATTAGCTTCTACTATAAAACAAGCTGTAAGTATTCATAATGAAACTCAGGATAAAGTTGAACAATATAAAAAAAGAATTTCAAATTTAAGAATGGATGTTAAGAATTTTAAAAATAAAACAGCTGACCTTGATTCTCTAGTGAAAGAAGATACTAAATATTTAAAGAAATACTTTAATCTTCCAGATGTAAATCTTTCAAGTTTTTCTCAAGATATTTTTAAAAGTTATATTGATGGAGTTGTTGCTCCTTATATGAGGTATTGGCATGCCTTTAAAAGAAAAATACCTCAGATGAATAAAAAAGATGACTCAAAATTAGAGCCAAAGAAAAGAGCAAGTGGGGTCACTTATCATTATCCAAAGACCCATTCTTATCCAAGCTTTTGGCTAAAAAAACTAGAGCTGACTTCAAGGTCACAATTGGTAAAGAATCAAGATAATACAAGTTATACTTTTAAAGGATATTTAAAAGATTTTTCATCAGACGAGAGAATTGTTGGTAAACCTATGAACTTTAATTTAGATGGAGGACTACCTGTTCAACAAATTCAAGGAATTAATGTTGATGGTACAGTAAAGAGAAATTATGATAGTGGAGAATATGAATCTAAGATTAAGGGAGCCATAAACTCTTATCCTGTGAAGTTAATTAAACTAGGGGACTCTAGTGACTTTAAATTACATTTAAGAAACGCTATTGCTAAGACTACATTTGAAGGCGGGATTAATGGAGCTCAAAGTAGTATTAAATTAAGGACTGCTTTTCAAAATGTTGATTGGTTAATAGAAACTCAAAAAGATAAAGTAACTAAGATCTTAAAGTCTGTTTTGGATAAAATTCCAGATGTTTCTTTAAAGAGTTTTTTCTCTGGTAACTTTTTAAGTCCAAAAATTGATATTAGTTCAGACTTTGATATGAGATTTAAAGATGGAATTCAAAAATTTGTTGGTGAGAAATTGAAAGAAGGTGAATTGAAATTAAGAAAAATAGTGGATGAGAAAATTAGCTCAGAAAAAAAGAGGTTTTTTTCTCAATTGGGCTCTGCCGAAAAAGGCCTTCTAATGCCTTTACTGGAGAGTGAGAATAATCTAGTGAGCATGCAAGGGGCAATTCAAAAGATTAGACAAGACTTCGAGTCTCAGCAAAAACTCAAGGCCAAGAAAAAAGTAGAGTCAGAGTTAAATAAAGGTATTATTAAATTAAAAGATAAGCTAAAGCTTGGCTTTTGATTCTTCTCTATTCACTAATTAGTTGGACTTTATCCCCTATAATTTTGAGCTAAAAATAGACTTTAGGAAATAGAGTAATTGCCAAGAAAACGCAGCACTTTTATCAAGTATGAGCATTGAATGATAAATCTTAAGTGACTGATATTATTACCTTTTAAGTTCTTCCCCTTTGAAAACTAGATCTAACTTATAATTTTGGGACTATTTAACTTTAGTGAGAGAGATATATAAAAAAAGGATGTAGAATGATTTTTTTGCGGTACGTATGTTGTTTATTTCTGCTTTTAGGTTGTCAGGATGCAAGTTTTTACCAAGACGGTGTTGCAACAGGTGAGATTAACTTACCGGATAATCGAGAGCAAGATGAAGATGATAATATCATTGATCAATTTAGAAACTGTGATGACCTTAATCACGGTGAATCTATTGATTTAATGTTATTTGAAAAACAGGTTGTCGAATTTGGCGAGCAGTGTAAAGAGGTAGATGTTACAAAGTCATGTGATGATGGAATAGTTTCTTATTCATCTGAAGGTGAACTAGTTAATATTGATGATTATTTTGAAGAGTGTGAAGAAACAGATGCTCTAGCATGTGGGAATATTCCTCATGGTGGGACAATGACACGAGTTAGATTTCAGGATTCACAAGTTGCCTTTGGTGGAACGTGTGAAAGTGAAACTCAGACAAGTGTTTGTTATAATGGATCTCTTTCAGATTTCTCTGGAAGTTATAGTTTTGAAACTTGTAATGTCGGTGATGCTAAGTCATGTGATGGTTTAGGACACGGAAGTAGTGAAACTCGAACAAGGTTTGAAACTCCTACAGTAGTTTATGGTGGAACTTGTAACTCTGAAGAACAAACAAGAACCTGTAATAATGGAACTGTTTCAGATTGGTCTGGAACATTTACTAATACAACTTGTATGGTAGAGGATGCCAAATCATGTGGAGATACAGCTCACAATGGAGTTGAATCAAGAACAATGTATCAAGATTCTGAGGT
Organism: uncultured Bacteriovoracaceae bacterium; assembly: GCA_938034385.1. Taxonomy (GTDB): domain Bacteria; phylum Bdellovibrionota; class Bacteriovoracia; order Bacteriovoracales; family Bacteriovoracaceae; genus JAHDHG01. Next base: position 32,031 of record CALHLC010000037.1, read on the forward strand.
TGAAAACGGAGGACAATGTGTTTCTGAGCAACAAACCAGAACTTGTACTAATGGTGACCTTTCAGCATGGTCAGGTAGTTTTAAGAATGAAGCTTGTATAGTTGGAGATCCTAAGGATTGTGGAGATTTATCTCACCTAGGAACTGAGACCAGAGTGAGGTATGAGAAATCTCTAGTAGGATTTGATTTAGAATGCCAGAGTGAAGAGCAAAACAGAACTTGTAATGACGGGACATTATCGGATTGGTCTGGATCATATACTAAAGATTCATGTGTTAATGAAGACCCAAAAAATTGTGGAGATTTAAATCACAATAGTTCTGAAACAAGAATAATGTTTAAAAGCGAGAAAGTAAGCCATGGTGGACTATGTGAGTCTGAAACTCAAAGTAGAGAGTGCCATAATGGTGAACTTTCAGATTGGACAGGAAGCTATACTCAAGAGAGCTGTCAGGTTGAAGATCCAAAAAACTGTGGAGATATTCAACATGGTGAAAGTGAAGATAGATTAAGGTATGAATCAATCTCAGTTAATTTTGGTGAAACTTGTAGTTCAGAAAAACAAGTAAGAACTTGTTCAGATGGAGAAATGAGTGAATGGACAGGATCATATGAAAATTCATCTTGTATAGTCAAAGATCCGCTGACTTGTGGAGATACAGCTCACAATGGTGAAGAAACAAGAACTATGTTTAAGAAATCAAGCGTAGATCATGGTGATGTATGTGAGTCTGAAAAACAAGTAAGAACTTGTTCTAATGGAACAATGAGTGGATGGTCAGGAAGCTTTACTGAAGTTTCTTGTATTGTTAAAGATCCAGCTGCATGTGGAAATACTACAAGTGGATCAGTTGAAACAAGAACTAGATATTTAGAAAGTACAGTAGCTTATGGTGGTAAGTGTGAATCACAAGTTCAAGAGAGACTATGTACTAATGGAAGCTTTGGAAACTGGAGCGGAACTTATACTAATGAGTCTTGTGAAGTTGAAGCAGCTAAGAATTGTGGAAATATTGAACATGGTGGTTCTGAGAGTAGAACGAGATTTGAAAACTCAATTGTTGGATTTGGAGATCAGTGTAAGTCTGAGCTTCAACAAAGAACTTGTAACAATGGTGAATTAGGGAAATGGTCAGGAAGCTATACTCACCTTGATTGCTCTGTAGATGTAGCTAAGAGTTGTGGTGATACAGCCGACGGAGATTATGAGTTTAGAAAGAAATATAAGTCAGAAGTTGCAAATTTTGGTGAAGTATGTGAGCAAGAAGAGCAAAAGAGACAATGTATTAATGGGAACTTCAGTGAGTGGAGTGGATCGTTTGAAAAAGATAAATGTGAAGCTGCTAAACCGAAAAATTGTGGAGATGTTATTCACGGTGGAATAGAAGTTCGAGTAAGATATGAAACTGACGTAATTAATAAAGGTGAATCTTGTAAATCAGAAGAGCAAAAAAGAGAATGTGTTAATGGTGAATTTGGTTCATGGTCAGGTAGTTATGAAGAAGAAACATGTAGAAGAATAAGAAATTGTGCTTTTAATGGCGGTATGATTCCTCACGGTGAGAATGCATCAAGAGTAAGATTTAGATCAGAGCTTGTTCCTTCTGGAGAGACTTGTGAAAAAGAAGAGCAACTTGCATTATGTGAAGATGGTGTAATTGGTGATTTTGATGGAAGTTATGAGCATGAAACATGTGATGTTAAAGGTGAAGAATGTCATAAAGGTAAAGTACTAACTATTACTATCGATAAAGATGGTGACGGTTTAGGTGATACAGAACCTGTTGAGATAATTTCTTACAAAGGTCAGTACAATAATGCTGATAACTATAACTATTACTCATGGTCGGCACATCCACATATTGGGCCAAACCCAGATGGATATAAGTCACATGCATACCTTTATGAAGGACCTGATGGATTATCATTCCAGTTCTACTTCAATAAAGATAAAATTAAAGGAGAGCAGTACAATGGATCTCCAAATAGTGTAGTAAAGCTTGATATCTTAACTGAAGGTAATCACTTTGATGATGCTGTAATCTTAGCTGATGATAAAAATGAACTTAAGTATAAAGGTGAAGTAAATGGACAAAACCTTTATGAAGGAAGATTTCACTACTGGTATAATACTGATGGTGGTGTAATTGGACCGTTTAATGGGGAAGATTATAAAATTATCGTTAAGCCGATTGAGAGTTATGAATTATACAAGGTATACGGTAAAAATGAGAGAAGAGATGCTTTCAATGGAGCAACTTTTTACTCAGCTGATGGAACTGTAGTAGAGCTTGATGATAAAGATGGAAACTTTCACTCTTATATTATTCAGTTCAAAGAAGAAATGACTTGTGAAGATCATGATGAGCAAGAAGTTGCTGATATTGGTTGTGCTGATGGAAGCAGAGAAGGATTTAAAAACCTAGAGACATTTGCTGATATTGCAGGTTGTGCGGGTGGATTTTCTAATGAAGGTGTTTTACCTCAACATAGATATAGAGATGAATCATGTAAAGGAATGGGGAACGATTCAAAGAATCCAAATGGTGAAGGATGTGGTATTAGAAACATCTGTGCTAAAGGATGGGAAGTTCTTCCAACTGTTTCTGTTTTATCTAAACTAACGGATGGGAAATATTGTCATGCAATGGAGCAAGATGATTTAACTGGAAATATTGCTTTCGTTACAGGTGTAACGAGTTTTGGATGGTCAAAAGTTTATGATAAAGACGAAGACCTTTTAAATGCAATTTTAAGTTATGAAGATGAGAGAGAGAATTACCTTGCAACAGGAGCTAAGAATTATAAAAATCATGTAAATGATTTATTTTACTGTGGAGGTAAGAAAGTTGCTCATGGACCATATAATAATGCAAAAACTTACTTCACAACTTTTTCTCATAATGCTTGTAGAGGAGCTAGTAGCTTTTCAAGTTGTAAGTCTGCAGGTGGATTCTTTGAAGCTGACAGATATAAACAAACACTTAATAGTGACATGACAAGAGGTCTTGCTAGTACTGACTTGAAAGGAGGAGGAGTAGTTTGTGTTAGGTCTTCTAAAGTTGATGATCTTGAAATAGAAGATGATCTTAGAGGTGAAGAAGATGAAATGGAAAAACTTTTCTGTGAAAATATCTTAGTAAATGGAAGTTTTGAAGAAGGACACTCTTTAAGTGGAAACTCTTGGAATACTTTCGCTGAGGTCGATGGTTGGTATGCTGATAGTAGATATTCTGATGCTGCAATTGAAATTCAATGTGGTAATGCAGGGCCGTTAGCAACTCATGAAAGTTGTAACTTAGAACTAGATGCTCATCATGGTAAAAACGGATTTTCTGAAAGTGATGCAGGAGTTAATCAAGTGATTAATCTTAAGAAAGGGAAAAGTTATAGCTTAAGTTTTGATATTTTTGCTAGATCATCAAAAGCATCAAGTAACGAAATGAGTATATTAGTAAATAATGAAGAAGTCTTCTCTTTTAAATCTAGTGATAAATCTTGGGTAAGAAAATCTATTACTTTTGTTGCTAATAGAAGTGGTAGACAAATTTTATCATTAAGAGGTAATAAGGATACAGATACTATTGGTGCAAACCTAGATAATATTGTTCTTGTTGAGAGTGAATGTATGGAGTCCCAAGAAGAAGATAGTGAAGTAGATGTAGATGCAACAGCTCCAGTTGATCATCACTATAATCCAGAAAAGCCTAAGCAGAAAAGATTTAAACTATCTTGTGCTTCATTAAAGGCCGGAGAAAAGATTCCTGCAAAAACTTTATCTAAGGTTCCAGTTTCTCTAAGAAGCCATCTTAAAAAGCATGGTATTTCTTTAACTAAGCAATGTGGTAAATATAAGAGTTTTTATCTTGATTATATTTTCAATGGTGAGTTAGAAGAATTATCAGTTCAACCAAATTACTATAAGTAAAAAAAATGTGTTCCAAGGGCTTAAAAGCCCTTGGAATAACTTTCTGGAATTCCAAGAAAAGATAAAATTGATGTCATTGGTCCATGACTCATTTGATGACCAGCACTCTTTCGAACAACTTCTTTTGCATGAAAAGCAATCCCCATACCAGCAGTCGAGAGCATTTCTAAATCATTTGCGCCGTCTCCAATTGCAACAACTTGTTCTAAAGAAATTGATTCTTGTTGTGCGATGAGTTCTAATAAAATTGATTTTTGTGTGGCATCAACGATTTGACCTTCCACCTTTCCGGTTAGTTTTCCTTCGTTATCAAATTGTAGTTTGTTGGCAAAAGCATAATCTAATCCTAGCTTCCTCTTGAAATGATCAGTAAAAAATGTAAAACCTCCAGATATTACCCCTACTTTAAAACCAAGGCTTTTTACAATCTTTATAAAATCTTCAACGCCTTCAGTAAGAGGAATTCTATCTAATAGATTATCAAGTTTAGATCGTTCTAAACCCTCTAGGGTACTGACTCTTTTATGTAAAGACTGAGTAAAGTCTATTCTTCCTTCCATGGCTTCATTGGTAATGGCCTTAACTTCTGGTCCACTACCTGCTAGCATTGCTAGTTCTTCAATTACTTCTGTTTGGATAAGGGTTGAGTCCATATCAAAAATAATGAGTCTCTTGTTAAATCTAAAAACATTATTCTCTACTATCGATAAATCAACACAATGTTTCTTAGAGATTTCTAGGATAGATGTTTTTATATTTCTCAGATCTAATGGATCATTACAAACAAAGCATAAATCAAGAGTTGTAAGGAGATTTCCAGATGATCGATTATCAATATTTAATAAGTTTAAAAACTTTTTGGCACAAAAACTTGTGATATCTTTAAAAAAATCTGAACTCAACCCTTCTGGGCTGACACAGCTTATAATAAACTCTTGAGCATAACTTCTATTAATATTTTGAGCTTCAATGAATTTATAATCAAATTCGACGCCTAGATTTTTAGTCTCAAAAAGAAAGTCTTTTAGAACTGTATCTTGTTGATCAGAGTTACTCATTTGTGCTAAGATACTTAGAGATAAAAGTCCATGAGTCACTGATTGACCAATATCATTAATTTTTAAATTGTGTTTAGCAATCAGACTGCTGAGACTAGCTGTAATCCCAGGTTTATCGAGTCCAGAAATATTAAGTAATAAATGTTTCATTTTATTTCGCTTTTTTTAGTTTTCTTTTCTGTTGAACAGTCTTTAATAATCCTAAGGTGTAAATAGTTGCAGAGATGACTGATAAGAGTGCTGAGATAATAATGAAAACTTTCCCCAAAAGATTAAACGGGATATTGACCCAGACTCCGCCAATCATAAGAAAAGGAATCCCAAACATTTGGGTAGCTGTTTTCCACTTACCTAAGTAACTTACCGGAACCTGCAGGTTTTGATTACTAGCTAATAACCTAAGAGAGGTCATATAAAGCTCTCTAACAACTAAAATAATAACAACCCAATCATAAATCCGATCAAGTGATAAGAGCATAATCAACGCACTTACAACTAAAAACTTATCTGCTATAGGGTCCAAAAATGAACCAATGACTGTTTCTATATTTCTTTTCCTAGCAATATAGCCATCAAAAAAGTCTGTCACACTAGCAATAAAGAAAAAAAATGAAGCCAAGACTCCATATGTGAGAATTTCAGATTGAATATCTGTAAATTTAATCAGGTATAAGAACCCTACAATTATTGGAATAAGCACAACTCTAAAGAGTGTTAATCGATTAGGGAGGTTATCTATTTCCCAAATGTTATTATTTTGATCCACAATGGGACTAGTTTAATTCCCAGTTTGCCTTTGGTCATTCACTTTTTTCCTCCTAGAATTTGTATGCGTTTTTCTTGTTAAAATAGGATAGATAGGACTATCTCAAAGGGAATTTATTTATGAGTGCAGAATTAAATTTAATCTTAAAAACTTCTAATAAAATTGAAAAACGTGTCTTGCCAAGGTTTCCTTTAAATTATTTAACATTTAGGCTCCAAGGCGAAGAAGACAGAACTCTTAGTACTTTTTCTGTTAAAGATATTTCACTGACTGGTTTTCAATTAGAAAGAGCTAGTGGGACTAAAGGATTAAATGTTGGAGATACTCTCAAAGGAACATTGAGTTGGTATGGAGAAAGATGTTTTATTAGTGCTGAAATAAAATGGATAAAAGATAAAAAACTAGGCCTTCACTTTGAAGAATCTAAAATTGTTAAATCTAAAATCGAATCATTTTTGGAGATCTCAAATTTTGTTAGAAACTTAAGGCCTCTACATAAAGAAAAGTATGAAATCCAAAAGCCTCAAGGTCTAAAATATTGGCTTCAAGCTGATGGTCCAATTGAGCTATTTGTATGGACTCACTCAAATGGAGAAATTGCTAGATTTCAAATTATCTTATTTAAAGATTTTATTGAATGGGATATGCAAGGAACTCAAACAGGTGATGTGATTAATAAAAGAAATTTAGAAACACCTCTTCTAAATGAAGAAGAGTTCGCTTTCCAACTTGATTCTTATAGAAATGAACCACGTGTTGAGAAAGCAAAAAACTTTTTATCAAAACTAAACACAGATCATATAGATGAGACGACTCTAGAGTTTCTTATAAGAAATATTTAAATCTATCTTACTTGGCCATAAGAACATTTTAAGCATAAAATAACTCTGTTTTCACCTGAATCCTTTAGGAGAGTTATGAACAGAAATCTTGCCCTTGAATTCGTACGTGTAACTGAAATGGCCGCTATTGCTTCAGCGAGGCAAATGGGGCGTGGTGATGAGAAAGCTGCCGATCAAGCAGCTGTAGATGCTATGAGATCCATGCTTGATTCTGTTGAGTGTAGAGGAACAGTAGTTATAGGTGAAGGAGAAAGAGACGAAGCTCCAATGCTCTACATAGGAGAAAAAGTTGGCTCAGGAAATGGGCCAGAGATTGAAATCGCACTTGATCCTCTAGAAGGGACGACAATTTGCGCTAATGGAATGCCCAATTCTATTTCTGTGATGGCCATTGGTGATAAAGGAAACCTTTTAAATGCTCCAGATATTTATATGAAAAAAATTGCAGTTGGAGCTGACTGTAAGGGCGTTATTGATATTACAAAATCACCAACGGAGAATTTAAAAAGAGTAGCAGAAGTTAAAAATTGTAGAATTCAAGATTTAACTGCAATTGTTTTAGATAGACCAAGGCATTCTGAATTAATAAAAGAGTTAAGAGAATCTGGTTGTAGAATTTACTTAATTGGAGATGGAGACGTTTCAGCAGCGATTGCAACTACCGATCCTGACTCTGGTGTAGATATTTTATTTGGTACAGGTGGAGCTCCAGAAGGGGTTATTGCTGCTGCTGCATTAAGATGTGTTGGTGGAGATTTCCAAGGGATTTTAAAACCAAGAACTGATGATGATATTTTGAGGGCCAAGAAAATGGGTATAGAAAATATCGATAAAGTTTTTCAAATCGATGAGCTGGCAAAAGGAAATGTTTTATTCTGTGCTACAGGAGTAACGGATGGAAGTTTCTTACCGGGAGTAAGATTTAAATCTTGGGGTGCCATAACGAATTCAATTGTGATGAGAAGTGAATCAGGAACTATTAGAAATATTCAAGCACATCATCGCTTTGATATGAAACCGAGGTATTAAATGCCAGCAGTAGAGAGAACGGAAACTTTCAATGCTCCTATTGAATCAGTCTATGAAGCGATTATTGACTTTGAGTCTTACCCTGACTTTGTTGATGGTGTTGAAGAAATAAAAATTCTAAAAAAGACTAAGAAAAAACTAAAAGTTCAATATACTGTGAATATGATTAAAGTTGCTACTTATGTAATTGAAGTGAAACTTGATGAGCCTTATGGGATAACTTGGAAACTTGTTTCTGGTGATTTTTTTAAAAAAAATTCAGGTTATTGGGAGTTAGAAGAAATTAGTACTAAGAAGACTGAAGTTACTTATGGACTAGATGTAGATTTTAAAATTTTCGCGCCCAAGATGGTTGTAAATAAATTAGTAAAAACAAGTCTACCTCTGATGATGAAATCATTTCATAAAAAAGCGAAGTCTATTAAATAATCTTGGAAAATTTGAAAAAAAATTACGAGGAAGTTTTAAAAGAACTTGGAGAAACTAAATTAGTAATCGTTTCTAAAAATCAATCAATTGAAAAAATTCAATTTTTATACGACCTTGGACATAGAGATTTTGGTGAAAATAAAGTTCAGGAGTTAAGTCATAAGTCTGAAGCCTTATCAAACTTGGATATTCGTTGGCATTTCATTGGTAATCTTCAAAGCAACAAAGTAAAAAAACTTTTAGTAATTAGGAATCTACACTTTATTCACTCAGTTTCTAAGATGAGTTTGGTAGAGGAATTGATCAGAAATATGTGTGAGGTCAGCTATTTTTTACAAGTAAATACTTCAGGAGAAGATGAAAAATCTGGCTTTTTAGAATTGAGTGAAATTGAGCAGGCCCTAGAGAAAATCGCTAAAAAAGGTCATTCTGTTCAAGGGTTAATGACTATAGGAGCAATTCGTACAAATTCTTTTGAAGATGACGCAAGGAGCTGCTTTTCTAAGCTTGTTAAAATTAAAGAGACATTACGAGCTGAGTATTTTCTTAATCAACAAATTGATCTATCTATGGGGATGAGTAAAGATTATCACATTGCACTAAATTATCATTCAGATTGGGTGCGCATAGGAAGTAGGATATTTTCATGAAAATATTAGTTTTGGTTTTAAGTCTTTTAAGCTGTTCAGAGTACCAAGCTCCGAACAAGAAAGTTGAAAATATTAAAAGGGCAAAAGTAGTGAATAATAGGCCTGAAGACGATGCTGAAAATTTAAAGAAAATTCACCTAATGTTCGAACATTATCAATCTGAATTTAAGAGTGTGAAAAACATTGTTCCTAAAGAAGCAATTGCAATCAAAGAAGCAATCTACGTGGACGTTAGAGAAGAAAAAGAGAGAAAAGTTTCTCAAATCAAGAATGCAATTACGAAGAAAGTATTACTTGAAAACCTAGATGATTATAAAGACAAAAAAATTATCTCTTATTGTACTATTGGCTATAGAAGTGGTCGATTTACAAAAAAACTTATGGATAAAGGGCTTAAGGCCTATAATTTAAGAGGTGGATTATTACTTTGGAGTCATGCAAATTATCAAGTTTATCTCAATGATAAAGTGACTAATAGAATTCATGTCTATGATTCTCCGTGGGACTTAGTAAAGTCCGGGTATGTTTCAGTCTATTAAAAACAATGCAAGATTCTCTTTTTCAATTTAGTGATCACAACCAACCATTGGCCTATAAAATTCGGCCACAAGATTTTAATGGCTTTCATGGACAAGACTTTATAAAATCAACTCTTGAGAAATTTAATTCTTCAAATTGCCCACATTTTATTCTTCATGGACCTGCAGGTACTGGTAAAACTACTGCTGCTTTGATTCTAGGTCATCACTTAAAGTTAGATGTTCAGGTTTTTAATGCTGTCTTAGGTGGAATAGGTGAGTTAAAAAAAATCTTAGCTCATATTAAGGATCAAAAAGATCTTTATCACAAAAAGTGTATTCTTTTTGTTGATGAAGTTCATAGAATTCATAAAGCAGCTCAAGATGCACTTCTACCATATTTAGAAAAAGGTGATTTTATTTTTATTGGAGCAACTACCGAGCATCCTCAAATTGTTTTAAATAAAGCACTCTTATCAAGAGTCAATTTATTAAAGTTCAAAACTCATAGTGATGAAAGTCTTAAGAAGATTTTAAATACTGGTAACGAGAATTTGAATATCTCAGATTCAATTCTAGATTTAGTTGTAAATTTTTCAAATGGAGATGCTAGGTTTGCTCTCAGCAAACTTGAGAGAATTTATGAATCAAAGTTAGATGATATTGATGAAATTAAAGCTCTACTTGCTCAAGAAGCTAGGTTTTATGATAAAAAATCAACTAGGCATTATGATGTCATTTCAGCATTTATTAAAAGTATTCGAGGAAGTGATATTGACGCAGCTTTATTATACTTAGCTGTGATGCTTGATGGAGGAGAAGACCCCGTATTTATTGCCAGGAGGATGATGATCCTTGCTAGCGAAGACATAGGTAATGCTGATATAAATGCTCTCACAATGGCAAATAACGCTCACTATGCTGTCAAAAATCTAGGGATGCCTGAAGCTAGAATCACTCTTTCTCAGGCCTGTATTTATTTAGCAAGAGCACCAAAATCAAATAATGCTTATAAAGCTATTGATAGGGCAATAGATATTGTAAAAAATAGAGCGACCATTGAAGTACCAACTCACTTGAGAAACTATCATCCAGATAAAATGCATTATAAATACCCTCATAATTATGAAGGTAATCATGTTGAGCAAGTCTATAGTCTTATTGAAGAACCAATTTATAAAGATTAGCTTATTTTACTAGGCCTATTTCTTTAAGTCTTTGAATTAAGAATTCATGAGAATTTATTGGAGGGAACTTTGCACCATCTCCCACACATGAGGGAACACATTCTAATGTGGTCTCTGGGTTTGGATGAACAAAGTATGGCATAGAATATCGAGGTACTGTTAAATCTTTTGGATTAACAACTCTATGAGTTGTTGCCGGAATTATTCCATTTGTAATTCTGGACATCATATCTCCAGAGTCGACAATTAGCTGACCTTCTTTTGTTTTTACAGCTAACCATTGTCCATCTCTATCTAGAAGTTCGAGTCCTGAAGATGTTGCTCCTACTAAAATTGTAATAAGATTTATATCTTCATGAGCTGCGGCCCTCACTGCTCCTCGAGGCATTCCATCTTCTATACCAGGATAATGAATAGGTCTTAATATGGAGTTACCATCACTAACCATAGTTCTAAAGTATTGCTTAGGAACTTCAAGTCCAAGACCAATAGCATCTAAGAGGTGGTTAGCCGTTTCATCCAGAGAATCATAAAGGTTCTGAAGAGCAGGTTCAAAGCCTTGAACTTCCTTGGGCCAAATATTATCTGGATATAATGATTTAAATTTATGATCATCTTGAACTTCTCTACCAACATGCCAAAATTCTTTTAAATCAGGTACGTCAGAAGTCTTTGCATGTTCAACCCCAAAAGCAGTATAACCTCGTTGGCCACCTCCATCAGGACACACATATTTCATCTTTGTATCTTTATCTAATTCGAAAAACTTTTTTGTATAATCATAAGATTGTTTAATCACATCATCAGAGACTGTATGATCAACTAAAATTATAAAGCCGTAATCTTTAAGGCCTACCATTAATTCATCAACAAATTTTTTTCTCTCAGGCTCTGAACCATTTACAAATGATAATAAACTTAACTCTGGTACCTGACGCATAGCGCTCTCCTTGATATCTCTATAATAATCGGAGATTACTGAATTTCAATAAGAAAATAAAGTGGTTATGGATTATTTACAACCTATCTGGCAGGTGGCCCATGAAACAATTCGAGCCTTTCTAGGACTAGGGCAATCCATTGCAAATCTCTTTGTTTTCAAAGAGTTAAAGCAATCCTTTTTTTCCTGGCGTTCTTGAAAATAAACTCTTGCAACAGAATCCTCTGGAAGTTCAATCAATACTTCTGGGGTTGCTCCATCAATTTCTGACTTTGTTTTAACTATTACAGAATCATCTGGCTCCATAATTTCATCTTTGATGGGACGATTGCTCTCTTGGACATGAATGGATGGTTCTTCTTTTTTTTGAGTTGGTTTCTTATCAAAGGGAAGAGTTTTGGGTTGTCTAGGTCTTGTTGTATCTACCATTTGTCCTTTAGGGGAAACACGATCTAAAGCATCAGGTTTTTTTGTACTAGTAGAGCTTGAATTATTTTCGAACATGAGATCACTTTTTTGCAGCTTATCTTGAGAAGGACCTTCCTTTGTTTTAACTTTATTAGGATGATAATCTTTATCAAAATAATCGGCAGAAGAAAGAGGATGATCTTTGTCTGTTCTATTGTTTGAAGAGCTCAATAAGTTAAAACTCAAAAGTAGTACAATGAAGTATCTTATCAACATAAATGACCTTTAAAAAAATTATTCACTCTTTATTATAAGCCCAGTCTTTATATTGATAAAGAAATGAAGTAATGGAACCTATCGCTAGGACTAGGCTCAAATATGGCTTTAAAAGTAGTCAAAATAGATGTTTATGATCTTTAAAAGTGTTTTTAGAGCTAATCTTTTTAGATTAGTAGTGATATATTGATTCATTGAAAAATTTAGACTTACTCACAAATTCATATGATTACGATTTACCATCAGAACTTATTGCTCAAACTCCAAGTGATAAAAGAGATCAATCACGCTTGTTAGTTTTTGATGAGTCTACGCAAGTCATAACTCATGCAAGATTTGATCAACTAGCTAGCTTCTTAGAAGAAGATACTTGTATAGCACTTAATAATACAAAGGTTTTTAGTTCTAGGGTGTTTGCTCAAAAATCAACTGGTTCGAAAGCTGAGTTTTTATTCTTGGATAATAAATTAGATGAAGATAAAACAGTGGAAGTGATGATTAAGTCTAATGGGAAGAAAAAAGTTGGAGATACCTATTTTGTTGAAGGAAATAAATCTATAAAAGTCATCTCCCGTGGAGAGTTAACCTTTAAAGTTTCTTTAGGGAATATCGCGGAGCTTGATTGCTTTCTTAAAGAGCATGCAAAGATTCCAATTCCTCCCTATATAAGAAATGGAGAGAGTGATCAAAGAGATATCTTGAGATATCAAACGACCTTTGCTGAAGTTGAAGGTTCAATAGCAGCCCCAACAGCAGGACTTCATTTTACTGACTCTGTCTTTAAATCACTTGAAGATAAAAAGATTCAAAAAGCATTTGTCACTTTACACGTTGGTATAGGAACCTTTAGACCAGTGTTTGAAGAAAATATTTTAGATCATAAAATGCATAGTGAAATCTTTAAAATACATTGTAATGAATTAGAGAAATTAAAAAATAAAAAAACTATAGCGGTAGGGACAACAACCTTGAGAACTCTTGAGAGTATGAAGGTAAACCAAAGTTATAAGTCCAATCATTATAACTCAACTGATATTTTTTTATATCCTGGAAAAGAGGTTACATCGATCCATGGTTTATTAACAAATTTTCATCTGCCCAAATCCACTCTTTTAATGTTAGTGAGTTCACTCATAGGGAGAGAAAAAACTTTAGATCTTTATAGACAAGCAATAGAAGAAAAATATAGATTTTATTCTTACGGAGATGCAATGCTAATCTTAAGAAAAGGATATAGATAATTGAAGTTCAAAGTAGAACATACAAGTAAAAAAGCAAGAGCTGGATATTTTGAAACTTCCAGAGGAAAAGTAGAGACACCTGTGTTTATGCCGGTAGGTACAAAGGCTTCCGTAAAAATGATGACTTCTGAAGATTTAGAAGAACTGGGAGCTGATATTATCCTTGGGAATACTTATCATCTTTTTTTACGACCTGGTTCCAAGTTGATTGAAGACTTAGGTGAATTGCATGGTTTTATGAGTTGGAATAAATCTATTCTTACTGATTCTGGAGGATATCAAGTGTATTCTTTATCAGGTTTGAATAAAGTTACTGACACTGGGGTGTGGTTTAGATCTCACATTGATGGAAGTAAACACTTTATTGGTCCCAATGAGTCGATGCAAATTCAAAAAGAGCTAGGCTCTGATATAGTCATGTGTTTTGATGAATGTCCTGCTCTTCCATGTACCAAAGAAAAAATGGAAGAGAGTTTAAAAAAGACACATGCATGGGCAAAAATTTGTAGAGAGTATGAATTAAAATCTCACCAGAATCTTTTTGGGATTGTTCAAGGAGGGTTAGACCTTGAACTTAGAAAATATTCGCTTGAAACTTTAAGTGAACATGACTTCGAAGGTTTTGCTATTGGGGGCCTATCGGTGGGCGAGAAAAATGAGGAGATGAGAGAGTTACTTGAAAACTTCACTCATCATATGCCTGATGAGAAACCTAGATATTTAATGGGAGTAGGTAAACCATTGGATATTCTTCAAGCTGTCTCAACAGGAGTTGATATGTTTGATTGTGTGCTTCCAACTAGAAATGCTCGTAACGGTCAGATGCTCACTTCAATGGGACCTATGAATATTAAGAACGAGAGGTTTCAAAAAGATAATCAACCACCTGATAAGAATTGTAGCTGCAAGGTTTGTTCTAGGTACTCTAGGGCCTATATTCGACATTTGTATAAAGTTAATGAGTTTAGTGCTGGAAGAATGATGACTTATCATAATCTTCACTTCTATTTAAACATGATGAGAGAAGTGAGAGAGGCCATTAGACAAGATAAGTTTGACGAGTATTACCTATCATTTTATAAAGATTTTACTTCAAATAATTTCTAAAGGATTTTTTATGTTATTTTCTAATGCTTTTGCTCAAGAAACTGCTCAGAATGCAACTCAGAGTCAATTTATGAGTTTTGTACCATTCATTCTTATTTTTTTCGTATTTTATTTTCTAATGATTAGACCTCAAAAGAAGAGATTAGAAGATGAAGCAAAGTTTAATTCCTCATTGGATAAAGGAAATGAAGTTTATATGAAATCAGGTGTGATAGGGAAGATCGTCGGACTTACAGATAAAGTTGTAACTTTAGAAGTTTCTGAAGGGACCAAAGTTAAATTCTTGAGATCACAAATTGGTGGAGATACAAAAAACATCTTCAGTTCTGAAGCAAAATAATTTACCATAGAGGACACGCAGAAATCTCATCTAAAGAGGATTTAGTTAGGAGTACATATGTTTGGTCTTGGTGCCGGAGAGATTCTTATTGTTCTTGCTTTAGCGCTAATTTTTATTGGCCCTAAAAAACTTCCAGGCCTTGCTAAAGGTTTAGGAAAAGGAATGCGAGAATTTCAAGATGCAATGAAAGGAATCACTCATAGTGATGATACTCAATCAAACACTCAAGATGATGATGAAAATGTAATAACAACTAAAGCTAATCATCATAGAGAAAATGATACAAATAAAAGTGATTCTTAAAGGATATATATAATGAATAAAAAATGGTTTTCTAGGTTTGTTCTTCTTTTAGTTATTGTTGGAATCTCAATAATGACTATTATTCCTACGGTTTTTAATCTAAAGGAAGATTCGAGTTATCCAGTCAAAAATAAAATTAACCTTGGTCTAGATCTTCAAGGTGGTCTTTATATCGTTTTAGGGATTGATTTTGATAAAGTTTATCTTGATGAAGTAACGACTCAGGTTCAAAAAGCTGTTACTTACTTAAAACTTGATGAAGAGATTAATGCAACTATTGGAGACATCTCTAAAGAGGATTTAAAGGATCCTAGAGTTCAAATCGTATTGTCTAACCCTGATGATCTTGCTAGAGCTAAAGATAAGGTTAGAGAGTATTATGATTATTACTTGAGACTTACTTCTGAGACTCCTAATAGTTTAACTTATGGAATTAATAATTCTCTTAAGAATGACCTAGAAACAAATGCTGTTTCAAAATCAATTGAAGTTATTAGAAATAGAATTGATGAGTTTGGTGTAAGTGAACCAGAGATTGTTTCTCAGGGAGAAGACAGAATTGTTGTTCAGCTTCCAGGAGTAAAAGATATTGATCGAGCTAAAGATCTAATCGGGCAAACTGCAAAACTAGAATTTAAAATTGTTAATGATGATCCTAATGAAGCTGCAAAAATTGATGGCTGGTTAGAGAAAGTTAAAACAGCTGGTGGTGAATATAAAGCAGGATCTAGGTTTTCTGAATATGTAAAAAATGTAAACGATATTTTAAAAGATGACCTTCCTACAGGTCATGAATTAGTTTTTGAAAAAATTGTTAATGCTCTTAATAATGAAGTAACTATCGGTGAACCATACTTAATTAATTCTATGGCACGGATTACAGGTGATGATCTTCAAGATGCTAGAGTTGCTTTTGATCCTCAAGACAATAGACCATATGTTGGGTTGAACTTTAAGACCAAGGGAGCTCAAAAATTTGCTAATGTAACAGAAGAAAACGTTGGTAAAAGAATGGCTATCATTCTAGATGGTAACGTTTATAGTGCTCCAAATATTCAAGAAAAAATTGCAGGTGGAAATGCATCTATTACTCTTGGACAAGGAAATAGAGATAAAGTCGTTAAAGAAGCATCTGATCTTTCATTAGTTCTTAGAGCAGGAGCTCTTCCAGTTGAGCTTGAATTTCAAGAGCAAAGAATTGTAGGACCTAGTCTTGGTGCTGAATCTATTGAAAAAGCAAGATTTGCTGCTCTAGTTGGAGCTTTGTGTGTATTTGCTTTCATTTTATTTTATTACAAAGTTTCAGGGTTTATCGCTTTATTAACTTTATCAATAAATATTTTAATTGTTCTAGCTTGTCTTGTTGGGCTGGAAGCTACCTTAACCCTTCCAGGTATAGCGGGTATTGCCTTAACTATTGGTATGGCAGTTGATGCGAATATTATTATTTTTGAGAGAATTAAAGAGGAGATACGTTTAGGAGTGAGTGGAAGACCAGCTGTTGAGGCCGGTTTTGCAAAAGCTTTCTGGACTATTATCGATGCCAACCTAACAACCGCTGTTGCAGGTTTAGCACTTTTAAATTTTGGAACAGGTCCAATTAGAGGATTTGCGGTGACTTTATTAATAGGAATTATAGCAACTGTTTATTCTTCTTATTTTGTTGGGAAGTTATTATTTGAAATTTATATGGATAGAGTTAAAGGAAAAACTGTTAGCATTTAGTGCTAAATATTAGGAATAATTATGAATACAAAAGTAGGAACAATGAATACAAAGGTCGATCCAAAAAGGAAGTTTAATATTCCTTTTGTGAAACAATTTAAATTTTCGACTATCCTTTCTCTATTAGCAGTTTTAGGATCTTTGATTTTAATCTTTGGAAAGGGACCAATATTCAGTGTTGATTTCAAAGGTGGAGCTGAAATTCAAGTTCAATTCAATCAAGCAGTTACTGCTGAAACGATTAGATCAACTCTACTTGAAACAAATTACCCAGTGTCACAAATTCAACAAATTGGAGCACCTACAGATAATGAATTTTTAGTTAAAGTTGCAGCTTCAAAAAATGATATTAATACTGTGACTAATACACTTTCTTCTAAATTAAAATCTTCTTTTGCTAGCCAAGGGGCCCAGATTAGAAAAACTGATATTGTTGGACCTAAAGCTGGTAAGCAACTTCAAGTATCAGGTTTGTATGCCATGCTTATCGCTCTTGGTGGCATCTTATTATACATTGGTTTGAGATTTGATTTTAAATATGCTCCAGGGGCAGTTGTTGCTCTTTTCCATGATGTAACTATTGTTTGTGGAATATTTGTTCTTTTGAATCTTGAGTTTAGTCTACAAATTGTAGCTGCCTTACTGGCCGTTATCGGATACTCAGTGAACGATACAGTTGTAATTTACGATAGAGTTAGAGAGCATGAAGAAAGAGTGCCAAAGACTAGATTATCTACTCACATTCATAATGCATTAAATGAAACTCTTACTAGGACAATGTGGACATCTCTAACAACTTTATTTGTGATTGTTTCCATGCTTGTTTTTGGAAGTGGAATCACAAGAGATTTCTTTTTAGCACTTTTTATTGGTGTACTAATTGGAACTTATTCATCACTTTATGTTGCCGCTCCAACTGTTCAATTCTTTGCTAGGTTTATTAAAGAAGAAAATTGAGATATTTAGTATTTCTACTTTTTATTTTTAATATATCTTTGAGCCAAGATACGAGCTCTATTTTATCTAAAGATGCTTTTGAAGATTTAAAGCGATCAAATCCATTTTCTCATATGAGTCCAGAAGAAATGAGAGCAATCATTCAAGAAAAATCAAAAGATAATTCATTTGGAAAAATCATTGAGAAATATCCAAAGTTTGAAGACTTTCTTAGTCATTGGTATGTAGATGAAGAAGCTGTTCCTAAGCTTTTTTCGTTGATGGAAGATCCATCTAAGGTAAAAGGATTTTTTATAAAGCTTATTATAGTTTTTGTTTTGGGCCTGATGATTATTCATTATTTAACTAGATCTGATACTAGCTTTTTTGTTAAGTTTTTTAAGAAGCTTGGACTAAATTTTATTTTAGTATTTTGTATTTGGATGATCTTTTATGACTCGTTTAAGGAAAACCTTGAGCCTACAGTCGAATTAGTTAAAACTCACTTACTTTAAATTGATGGGATACAACCGATTCTTTTATCATGAGTAATACCTTGATCGCTTCCACCGGCATGTCGGATTTTATAGGTTCTAAAAGGATTACCTGCAGCGATATTACTTCGAATTTTAAAAAATACATCTGTCCCGGGAGCAATATTACTTCCATCTTGATTTAACTGGACCTCTGTTGTTAGATCTGGTCCTGCATAAGTGTACCATTGAGTATCGATTTGAGATTTTCGAACATAGATTATATCTTCACCAAATCTTTCTGTCGTTGGTTCAGGATAAGCTATATTTCCTGCGCCTATAATGTTTAAAGGAAGTCTTTTTGCTTCATATAGTGGCTCTAGTTCAAATTGTTGATTATTGAATTTAAATACTTCACCAAGGGCCTGGTATAAAGTATCTGAAGAGTTATAATCTGATATCTTAGGGCACCTTGAGGCATTTTGTTCAATGATTGGATGTAGCATAAAACCCATCGTTTTCGCTGTAGAGCTTGGACTTGTTTGATATGTAATTGAACTAAAAAGTCCTTCTTCAAATGTTTCGTCAGTTTTAGCTTCTAGCAATTCCTCTATTGCTAGTCTCCCATCCTTATCAAGATCCCAAAACTTTGGGTCATTTGGATGAAACATAGGAAACTCTTCTTGGATTCCAATCCTGGCTTCACCAGGGGAATCTAAAAAAGCAGGATATCTAGCATGGCAAAATATTGAAAATTGTTGAATAAATGATAAGGGAAGTATCTCTGGATTTGTTGCTGAGATATAAAAATTTTTCTCATACTGGTAACTGATAGGAGGAAGACTTTGATCTTCATTAATATAGGCAACGTTACATTGGTACCTTTTTACACCTATAACACCAATGGCTTCAGAGCTTCCAGCCGTAAAAGCATCAACTTTCATAAATTGGATACTTGTAGAAATACTCTCTGATGAGTTCTCTACTAAGATTAATTGATAGTTTACATTATTTCTAAAACCTTCAGGAAGATTAGCTACTAATTGGTTAGAACCAACAGCGACTTCTACTTTTAGTTCTTGAGTTTGTCCTGATAGAGAATCTTTTGCTCTTATGACACATCCAGAATTTGCACTAGTAACGTCACCAAATTCATCAGTTCTATCTTTAGTACACCATTCATAAAGCGAAGTAATTCCAAATGTTGCTAAAACTTCTTGGTTAAGTTGAGCATCTAGATAAACAGCTGCTTCCGGCTTAACTGTTGAGCAAAATCTTTGGCAAGTTTCACTTGTATCTAATTGAATTGGAAGTCCATCTTGACATGCACAAAGATTAGATAATTTTACATCTATATCTTCTTGCCAAGTTTCAGCGTTTGGATCAATCTCTTCAAACTTTCTATCTCTAGTCGACATACAACTAGTTGCTAGAAGAGCAAGAAGGATTAAATGGATAATTCTATTCATAACTTACAAAGATTATCTCTTAATACAGAGATTTATCCTAATAGGGCAAATGATTAGTGCTTTAGAGCTTCTTACTTGGATTTGAAGGAATTAAAACTGCCTACAAAAAGAGTCAACTTTGAAGCTAGGTAAAATAATTCACTCTTAGCGATGAATTTAGAAATTCCTTAAAATATAAGTACTTACACTTTAGCGAGGTAGAATATGACTAAAGCAGATTTGATTAATGCTTTAGAGCAAAAAGCAAAATTACCACATTCTTATTCTGATAAGAT
Source organism: uncultured Bacteriovoracaceae bacterium (assembly GCA_938034385.1). Taxonomy (GTDB): domain Bacteria; phylum Bdellovibrionota; class Bacteriovoracia; order Bacteriovoracales; family Bacteriovoracaceae; genus JAHDHG01. The sequence continues at coordinate 51,931 of CALHLC010000037.1, forward strand.
CATTAATCTTGTATTTAGAGAGATGATTCAAGAGCTCTTAAATGATGGGAGAATAGAGATAAGAGGAGTTGGATCTTTTGCCAATAGAACTTATAAGGCCTATTCAGGGAGAAATCCAAAGACTGGTAAGGTAGTGAATGTTGACCCTAAAAAGGTTCCATTTTTCAAGGTTGGTAAAGAGCTAAGAGAAAGAATAGACGAAGGTAAAACTCGATATATCATAAAAAAAGCATAAATTTTCTTAATTTAATTCAACGATAACTTCTTTTTAATTCAAGTTCAGTATTCTACAATACTAAATACTATTGGAGACGTGCCCGAGTGGTCCAAGGGAACAGTTTGCAAAACTGTAAAGCCGCCGGTTCAAATCCGGCCGTCTCCTCCATCATTTATTAATCTGTCCGTTTCATAAAAATCAAAAGAATCTAAGTTATCTAAATCATTA
>CALHLC010000038.1 GCA_938034385.1 uncultured Bacteriovoracaceae bacterium
TTTTAACTAGCAAGGCTAGCCAAACCAATACGCCAAATCTTTGAAATTTCCATTAACGGAGTTCTTCTCATCTTCATTATATTAAACAGCAAGCCAAAGCCTGCGTTTAAATTTCTTATATTCAATTGTCAAAGAGCTAGTTGTTTAAGATTTTTTGGTGGAGATGACAGGAGTTGAACCTGCGACCCTCTGAATGCAAATCAGATGCTCTCCCAACTGAGCTACACCCCCGAAATTAAACCTAAAACAGTAGTTGAATGTAGTCGAAAATGAAAAAATCTGTCAACAAAAAGATAAGAAGATTGAAAGATATCTCTAATTATAAAGATACCTTCCAATATATTAGCTAAAAAGGCTTAGTTTAATTCTGAAGGCTTATACCAGCATCTTGCTCTAGTTCCAGCCTGGTTACCATTATTAGTTTTATAACGATTACACACGTTTACGTTCGGATCACGCTTACTTACTAGATCATCCATAGAGATATTACACAAAGCTCCCCTAAGATAAGTATCTAATCGACACTGAGGCTTAGGATGTCTATCGTATGTTCTAGAAACTTCTTCTTTTGAAGGTGTTTCAAACTTAGGAAATTCTGCTCGTCCAGCGTCTGCCAAAAGTCTAGCAGTTGCAAAACCACCCATAGCACTTCTTAAGCATAATGCTCGATCATCCATATTATCATAAACACGATTACAAGCTTCAGCTGCTGTAGGATTTAAGTAATTTTTTATTCTTCTTCTTTTAGATAAACTTTTATTTTTGAACTTGGCATATCTCTTCTTTAAAATTTCTACATTATCAAATTCAGAAAAAATTCTTTTTGCACACTTTGTAGTTCCCCAATAATCAGATTGACCTTCATTACTTGCCCACATCCCAGGGTAAGAAGGAGCTCCACCTATATGGTGACCTATTTCATGACATAAAACTGTTACTAGTCCATCTACAGTCATTTCCTTATGTCTTGCCAAACCACCCTAAATTTCAACTTGATAAGTATTAGATCCTACTCTTGAAGCAAAAGCATTAACGCCATTATTGGTCCAATTATTTATAATATTTAATTTACTATCATGCCTTTCTTGAATAATAGGAGCATAAATTTTTGCAACAACATCTATTACTTTCTGAGTCGTTTCTTGAGATAAACCACCTACAATACTTAATGATTTATTTTTATGAATAGGTACTTTTAAATTATTTTTTGGTAAGAAACCTTTACACAAATGCTTTTCATGACTTTTATACTCAGATGCTACTGCACTAGTAACTAAAGCGAACACTAAAAATATTTTCCTTAACTTTTTCATATTAACACCCTCCAATGGTATCTATGCTGTTTAATGTGAATAAATCTTAAGTAAAGTGCTCAGTTTTGACGATAAAAGAAAACTATTATGCTCTTACAGGTCTTTAAATTTTAATTATTTAAGAGAGTAGAAATATAGAGCAGCCAAATAAATCGCTGCTCTATAATAAAAAAACTTTATGCTTTAAACCAACAAGCAGGTCTATTTCCTACTTTATCACCATTACTAATAGAACAAGATCCAATATTAGGATCTTCAGCATCGACATCCTCATCAATTGGTTTGTCACACAATGCTCCTGCCAAATAAGTATCTAACCTGCACTGAGCAGCAGGATGTTTATTATTGGTTTTAGATACTTTGGAATTATCTTTCTTATTAAACTTAGGCATCCCTCGCTCTACACGACTTGGAAACCACCTTCTGGCAATTGCTCCAAAACCAAACTTAAGAGATTGCAAAATTCTAGCAGTCTGCATTCCTGCAATTGCGATTCTATAACAAAGATAAGCTTCTGATTCAGACTTATAAACACTTTCACATTGTTCAAGAGCATAAGGAGCAACTTGATTTGCTTTTTTCCTAACTTTATTTTTTGTAGAGCTAAAGATCTTTGCTCTCTCTTGCATAATAGTTACATTGTCATCATCTCCAAACATCTTTCTAAGACATTTCAATGATGCCCAATAATCAGACTGTCCTTCATTACTTGCCCATTTATTAGCACTACTCATTCCACCACTATACTTAGGAGCTCCTCCCATATGATGACCAATCTCATGACATAAAATAGCAGTTGTTGAATCTAGAGTTGCCTCAAAATGCTTTGAGATTCCTCCAAACATTTCTACTTTTAAAACTTGTTTCCCATCAACTGAAGCTCTCATTACTCTAGCGTTAACCGTACTATTGCTCCATAAGTTTTTTATATATAAGCTTCTTTTATATTTCTCTTCAGCAATTGGTCCATAGATCTCCATGGCTTTTGCTATTCTTTTATCTACCAATTCTTTAGTAACTTCATTTACATCGCCATCATCTAATACATAATCGTTCTGAGGAGCGAATATATGCCCGTGACTACCGTGATGATCATCATGATCTTGAGCAATGCTTAGATTTCCAATAAAGAAAAATGTCAGCAGTACCAACTTTAAAAAATTCATTTTTTCTCCTAATTAAAATATTTCGCGACCGAATCATTACATCTTAAGTTTGCGAAACTATCTGTTATATTTTGATTATTAATTTTCATAACCACAGCACTAGATGATTTTGATTCTATCAATAGAGATCTATCTTTAGACTCAACTAACGCAGCGTTAGAATTATTATTTGTAAGCAAAACATTCACATTGCCATGAAATACGTCACTCTCTCCAGCAAATGTAGTAGTCGTTAATTTTGCTTTTATATTGCCTGAGCCACTTCTAGATAAATTCAAAGTATATCCAGCGTCAGCGTACTCTCCGCTTGACTGGCATTGAATATTAAAAGACCTAGAAGAAAGAGAGCTGCTCTCGCAGCTCATTAAAATTAATATAAACGTGATAAGTAAGTTCTTCAATTAATGAACAACTCGCTCTCTACCTTGAGCTTTTTGAAACAATACTTCTTCACTAACATTTGAAATTTTTTGAATAGATTCAGAAGGCTTATACCAACATCTACTTCTAACACCAGCTTGGCTGCCATTATTTGTTTTAAATCTATTACAAAGATTTTTATTAGGGTTACTTTGGCTAACAACGTCATCCATTGATAAGTCACAAAGAGCACCTCTTAAGTAAGTATCAAGTCTACATTGTGGCTCAGGGTGAGTTGCAACTGTAGCATCAACTTTTTTCTTAGACGGAGTTTCAAATTCAGGCAGATCTTTTTTGCTAATAGAAGCTAAAAGTCTAGCAGTAGAATATCCACCCATAGCACTTCTTAGGCATATTGCTCTATCGTCCATACTTGTATAAACACTATTACAAGCCTCAGCTGCGGAAGAGCTCAAGTAATTCTTAATTCTTTTTCTTTTAGATAAGCTTTTATTTTTAAATTTTGAAAATCTCTTCTTTAAAATCTTTACGTTATCAAATTCAGAATAAATTCTTCTTGTACACTTTGCATTTGCCCAATAATCAGATTGACCTTCCACAGAAGCCCACCTGTTTAAAAAGAATGTGTTCTTTGGTGATCCACCAATATGATGTCCTAGCTCATGACATAAAACAGTTATTAAACCATCAACAGTTGTTTCTTTATGCCTAGCAAGTCCACCCCAGACTTCAACATGATAAGTTCTAGTAAAAAACGGTCTTTTAGCAAAAGCATTAACTCTATCGTCTTTCCAATTATTAACAATTTTTAAATTGCCTTCGTATCGTTTTTTTACGATAGGCTTATAAATATCTTCAACGATTTGAATGACTTTATCTGTAACTTCTTTAGATAAACCGCCTTCATTCTTTAATGACTTGTTTTTGTTTACAGGTACTCTTGCACTATTTTCAGGTAAGAATCCTTCGCAAAGAGTGTGATCATGACTTACATAAACCATAGTAAATACAGTCAAACTCAGTCCCATTAATATTTTCCCTAATCTTTTCATATACCCTCCAAATGGTATTTTTTGCCCCTTAATGTGTAATGAAATCTTAAGTAAAGGACTCAAGCTTGGCGATCAAAGAATACTTTTATGCTCTTACAAGATGTTTGTGATTTTATAACTCGAAATATTTGAGTTTAGAGCATGGGGCCCAAAGATAGTTATTTAATATTGAGCATGCCTGATCGAAGTTTTGAGTCAGATTTCGTTCCCACCCATAAAAGGTGGAAAGCCCTTGATAAAGTAGGATTATTTATAATATTTCTTTTTCCTTTTGATTCTAGGATCAAAGAACTTTTTGTGAAAATAATTTTTAATTTTGTTCCATTGTTTATTTCGGCAATCACTTCTTTCCATTTTTCGATAGCTAAAACATTTTCTTTTGTATAAATATCATATCTCTTTAGCCCTTTTTCTAATGTCTTTCGTAAGTCATCAAAAGAAATTTCTCTCAAGAAATTGATGTCTATAACCTTCGGGAAAAGTTTATTTATTTCATTAAGGTCAGATGTTTTTTTGGGCAAATATAAAGCTGCTTTATACACATCAATATTAAAAAGAGTGACTTCCTTAAGACCTACTCCATTTAATAGTAATGTATGATTTTTCATATTTGCCTTCTCTGGGAAAGAGAGCAAACTCAAAGAAAAAAAGAATAATAAATAGAAGCCAGCCTTCATAGGAACTATTATAGCACAGGTCTTATTTTCCATGCCTTTTTTTATCTTTGATATAGATAAAAAGCTTTAATACGAAAAAAAAGACTATCAGGAAGCCAATTAGTCCATATGTAGGCACTATTATTTGATCTTGTTCTACAGTTTCATGCTGCATGCCTGGGAATACAGGATGATAAGGACCGATATCATTTTTGGGCATATTCTCGTGATTTGAATTTTCAGTACTCATAATTACCTCGCTCCTGTTTCTAGCATTAAAGCAACTGCGTAAATAAATGCTGAGATCGGAATAAGTGCAATAAATTTAAGCCATCTAGACTCAAACTCTAAGTGCATATAATACCAACCAACTAATCCTGCCTTTATTACTGCTAATAAAGAAAGAGAGCCAGCGTGAAGAGAATATTGTAATTTCATTTCTGGAATTGCAATCTCAACTGCAGTAAGAACTGCTAAAACAACAAATATAATTAAATATTTTTTTGTATGAGAGTGAGCACCTTCAGCCATGATTACTCCTTTGTCCTTGGACTATGAATTAACTTGTTTACCACTAATCCTAAGTCAATCATCATTTTATTTATATCATCTTTAGTATTTGAATACATTGATCGGATTCTACCCTGTTCATCTACTAGAAAATATTTTTGAGTATGAGCAATGTCATAAAGATCATTGCTTAATTCTTTATCACCCATCGCTACTTTAAACCCATCTACAATAACAGATCTTAAATCAGATTCCGACCCAGTTAAAAATTTCCAAACATAAGGGTTTGCACCTAATTCTCTGGCATGAGAAAAAAGTTTTTCAGGTTTATCAGTCGTTGGATCTACAGTAAAAGATACGATGCCAACTTTCGTTCCAAGTCCTTTCACTCTCTTTTGAATCACTTGAGTTTCTTTCATAATCTTAGGGCATACTGTTGGACAACTTGTGAAATGAAAGTTTGCAATATACGGACGACCTAATAAATCTTTAGATCCAAAGTTTTTTCCGTTCTCGTCTAGGAGTTCATATTCTGGAAGTGTATATAAAACGGGCAAATCTGGCGGAAGCTCTCTATTTACTGATCGATAAATAGGAATTGCAAATAAAATTATACTTGTTAGAAACCAAAACCAAGGCTTGATTAGTAATCTTTCGATAAAATTATTTTGTCTTAATATTCCAGCTCGTTCCATTATTTCCCAATTTCTTGTAAAAACTTCTTACGCTCAGGTGTTTTCTTTAAATTCATTAAAGATTTTACATAATAAGCAACTGCCCAAATTTCATGATCTGCAATAGTTTCTTTCCAAGCTGGCATCCCCGTTCCGGTAACTCCTGCTGCAAGTCTCATTGCAATTTCATCAACACTATTAGCTGATCTAATTTCATGCCAAGTAAAATCTGGTGGTAAAAATTTAGCAAATCTTTCTTTAGAATCATAAAAATAATACTCAGAATCCTGAGGTTTTAATTCATAGAAATCATCATCAAACTCAGTAAGAGCTTCACCATTATATTTTTCATTCAACATAGAAAGCTCTGATTTTGGTATATACCCTTGATGGCAAGTCTGGCAGTTAGCAACCATATGATAAACTTCTCTACCTTTAGCAATAGCTGATTGTTCTCTCGCCATCGTGTATGGGTCAGCTTCCAAAGTAATAGGAGTTCCAACTTGACCCTCTTGTTCCCAAACTTGTGGAGCAAAGGTTTTAATATATTGTGTAACAGCGTATGCTTGTTGTTTTGAAACGTCCCATGGCAACATGGCCGTTCCTTTTAATCCTTTTTGAATAATTCTTATGAAATCTTCATCCGTTGGTAATTCTCCATCAGCAACTAATCCAAACTTATAAAGACCTTGTTTGAAATTTCTTGGAGGTGGAATAGAGCCTTTAGCTGCTGGTCCATTCCCGTCACCTTCCATTCCATGACAGGCCATGCAGTACTCTAAATAAACTTGTCTACCAAGATTTAGCGTATCAGCACTTACCTTTTTATTTCCAAGAAAAATCTTGTCTTCTTTAAAGCTATTACCTCCTGAACATGAAGTAATCAAAACACTTAAAAGAAAAATAATTAAAGTTTTCATATATAACCTTTAAATTAAAAACATCGTTACAAACATTAAGATCCATACAATATCTAAGAAATGCCAAAACTTAGAAACATGCTTTACTCTAAAATTAAAATCTAAATCATCAGATTTAGTAGCAAATGATAAAAGCCATGTAAGTCCAATAATTCCCATTACTATGTGAGCGGCGTGAACCCAGCTAAAAGCTTGTATTATAGAAGCAAAAGTTCCTGAGCCAACATCTAAACCTGTTGCATTCATCTCATTCCATAATAATTTTTGTGAAACTAAGAATCCTATTCCTAAGAAAATCGTTGAGTACAAATATTTTTTTGCCTTTTTCACATTCGACTTAAAGTTTTTCGAAAATAAAAATAAAGTATAACTACTTAGGCCAACAAAGATCGTACTCACTATAGGCCACTTTAAAGAGACTACTTCAAACCCCATTGGAGGCCATTGAGCTTCTTTAAATCTAAGCAGTGCGTAAGCTAAAAAGAGTGCAGCAAATAACATTACCCATGACACCATCAAGATAGTAAAAGCAATCTCTTTAGGATGCTTCATTGTTTGATTAATGTTCATAGACTTTATTGCCATTACTCAACTAGCTCCTCAGTTTGGTATTGAAAATCTCTTCCGTTAGTTAACTTTGGATTTCCAAATTCATGAGGACCACATCTTACAGTTGGGATTTCTTCAAAATTATAATGAATTGGAGGAGATGGAATAGTCCACTCTAGAGTTCCAACTTCCCAAGGGTTTGCTGGAGCTTTTTTACCTTTATAAAGTGAATAAACAAAGTTCCAAACGAAAGGTAATTGTCCTACTCCCATTAAAAGAGCTGAGTAAGTAATAAATTTATTAATAGGAATTAGCTTTTCTAAAAACTCATAAACAAATGGGTTATAAAGTCTTCTGTGCATTCCTGCAAAACCAACAACCATCATTCCCATAAAGACACCATTTAGACCAATCATAGTGATCCAAAAGTGAATTTTTGCAAGAGTTTCATCCATCATTCGTCCAAACATTTTTGGAAACCAAAAATAAGTACCGGCGTAACCACCAAGTAAAACTGAAGCTGCCATAGTGTAATGGAAATGTCCTACAACAAAGTAAGTATCATGAAGATATAAATCGGTTGAAACAGTTCCCAGGTATAATCCTGTTAAACCACCAAGACCGAAAACAAAAACTACTCCCATAGAAAATAACATTGGAGAATCGAATCTAATCGATCCTTTATAAAGAGTTCCTAACCAATTTGCGAATAAAATCGCTGATGGAATAGAGATAGTCATGGTTAAAGTCATAAATGTTTGAGTTAATAGCGGACTCATTTGAGTCGTAAACATATGGTGACCATAAACTAGAGTTGATAAAATCGTAATAGTTGTCATGGAAAGCGCTGTAGCTTTTGCTCCAAAAGCAGGCTTTCTTGCAAAAAATGAAAGAAAGTCAGATACCATCCCCCAAGCTGGAAGGATAAGAATATAAACTTCCGGGTGACCAAAGATCCAAAATACGTGTTGGAATAAAATTGGATCACCTGAACCACTAGTTGCAGCTGCTCCTGCTAAGAAAAATGTCGTTCCAAAAACTCTATCAAAAGTTAAAAGAATAACTCCAGCACCAAGAACTGGAAGAAAGATCGCATTTAAAATTGCTGTTAACCATAAACCCCAAATAGTTAGGGGCATATCAAAATAGCCCATACCTGGAGCTCTAAAACAAATAACTGTAGTAATATAATTTACTGCACCCATCGTTGAGCTAACACCAAGAACAAATATTGATAAACACCAAAGAGTTTGTCCGGCTCCTGGACTACCAACTAGCGTTGATAAGGTTGGATAAGATGTCCAACCACCAGCGGCTCCCCCCATAGGGGTAAAGAGCGAACCTAAAAGTAATGCTCCTGAGATAACTGCAATATGAAAAGAGAGCATATTAAAGAGTGGAAAGGCCATATCTCTAGCACCAATCATTAATGGAATACAATAATTACCAAATGCTCCAATTAAAATAGGAGTAATAGCAAAGAAGATCATAATCGTTCCATGCAAAGTAAAAAGCATAGAATATGTATCCGGAGGAACTATCCCATTAGTATGAGGAAATAATAAATTTCCTAGAACTGGAAATGCTTCTCCTGGAAAAGCAAGAGTCCATCTAATTAGTAGGGCCATCATTCCACCCACACCTAAAAAGAAAATTCCATACCAAAGAAATTGTTTTCCAATTACTTTATGATCATATGAAAAAACATACTTACTTAAAAAAGTAGTAGGTGCAGCATGTTTGCCGTGTGCATAAGTCATTACTTATCTCCCCACTTCCAACCCCAAAAATTATCGAGATTATCAGTATCATTACCTATAGTTGCAAGATGTTGGGCTTCGCTAAGCCATTCATCAAATTCTTCTTGAGTATGAACATATAATTTAGCTTGCATTTTATAATGGTTGGTTCCACACATCTCAGCACAAGCTATGTCATAAATTCCAGTCTTAGTTGGTTGAAACCACATTCTAGAAATTCTTCCAGGCATAGCATCAACTTTAATCCTAGCATTTGGAAAAAATAAAGAGTGAATAACATCTTTAGAAGTAATTCTAAATTCTACTTTTTTTCCAACAGGGATATGAAGATCATGGTTTGTTAATACATCATCACCAGTATTAAATTCTCCATCAGCACCAGCATATCTAAAGTTCCACATCCATTGCTGAGCAAGAACTTCAACTTTTGTTATATCTTCATCTTGTTTAGGAAAATTCCAAAACTCATTAATCATGTCATTATTTGATCGCCAAGTAATCGTTAAGTCGATTAAAACAAAAACTAATAACCCAATTACAAGAGTCATCTTTAATTGCTTCTTTCTATTTCCATATGTGTAATCTACAACCTTGTTTTTCTTTGCTGAGTATTTCCAAGAAAATCCAAATAATCCAAGACATACGAAGAAAAAGAAAATACAAGCCATTATCGTTGTATAAGTAAAAAGAGAATCAATTAGATGCCCATTGGTTGATATAATGTCAGGTGGTGAAATTCTTTCTAACCAACTCATATAAATCCTTTAATTAAGTATTCCTATCATTAGTCCAAGTTGAACTGGTAAATATATTAATGTGCTCAAGAAAAATTTTCTCGCCCACGTTTTATAAACTGGTTTATCAAAGCCTTTTAAAGCTAGATAAAGTGAAAACCCACCAACAAGTAAAGTTCCAACCAGATAGATAGGACTTCTTGTTAAATGTAACAGGTATGGAAGAAGAGCAATCGTTAAAAGAGCAAGACTATAAGTCACTATTCTTACAACTGTGTTTTTATTTCCGACAGTATTTGGAAAAACTTGGAAACCGGCTTCTTTATAATCATTTTTATACATCATAGATATGGCTAAAAAGTGTGGTACCTGCCAAAAAAATAGGACACAAAAAAGAATGATACCAAGAACATCTAAACTATTTGTTACACTCGTATAACCCATCAGTGGAGGCATTGCTCCAGGTACAGCTCCTAAAAAAACTGCATTAGGACTAATTTTTTTAAATGGTGTATAGAATGCAATATAAAAAGCAGTTGCGACTAAACCTAGTATCACTGTAATGGTGTTAGTCCAGAAATATAATCCAATTACAGCTATTACACATAGAAGCATTCCAAAACTAAAAGCAACATTTGGATTAAATCTATTAGCTGCCAGAGGCCTATCAGCTGTTCTTTTCATTTTCTTATCTATATCTCTTTCCATGTAGCAATTTAAAGTACATGCTCCTGCAACTAATAAAGTTGTAAAAGTTAATGACCAAAAACCACTCATCATACTAATAGTTGAAGTTGTCGTTTTCGTTGCCAAGAACATTCCTATACCAGCAGTAAAGATAACTAGACCAGATAATCTTGGTTTAGACATTGAGAAAAGATCGAATAAAAAATCATGTTTTTTTTCTTTGAAATCTACTCTTTTATTTAAGAAATTAATTTCTAAGCATATTTTCCAAATAGTTATAAATAGTAATGCAGCTCCACCCAAGTGAAGAGTTGTAGGTTCTATTCCTAAATTTGTAGCAACAGAGAACATACCTAAACCTATTTGGACTGTTACTAAAATTGGTAGAAGTAAAACTTTTAATTTTAAGCTATTCCAAAATGGAACATCTGAGCTTTTCTTAAAAGAATTTAAATAATTAAAGGTATTATAAAAAACTAGAGCTGCCACGATATAAGCAAAATATCTATGGCCCATATGAAACATGCCATCAAATGTATTTGGAAGAAACGAAGATTTAAAAGTCGTTAAATCAAAACACTTAAATACGTTAGACCACCCTGTTCCACATACACTCCCAAGACCCAAGTGGCGCATTGAAGCTCCCCAAATCATTTGAGCATAAACTACAAATAAAAGAATCCATGAATGTTTTACAAAACTCTTATTCCAAGTATTAGGACTTTTATATTTTTCTTCTTTGAAAGTACTAACTTGAATAAGGTGTAGAATATAAATAATCGATGCAAAATAAATCATTGAGAGCCCAAGATGAGCTGTAGAAATCTCTGGTGGTAATTTATAGATAACTGTTAATCCACCTAAAATACCTTGAACAATAACCATTGCTAGCGATAGAAGAGAAAATTTAAATATTCTTGAACTTTTGCCAAAGTTTCTAAAAGTTAAGATACAAATACAAATGGTTAAAAAGCCTACTAATGATCCTAGTAATCTGTGAGAATGTTCTATTAATACTCCACCAACCATTTCTGGCATAATTTGACCGTAACAAAGTGGCCAATCCGGGCATGCTAGAGATGATCCTGTATTATGTACAAATCCACCAAGATTAATAAGGGCGAAAATACAGGCCATAGTAAAATAGATGATAAACTTTAATAATTTCACTTTTGATCGATATCCTTTGCTTTTGCACCTTCTTTAAAAACCATTCTAAATAACACATAAAATGGAATATAAACAAGTGCTATAAACACAGATAAAATCACGACTGTATACTTTCCACCACCCTCAGTTGAGCCAGCACAATAGGGACATGCCATTAAAAGGCCTGAGCAAAATAGTAAAAATGTATATATGTAATTCATTATAATAAATATATAAACGTAAAAACTAAAATCCAGACTAAATCGACAAAGTGCCAAAACAATCCAAGAACTTCTAAGTTTCTATAATCACCGTTATCATACTTACCTTCAAAGGCATTTTTGTATTCACAAATAAGATAAATCACACCTGTTAAAACGTGCAATCCATGAAAACCAGTTACCATAAAAAAGGTTGAAGCAAATAAGTTATTACCTTGCGCAAACTCTGATAAAGAGATTCCAATATGAACTAAGTGTTGATATTCATAAACTTGAATCCCAAGAAATATGACTCCACCAATAATCGTTACTAAAAGCCAATTTAGCATTGATTGTCTCTTTTTTAATCGACAAGCATCAATTGATAAAACCATAGAAACAGAACTACAAACTAATAAGAATGTTGCAAAACCAGATAGAGCAATCCCAAGATGTTCCGCTGGTACTGGCCACTGCTTAGATGATCTTAAAATAGCGTAAGCAATTAAAAAACCAGAAAAGCTCATCGCATCAGTTACAAGAAAAATCCACATTGCAATTTTTCCAGGCGAAGCTTTACCAAATTGTGGATCAATATGATTCGGATCTAATAATTTATAACCTGAAGCCATTATTTCTCACCCTCTTCGTTTGTTTCTTCTTTCGGCAAATTCTCTTCAACTTTCACTTCTTCAGTATTATTAGTTTCTTTGACTTCAATAGAGCTTGCTTCAATATTTTTAATACTCTCTTTTACTTTTCCAAGAGAGAGTACATATTTAACCATTGCATTGATTTGTCTTTGTGGATCATCACCAAGAAGACCTTTTAGTGATTCATCATATTCACCAGCTGGATTTTTTCCACCTTCCCAAAAGTCTGGCATAGGAGAATATGGTTGAATTGCAATAGGACTTGTTAACCATTTTTTAATCCAAGACTTTCTTAATCTCTTAGATGCAAGGTGAAGGTTTGGAGCTTGAGCTTCTTCATTATTAAATCCAGTTGTATGGCAACTTGTACAAGCAAATGCATTCCACATTTTTTGAGCAGCTTCCTTCTCTCCAGATTCCCAAACAATACTAGGACTATTCACGAAGTTACTCTTATGAGCACTAGCATTAAAATATGTTACTAACTTATCAACCTCACCTTCTTGAAAATTAAAACTTGGCATTCTAACTTCCATATAAGGTCTAATAGGTGAAACATTCTTTAAAAAGTTCTGGAACCATAAAGGATTTACTCTATGCCCTTGATCTACCAGCCACGGTGGTCCTGCATTTAAATCATCTTCATAGGCTTTTAAGATATCACCACCAAGACCATCAATCTTATGACAACCATAGCAGTTATATTTATTAGCAACTTTCATTCCTTCAAGAGCAAAGCCCTCGTTAGCTGTAGGATTTTTCTTACCTGCCATAGGAATATATTGTTTTACAAATCCAAGCATCGTTGTAGTCATTGCTTCTATCTCTTCATTATTAAGATAGAAATTAGGCATTCTATTTAAATCCTTAAATGGCTTAGGAACTCCAATATCCCACATTCTTGGATTTTTTAAATGTGCCGAAATCCAAGCATCTCTTCTATGTGGAATTTGATGTTGTTGACCAAATCCAAATTGGTGAACAAACTTCGTTCCAATACCATTCCACTCTGGACCAATTGGTGGTCTATCAGCTGAAAAACCTTCTATATCATGACATGAGTAACAACCATACTTACCGATACTTAATCGACCAAGCTCCATTGTTCTTTCAAGATCACTTAGTTTATCCAATTTCTTCGTTGCTGTAGCAATAGGAACAAATTGAGAAAAGTAATCACCAATAAGAATATCATCTCTAATTTTCTTATTAATACTTTCAAACTTCATTGTTTCAAATTTCTTATTTTTTAAGCCTAATAGATAAGTAGCAATATCATTTGCTTCTTGAGTACTTAATCTAAAAGAAGGCATGATCGTATCTTCTTGGTAATGAGACGGCTTAATTAACCAAGAGACTAACCAGTTTGGATCTACTTTTGACCCAGTTCCTGTTAAGTACGGACCTTTAAGTGAGTTAACTTTATTATACGGTTCATCTATTCCTTCAACACCGTGACAAGAAATACAACCAACTGTTTGAATGAGATTTTTCCCATTTTCAGCATTACCTGGTTGATAAGTAGCAAAGGCTTTAGAGGTTTTTGATTTGGCATGAATATATTCAGCCATTGCATTTACTTCAGTTATATTTTTCACCATATGTTTTGGATCTTTATTATTAGATTGACCAAAAAATGCTGGCATTCTTGAATTTGGATTAAACGTATGAGGTGACCAAATCCAGTTCTTCATAAATTCTAAAGAAGTCTTGGAGTTAATTTTTGTTAGACTTGGTCCTGGTTTTTTAAGGTGCTCCCAACCATCGGCTTTATGACATCCATAACAACCATAGTTTTCTAAAAGTTTTCTACCTTTATTTAACTTCTCTGCCATATGAATACGTTCGCTTCCAGTGTGGCATTTCACACAACTAGCTTCTGTATAATTTAAAGGTAGCATTGGCTCGGCAATTTTATGTGGTTCATGCCAATTATACTTTTCTTTCCATTCTTTTTCTTGCTTCGCATTTTGAGGCATATGTGCTGGTGCACTAAAATCAAAAACTCGATGACCTTCACCACCATGACAAGTTGTACAACCAAATTTCTTCATTGGGTGAGCTGAGTTTCTACCAACTGCTAGTTCATCTAACCTTGGGTGAGTTTTATAAGGATTTTCTTGATTTTCGAACCCTTTCTTATCAATAAAAGTGTGACAAGTGATACATCTATCAACTTTAGGTGTTTGAACAAAGTATCTATCTTCTGTTAAATGCTCAGGAACAATTTGGTGAATCTTAACTGTCGGATCTAAATAATCTATAAATGGCGAATTTCTAAGAAACCAAATCGGACTCATTTTAGTTTTATCAGCCGCAACTAATAGTCTCTCTTTTTTTCCTATCAATTCGTTTAATTCTTTTTCTGTTTTGCTTTTTGTTTCTGTAATAACTTTTAATCTAGCGTTTATTTCGTTTTGTTGTTCTTGAAGAGTTTTTAGAAGATCTTTTCCATCAGCAAATTTTTGCTTAGCATCTTCCATTTTAACTTTATATTCTTTAGCTTTATTAGCTTCACCATGCATATGGTAATGCTCGTATTGGAACTGATATTCACCAGACTTTGATCCATGGATACCATTAGTCATATTTTGAGCATAAATATTTTTATCTACTAAATTTAATTCTTTTTCTATAGAAGCAACTTCTGTCGATCTGTTTTCAATTAATTCTTGAGCTGCATCTATTTTTTGCTTTAATAATTCTAATTGTTCTTGATCAATTCCTTCGTTTTCTTTTGCAATTGATTCATTCAGAGCTTGTCGCTCTATCTCTAGAGACTTTATTTGGATCGCTTTCCATGGTCTTATATAATCATCAAGAAACATCCAAAGAACGCCTATAAAAAAGATAATACTAATGAACGCAAAAACTTTATTTAAAGTCTTTGTGTTGTAATGCATTCCTGGTTCACGTTTCATTTATATAATAACCTCTAAATATTAAACTCAAATTCTGGCATAAAGACGATATATTTTAAATTAATTAACCATCTCATATACATTTTTATTGGTAGTGTTAACATCATTAAAACTAAAAAAATTAACAAGGCATATCGAGCCCAGCCTAAACTTTTTAAATATCTCTGACCAAGAAAACCACCATTGCAAATCTTCCCTAGTAAGCCATTAAAATTAAAAATCTTTTTTGTTAGAAAGATTGGAAATAAAACTAAATACGCTAGAGTCATTAAAATTCCAGCTATTTCTCTCACAAAGATATTACTTGGAAGCTTTACTCCTAAAGTATTAATCCAAAGCATTTCTGAAATATTTACGTTATTTGCAGCAACTACTTTGTGTGTATCCCAAACTTCAAATGGACCATAAAATGACCAGTTAGGTCCTCTAAAAACCGTTCCGATAATGATAAGAAAGTTCCATAGTACTAACCATGAAAATAAATATGTAATGATAGCGAATTTTCTTTCCGCAAAAGTATAATAACCATTTCCTTTTGGATTCATATCTATATAAGGAATCGCAATAAGCCCTACAATAATCAAACCTGGCAATAAAACCCCAGCTAGCCATGGATCAAAATAAACAAGCATTTCTTGTAGGCCTAAAAAATACCAAGGAGCTTTAGCTGGATTTGGTGCCCATGTTGGATTGGCAGGCTCCTCAAGTGGAGCTTTAAAAAAGACTGACCAAGCAATTAAAAAAACTGTTCCAAGAATGATTGCAAATAATTCAGTATAAACAAGGTTAGGCCAAGCCCAAACCTTTTCTCTATTTTCAGGAGTTCCTTCTAGAGGAGGAAGTCCATTTGCAATTCTATTATCATTTCTAACGCCTTGGTATAATGCAAACCAAGTAGTCCAAGCCAAAAGAAAAACTAGGAAAATAATAGGAACGTTGTCATTCGTAATATAAAAATTCTTGGTAAATGTTGGATCCATGAAACATAGAATGAACATTATAAGAGTAGACAACATTAATCCTATCCCGAATTTTTTCGTTGCTACAATATGAACGTACTTAATCATGAAAAAAAATGCGATACACACAAAAGTGAAAGAATAAACTGGGTCTGTATAAACATTTAAAAAGTTTTTCATAATTTTTACAGCGGAGCTGAGATTCCTCCATCTTTTCTAACTCTCCAAAAGTGGATCGCAATTAATACCGATACAACTACTGGAATAAAAACGCAGTGAAGAATATAAAATCTAAGCAGTGCCGCTTCTCCAACAAATCGACCACCTAATAATTGGAAACGGACATCGTTTTTATCACTAACCATGATAAAGTCACCGATCTGAGCAAGATTTGCCCCCGGACCACCATGACCTAAAAATGGAGTTGCTTTTGCCATGTTCGATCCAACCGTAATTGCCCAAATAGCAAGTTGATCCCATGGAAGTAAATACCCAGTAAATGATAAGAGTAATGTTAAAACTAGAAGAATAACACCAACGCCCCAGTTAAATTCTCTAGGTGGTTTATAAGAACCAGTCATAAAAACTCTAAACATATGAAGCCAAACGGTAATAACCATGGCGTGAGCACCCCATCGATGAAGTTCTCTCATTATCCCAAGAGGAACGTGTTCCCTTAAAGCAATAACATCGTTATATGCATACTCAGCTGTTGGTCTATAATAAAACATTAAAAGAATTCCAGTTACTGCAAGAGCAAGAAAAACAAAAAATGTTAATCCACCCATACACCACGTATAACCTAATTGAACTCCGGACTTTTTTAATTTAATTGGATGTAAATGAAGAAATACGTTACCAGCTATTACTGCTGCTCTATTTCTGGCGTTATCTGGAGGTCCATGTCTAAAAATGGATTTCCAAACTTGAGTCTTTGCAACCTTTTGAGCAAAACTATCTTTTGACATAACCGTGCTATCTCCTAAGCTGTAACAAACGAATCAGGATGAGTCCATTCGCCTTTTTCATATCTAAAAACTTTTGTTTTATCTACTATGATCTGCCCTGCAGCATCTAGACTTACCTTATATCTCTCTAAGGGTCTAGGTGCTGGTCCTTCAAAGTTAATACCATTTGGATAATAACCAGAACCATGACACGGACATTTAAATTTTCTCTCAGCCGGTAACCAAGTTGGAACACAACCAAGGTGAGTACAAATATTTGAAAGAGCTACTACACGTCCTTCATTTTTATACATCCAAACACCGAAAACATTTTTCCATCTCTCATCAACACCATCATCAAAATCAGCAGGTGCTCCAGCAACAAAATCCATCGCTGGTTCAAAGACAACATTAGGATATAAGAATCTAAAAACTAAACTTAACATTCCACCAGTTGCGGCAGCAAAAGTTATCCAACCAACAGATAAAAAACTAAAAAATTCTCTTCGATTTATTGTTTTATTACTCATTTCTTGATGTACCTCGGTACCCCTAATTTCTTCACAACTTTCTTTGCAGTAAGCTATTATAAGTAAAATCCTATAACACCTTGTTATTACTTGTATTGTATTAGAAAAGTTAACATACTTAGTTCAAACTTAGTAGGGCTTGTTTGGCCTTTGTTTTAAGTTCTCCATTAGTTGTTTTTTTGATCAGGTTTTGCAGAAATTCAACGATATTTATTTTTGGATTTTCAGTACTCATTGCTTTCAAAACATTTAACTGCAAAGACCTTTGTTGAACTTCGTCAAGGCCTAAAACCTCAGTATTAAAAAGAGTATTTAAATTATTTAAATTACTAAGTTTTCCTATGCTTAAAAGTGCAGTCGTTGCATTATATTTAGTAATTGCGTTTGCAGAATTGGACAGTTCCCGAAACTTATTTTCAAGATCAACTGTTTTATGTTTAGAAAGCATCAATAAAGTTGCTTGTTTTAAAGGCTCATCTTTAGAATCTAAATAATTTTCAAGATACTTATAATTTATTTGATCGTTAGATTTTAAATTAGATAACCCGACAATCGTACTATATTTCACATTCTCATCAGTTGATTCTAAATACTTATTTAAAAAATTTATCGACCTATCATCTTTCAAAGCTCCCATAGCAAGAACCACAAAGTTTCTTGTTCTTTCATCATTAGTAGATTGGTATACATCATCTAGTTCTTGAATTAACCATTGTACATCTTCCTTAGGAACTTGATTGCCTGCAATATATTTTGAAAGGTCATATGCTGCAACCCACCTATTTCCAAAAGTCTTTGACTGTAAATCTTGAACTAATCTTTTATATCCACTTGTTCCACCATCTAGCATTTTTGTAATTCCCCAAATAATAAGGAATCCTCCTAATAAAATTGCAATAGGAACTATGAATCCAGAACTTGGATTTGAAATTTCATCTTTGAGTTTTGTTTTCTTTTTAGCCATGGTGTTTTTCTTAATTGAATGCATTATGGTAGATTCGGGTAACTCTGTCTAGAAACATATTATGGCGTATTTGTTACGATTTTTACTTTTTATTTCCTTTGCAAGTTTTGCTCTTGTTGCTCTTAACGCACATGGATTTATTGACTTACCCTACTCTCATATTGAAATTGCAATTCCTGCAATTATGTTTTTAATTTTTTCGCAGGCCTTCATTATGTTTTACTTTATTGGAGTAGCTAGAATGGTGGAAAACATTCATGGTGTTCTAAATTCGCAAAGTCGAGATAAATTAACAGAGCTTTTTGATAATCCTCCAGAAAACTTAGATCCCTATTTAAAAAAGGTGAATAGATATATTTACCAAAGTAAATTATCCAAGAGACAAACTATCCCTTGGACAGCTTTGATTTTATTATTAGGAATTATTGGGTTCTTATTAGGTGGAGCTCATCATACCGGTGTGGCAAATAAAACAACTCACTCTGGAGTGGTGTATGGCTTTTTAGTTGCTTATATAATTGGGTTTGTTCGTCAGTGGTACTATCTTGGAAAGACTCATCAATTATTACGAGAAATTAAAGCACTCTTTATGATTCCAGATAATACAATGTAAAAAAAGAGAGCTAATTTCTTAGCTCCCTAAATTGTCTTTATAAATTTTCACCGGTGCAATTTCTATCTTTTACTTTTATTCTTAATGCTTCAGACATTAATTGAGAATATCTAACGGCAGTTATATATGACCTTATTTCACTTGATGATAGATTTGTGTGATATCTAAGGTCTCTTTCAAAATCTTCTATATCTTCTATTGCATAAATTCCTCCTTCTGGAGCAACTCGTGCTTTAAGCATTTCTCTTACATGTAAATCAAAATGCTTAACTAAAAGATCGGCATCTATATCTTTTATCCTATGATCATAAACTAGTTCATGCCTTAGACTTCTAAGGTCACAAGTTCCTAGAAGAGAAGATTTTTTAAGAGTAGATTTTTGAATTTTTTTAATTCCTGAGAATGCAGAGGATGAGATCATAAGGGCAAGTAGTAATAGTTTCATATTTTTCTCCTATTTGATTGACTAAAATACAATGTCTTTCATGTGAAAACTTAATATTAGTTACGCAAGAGAACGCAAAAAGTTTTTAAATCTTTAATTTTTCTTTGATGGTATAATTTTTGGGATGAGATACTTTAGTTTATTACTATTTCCGATATTACTCGCTGCACAAGGGTTTGAGTTTAATGCTTATACAACTATTAAGGAGCTTCGATTCTTTAAAGACTTGAAGGAGTTCGGTAATGGAAAACCTTATGAGGAGTGCATAAAGAATAAAGGATTGGAAGATACCCTTAAAACAAAACAAACCATAAATTATGATGAGATCTCAGAGTGTATTACAAGTAAATTCGCTGGCAAATCAAAAGGTGAAGGCCAATACGCAGAAAAGGATTTAATTGATCTTTTCAAAAACCAATATCAAATTGATTACTATGTCGGACAAAATAAGCTTGATGGAAATAAAGAATATCTCTTAAGAGAAAATATTAAAAATATGATTACTAGGAATCTACAAACTCAAAACAAAGAGTTTTCTGATCTCTCTTCTGTCTCCAGGGTCGATCAGTTAAAGATTTTTAAAGAGTTAGCCAAGAAAAATAGAGATTTATATTTTTCTGAATTTTGTCTCTTGAATAAAAAAGCTTCAGGAGCAAAAACGCATGAAGATAAGATTGTTGAAGCATTACAAGGATTAACTCCTAAGGAGCAAGAAGCTTCACTAGGAAAATGCAGGGAAATCTTAAAAAAAGATGTATGTAATAAAAAAACTGTTTCTACAAAATCACAGGAAGGCTTAGATAAAGATTTGTTAAGGGCTTGCAAGTATAAAGAAGTTATCAATAAGTATTCTTCGGCAATTCTTAAAGTGCAAGACTCTATTGATAAGCTCTCTGCTGGAGAAGATGACCCTAAAATGGTTTTAAATAGTCTAAAAAGTGAAATCAAAATAGATCATTCTAAAATTACTGATATAGATGGTAGTAAAAGTGATCAAATAGAGAAGCTTTTAGAAGGAAATAATAAGGATCACTTTGAAAAGCTCGCTTCTGAGCTTGATAAAAGTTGCGTAAATATTAAATCTAAAGAATGTAAGAAAATTCTTAATACTGGGGATGTCGAACAATATAACCAATTACAACTTAAAATAAGTCTAGAAGCAGCAAAAAACAGAGCTCTTATTCAAAATGAGGAAGATGATAAAAAGTTAAAAGATTTTGTTGTAGGCAATAATTATTATACTGAAGAAGAATTTGAAAAGTTAAAAAAAGATAATCCTAACAAATTCAAAAACATTCTAATAAATTACTTTGAAAACAGAAAAAACAGTCTCATTAATGATTTAAACGAAAAGTTCGGCAACAGAGTAACTACAGAAAATGATACTAATATCGACAATATAAAGAAATTCATTCGAGACAAAAAAGTAACAATGCAAAGTATTTTCAAATATAACGAGGCAACTAAAACTTTAGTGAAAAATTATAAAAAGAGTGATCAAAAAACTATCAACAGAGATAAAAAAGCAAGAGATATTGGCAGTAGTGCACCACAAGTGGATCTAGATGATTTCTATATAGATATTTTCAGTAATTAAGTCCATTTATAGTCCCGAAACAAACACCACGAGTAGAAATTTCGATCGTTTTTGCATTTAATTTATCCATTGCTAACATTCCTATCTCTATTCCCTCTTTTATCACTTTGCTTCTTTTTCCTAAGTGAGGATATTTTAGCAAAAGCTCACTTGGACTATCATTTACTATTTCGTGATAGAGTTTTAGAAGCTCTGACTTTGTAACTTTTTGATCATTTATCTCATTTTCATCAAAAACATCTAAATTCCTAATCATCATGCAGATAGCAGTCATTGTTCCTGCAACCCCAATAACTTCCTGAGTCTTGAAAACATTAAAATCAAACTGATTAAAAGTGTTAACCAATTTTTCTTCTTCATTCAATTTTTTCCAACTCATAAGCCTAACTGAACCAACCGGGAGACTGATACTAGTAACAGTACTTTCATTACTTGTTTTTTTTATGAATTCGGTAGAAGCTCCTCCTATGTCTAAACAAACAAAATCATCTCGTTCTTTATCAAAACATAGTCCTTGTGCAGAATAATAAGCTTCTTGGTCTGAGTTAATGATCTTAACATTTAAACTTAACTCATTTAAAACTTTATCATAAAATTCTCTACCATTAGTTGCAACTCTAGAAGCTTCTGTTGCAGTTGCAATAATCTCACTTTCATTAATATTAAATTTTTTGGCAATCTTGCAAATTTCAGTTAATGCTTTCAGAGTATCTTTCATTGGAGCAAGAGAAAAACTTTTATTTTTGTCTAAATCTAATCCTAGAGACGTTACAAATTGTCCTCGTTTAATGATCTCTCGATTTTTTGCAATTAAATATACAACTGTATTTGAACCTATATCGATAGATGCTCTAAATTCTTTCAAATCCTTTAACTCCTTCGAATTCAACTAACTTATATTTTTCGGAGTCATCCCCATTTTTCAATTCAAGGTTTATATTCTCGTCGGTGTGAGTGATTTTTAACTCTTCAAATGTAACTAGTTCTTTGTTAATTCTTATTTCACCTTCTTGAATATATAGCTCTTCACTTTCAGTTAAGCTTATTTTGTGCAACATCCCTTTTGTTAAATGATTTTTGAGAAAATTGTTCAGAGAGGTTGAAAACTTTCTATTTATCTCTTTAATATTTTCTCTTGTTTTATAAAAAACTTCTTTTCTTATAAACTTTTCATCATTGAAATTATTTTTATAAAACTTGATAGATTTGGTCTCCGATGACAGGTTCCACCTAACAAGCTCTCCAAAGCTATTCACCTTCGCTTTGAAACAATTATTTTCAAAATCAACTTTCGGCATCGCTCTTTTTTCAGTCAAGTAATATGTTGTTTCACCAGTTAAGGTGATTTTTTTATCTTTGCAGTTTGAAAATTCTTGCAAAATCTCTTCTTCTATAAAGATTTCTTTATTTAAATTCATTTTGAAATCAAACAAGCTTAATTCATAATCCCTGAGATCAAACTTTAATTCTCCACTCAACACATTTGATTTCCCCTGGGCCTTAAACAAGCTTTTTCCATCTACATTTGAAGGGTCTATTTTTAATTTCAGATTATTTAAAAAATTGTATTTATTTTTAAAACCTATAAAACTCAGTGTTCCATCTACAGCCGGTTGATTTCTAAAGAAATTCAAAAGATTAATTTCTCCATTAAGTCTTATATATGATTCATTTTTAAGCTTAAAGACTATCTCTCCTGCAGTATAATTTTTTTGATTGATGTTCCTAAGATAAATATTTTTAAAAAAATATGAATTATTCGTATCTTCAAAGTTTAGAGTAATGTTTTCCGCTTTCAAACCTACTTCATTGTTTTTTAATATCTTATGAACTTTTAATTCAGAGAATGCCTTTCTCTTTTCAAAAATCTGATAAAAATCTCTTGCTGATCTAAAACGTAGGGTAACATCCTTTGCTAATATCTTAGCTCGCCTACCTCCAAGCACAGCAGAAATAGCGATACTTGTTCTTAGACTTTTCACTTCAATATCATAATTTTGAAGTGTTTTAATTTTCAAATTATTTATCTGATAATTTATTCTATTTGATAAAAAGTAATTCGAGCTTTCAAAACTCAAAGTAGATCCTGGATAGTTTTGTAAAACATAATGCCTTATTCGTTTTTCTATACTTTCTTTATCAATATTTATAAATATTGAAGTGTATAAGCCAGCTATTAAAAAAATCACTGTTAATGCTATGGGGATAGGCTTTAGAGTAAATCGAGGCTTCATAGACCAAGAAGTTTTTTAACTAGATCAGAAGTAATTTTTGGGTTAGCTTTCCCTTGTGTTTTTTTCATCACTTGTCCCACAAAAAAACCCATCACTCTATCTCGGCCAGACTTAAGTTCTTCAACTTCTTTAGGATGAGCTCCAATAATCTCTTTGACTATTTCTTCGATCTCAGAAGAGTCACTATTTTGTTCAAGACCTTTTTCTTTTACTATTTCTCCAGGAAGTTTTCCGGTATCATAAACTTCTACAAAAATATCTTTTGCTATTTTACCTGATATTTTCCCTGATTCTATAAGTTCAACTAGTTCTACTAAGTGTTTAGGAGTAAGCTTAATCTTCTCGACATCTGCCTTAGCTTCATTTACTAACTTTAATAGCTCTACCATTACCCAATTGGAAATTTTCTTATAGGCATTCCCATTATGGAGAGAGCATGCTTTTTCAAAGTATTTAGCCAGTTTCTTTTCAGAACAAATAACTTCAGCATCATACTTTGGAATTTTAAATTCTTTAATAAATCTATTCACCTTGTCAGTTGGTAATTCAGGGAGCTCATTTTTTAACTTTTCAATATTTTCTTCACTGACACTAATTGCTAATAGGTCTGGCTCTGGAATATATCTATAATCATCAGCATCTGACTTTGTCCGAAGGACTCTAGTCGCTCCAGTATCAACGTCAAATAAAAGAGTTTGTTGTAAAACTTCTTCACCTTTATCTAAAATGTCTGCTTGACGTAATTTTTCATGCTCTATGGCACGCTCTACGCTTCTGAAGCTATTTAAATTTTTTACTTCAGTCCTTGTTCCAAAAGTATCCGATCCCTTTGGCATCAAAGAGAGGTTTACATCACATCTCATATTCCCATCTTGAAGATTGCCTTTTGAGACATCTAGATAAACGAGAATGGATTGAATTTTCTTTAAAAAATTCGTCACTTCTTTTGCAGTTTTAAAATCTGGCTTAGTGACTATCTCCACTAATGGAGTTCCAGCTCTATTTAAATTAATTAAAGAATAATCATTATAATGAGTTGATTTTCCAGTATCTTCTTCTAACTGAATTCTCTCAATTCGGATTTTTTTCTTCTCTCCACTTTCTCCTACTAGCTCAATTGCTCCATCTTCACATATTGGAGTATGGAATTGAGTTATTTGATAACCTTTTGGAAGGTCTGGATAAAAGTAATTTTTTCTATCATAAAATGATGTTTTATTTATATTGCAATCTGTAGCAATTCCAAGCATCAATGCATAGTTAATCGCTTGTTTATTAACTACCGGTAATGTTCCTGGCTGTGCAGAACAAACTTCACAAACATAATGGTTTTCAAATCCATTGATCTTCAACTCACAATTACACCATGCTTTAGTATTGGTATTAAGTTGAGCATGAATTTCTATTCCTATAACTGTCTCGTACTTACTCATTTTAAAACCTCAAAGATCTTGTGAGAATCTAAAATAAGTTCTTCATCTTTAAAAGAATTTCCTATTAATTGAAAACCTGTAGGTAGCGAATTAAGTGAAGACGACCCATAAGGAAGGGCCATTGATGGTAGTCCTGCTAAGTTTACAGGGATAGTATATAAGTCGTTCATATACATCTGCAGTGGCGTCATCAATTCATCTTTTTTAAATGAAGTCGTCGCACATACTGGTGAGTAAACATAATCACATTCATTGAATGCTTTTTGAAAATCATCATAGATTAATCTTCTTACCTTGCAGGCGTGTGAATAATATTCATCACTATATCCAGACGATAAGCAAAATGTTCCAAGTAATACTCTTCTCTTTACTTCCTCATGAAAGCCAAGAGACCTTGAAAGAGCATAACTGTTTTCTAAATCATGACCTTCAGTAGAAGAAAAACCAAAATGTACTCCATCAAAGCGAGCAAGATTAGATGAGGCTTCACTAGTTGCAATGACATAATAAACTGCCACTGAATACTTTAAATGAGGCAATGTTATATCTTTAAACTTAACACCATTTTTTTCTAATTCTTTTATCGATTGATTTAAGTTTTCTCTCACATCTTCACGACAATTCTCTATCATAGATCGGTCTATCCCAATAACAAGTGAGAGTGATTTATCTTTGTTGTTTAAGATTTTTGAAGTGGAACTCATTGCACCTATTGGAGCTTGAGTAGAGTCCTTTTCATCATTTTTGGTCATTGCATCCATAATGATTGCAATATCTAAAGGAGTTCTAGCAAACGGAGAAGCTTGATCCAAGCTAGAAGCGTAAGCAATTTGACCATATCGAGAAACTCGACCATATGTTGGTTTATATCCAAAAAGTCCACAAAAATTTGCTGGCAGTCTAACTGATCCACCAGTATCGGTTCCTATACTAAAAAGACTTGATTTTTCTAAAACAGAAACAGCAGATGCCCCTGAAGAACCACCAGGTAAGTAATCTTTGTTAAGTGGTAAGTTTACCGGACCAAAGGGAGTATTTTCATTACTTGATCCCATTCCAAATTCATCACAACCAACTTTTCCAACAAGTACAGCCCCAGCATTTTGAAGATTCGAAGAAGTAGTCCCTTCATATGGCGGAATATAATTATAAAGCATCTTAGAACCGGCAGTTGTTCTTATATTTTTTGTAATAAATAAATCTTTTAAACTAAAAGGAATTCCATCAAGATGGTTCTTTATTCCACTTTTATCAATTTCTTGAGCTTTATTTAAAGCATAATCTTCAGTCAAAGTGATAAAAGTATTATTTGGATTTTCTTTTGCAACTTTTAAATACTCATTACATAATTCAGTTGCAGATATTTTTTTATCTTTTAGGGCCAAGTGAGAATCATAAATAGTATTAAAGTCACTCATTATGAATTCTCTATTACTGACTGGATTCTAAATTCATTGTTTTTAGAATCAGGTGCGTTTTTGACAACTTCTTTTACATTTAACGAAGTTTCAATTTTGTCTTCCCTTTGCTTTCTAGAAACTCCTAGTGCATTTTCATAGTACCCAAGATTGAGTGTCATCGGATTTGATAACATTTCAGTCTTGCTTGTATCAACTTCTTTTAATTGCTCTATATATTCAACAATAGATTTGAAGTTTTTCTCATACTCTGAAACTTCTTCATCAGAAATTTTAATCCTAGCTAGTTTGCTAATGTGTAGAACTAGATCTTTATTAATATTTAGACTCATAATAGTATTTCGATGGGAGCATATTTAGTTAAAAACTTTTTTGTTGCTCCTTGTTTGAACTTAATGGTTACCTTTTCATCAAGGCCTGCCCCTTCAGTTCTAACAATGACTCCTTCTCCGTATAATCCATGATTTACTGCTTGTCCTTCACTAAAAGTACTCACAGCTTCCTCGTCTGAGGCAGCATTGTAATATGTCTTCTCATCTGCGTCAAAATCACCAAAATCTTGAGAAAACTCATCACTATAATCAATATATGAACCTGTTCTGCTTTTTTGAGTATTACGTCGACCTTTTTTTAATTGATGCCATAGTAAGTAATCCTCGGGTATTTCATAGATAAATCTACTTGGTTCTTGAAATTGTACCTTGCCCCATAACATTCGGCCTTTAGCACAAGTTATATAAAGTTTTTTCATGGCCCTAGTCATAGCGACATAAAAGAGTCTTCTTTCTTCTTCCAGCTTATGCTCACCTTCATCTAAGCTCATGATAGATGGAAATATATTCTCTTCTACTCCTACAATGAAAACATATTCAAACTCTAAGCCTTTTGAACTATGAATCGTCATCAATGAAACCATCTCAGTATTCATTTCTTCTTCTATATTTTGATTAAGAGTAATTGATTCTAAGAAGTTCTCAACACTTGCTTGAGCTTTCAAACTTTTATTTACAGCTTCATACTGACTAATTGCACTAATAAGTTCTTTTAAATTATCGATTCTTGCTTGATTCTCATAGCTCTTAGTACCCTTTAAATTTGCGAGGTAACCAGACTCTTCAATAATTTTTTGGCAAATCAAACTTGGCTTTTCTCTTTTATTTTCTAAAATTTTTGATTCTTCCATTAAATTCACAAATTCAGAAATCCCATTTTTTACTTTTTGAGAAAGCTTTAAATGAGAGTATTGTTCTTGATTGTCATTAATTTTAAATACTAATTCATATAAAGAGAGTTGTTCTTTAATTGCTTCATTTTCTAATTTTCTTAACGTTACAGCTCCAAAACCTCTAGCTGGTGAATTAATTACTCTTGAAAAAGAAAGCGAGTCTTTATTATTACAAAGAAGTTTTAAATAACTAAGAATATCTTTAATCTCTTTCCTGTCATAGAATTTGATCCCTCCAACAATTTTATATGGAATTTTTCTTTTTCTTAATGAATCCTCAAGCATACGTGATTGAGAATTTGTACGGTAGAAAATGCTAATATCATTTAAACTTGCAATCTCTTCTATTTCTTGGATTTTCCCTGCTACAAAGTCAGCTTCTGTTCTATCATCTAAACACTCTATAACTTCAATCTCATCACCAGTTGTATTGTCCGTCCAAAGCTTTTTGCCTTTTCTCTCAGTATTATTATTAATAACGTGAGAAGCAGCTTCGATAATATTTTTTGAAGATCTATAATTTTGTTCTAATTTTACTAGTTTAAAGTCTGGATAAAATTTTTCAAAGTCTAAAATATTGTGAATATCAGCTCCACGCCATGAATAAATAGATTGATCTTCATCTCCAACGACACAAATATTTTTCGTTAAATCTGATAACATTCTAACAAGATAAAATTGTGCTCTATTTGTATCTTGGTACTCATCTACCAAAAGATATTTGTACCTTTTTTGATATCTTTCTAAAATCTTTGGATGTTTTGAAAAAAGCTCAATAACTCCAACTATCATCCCTCCAAAGTCTACAGCATTAGAAACGTGCAGCTCTCTTTCGTATTCTTCATAAATATCAAAGAAGAGATCAGTCTTATCGATATCATACTCATCTTCAAAGTATTTTGATTCTTCACAACCTCTAAAGTAACCAATGTTTTTTAAATCATTAATAAAGTATTTAATTTCAGCTGGGTTTGTTTCCTTTAAAGAAATTCCTCTACGTCCTAGAATTGCTTTAATAACAGACTTTGATTCTGAGTCATCATAAATACTAAAGTTTCTACTAAGTCCTATATAACTAGCTTCTTGTCTTAAAACTCTGGCACAAAAAGAATGAAAAGTTGTTATGAAGTTTAGCCCTACAGGATAACCTGCTTCTCTTTCCACCCTTTCACGCATCTCTTTTGCAGCTTTATTGGAAAAAGTCATTGCCAATATGTTAGATGATGGAACTTTTTGTTCATGGATTAAGTACTGAATTCTATTAACGATAGTTCTGGTTTTTCCAGATCCTGCACCGGCCAGAATCATCATAGGACCTGATGTATCCAGGACTGCTTCTTTCTGAGCTGGGTTTAAATTTGATAAATCCATTTTTGGATTATATTCCAATTATTAGAGTGGTCCAACTCATTTAACCTGTATTTATTACACGTCGCGTTGATCCCAACTTGGACCAATGCTATAAGCTTAAAAAATACAAAGGAGATTCCCATGAAAAAATTTTTAATACTACTAACTATCTTATCTGCCTCTGCTTTTTCTCAGCGTGAAGGTTTTGATGTTCAATTTCCAGCCTATGAATGTAATTCACCAAATGCTCCATATGAGCACACGATAACTCTTTATCGCCACTTTCAGAGTAATCAATATACTTCTGCAACTTATTTTGACAACACTGATTTAATTACTCTTAATTGTGATAGAGCAAATGCAAATAATACTCGTAATAATTCATTGGTAGATTGTTATGGGAAAGAAGGTAGAAGAGAAGTTCTCGTGAGTTTTTCTTTTTCAGGAAGATCAACAAGCTTACAAGCTAACCTTGTTGATAGTCATTATAGATCTGATGAAGATCCAATCTTTTATAGATGTAAAAGAGTTAGAACTGAATAATTTTTTATAATTGTTGTACATATACACTCAGAGTATATGTACAACTTATTCCACAGTTACTGACTTAGCCAAATTCCTCGGTTTATCAATGTCAGTCCCTTTTTCCTTCGCAATAAAATAAGAAAGTAATTGCATCACCACATTCATATAAACAGGCGTAAAGTAATTGAATCCTTCCAATTCAAGAGGGATATACCAATCTGCAAGAGATTTGCTTTTGGTATCTTGATGATCTCCAACAACTAATATTTTCCCTTTTCTAGCTTTTATTTCTTCTATATTTGATAGAGTTTTTTCGTATAACTCAGGACCTACAAGACAGATGCTTACCATTTCCTCATCTATCAAGGCTATTGGACCGTGCTTGAGTTCTCCTGCAGCGTATCCTTCTGCGTGCACATAAGCGATTTCTTTTAACTTTAAAGCTCCTTCAAGAGCAATAGGAAAATATTTATTCCTTCCTGTAAAAATGTAACCTTTATAATTACAAATTTCATGAGCTATATTTTTAATAATTTTATGGTTTTCTAATAACCTTTGAATTTTGTTTTTTAATAACTCTAATTCTTGTTCATAAGATTTAATTGGATGTTTACCTTGGAGGAGATTTAGTACAAAGTGACCGGTAAGTACTTGCATAGTAAAGGCTTTGGTACTCGCAACACCTATTTCTTGCCCCGCGTGAATAAGGAAATTATGATCACAAAGTCTATTTAAGGTTGAGCCTTCTACATTAAGAATGGAAAATAAATTCAATCCCTTCTCTTTACATAATTCGGTACAAGCAATGGTGTCAGCTGTTTCACCTGACTGACTAATAAAGAGAGCAACATCTTTAGAGTTAAGGTAAGGATTTCTATAACGAAACTCACTTGCAAGTTCCACATTTACTTTAATTTTTAATTGCTCTTCATATAGGTTTCTTAAGCAAAGACCTGCATGCCAGGCAGTACCACATGCAATAATATTTAATGTCTCGAATTTAATTTCCGAGACATCAGTTTCCTCAACATTTAAATACTTTTTAGAGATTTGATCAATAAGCTTAGGCTGTTCGAATATTTCTTTTAACATGAAGTGATCAAACCCTTCTTTTGTCTCAACTTTGAAATTTTCTTGACTCTTGTTAACTTTAAAATTATCACTCTCCAAACCATCAAGGGAATAAAATTTCAATGAATTTTCCTCTAAGTCTAATATTCCTAAGGTTTCCTCCCCTGGGAAATAAACTTCTTCGGCAAAGCCAATAAGAGCGTAAGGATCAGAAGAAACAAATAGCTTACTCTCTCCTTTACGGTGGCCACAAACTAAAGGAGCTGACTTTTTAATACAATAAATTCGATCTTCATTTTCAGGTAGAATAACAAAAGCAGAGTTTCCTCTAATCTCTTTAAACGTTGCAAGAATTGCATCTTTAACGTTTTTTAATTCTTTGAATTTTTTTGTAAGTAGTACTAAAAATACTTCAGAGTCAGTAGCTGATTGAAAGTGTTCTCCTTGTGCTTGAAGTCTTTCTTTTATTTCATATGCATTTTCAATAATTCCATTATGTACAACAGAGAAAAACTGATTTCCATGTGGATGTGCATTAATATCATTTACTTCACCATGTGTGGCCCATCTTGTGTGCCCAATAACTGAATTAGACTGAATCTTCTTTTCAGAGATAATGTTTTCAAGGTTGGTAAGTTTACCTTCTTTTTTTAATACGTTTAAAGATCCATCTTTATAAGAAATTCCAGATGAATCGTACCCTCTATATTCTAGACGAGCGAGCCCTTCTAGAACTGTTTCAACTCCATTAGATTTTCCTAAATATCCTACAATTCCACACATATTATTTCTTTTTTAAAAAGCTTTTAGCTCTTCCCTCTTTGGTTACTTGTTTCGACCTTGCAATTGCAAATGATCCTTCCGGCATGCTTTTTGTAATAGTTGAACCAGCTGCCACAAATGAATCCGCTTCGATTTCAACTGGGGCAATTGTCTGACAATCAGAACCAATAAAGCAATCATCTCCTATAATTGTTCTATGCTTTTTCACCCCATCATAATTACAGGTAATGAAGCCACATCCAATATTTGCTCTTTCTCCAATTTCAGCATCTCCAACGTAGCTTAGATGTGAAACCTTCGATCCTTTCTTTAATACTGACTTTTTGATTTCAACAAAATTTCCGACTTTAGTATTCTCACCAAGCTCTGCTTGAGGCCTTAATCTAGCAAAAGGTCCGACAAAAGAACCTTCTCCCACTATTGCATTTTCTATATATGAATAGGCCTTAATCAGAGCACCTTTTTCAATTAATGAATTTAGAATAATAACTCCAGGTTCAACACTCACCTCTTGAGCAATTTTAGTTGTTCCATATAAAAAGACATTAGGATGAATTATTGATCCTTTTTGAATGTCTACATCATCTTCAATATAAACACTGTCACTATCTTTAAAGATAACTCCATTACTTCTTAATTCTTTCACCTTAGATTTGTTCAAAATCTTTGAAGCAAGTTCTAATTGCTCAAGATCATTGATACCTAGGAAAATCTGTTCATCCTTATAATTTACTGCTTGAATATTTTCTCCCAACTTGAATAAATCAGTAAGGTAAAATTCTTTTGAATTGTTTTTATTATCTAATGAATTTATAAATTTTTTAAGATAATTAGATTTGAAAATATATAAGCCTGAGTTTACCTCTTTAATTTCTTTTTCTATTTCTGAACAATCTTTTTGTTCAATAATTTTAAAACCTTTTTCTCCGACAGAGATTCTCCCATATCCATAAGGGTTCGTAGTCATAAAGCTAATAGCACTAGCATCGTAGTCTTTATTAGAGTTGACTAATAAATCATAAATTTCTGTTGTTATTAGAGGTGTATCAACACATGTTACTATTATTTCATCTTCATCTAAAGTTTCAGGAAATTGATTTAAAAAACATTGTAGTGCGTGCCCAGTTCCGTTTTGTTGTTCTTGGAAAGCGATCTTTATATTCTTTTCTTCATATAATGAATCAAAGTGGCTTTGAATTTGTTCTTTTTTATAGCCTAAGACAAAGCCTATTGTTAAATCAAAGTTTTCTTCTAATTTGGTACATGCTTTTAGGGTATAATCCACTAACTTTTTCCCATTCAAAGGAGCCAATGCCTTCGGGCAATCAAGGTTTAGGCGGGTTCCTTTACCTGCAGCGAGTACGACTATGGTGCACCTTTTTTTTGGCATTCTCTCTCCTTCAAGATCTTTTACTATTTAATAATAGAATTACTAGCTCGTGCAATTAACATACTAAATCAATCAAGATTAGTAGAGAGAAAAAACCCTTTATAAAATCGATTTTCTTCCGATAGGTCATTTAAGCGCATGAGCAAATGATGAATATTTACTCTTAAAGGCATAATTACTTAATATGACTAGCAAAAAGAAAATTACCAACGAATTACCACTTCTTCCAGTTAGAGACATTGTTGTTTATCCATTTATGATTTTACCACTTTTTGTTGGTCGAGAGTCATCAATTAAGGCTGTAGAGGAAGCTCTAAATAATCACGATAGACTAATCTTATTATCTTGCCAGAAAGACCTTCACGCTGAGACACCTGAAGCAAATGATATCTATGAAACTGGAACGGTTGCTATGATTATGAGAATGAGAAATCTTCCGGATGGAAGAATTAAAATTCTTATTCAAGGTATTAAAAAAGCTAAAATTACAAACTTTATGCAAGTTGAACCATTTCATTATGTTGAAGTTCAAGAGATTAAAGACAAAGTTGTTGGTAAAGAAATAGAAAGTGCTAAAGCTAGTATTGTTAAAATTAAGCAGAAGCTAGAAAAACTTATTCAAAGTTCAAATCAATTAAGTCCTGACATTCTTATGATTCTTGAAGATATAGAAGATCCATCAAGGCTTGGTGATTTGATTGCTTCAAATTTAAATCTTAATAATAAAGATTCTCAAATTATTTTGGAAACTCATGATCCATTAAAAAGATTAGAGTATATCGATGAAATTCTAAGACAAGAAGTAGAACTTTTACAAAACATTGATGATTCATTAAGTATAGATTCTCGCTTTAAAGAAAATCCATTTTTCTCAGCAGAGCCTAATGATAATAACCATGATGAAGTTGATGAATTTGAAGAGATTAAAAAATCATTAGATGACAAGAACCTTCCTCCACATGTATTAAAAGAAGCAATGAAGAATTTAAATCGTCTAAAAAAGATGCATCAAGAATCTTCAGAGTCAAATATTCTCCGATCATATTTAGATTGGATAGTTGAAGTCCCATGGACTGAAACGAG
This sequence comes from uncultured Bacteriovoracaceae bacterium, assembly GCA_938034385.1. Classification (GTDB taxonomy): domain Bacteria; phylum Bdellovibrionota; class Bacteriovoracia; order Bacteriovoracales; family Bacteriovoracaceae; genus JAHDHG01. Next base: position 33,893 of record CALHLC010000038.1, read on the forward strand.
CACGGAAAACCTTGATCTCTCTCTAGCAAAACAATCTTTAGATATAGACCATTATCAACTTGAAGATGTTAAAGAAAGAGTTCTAGAACACCTTGCTGTTAAAACTTTAAAAAATGATCATTCTAAATCCCCTATCATTTGTCTTACCGGTCCTCCTGGAGTTGGTAAAACCTCTCTTGGAAAATCTATAGCAAAAGCTATTGGTAGAGAGTTTGTACGAATAAGTTTAGGTGGAGTAAAAGATGAATCTGAGATAAGAGGCCATCGAAGAACTTATGTTGGAGCAATGCCTGGTAAGCTTATTCAAGCGATGAAGCAAGCAGGAACAATTAATCCACTTATTATGTTAGATGAGATTGATAAAATCGGTGCTGACCAAAAAGGTGACCCAGCATCAGCTTTACTGGAAGTTCTTGATCCAGAACAAAATGATACTTTCAAAGATCACTACTTGAATCTTTCTTATGACTTGTCAAAAGTTATGTTTATTGCAACGTCAAATTATATAGACAATATTCCAGCTCCATTAAGAGACAGAATGGAAGTTATAAATCTTTCTGGATATTCCCAAGAAGAAAAATTAGAAATTTCAAAAACATATTTAATTCCAAAACAAGTTGAATTGAATGGATTAACTAATGAAGACATAGAATTTAATGAAAGTTCTGTTTCAAAATTAGTTAAAGGATATACTAGAGAAGCCGGACTTAGAAATCTAGAACAAAAAATCGGTTCAGTTTGTAGGAAAGTAGCCAAAGTTAAGGCCCTAGGTGAACTAAAAGAAAAAATTGTTCTGACTCCTCAAAAAATTGAAAGTTTTTTAGGGGCAGCGAGATTTACTCAAGATGAAATGAAAAAAATAGATGAAGTTGGAATTGCAACCGGTCTTGCATGGACATCTGTTGGTGGAGAAATCTTAGAAATTGAATCAACTATGATGCCCGGAAGTGGAATCACTCTTACTGGAAAACTTGGTGACGTCATGAAAGAATCAGCACAAACAGCTTTTGGATTTATTAGAAGCAATGCCAAAAAGTTTGGTATAGATGATTCTGTTTTCAAAAACAATGAGTTTCACATTCATCTCCCCGCTGGTGCCATCCCTAAAGATGGGCCTAGTGCTGGTATCACCTTAGCGACAGCAATTATTTCCTTATTAACAAATTCTTATGTAAGTAAAGACATCGCGATGACTGGAGAAATCACATTAACAGGAAAAGTTCTTCCCGTTGGTGGAATCAAAGAAAAATGTCTTGCAGCAATGAGGCATGGGATTGAAACAATTATCATTCCATGGAAAAACCAAAAAGACCTGGAAGAAATACCAGAATTATATAGAAGAAAAATCAATTTTGTACCTGTGAAAAACATTCATGAAGTTTTACGAGTAGCTTTAATCGATTGGGAAACTGAAGTTAATAAAACCCCACAAAAACCTCTTAGAAAAAGTGCTTAAATCCAAGTACCCGACTCAACTTATCAAGCCAACTTTTTAATCATACAAACTTAGATTAAAATAAATTAATGGAAGAAATGTTAAGTAAATTAAAAGTTCTAGTTGTAGATGATTCAGAGTTCTTTAGAAGCCAAACTCGTGGGCTTCTTCATACTTTAGGTGTTAGGGAGCTAAAAGATTGCGAAGACCCTAAGGATGCTTTAAGTATAATTTCTAGAAATGACTTTGAACTCGCGCTCATTGATCTTGTCATGCCAAGAATGAACGGGATAGAACTAGTTAAAGAAATCAGAAAATCAAATTCTTCAATATATATCATAACAATGTCGACCCTTGAAATAGAGAAAATTGAAGTTGATTCTATTGATGCCGGAGCAAACGATTTTTTAAGAAAACCTATAGATCCAAAAGAGCTTGAAAGTTCTTTACAAGAAATGATGAAAGGAAAAAACAATGAATAGAAGATTTAATAGAACAAAATTTCTTTTTACTTTTCTCGTATCATTTGGAATTTTATCTATCCCTTTAAAAGACCAAACACGAATTTTTGACAAAATACACTCTTACATCCCATCCATTTTAGAGAGTGCAAAAAAAATAGCAGACACAGCGGTAGATGAATTTGAAACAACTCAAAGTAAGAACCCTAAGTACATTGAAATACCCGAAGATGAATATAAGTCCATCAAAGCTCTTAAAGCAAAGTTAGAAAAAGAACGGCCTTTTGCAAAATTGAAAAAATCCGAAAAAGCGAAAGAAGAATTTGATAATTACGATTACCGAGAATAATTCTATTGTTCTCTAGTTCCTCTTTTTTGTCCTTGTCCTGCTGCTTTTAAATACTTGCTTAAATTTTCTTGTAAAAGCATCTCATAAGCAGTCTTTCCGATATCTCTTTTACCTGTATTATAAATACAGTCTTCATGGTTTTCTCCCATGCTCGAAGCTGCACTTATAGTCATGCTTCCTAAAAGAAATAGCAGTGTTAAAAATCTTTTCATATCTCCTCCTACAGAGAGTTATCTGTAGACTATATAAGCAAGAGAGATGCCAAGAATTTAGACGTATTTTTAATGTAATTTCAGTGCTTTAGGATAACTATTCATGAGATAAATGATCATTTGATAAGAGAGTGTTTAATTTTTATACATTTTTTGGCTTTACCATTCCCAGACACTTTCACCATCTACTCCAAATTTCTCAGTGATTTCAGGTGCCTTAACATATTCCTCAGCAACAATCATATCTCCACTACAAGTACCAGTACCTGTATGTGTTCCTTCTAGTAGACTTTCACCAACTATTGGATCAGTAGGATCTGTTTTGTCACCGACAAAAGAAACTCCGTTCATCATACACATGCCTAAAACTAATAAACCTTTCATAAACTACCTCTATAAATTTAAATTCACCCCAGCAGGCTTCACTATACTAAGCAAGTTCTGAAATGCTCCTGTTACCTGACTAGCAATCTCTCTTCCTCCGCTGGAATCAACATTCTTCACTTGTCCATAAGCATCATACTGAACTTTAATATTTCCTATCCCATCCATTCCTATAACGTTAGGTTTCCCTTGTGAATTATAAGAAAATGAAACGATTTGTTTTTTTGAATTTTTAGCTCTATTCACCATCTTAGAAATTTTGCCTTTCAAATCATAGATTAAAGCAATTGCGTTTCCTTTTGAATCAATGGCCTTAGAAAGCTCTCCCTTTTTATTGTATTTGTATTGAATCCAGCCTTCATTATTAGTAATTTTTGAAACTCTCTTTGTTCTTGAGTCATACTCAAGATTTGAAAAAACTCCATCATTAGATTTTTTTGAAATCATTAGACCTTTATTATATTTAAACTCAGTAACTCTACTTCCTTGAATAATTTTTTTAGGGAGTTCAACTGCATTATTAAAAGTCTCTCTTGTTATGCCGCCAACAAGTTTACTTCCTTTTCTATCAGCACCAGTGATGAACTTTGTTCTATATAACCATTGAGATCCATCCGCTCTTAATTTATGTTCATATTCGTACTTATTAACATAAGGCTGCCCACTTATCCCTTTTTTATCTACTTCAGTCCAATAATGAAGGAACTTTTTATCTTTTGAACCATATTTATACTCAACTATATCTCCATTTCTCTTCTCAACTTTTCTTGTAAAAAAGGTCTTAGGTTCATAAGCGATTTTAATAGTTGATTTATTTTTATCTCTAATCTTTCTATCAGTTATTGCAGTTAAGTTATGAGATCCATCATACCCATAAGTAAAAGAACTTCCATTAATATCAGTAGAAGTAATCAAGTTCTTATTAGCATCATATGAATACGTTGCCTTGTTATTCCCTTTAGCTGCCACCGAAGAAATAAATCCATTAGAATTCCAAGTGATGACAAAGCTATTTCCTAAATTATCAAAAATCTTCTCAACTTTCTTTGTTACTTTATTCCTACTAAACTTTAATGAATAGCCACTTTTATTTTTTGATGCAATCAGATCTCCATCAACATTAAAAAATTGAACTAGACCAGAATCAAATGCTCTTTTATATCCCTTTGGAACAACTGCTAGTTTTTGATATCCATAATCAAATGATTTTAATATTCTGCCTGCTTTTATTGGAGCTTTAATTCCTAACTTTTGAGCCATCTTATGCCTAAAAATATCATCATCTGTTAATTTTTTTAACAAACTCTTTTCCGAAATTTGACTAAGCTGTGTTTTCTCTTTTAGTTTCTTTATAATCCCATTTGAAATTTTTCTGATATTTGAAGTACTAGATCCAGTTGTTCCATCAGTGAACCTACTTTTTCCTCCAGTACCATTTTCAATAATATAAACAGAGCCATCTAGAGAAGCCTCTAGCTTTGTTTCAAAAGGTGTTCCCCATCCATAACCAAACCATCCAACAGATGTTGACTTTGAATTATAGGTTCTAGTCATATCAATTGTTTTGCCTCTACTACTCGTCACAATATCAGTATAAGAAATAAAGTAATTCCCGTTTTTTAAGTTTACTCCACTCATTAAATTGAGTGATAGAAATAAAAGTAAAGTACTCAGTTTTTTCATTGTTTTTCTCTTTTTTTATTATTCACGCTTTAATTTTAACAATTTTACTCATAAAAAAACCACCCAGAAAAACTAGCCCTATTACAAGTGCTAATATTGCTAAACCAAAAGGGTTCGTGAAAAGAAGCTTTACACTTTCAGGGTCAGTAGATCCGTAGGCCAATAACATAAAAAATGGCATCGTACATAAAGCTCTACCTTGGAAAAGTGCAGCACTTACATAAGAAGCAATCTTTTGCTCTAATCGAACTCTCTCTCTGATAATATCTGAGATAGTATCAAATGTTTCAGTCAGGTTCCCACCTGTCTCTCTTAAGATTCCGATACTTGTAGTGAACATTTCGACATCTATCAATCCCATTCTTTGATTTAAATTTTCTAATGATTCATCAAGTGACACACCTAATCGATTTTGTTGCAGAACTAAATTAAATTCTTGAGCAATAGGGTCTGGTAATTCTTCTACCACCATTCCAAAAGCTTGTGGAAGAGATAGTCCTGCTCTTAATCCTGACGCCATTAAATTTAACCCATCAACCATTTGTGATTGGAACTTTCTTTTTCTTCTATTAACAAAACTATTCATTATTGGTTTTGGAATCTGCCATCCAAAAATTAAAAACAAACCTCCAAAGAATAGGCCCATCGTGAAACTTCCAGTTAGAGCAAAAAGTGCAAAAATTAAAGTTGCACCACCAAAAGTAAGAGCTAATAGAGCATAAGTAACTTTTTCTGGTTCTATCTTATAGAATAAAAACTCACACTTTTCTAAGATGAAATCTCTCATTCCAAAAGTTTTTTGTTCTATCCATTCAAATAAACGTTCACTATTTCTTGAAGTAAAATAAAAGACAATAATTCCTATTAAGAGAATAACTCCGTTACGTCCTAATATTTTAAGAAAAATCACATCCATGAGATTTATCCTTTGTTTTGAAAAATTCCTCTTGGAATTTTATATCCTTTTCTTTCAAGTTCTTCGACAAACTTTGGAATAAATCCTGTCGCCTGAAACTTTCCAGTCACTCGTCCATTTTTATCTATACCTTCCTGGTTAAAAACAAAAATGTCTTGTAATGTTATTACATCTCCACCTTGAATTCCTGCAACTTCAGTAATCTTCATTATTTTCCTAGATCCATCTTCAAGTCTTGTTTGCTGAATGACCATATCTACAGCAGAAGCAATCATCTCTTTAATTGCCTTGGGAGCAAGCCCTGATCCTGCATATTGGATTAAGGTTTCTAATCTTCCCATACAATCTCTTGGAGAATTCGAGTGAACACTCGTCATAGATCCATCATGGCCTGTATTCATGGCCTGAAGCATATCTAATGCTTCTCCACCTCTACACTCTCCAACTATTATTCTATCAGGTTTCATTCTCAGGGTCTGTTTTACTAATGTCCTGATAGAAATTTCCCCATCTCCTTCAAGGTTTGGAGGCCTTGTTTCTAGTCTCACAACGTGCTCTTGAGGTAAATCAAGCTCAGCTGAGTCCTCACATGTAATGATTCTTTCATTAGCTGGAATAAAGCTACACAGAACGTTAATTAAACTTGTTTTACCTGAGCCTGTTCCTCCACTAACGACAATATTTTTACCAGACTCAACAGCTACCCTTAAAAAATCTGCCATTTCTTCAGTTAAAGACCCAAACTTAATAAAGTCTTTATACGTTAATCTATTCTCTGGAAACTTTCTAATTGTGATAGTGCATCCATCTATTGCACAAGGAGGAATAACAGCATGTACTCTTGAACCGTCTAATAATCTTGCATCAACATAAGGAGTCTTTTCATCAATTCTTCTTCCAATTGGATAAACAATTTTCTCAATAACTCTTAAAACTTGTTTATCACTAGTAAAAGTAACATCAGATAATTTGTTTTTTCCATTTTGTTCATAATATATTTTCTTTGGACCTACTACCATGATCTCTGAAATTGATGGATCAGATAATAAATCTTCAAGAGGACCCAGCCCTAGTGCTTCATCAAGAATCTCTTTTACTATTTGATTCATTTGATCTCGACCAGAGACAACTCCTCCAGTCTCTTCTTTTCCTAAAAGTTCCACAATTTTTTTCTTAGTCTTATCTTTTAAGATCAACAGAGTATTTTCATCTTCATCTAAAGACTTATTTTGAAGATCCATTTCTTCAACTATTCCTCGAAGGATTCTTTGTTTTAAGAAATTCCATTTATCACTATTACCAGATTTAGACTTCCCTCTTGATTTTGATTTTTTATCAAGACTTATTGTAGGACGATTAAGTTTTTCTAAAATTTGTAAAATATTTTTAGCTTTAACTTTCTTTACTAAATTTATGACTCCTGATGAATAAGCAGAGCCTTTGCTTAAAATTACTGCAGGTATTTTTCTCGTCACAGAAGCCGCACAAGTTGCATCATCTTTAGGAACCATAGAGAAAATTGTTTTACCCAATTGCTTTGAAGCTATGTCAGTTGTAACAGGATGACCTTTTTGAACCTGATTATAGACAACTTGAATAACGTCTTTAGGAATCATCAGTCCCATAAGTTCAACTAATAACTTTCTTGTTTGATTTATTGCTAAAATATCAGGAGTGACTACTAATAAAATGAGGGTTGCTTGCTCTAGCGCCTTAACAGATAATTCGGTAAGCTCACTCCCAGCATCAATAACAGTCACAGGAAAAATTGATTTCGCCGACTTTAGGACTTTCCCCATTCCTTCTGGGTCAACTGAAGTTGATTGAATAGGATCAGAATCCATAGAGACATGAGAAACACCTGCTTTATGTTGCCCAACAAAGCTTCCAAGTATTCTCGAGTCTAAAGTACCATTTATTCTAGATAGTTCTTTTAGAGATTTTTTAGATTTTATTCCTGTAATTATAGTTTGATCTCCACAAGCACGTTGATCAAAGTCTAATAATAGAACTTTTTGTTTTAATTCGCTGGCATAAGCAAAAGCAATGTTTGCTGCTAAAACAGATTTACCCAATCCATCTTTTGCTCCAAAAATTGTAATGATATGACCTGACATATCACCTTCTTCTTCTTCTGAATTTTTTTCTGATCTGAGCAGTACCTTCTGATGCAGACTGTATTAATTCTGGAGTAATAAAAACAACATATTGATTTTTTGATAAAGATCTAGCTTTTGATCTCAACATATTAAAAAAGACACTTCTTTGAGTTTCTTCATCATAAGGAGCAGGATCGTTTTTATCAAAACCAGTTATATCATTACTCTGAACTATCCCACCTAAAGCTGCAGATTGACCTGACTTCACGAATAAATCAGTTGCAATGCTATTATTCGTGATAATAGGAGCTCCTTGAGAAGTTGTAGAGCTAGGAGTTCCGACACTCAAGTTCACATTCATCTGAATATTTTCTTGTTGCATTACCGAGGGAGTTACCCCTAAATTAAACTTTATAGGAGCTTCTGATCCTCTTGCACTATCTCCACTACCTAATAAGAATGGAATACTAGTACTTTTGGAAACTGTTCCTGTCTTACCTTCTTGAGTAATCACCATCCCACTTTGAATAATCCTTCCATAACCAGCATTTTTTAAAGACTGAATTTTAGGAAAAAGATTTGAAATAATAGCACTGAAAGTTCCACTAGATCTAGCTCCAAGATTACCACCATCTGTTTTACCTACATTTATAGTCCCGCCATCACTATTTAAAATAGGAGCCCACTTGAAACCAAATACTTTCGAATAATCTTTTGATAGCTCAACGAACTGTGTAGAAATTTTAACTTGCTTAGGAAGTGGTTCTTCTTTTTTCTTTTTATTTTCATTTACTGAAACATAATAATAAATATCACTTTTAGCACTATTTACTAACAATCTATCTGAGTTAACAGAAAGACTTTCAATTTTTTCAGGCAATAAAGCTTGTGTAATTCTTTTAACCATCGCTTCTTCACTAGCACTAGCGACAACCCCTTCAACCCAATACGAGTGATTCACTACTCTCACCGATACATTCTTTAAATTAAACTTAGCTAGTTCTTCAGTCATTTTCCGAGCAATTATTTGTTGAGTTTGTGGATGAATCTCTATCATTCTTAAAACATCATTATAATTTGCTAATACAGTTGAAACTTTTCCTATGTCACTAGGAACAACTATATGTCCGCCGACAACAACCTTCCCTGCTTTTATTGTTATTTCTAATCCTTCAATCCCAGCTAATAGTTCATCTAGTTCATCTTTTGTTTTAGTTAAATCATTTTCTGTAATAGAAATCACGTATCTTCTTTTTTCTAAATCATCCATTCCTCTTAGAGTTAAAGAAGTCGTTCCTTCTTTTAATCCTATTAATGTTATTCTTTTCGATTGTGGGTCTGCATTTACTTTTAATAACTCATCATCACCTAGAGTAATATTCCCATTGAATTGAAAATCTATATTTAGAGTTTGGTCTTGCCCTTTAACTAAGGTGACTTCTTTTCTTTCAACTTCCGTTTGAGCAAAGGCAGGAAGCATAATAATTAAAATTGAAAATAAGATTTTATCGATTAGTTTTTCCATTCTTCTTTTGATAATACCTTTTAGCTTCTATTGCGTCTTCTCCTAGTACATCAAAAAGTTCAGTCGCAGGTATTCTTCCTAAAGAAGTATCATTTGTATTTCTCAAACTAAGGTATAATTTCTGTCCAGAGTTGACTAAAAAGATCAACTTTTGAACTTCATCAGGCTCAAGTTCAAGAGTAATCGTATTGTAATCTGTATATTTTGTTAGATTAATTTTTCTTAATTCATTTCCTCTTTCTTGAATTGCAAGTGGCAATTGATTTGTAACTTTAAGTCCCGTTGATAAAACTCGAACTCCCTGAAGAATGGTTTTCACTTTTTGTTTATCGAGTTGTCCTGGGATGTAACTAATCACTGAATGAACATCAATTCTATTTCCAGGTTTGATTAATTTACTTACTGATTGAGATGCGTTCGTTTGAATTGAATATGCTCTCTTCCCTGGTGCTATCTCTGGAGCAAGTCCAGTTCTCACTCCTGGCTGAGTAATTCTTGGCTTGGTTATTTGCTCACCTTTCAAGATACTAACTGCAGCGATTGTGTTCACAATCTCTTCAATATTATTAATATGACCACTCATCACAAATTTCTTAGGGACTGTTATAATTTGAAGTTTTGAATCATCAATCACATCTAAAGCTTTAATATCTTCTTTTGCTATTACAACTGGCTGCATATTCCCATATCTTTTTACGTATTCAGATTCCTTAGCATTAATATAAGACCACGCCATAAACATCGCAATTCCAGCGATTGCCAAAGACAATGTAAAAGATCGAGAGTTCATGAACTTCCTCCAGATTAAAGTTTAACTTATAATTCATCTTTTCTAATTTAGAGGAAAATTTGTGATAATAGTTGAGTCTATTACCTGATTAAGCAACCATTCATATCTGATACAATATTAATATTCCCGCTAACTGGAGCCCGAAGCATCTCAGAATCAATATTTACAAATGTTGCTCCACAAGCACCATAAACAGTTCCTACTCTTATATAGTTAATTTCGTCTTGATTATAGTCAGAACACTCTTGTTCAAAGTTTTTAAGAGGAACATGCATTTTATAACATGGAGCCAAAGGGATTCCATTTTCACTTGATGATGATGAATTAAATCTTTCTTTCCAACCAATATAAAACATACCCATTGAATTAAATTGCAAGTTTGCTCTTTGTTCCTCGATCGACCCAACCAAGGGCATCATTGAATTATTTTTAATACGAGCATAAAAATATGATCTTGAAATCTTTTGTTGATTAATAGACCCATTAATTGAGTTCCCTACACTAAAGAGTAAAAACAAGAACGCGGACATAATAGGTAAAAAGAAAATAAACTCGAAAAGAGCTTGTCCATTGTTATTAATGTTCTTTTTATTTTTTCTTTTCATACTAACAGCCATTATCAAATAAAGTTGCAGTTTCGTTAGCCGGTATAACATTAGAGCACTGCCCAAAACCCATTGCTTTTTTTATTTGGCATTCACAATCACCTTTACTTGGCTCCTTTCCTAGAAATGATTCTGATAACAAACTATTTTTAGAATCAGTCGAACTAATTCTAAACGGTGGGGTGAACTTGAAATACGCACCTACGTATTCATAAACTCGCACACTCTGTGGTGAGTTAAACTTTAAATCATCAGCACTGAAAGTTAATCCCATTTTTTCAAGTCCTATACTATCAAAAGCTTCTCTTCCTATGCTCTCCCCTGCTCTATAAGGCTGATTTGAATTAAATTCAATACCTTCATACTCTCCTGTTAAATACGCTCTTGAAGCTAGATAGGTCGCATAATGGGCCATATAACCAGTTGCAAAGTTTATTGAATAATAAAGAAACAAAAGAACAAATAAGACTGCAAACATAAATGTCAGAATAAATTCAATAGTAATTTGTCCGGTATTTTTCATCTTTAATTTGTAGGATATGGATTAGCGGGACCAAAAAACCTTGTGCTTCCTCCTTGTCCTGCATAAGATTTATGTTCTCGACCACTATTATAATTTATATTGTTATAACTCTCATCTTCTTCTCCAGATATTGCATGCCTATAAGAAAACTTCATCCTCTGATTTATAAAACTAAGAACATCGCCATCTTTTCCAAATTTTTCATTATAGTATCCCGAAAAAGTACTAACCAGTAATGTCACTAACAACATCATCATCACAAATTCAATTGCAGCTTGCCCTTTATTTCCTACCATTTTTATATCCTGAAAAAAAACATTCTCTCTCGCATACCCCGGTAGTTAAGCTCTCTGATAAATAGTGAGTTAAATTTCCTATTTTATTTCCTGTAGACTCAGAAAGAGTCTTGACCAAATTACTGGCCACTATCACTCCAAAAACAATAAGAAGCAAATATTCTAAAAGTGCTTGTCCTAAATTACTCATCTATTAGATTTTATTCTAAATCAAGCTTTTAGGTTTAAATGGGAGCAAATTTCCCTTGAGATCTTATAGAACTTTAGACAAATTTTGCGCCAAGAATTTTCTTCTCTACTTATTTTTTTCCTTCACAACGCTCAAAATAAGGTATAATGAGTCATAGAGCTTGGTGAATAATTAATGTTTCGCCCTACAAAGTATGTTTCGGGAGCAGTCCCTGGCTATGGTGAGCAAGCCCGACTATTATGATCTGTTAAGAATTTTAATAGATGATCGGGAAGCCTAAAGTAGCTATTTATCGCGCCCACCTTAATTATTAGGGGCGCGAAACTTAACATTCACCGGGCCCTTTTTATTAAAATAGTTGCATAAATAGCCTCTATTTAAGATCATATATACATGAATAATACTGAACTAAACCATCTTTCAACAAAATGGATTGAATCCCTGGTTATTGATGAAATCAATATGGATGAATCCGGCATCGTAAACTTTAACGATCATATTGATACAGCCTTAAATCTTGAAGATTCATCAATCGAGATGATGGATAAGTTACGAGAAAATTTTGAAATATTCGTAACAAAGTTTAATGACCTTAGAAATAATAATGATAAATCAATTAAGCTTTTTAAAATATCAAATACTATTAACGATTTTTTATTATTTAGAAATTCTCTAAAACTTGTAATCAGTAGATCATCAAATGAAACTATTACTATTGGATTTATGAATAACTCTGGAAACTTCTTTTCTACTAGAAATTCAGATGGTCAATCAGTTCCAGCTGTATATCATGAGCTTAAAGCAATTGTAGGGGCATTTAATAATATAAAGTGGACCTATCAAGGTGATCCAGTTGAAATAAATTCTTTAGTAAAATTTTATCTTTCAGAATTTATCAAACAATCTGCAAGTTAATCTTTACTATTGTTCTGCTCCATCATTAAAGTTAAAGTTCAAAGTATTATCAATACCTTCAACTTTAAAATCAAGATTTGTTCTTAAGTGATTACATAATGCATAATCATTTGCCACATCTTTAAATGAAGGATCAACATTCACATTATAAGCTGAAGAGTTATATTCTCCTGACTTCGATTTACTTGAACTTTTTCCAATGATTTTTTTAAAAAGGTTTGTTGTTTTTGCTCCTGCTTGATAAAAAGGTCTGAAATATTTTTTCTTAAGGTTTGGAATTAAATGTTCCTGACCTTTTTTCTGCAAATATTTCATATCTTGAACAAAATCAGTTTTTGAGTTGTCATAAACTTTTTTCATACTAGTTTGTAAGGTACTACACTGTTTTGCTAAAACAGAGTTCTGGTTAAAGGAAGAAACCAAACTCTGACAAAATAAAGGAGTGTAGTGACGACACTTTGATGAATCCACTCTCGATGAATTAAATTTTGCTTTACTATCTACCTTTCCACTTTGATCTTTATGTAATACACAGTTTAAAACACTTACTAACTTTCCATTATCATACCTTAAAAGGTGTTCTCTCTGTCTGTATTTACCATTAGAGTTTCTTTGCAAGTAAGCTTGATAAACATTTGCAACATGATTTCCCGCTTTTTCCACTCTCGTAAATTGAGTAGCCTTGTTTTCAACTCCTCCACTTTTTACTTCTCCTGTATACAAGTACTCTGAATGCTTCTTTTTATCTTTACTCTTTTTTAAGTCCCAAGAAAGGCCAAGCTTACCAGGGTTAGGCTCGCTTATTTCAATTTCATTTTGATAAGTAAATCTATTGTCTCCATCAAGATCATTAATCTTCAAGTTTTTTTCGTGTAAATCAAGTTGAGAAAATGCAAGAGCTGAGAAAAACGTGAATAAAAATAATAATTTCATTGGTATCCTTTTAAATATTCTTAAATATCTAATCGGAATACTCTTAAAATCATTTAGAAAAAAAGGGGATACTAAAAGTATCCCCTATAATTTGAACTTAATTGTAAGTTTTTAGAATTATAAATTAATTCCTAAAGCCTTAATTGTATCAAAAGTTAATCCTCCAGTAGGAAGACCGTTTGATCTTTGGAATCTCTCAATAGCTGTAGCTGTTGAATTTCCTAATTGACCATCAGTAGCTCCACTGTGAAAGCCAGCTTTTTTAAGAGCAGATTGAACTTTAGAGATAGTTGAATAATTTGCATTTGTTTTACAAATAATCTGAGCCCACTCAGTTCTTGAGTCAGAAACTTTTACTCTTTTAGTAAGTTTTTGAAATTTAGCAGGAATTCTATGCTCAACTGTTCTAGGTGGTTCTAACATCCTTTGAACTCTAACAGTTTTATAAACAGCTGGAATTGGCTTAGAAACAGTTCTTGCTGGTTCAACTTCAACCTTTTCATAAACAGTTTTATAAACAGCTGGTTTTTTAACTAAACATAAAGCTTCGTTTCCTGAAGTTCCATTAGAGACTCTATTTAATGTAGTACTTCCGTTAGAATAAGCAACACCACTTGTTCCTCTTCCATTATCTCCTCTTTTCCACTCAGTTGTTTCTGGAGAAACTAAAACTTTTTTAGAAACAGTTTTATACTTAGCAGGAATAGTCATTAAAGTTTCAGAAGCTTCTTTAACTAGAACTTTTTTAGTTTCATAACCATACTTAGCAGGAACAGTTGAAAGTCTTGTACTTTCAGGACTAGCTTGCATAGTTTCAGTTACAGTTTTAAATTTTGCAGGGATAATAACTTTAGCAAAACACTGTCCTGGGATAGCGTTTGATGGCCGATCACCAGCTCCGTTAAAGTTTAAATTAGATCCTTCAGTAATCATTGCATTTGCAGTTGCACTCATGTTGAAGTTGTCATCTTTGATAATTCTTTCAGTGATTTTTGCAAAACCAGTAGAAACAACTAAAGCACACATTAGTAATAGACTTTTTGTCATGTTTTCCTCCATAGGGTTAAATTCTTCATCAGAAGATATTGTTTAATTTGGATATTTTTAGGATATTAGATCAAGATAATCAAGTTATACGCGTCGCGGCTAGAGTAATGACTTTAGTGACAAGTGAATTGTCTCTGGATCAACCACAGAAACCATTTCAGGAGTGTCATTCTTCGATAAAATGCAAATTCCTTGATCCTCATCAAAGTATTCCTTTTGGACTGAAGAAGAGACAATTCCTTGTATTTCATTGGTTTTCAGGTTTATCAAAGGACCACCAGAGCTACCTCGGAAAACCTTATTATGATACAAACTTTCACCATTATTTAGATTTGAATAAAAGATAGCAGTAGTTGAAATCTCTACAGGACCACCTAGAGCACTACCAAAAAACCTGGAATTATTATTACTTAAGTTACGAGACTTTGTAACTTTGAGAAATTTTCTATTAGAAGTTGCTTTTTTCAGCGTAATAATAGCGATATCCGTACTATCACTTTTATAAGCAACACTTTTACAATTAAAAATATTCTCATTCAATTTAAAAATTTTCTTACTATAAAATATTTTATTATCTAAGGTACTGATTTCTAAGTCTTGATTAATCTTATTGAAATCAAAAACAACATGATAATTGTCACAAAAACTTGGATCTTTTTGCACACAATGTTTTGCAGTTAGTAAGCGATCAGGTGCTATCAAAACTCCGCTACAATCACCAACAGATAATTCATTTGCTTTTTTAAAACATGAATTAAATCGAGTTTTAGAGTTTTTTCCAAAAAGAATATACTTTTCAAGGTTTTCAATCTGTTTAAAGTTATCTTTTTTTACTAATGTCCCAATCGAAGACAATACATCAAAGCCAAAAGTATTCAGTGTTAAAAATATTAAAAGATAAACTTTTCTCACAAAGCTCCCCGCAAATGTGTAATCTATATTTTAAAACTTTTATGAATTTATTAATTGAAAAAGAAATTTTTTCGAAACAAAAAGGGTCCAGTTTAACTGGACCCTCTTTATATATAATTTGAATGTATTTAAATTAATTACATTTGAATATTTAAAGCTCTTAAAGTTTCCATAGTAAGTCCGCCACCTACCATTAAACCTTTAGATCTTTGAAAGCTCTCAATTGCTCTATAAGTACTTGGTCCTAATCTTCCATCAGTTCCACCAGTTCTATAACCTGATCTCGTTAAAGCTTGTTGTACTCTAGCTACAGTTGACTGGTTAGCATTAGTCTTACAAAGAATTTCAGCCCAAACAGTTTTTGAATCTTGAACCATTACTCTCTTACTTACAAAGTCATATTTTGCAGCAATTGGATTTTCAATAGTTCTAGGTGGCTCAATCATTTTTCTAACTTTTACAGTTTTATACTGAGCAGGAACTGGAACAGTTTTAACCTGAGCTGGTCTATCGATAATTCTTTTCTTAACTGTTTGAAATTGAGCAGGAATAACTTTTGATTCCGTTCTAGCTGGACTCACTTCAACTTTTTCGTAAACAGTTTTATATACAGCTGGCTTTTGAACTAAACAAAGTGCTTCGTTATTAACTCCACCACCTGAATTATCACCTTTTTTCCATTCAGTAGTAGCAGCTGAAACCATTATTTTCTTAGGGACAGTTTTATACTGAGCAGGAATTTTCATTAGTGATTCACTTTGATCTACAACCTGAACTCTCTCTTGAACCCACTTATAAGTAGCTGGGATAGTAACGTGTCTCTCAGATGCCTCTTGAACTAAAATTCTTCTTTCTTCATATCCATACTTTGCTGGTATAGTTGATACCCTTGAACTCTCAGGGCTAACAACAATTCTTTCTTTAGTCGTCTGATACTTTGCTGGAATAATGATTTTTGTAAAACATTGACCAGGTCTAGCATTAGCTGGAATATCTGCTCCAGTCATAGGAGAAGCAACATTTGCTTGAGCAACTTCATAACCAGTACTCGCGATACCTCTGGTACTTGTTCTTGAAACCCCTCTTGTTCCTCTTCTCATTTTTCTTGAAGTTCCCCTTCTTTGATAACGAGTAGAACTACTTACTTTATTTTTAAGTGATCTTATTTTTGTTGGTACTTCATCATCAAAGTCCGTGCTGTAATTTGCATAAGATGTTGATGTTCCTGAAATTGCAATAGAACTTAAAATCATACACAAAGAAATTAAAATGTGTTTTGTCATAGTTTTTCTCCCTAAACTTATCTAGATTGTTAACTCAGCTAGTATAACCTAAATATATAAAGAACTCGATTTGATGACAAAAATACTCTGTAAAAGGCTTCATTTTAATGGCCAAAAGTTGGATCAGTTATGTCAGAAATGACCTACATTGGTCTATAGGTGATATTTTATCTCTGTAGGCCTTATTAAATTTGTAGCTTTGCCCAAATAGCTAAGTGGTCGCTAGCCTTTTTTGCTTTGTAAAAGTCCTTGCTTACCCATGCTTTGCACGTCATTCCATTGTCTTTGTAGCTTACTAATACCTTATTGGGTCTAAATTGCTTTGTATAAGAACTTCCACAACCAATTTCCTCTCTTTGAGGATCTGGGTAATGCACCCCTGATTTTAAAACCCTAATTTTATTACTCACTAAAATATAATCTAACTGTGCACTATAGGCACTTTTTCCAAAACTTTGCCCCACATACGTTTTCTCGTTGTTTCCTGGAGCATACTGAAATAATTTTCCTAATTGTTTAATTATTTTGCCACCTGGGTTTTTTGAACTCGGATCAACATTCCAGTCTCCCATTGCAATAAATAAAGTATTTTTCCTAAGAGGCTTTACTTTAATATTAAAGCTAAACTTAGACTTTCCTGTTAAATACCATTTCAAAAATTCGAGCTGATCATGGTTTCTCTCAAAGTTTGGAGTAAGTTTATTACCAAATCCAAATGCTGGAACTGTATGAAGTAAAATAACATGCAGTTCTTTACCATTTACATCCAAAGTGATGTCACTGAAATTTTTATCAAAAAGTTCCATGTCTCTTGGTAACTTATTCCCATTAGCATCTCTATATTTTGATAAATTAATATTTGGATTAAAGTCTCTCCACTTTAAACCTTTAATGATCTTTTCGCTTTTTATTGGATATTTAAAAATCCCACCAGTTGAGTACTGACCAGGAAACATTCCAAAATTTACTGCATCAGCAAAATTTTTCCTCTCTTCACTAGTTGGCTTTAAAATATAATTCCCATCAAGTCCTGGCTTTGAGTTCATTCCAGTATTTGCTTCATGAAAAGAGTAATTCATCTTTTTTAGCTTAGAGAGCTTTCCTAAAACCTTTAAGTTTTTCCCTCTAGTTGTAAAATCTGAAGTTGGAACTTCTTCTTTATCATACTGAATTTCATTAATTGAGATTATATCTGGGGAATATCTTTCAATGATTTCAGAAGAGTATTTTACTTGTGCAGATTGAAGTTTTCTGGCTTTTTTGATTTTCGTACTATCTAGTTCTTTTATATTATAGTGAAATACCTTTATCGTTTGAGAATGACCGGCACAACTAAAAAAAGTGACAAGAAGCATTAGAAATTTCATTTTACTCTCCTATAGATAAAACTCTTCTACACTATTTGGTCATAATTGGAAAATTGTCTCCGAAGATTACTTAGATACAAGACAACCAATTTAGGGACTATAAAAAGTGTTCTTTTTACTCTTTTTCAAGTTGGAGTTATAATTTCCTATATTCTTTTTTACAGATAAGATGTATTCATGACTTTTTTAAAATTAATGATTTTTCTTTCTATCGCAAGCTATTCTAAGTCAGGTTATGAAGCTTGTTTAAATGAAGGTCATAGCCACCACACTTGTAAAACAGCTAATAATGGATATGCTGATTGCCGGAAAGATAAGATTAGACACGTTGTGTGTTTAAAGGCTTCAAGTGGATATTCTGATTGTAAAAACTATGGAAAATATCCAACAACCTGTTTAAAGGCACAACCTGGCTATAAGCAATGTCGTAAAGCAGGTTATCACCATTCAAGGTGCCTAAAAGCTCAAGGAGGTTATAGTGATTGTCGTGCAAATCAGCGACACCATTCGACTTGCCTAAAAGCTGAAGAAGGATACTCTGATTGCTTAAACTCCGGCAGACTCCATTCAAAATGCTTAAAAGCACGAGCTAATTATTCAACTTGTTTAAAAGATAACCATTATCACTCGAGGTGTTTACAGACTGGCCACGGTTACAAGTATTGTAAAACAGTTCGATCAAATAGTAAGGAATGCTTAGGTATTTATTAGTTATCTATTTTCTACTGTAAAAACATTATTCTCAAGCATGCCAGGAATAAGAATAAGGTTCTGAGTAGGAAGATAGCCGATATCAGCAAGTCCCTTTTTACCTTCAAATAATATAGAAGATTGACCTTCACGAGAAACTTTAAAAACTTTTCCTGCAACCCAATCAGAGACCAAGAAGTCTCCATTTTTATCAAGCTCTAGTCCATCTAAATTTCCAAGTGGATTTTTTGTTATGTTTGTAATTGATTTGCTCTCTCTATCTATCCAGTATAGTTTACCGGGGATTTTTGTAGACCAATCAGTAGTTAACCCCCAAGCTGCAACATAAAGCCTTCCCGATAAATAAAGTAATCCATTTGGAGATTCCAAATGAGGCCCCTTAACAAAAAGACTACTTTCATAGTTTTTAATTTTATAAATACTACTTCCGATTGTATCGGAAACATACACTACACCTTCTGGCGTAATAGCAATGTCATTTAAAAACTTTGCATTAGGGATACTAATTTCTTTAATAATAGTTCCGCTTGAGATCTCTATTACTAGTACTCTATCAATGTCAGAAACATATAAATTTCCATAATATGCTCCCATTCCTTTAGGAGCATTCAACCCAGACACCCATTTTTTCTTTAAGGTCTTACCATCCATAGGAGAGAGTTTTGAAATATACCCTTTACCATCTTTAGCTGCCCCTTCTCCTTCAACGTTGGAAACAAAAACAACATTGCTCTTTTTTTCATAATAAGCAGATTCTGGATTTAAAAAAACTTCTGTGCTTTTCCAATTGCTTTTTTTCTCTATTGATGATGTACAGGAAATAAATAAGAGAATAACTAACAACTTCATATGACTCCTAATTTTTTCAATGGTGGGCCCTAGAGAATTCGAATCTCTGACCTCTACCATGTCAAGGTAGCGCTCTAACCAACTGAGCTAAGGGCCCTATATATTTATAGTATTGTTTTTATATCAAACTATTGTTGAGAAGAAAATAGATCTTTCTTAAATATTGCTCTCTAGTAAATGTAATTTAGTAAAAGATGAATTTCCAAATACTACTTGAAAAATATAAGGAATCTTTTTGCTATCGTATAAAATGATGACATTGTACTTATTGCTATAGACTACTCCATCATAAGTGAAGTTTACTTTATCTCCAACTTGATCAATTCCAATTAAGTACTTGTTCCCTACATTATCAAATAATTCCCAAACATGACCTTCTTTTTCTGTCTTGCTCTCATTGTTGTTTCTTTGGTCTTGATACATTACAACAATCACTGCTGTACTTAAAGCAATAGGCCAACTCCCTATTTGTTTTCTAGACCTATCGTATATATAGTTTTTAATATTATTTCTTTTTATTTTTGAGTTTAGTTTTTTAAATGCTGACATGTCTGAAATTTCAGATAATCTCTCTTGTTCTCTCCCGGCAACAACATTGATATTTCGATTGGGAGAATAAAAGTAGTTTTCTATAAAGGTATTATATCTTTTTAAAACATCATCATTGATTTCAACTGGATACTGGAATGACTTCTTTTGTGTTTTCGAAACAACTTTTACAAACCTTTTATTTGTCTTTATCGTTTTTAGTTTTGAAATGTTTTTTTTCAATTTTTGGAAAAGTGAATTCTTATCTTCTCCATCTAGTTTCCTACCATCTTTATAAGTTTCAACTTTTGATAAGAGTGCAACTCTTTTCTTTCCTTCCAATATCTTTGTTGTATATGTTAATTCAAGAATTTCAGAATTTAATTCATCAATCGGTATCCCGAACTTATAAACTCCTTTTGCTACCATATCTTTTCTAACTACTAAGTTTGGATTAAAACCTGTTGATTTTACCATCCACATTAAAGCCTTGTCTTGAGTCTGCTGATCACCCATAAAATACGTAAAGTTTTTCGTATCTTTCATATAGAAATATCTATCTCCACAAGTACTCCCAACTAAGAGACTTCCGTGAATCGATAAGGCTAAATATATGAAAAGAATAAATTTCTTCATCAAGTTATTTTAACCTAAAAAAAGAATTTTTTTTCCACAAAGTGAAAATTGCCTTATTAAAAAGGTTTGTTATTAATAGAAGAATTTCATGAAAATGGAGCGGGCGAAGAGGTTCGAACTCTCGACCCCCAGCTTGGAAGGCTGGTGCTCTACCAACTGAGCTACACCCGCTTATTTTATTTGGTATAATGAATGGTGGCGCGAGATGGATTCGAACCATCGAAGGTAGAAC
>CALHLC010000039.1 GCA_938034385.1 uncultured Bacteriovoracaceae bacterium
GGGTGTATCATTACAATCATTATAGGCCACATAGTTCATTGAATTACAGACCTCCTGCACCAAAAGCTAAAATTATAAAAATAGAAAAAAACTATGTTAAACCGAGTTTGATAGTGGTATGAAATAAGGGGGAAAGGTCACCCCATTTTTTAAATTTTAATTCAAAGAGAGTGATATTGGCAGCAAAGCCTAGACCTAATCCCTTGAAGTCTACTTCATCGATTCTCCTTTTATCTTGGCAATTTCCAGACGAAATCTTCATAAGATTGATTCTATCTGGAGCTTCTGTATATTTAGAGCATAGGTTTAAAGTATAAGAGTAGTTGATATACCCAAGAGTAGGACCAAGAGCAAGTTGCAAGAATTGAACTTTTCTCCCTACTGATGCGGCAAGGCCTAATTGATAGCCAAGAGAGATTGAAGATGTCTTTAAATCGGATGAGACGTTCCAAAGAGGGTTTGAATTTGTAAAGGCCAACTCACTCTGTGATAGAAAATTTGATTTAATATAGTTTTTATTATGATCTGATCCCGGAGCTTGATTTAAGCTGTGGGTAGGGATTTCAAGATTAAAATAAATTCTTGAAATAAAATACTTGAAGTTCTTAGGCTTAAAGACTGGAACTATTGGAAATCTGAGTTTTCCGTTAAATCCTTCTTCGTTGAGATTAAATCCATTTCCTTCTAGGGAGTGATCACTGAAATAAGAAGAAAGCCTTAATTTTACTCCTAAAGATTTATAAATGGTTTCAATTGAGGCTTGTGCTGAAACAGTGCTAAAGAGAAGCATTAGAAAGAAAGTTTTCATTATAAGCTCTAAGGTCATGAAGTTATTTTAGATGAAAATAGAGTTCAAGGCTATGAAACTGTCACTAATTGTTAGAGGATTATCGATAGTTTTTTTGTTACTTTATTCATAACAAAGGAAAAACATCATGGACAAATTTTTAAAAATTACGAGTATTTTATTTCTATTATTTTCAAGTCAGCTCTTTTCAAAAGCAGAGTTAGTTTCGAGCGTAAATCAAGACTTAGGTCAGATGGATCAAATAACTATAGAAGAGTTTGTAGCTATAAGTAGCGTCGACCTCGTTGCAAAAGACTTTAGAGGTATTGTTGGACTAAGCAATTGTTCAGGATCTATTATATCGCTAGAGGGAAGATCTTTAGATTCTAAAGCATTACTTTTAACAAATGGACATTGTATTGTAGGAGGTTTTCTGGATCCAGGAGAGGTTTTAATAAATAAAGCTTCGGTACGCTCTGTATCTTTATTAAATAAAAATGCAAAAAAAATAGCAACGCTAAAAACTTCTAAAATCTTATATGGAACAATGTCGAAAACGGATATGGCATTATACGAAATGGATATTACTTATAAGCAGTTAGCTACAAAGTATAAAATAAATCCTTTAATGTTAGATAGCTCAGCCCCAGCTAAAGCTGAGAAAATTAAAATTCTATCAGGTTATTGGAAAAAAGAATTTAATTGCTATGTTGATAAAATCATTTTTGAAATGAAGGAATCAAGATGGACTTGGAATAACTCTATTAAGTATACAAAAGCGTGTAAGACCTATGGTGGAACATCTGGGTCTCCAATTATCTCTGAATCTTCTGGAAAAGTAATTGGAGTTAATAATACAGGAAATGAAAGAGGAGGACAGTGTACGTTAAATAACCCTTGTGAAGTAGATGAAGATGGAAAAGTCACTATTGATAAAGGTAATAACTATGGTCAGAATACTTTTTGGATCTATGGTTGTTTAAAAAATAATAACGTCGATAAGTTATCTTTCAATTTTCAAAGATCTGGTTGCGAGTTGCTAGGTCCTCAATAATTTATTTAATTTTATTTTTAAGGGTTTTTATTTCATCTAGTAAAAGCCCTTAATATTTTTTCAGTTTAACCCAAAAAAGATTAAGTGGGTCTTTATCATATCTATAAATTTATTATTGCAAAGAAGAAGTATCAAAAGACTTATACGATGCATTTACAAAGTATTGGGACGAAAGTCTTTTATCCCTATCAATATATCAAATGGTCGGGGTGAGAGGATTTGAACCTCCGACCTCCTCGTCCCAAACGAGTTACGCTACCAGGCTGCGCTACACCCCGAAAATCTGATTTTTGTAATTTATCTCTTTTTATGGATTTCGTCTATCAAACTGAGAGGAATTTTTTGAGTTCCTTGATGGCTTTGGCCCTATGTCCATATTCCTCTTTCCAGGCTAAATCTTCAGAAAAGGACTTATTTTCAGGGTGATGGGCAGGCATGAAAATGGGGTCATATCCAAAGCCATTTCCACCTCTGAGAGTCTCAGAAATACTCCCATTTGACCTACCTTCAAAGAAAAATATTTCATTTTCTCCTTTATATAAACATAAGACACACGAAAAATATGCTGCTCTATTTTCAATTTTATTCTCTTTGTAATGCTCTAAAAGGTGATTACATTTATCTAAATAGCTATTTAATTCAGGCTTATAGCGAGCTGAAAATAATCCAAGCAAATAAGGAAAAGCTTCCAAATTTAGTCCAGAATCATCTGAAAGAGCAGGCTGATTATAAGTTTCATAATAAGCCTTAGCTTTTAAGAGAGCATTTTCAAAATAACTCTCTCCAGTTTCTTGGACTTCTATTTTTTCTCTTGATTCAATAATGATTTCTGGAGCAAGCTTGCGAGTAAACTCTGCCATTTTTCCTTGATTAGAACTTGCAAGAATTACATTCATGATAAAATTTTATCTTGAGCCGCAAAAGTAGTTTTAAGAGATTCTTTAGCACAATCGATAAGCATTCCAAATTGTTCACTTGAAAAGGGTTGACCTTCGGCTGTTCCTTGAACTTCAATGAATGCTCCAGCTTTAGTCATCACTATATTCATATCTGTTTCACAACTAGAATCTTCTTCATAGTTTAAATCAGAAATAATATCCCCATCTTTATTGATCCCTATACTAATTGCAGCAACTTGGTGAGTAATAGGGTTTTGTTTTAACTGACCAGATTCAAGTAGAGAGTTGATTGCTAATTGAAGAGCAACAAATCCACCTGTAATAGAGGTTGTTCTCGTTCCACCATCAGCTACTAAAACGTCACAATCAACAGTGATCATTTGTTCGCCAAGGATTTTTAAATCTATTCCAGCTCTTAAGCTTCTTGCAATGAGTCTTTGTATTTCCTGGGACCTTCCACTGATTCCTTTACGCTCTCTTTTGATTCGCTTATGAGTTGAACCTGGAAGCATTGAATATTCAGCTGTTACCCATCCCTTGCCTTTGCCTTTTAACCAACGTGGAACTTCTTCAGCGACATTAGCCGTCACATGGACTTTGGTATTTCCGCATTCAATCAAAACGCTTCCTGCAGCATATGGATTAATATTGGGAGTAATTTTTATTGTTCTTGGTTCTTGGCGTAGTATTTGGGCCATGGGATAGTAGCTCCTATGAAGGTTATAGATTTACAAACATGTCATTGTACTCAAGATGAGTTGAAAAACCAAATTGGTGAAAAGTATGAACAATTCTTAATTACAACAAAAAAACAAACCAAAGGAAGAGGTCAACGTGGTAAATCTTGGTTTCAATTTGATGATTCCATTGCAATGAGTTTTTCTCTCAAGCCTTGTGAGGAGGTCACTTTAACTCCTTTAAAGGTTGGGGTGTTGGTTAGCGAGTTTTTATCAAAACATGGAAGGAAAACAACACTTAAATGGCCTAATGATATTTTTTTTGAAGGGAAAAAGTGTGGAGGAATCATTTGTGAATATGTTTCAGAAGACCTGGTGATAGTTGGACTTGGTCTAAACTTATATCAATCATGTTTCCAAAAATTTGAAAACCCTCACAGCTTCTTAAATGTTTCAGTTGTAGCAAAAGACATATATGAATATATCTTAGATTCTAAAATGACCTCTGAATCGATAAGGCAAAATTTTTTAGATCTTTGTGATCACTTAGGTAAAGAAGTAATCATTGATGCAGATTCAAATTTTAATAAAGGCCTCTTTATGGGAATAGGAGATCAAGGGGAAGCTCTCATTGGTACTTCAGAAGGCGTTAAGAAGTTCTATAGTGCAACACTTAGATATTCTAGTTAAAGTAAGAAATCGACTCGATCAAAAAATGATGTTAGCATTTTTTTATGAATAAAAAGAGTTTTTCCGAGATCCTTAAAAGTCCTAAGAAATTTATAACTGTCTTTCTTCTAGGTTTTTCCAGTGGTTTACCAATTATGGTCGTCTATGGAAGTATAAAGTTGTGGCTTAGGCGATATGAAATTGATCTTCCTAAGATTGGTTTGTTTTCTTGGATTGCTGTTGCTTATTCTTTCAATTTTCTATGGGCATTTCTATTTGATCGCTATACACCTTTTAAGAAAGTTGGAAGACGAAGAAGTTGGTTGTTAATTACTCAAGTCATGTTAGTTGGCTCATTTTTACTTTTAGCGATTGGTGATCCAAATAAGTCTTTAACTTTCATTGCTGTAGCTGGAATTTTATTATGCTTTTTTAGTGCTTCCCAAGATGTTGCGGTTGATGCTTATAGAAATGAAATTCTAAGTTCAGAGGAACTAGGAATTGGTGCATCTCTAGGAGTTTATGGTTATAGAGTTGCAATGTGGGTTGCTTCAGGCTTTGGAATTTGGGTTGTAGATAAAGAAACTTGGAATTGGTCATTTAATCAAATGTTTTTAATGCTTGCAGCTTTTATGGGAGTTGGCCTTTTAACAACTCTATGGGCCGATGAGCCTGAAAACACGCTTCCTCAAGAAAAGAGTTTTGTAGGGAGTGTTATTAACCCTTTTATTGAATTTTTAAAAAGAGAAAGAGCTTTATTGATCCTAGTTTTTATTTTTTGTTTTAAGTTGGGAGATTCAATTGCTGGCTCTATGAGTAGACCATTTTATGCTGATCTAGGTTTTAGTAATGCAGATATTGGAAAAATTGCTTCAACGGTTGGACTATTTTCAACTTTAGCTGGTTTAATTGTTGGTGGAACATTGATTTATAAACTTGGTTATCGAGTAACACTTTGGTTTGCAGGAATTGGTCAAGCCATTACCACTGGTTTATTTGCTCTTTTGGCTACTTATAGCACCAATACAGATCTTGCTAAAATAGTATTTTTAGAGGACTTTACTTCAGGAATAGGGACTGCTGCATTAGTAGGGTTTATGGGTCACTTAACAAATAAAAGGTTTACTGCATCTCAGTATGCTTTATTTGCCTCTCTAGCTTCTCTTGGAAGAACTTTATTTTCAGGAGCAGCAGGTAAAATGATCGTATATTTGAAAGAGTTTCCAGTTTTTGCATCTGCTTCGAATCATGTTGGATATGTGAATTTCTATATAATTTGTGCACTTCTAGCTATTCCAGGATTGTTCTTTTTAGCTATGATGAAAAAGGAAGAATTTGAGTAAGATAACACAGCGCTGCATGAGAGTTTTAGTTATACTTTAGTTCTCAGTATTCATACTTTGAACTCCACAATAAGATCTCTTTTCCTGTATACTGGCCCCAAGTAAAAAAGCTGGAATATTAAACGGGGAATCATGAAATTAGAAAGAATGCATATTCAAGGATTTAAGTCCTTTAAAGATAGAACAACGATCCATTTTGATGATGGAATTACTGGTATTGTTGGGCCAAATGGATGTGGTAAATCTAATATCGTTGATGCACTTTTTTGGGTTATGGGGGAGCAATCGGCAAAGCACCTACGTGGTACAAAAATGAGTGACCTGATTTTCTCTGGATCTAAAAAATATTCTCCAGGATCTTTTGCTGAAGTTTCTTTAGTTTTAAACAATACAACTCACAAGCATATTCATATCGGTTCTAAAGTGGTGAACCCTCAAGAGATTCAATTAACTAGAAAATTATATAGAAACGGTGAAACAGAATATCGAATTAATAATATGCAAGCACGTTTAAAAGATATCCAAGAAGTTTTCATGGATACAGGTGCTGGAGCAAAGTCTTACTCAATTATTGCTCAAGGTGAAATTGATCGGTTAGTAAAAGCAAAACCTGTCGAGAGAAGAGTGATGATTGAAGAGGTTGCAGGAATTACGAAGTTTAAAGTTCGTAAAAAAGAGTCTCTTCGAAAAATTGATCAAGCGAATTCAAATCTTGAGAGAATTAATGATCTTAAAAAAGAAATTTATAAACAATTAAAAACTCTTGAAGGTCAGGCCGAAAAAGCGGAGCGAGCAAAATCTTTAAAAGCAAAGATAAAAAAATCAGCATTAAGTGTTGCAAGTCATAAGGAATTAGATCTAGTTGAAAAGATAATGAAGTTCAGCTCGGAGATCAAAGAAACTCAAGAAAAGCTTGAAGATTCTAAAGTTAAGTTAAACGTCTTAGAATCAAGCATTGAAAATGAAAAGAATCAAAAAACAGCTTTGATTGATCAAATAGAAGCTCAGCAAACAAGCTTTAACGCTGACAAGATGGAACTCGTTTCCATTGAAGAAAAGTTTAACTTCTCTAAAAAATCAATAGAGGATAAAAAAGATTACATTGAAGAAAAAAGAAAAGAGATTACGGAACTTAAAGAAGAGTTAGGTTCAAGAACTGAAAAAATAGAAGAAATCTCAACTAGGTTAGCAAACTTTGAAAAACCTGATGAGAATTCAAAAGTAGATCTTAAATTTTTAGAACAAGAAGTTTCTAAATTTCAAGAAGTGTATAAAAGTGATGAGCAGGATTTCTTTGATTCTCAACAAAGTTTGAGAGAGTTTGAATTTAATCAATCTAAACTTAAAGCAGAGCTAGCTCAAACAAAATCAATATTGGAGAGTAAGTCCCATCTGCTCTCTTCTATCGTTGAAGAGATTGGAGACTTAGAAGCTTATTATCTTGAAGTTAGTAATAATGATGCAGACGAGAAGAAAAACTTAGAAGTTTTAGAAGAAAAGCTAGTAAGTATTGAGAAAAGAAAAAACTCGCTAAGTACTAAGCTTGAAGCACTAAAAGAGAAATGTTCTACGAGTGATGAAGACTTACAAGCTAAGAAAGCAAAAGTATTAGAGCTTGATACAGAACTTAGAACATTAGAAAAAGTTAGCTCTAGTGACTGTGATGCCTTTTTAAGAACTCCTCTTGGGCAAAGCTATAGAAAACTAAGTGAATGCTTAAGTATAGAAAAAGAGTACGAGCAAACAGTTAGGAAATTACTTCACCCATATGCTGATCTATTAATTGGAAAAAATCCCAATAGTACTGTTATTGAATGGGCCAAGGATCAGGGTGCAAATCTTAGATTTTTAGGACGTATAGAAAAAAATATGGCTTCAACAGGTGTTGGGAGCTTATCTAGTGTTGTTAGGTCTGATTCAGAACTTGTTTCGAACTTTTTAACTTACTTTGCAATAGGTACTGAAACTTGTCCTGAGCATTTTATTGCAGCTATTTCTAAATCAGGAGATTACATAAAGAGATCTATTGGATCTCAGTCATTAGAAGAATTAATTTTTGATATTTCAAATGATTCTTTCTCTACGGCAATTAGAAAAAAAGAAATAGGATATTTATTGAAAGCTAGTAAAGATGAGCTTTTACAGGTGGAGAAGTTATTAAATCAATCAAAAGCAGAATATTCAATAACTAAGGAAGAGTTTGCAGAAGTAAGCTCAAAGTGGCAAAGCACAAATGAAGAAGTGATTACTGTGAAATCTAGAATGAACTCAGGTTCTCTTCAGTTCTCAGTTAATCAAGGAAGACTTGAAGGACTAAAAAAGAAAAATAAAGCAATCTCTCTTGAGAGGTTAAATCTAAATGAAAAAGAAGAGCAGTATACAAAAGAAATTGAGCGAACTGCCCAAACATTTGAAAATGAAAAAGTGCGAAATGTTAAGCTTTCTGAAGCTTATGAAAGTAGTAAAGAGTTATTTCACTCTAAGCAAGAAGAATTTATTAAAATAAAAACTCAAATGAGCTCGTCAATTTCAAGAAAGCAAGAGCTTGAGAGTTTACTTGCTGATATGAAAAATCAAAAAGTTAGAATAGAAGAGAAAATTTTAAATCTCCAAGAAAATATTGAGCAATCTGAAAAAACAGTTGCTGATATCTCTAGCCAAGAATCAGATTATAGTGAAAAAATTGATTCATTATCGACTTCACTTACTGAAAAAGAAAAAGATCTAAAGCAATCAAAAGAAGAATTAAATATTTTAGCTAGTGAGCTAGAAGATAATGAAAAAGAAATTCACAAGCTTCAAAGTCTAGTTTCAAAATCTGAAAAAATAATTTTAGAAAAAAGTCTAAAGATTGAAAAATATATTGAAGATGAAGAATTTGTTGTTAGGGAAACATTTGATACTTATAGAGTAGATGTGAGGGATGTGATTTTATCTCATCTTGAGACTGAGTCTGTTGAGTCATTAAAAGATTTAAGCAATATCTACTATATGGATACAGATTCTGGAACTCAGCGAATAACTCCAGAAGAATATGAATTTGTTAAAAAGTTTCCGGGACAAATTACTGAAGCTAAAGATCGGTTAAAGAACTATAAGTCTCAGCTTAATCGATTAGGTCATGTAAACTGGGAAGCGGTAAGTGATTATGAGAATAAAAAAACTCGTTATGACTTTTTAAAGATGCAGGAAGAAGAACTATCTCATTCTATAAATGATCTTTATCAAGCAATCGAGCGAATAGATATCAAATCTAAAGAGAGATTTGGAATTGCTTATGATGAAGTAACTTCAAAGTTTGAACAGGTTTTCCCTATCATCTTTGGAGGCGGGAATGCGAAACTTCAAATGGTTGGAAATCTATCTGACGAGGACTTTGGTGTAGAGATCGTAGCGAGCCCTCCTGGGAAGAAGATGCAAAATATTAATCTTATGAGTGGTGGAGAAAAAGCTCTTACGGCAGTGGCCTTAATCTTCTCTATTTTCCTTGTTAAGCCATCACCGTTTTGTCTTCTAGATGAGGTTGATGCTCCTCTAGATGATGCTAATGTTGGGCGTTTTAATCAACTATTGCGTGAAATGAGCTCTGAGTCTCAATTCATTCTGATTACCCATAACAAGAAAACGATGGAATTAAATGATAAACTTTATGGGATAACGATGCAGGAACCGGGAGTTTCTAAGGCGGTGTCCGTACAACTTCAATAAATGCTATAATAGCATCAATGAGGAGAAGAAAATGAGTCTATCAAAAGTTTTAATTTTATTACTAATTTCTAGCGTAGGGTATTCATCTTTTTTACCAAATAGCTTTAAGGTTCAGTTAACTGAAAAAGCAATGAAAATTGGAAAGAAAAAATCAAAGCATGTGGTTGGGAGCTTTAATTATAAATATCCAAGCCAAGTAAGATATGAAAATGAACAAATGACTTTTGTTAGTAATAAGACAAATTCATGGCGTTATGTTCCTCCTTTTATTCCAGGTGAAAAAGGTGAAGTTTACGTCAGCAAGAAAAACAGAAATGTTATTGCAAAATTATTTGATGTTTTAAGAAATGGTTTGAAGGATAATAGTGTTTATAAAGTAAAAAAACACGGAGCTCAAAATTATTTCTTAGATTTTACTAAAGCTGGAGCTAAAGATTATAATATCAAATCAGTCATTCTCTCTTTTAACTCAACAAAGCTTAACTTTG
Organism: uncultured Bacteriovoracaceae bacterium; assembly: GCA_938034385.1. Classification (GTDB taxonomy): domain Bacteria; phylum Bdellovibrionota; class Bacteriovoracia; order Bacteriovoracales; family Bacteriovoracaceae; genus JAHDHG01. The sequence continues at coordinate 9,626 of CALHLC010000039.1, forward strand.
CAGACCTCGAAAAAATGTCGTTAACATATGCTGATGGGAAATTAGTAGATTTATTTTTGAATTCTATGAATTCTGCAGTTAGTTTTGATGATTCATTTTTTGTTTTTAAGGCCCCTGCTAATACAAAAACGATAAATCAATAAAAATAAGACTCTTCCTTGAGTCTAATTAATATTAAAGCTCGGTTAATAATTTACTGAGCTTTTTAAACTTTCTATTAGAAATTTTTGAAAGATGATTCTTTTCACCATGAAAAAGCTTTTTCAAGATATCTTTAAACTTTGAGTCTAAAATTTTCTTCTTAGATTTTTTATAAGCATTTTGAGGAAAGTCTACTAATGTTTCTCCAGCATATAAAAAAGCAGCTACAGGATAAAATACAGTTGCGAGTACAGCTTTCTTAAATCCATTAGAAGCTTTGTTTTTATTCTCTTTCATTTTATTTAAACGCTTTTGAGTATAACTATAGTCTTCGTAATTAATAGGTTTGCCATTAATATAATAATCATCGTTAGTTAATATTGCAGGATATACTGTATTATTTAGAGATTTTAGTTCTTTATCACCTTGAGTGACTTGAATCACTTTATAAGTTTGGCACTTATCTCCACCCATTTCAAACATAGCACACTCCATATAGATGGCAGATGATGTTCTTTTATTAACGATAATTGATCCAACATTTTCGATGGCAGCAAAGCTTGCTCCGCTAAATAAAAGACAGATCAAAACTAAGTTTTTCATAATTTTCTCCTTTGTAAAAAACAAGTTATAACAAATTTAATTGCTATAAAGTATATGGAGAATTATGATATTTTCTATCAGAGGATAACTTGTCATGAATGTCAGCTTAGCTCAAAAATTAATTAAGTGGTCTAAATCAAATTATGCTGATTTACCATGGAGAAGGCAGAGGTCACTTTATACTACTCTTGTTTCTGAGATTATGCTGCAACAAACAACTGTCTCTACTGTAAAGCCTCGATTTTTATCTTTTATAAAAAAATTTCCAGATATATCAGCACTGGCATGTGCTAGTGAAGCTGAAGTGTTAAAGGCCTGGGAAGGCTTAGGTTATTATTCAAGGGCCAGAAGGCTACATTTTGCAGCAAAGAAGATTGATTTGATGGATGGTTTTCCTGATACCTTTGAAAAGCTTATTGAGATAAAAGGGATAGGTAAATATACTGCAAATGCTGTTTTAGCAATTGGGATGAACAAGAGAGCTCTTGCAATAGATGCTAATATAGAGAGAGTCCTGGCTCGATATTTGGGGATTTATAATTATAAGGGAAAGTGTGGAGAAGAGATTGATAAAGGATTTAGCTCTAAAAAAATCTTAGATATTGATGTTAACTTTAGAGATTTAAATGAATCTTTAATGGATTTAGGCAGAACATATTGCAAAGCCAATAAGGTTAATTGCATCATGTGTCCTTTAAAAGAGAACTGTCTAAGCTTAAAAGAAAACAAAGAATTATCAACGCCTCAAAGATTAGTAAAAAAGAAAGTCATAAAAGAAGATCTTAATATTTTAAGAGTAATTTATCAGCGCTCAAATAAATATTTATTTTTTAAAAGACCAAAAGGGAAGTGGTTACAAGATCAATTAGAATTACCAAGTTTTATTATAGCAAATTCTAAGTTAAAACAATATCCTCTGCTTAAGAAGTTTAGTGTTCAGGAACTTCCTCATATTGAATCAACCATTACGAAGTATAAAATTAAAAATTATATATTAAATACTAATTCTATAAAGCTAGACCCTAAAAAATCTGTCTGGTTAAGTAGTGATGATTTTGAAAATCATCACTTAAGCTCTGTAACAAAGAAAATCTTAAATTTCTAACGATCATTTTTACTAAAAGAATCTACGACAACAGTTCCAACACAATCACCAAAGACATTAATCATTGTTCTAAACATATCTAAGATTCGATCTACTGCTAGAATAAGAGCAATACCTTCTAATGGATAGCCAACTGCACTTAAAACAATACTCATCGTAACAAGACCAGCTCCAGGAATAGCAGCCGCTCCTACAGCAGCAAGAGAAGCTGTTATAAAGATGATAATTTGATTAGCAATAGAGAGGTCTAAACCATAAGCTTGGCCTATGAAAATAACGGCAACTGATTCATATAGGGCCGTTCCATCCATGTTTATAGTTGCTCCAAGAGGCAAAACAAATTGAGCTGTTTTCTTATTTACTCCCAGGTTATCTTGAACAGCATTCATAGTAATTGGTAAAGTTGATGCTGATGATGCTGTCGAAAAAGCAGTTAACATAGGAGGGATACAAGATTTAATAATAAAAAATGGAGAACTTTTATGTCTCCATGAAGCAATAAAGATTAAAACTAAGAAATGGAAAAACAGTCCAAGTATGACTGCAATCATATATTTTGAGAGCCCGTAAATAGCATTAAAGCCTGAGTTTGCAATGACATAAGTCATTAGTGCAAAGATACCAAATGGTGCAATCTTCATAATGACTTCAATCATAATCATAGACACTTTTTCTAAAGATTCCATAAAGTTGATTAATGGCATGGCTACTTTTTTATTAAGTAGTGAAACAATTCCAAGAAAAAGAGAAAAAACGATGATCTGTAAGATCTTCATGTCTACCATCGCTTTAAAAGGGTTTGTAGGAATAGCATCTAATAAAACTCCAACGATAGTACTACCTAGGCCTTTACTGGCACTGTTTTGAAATTTCTGAGTTTGGGCTTCACTTAACTCAGATGTAATTGATGAAATATCAACCCCAACTCCAGGCTGGATAAGATTAACCATAATTATCCCTATAAAAACCGCAATGGCAGTCGTCATGAAATAATAAGCCATGGCTCGAATTCCCATACTTCCAAGTTCGTCAGGAGAGCCTATATTAATAATGGCCATAAAGATTGAAGCTAGAACGAGTGGAACAATAATCATTTTTAAAAACTTTAAAAATACATCTCCAACAGGTTTAATATAATTTGCTAACTCTTGGTTACCCGAATAATAAAGAGCAAACCCAACAAGTAGGCCGAGAATAATAGAGACAAGAATGTAAAAGGCTTCTTTGTTAGCATTAGCAGAGTTTGATTTCATGAATATCCTTATGCGTTATTTTAAATGCACTATAGAAAATTTAAAGTCTATCTGCAAGCACAGGTCATAAATAATGGCGAGTTTTTAAGGTCTTTACATACCTTAGATTTATCTTTGTTAGTTAGGTTTAAAAACTTTATTTTTTGATCTTCGATTTCTATATAAAAGCTCATTGAGCTGTATTGATAGGTCTTCTTTGTAAGAGTAGGTAACTCTTTGCCTGAGCTTAACTTTTTTAAAAAGTTTAAACTTGGATTATAAGTTTGATCTTGAGTTAACTTTTGAGCGATTGGAAATCCATCTTGAGCTAATTTAAAATGAGTTAATTTTTTCTTTCCCCTAGGATCCTTAGAGAATTTAAGAATATGAGTAGATCCATCATCTTTTTTGATATGTCTAATGTCTTCAACTGTTTGAACCTTGGCTGGTGTGTTAAAGTAATCATTCATTTCTTGAATTAATAGGTGTGACGATAAATCTTTACACTTGCCTGATGTTTTTTTTTTAGAGATTTGAATTTGTTTGTTTTCTTGAAGGTTGGGTAATGGAAAGTCTTTAATTTTTTGCTCTTGCTCGATTAAAGATGATTTTTCTTGCTTGGTTAAGACTTCACTTCTTTTCATGAGAAAAAGTGAAGTGAACAAAAGTGCTATAAGTACCAAAAGAAGGAGGAGGCTTTTTTTCACAAGACTTTAAAAGTTCTCACAGGTCGATTTTGGAACATCTTTATCAACAAATCCCCATCTATATAAAAGAGCATCATTTGGGTTTGTTGAGATCGTTCCATCTTTTAACCCAAAGTAGAACCTCTTTAGGTCAATTTTCTTAGGCTTCTTAAAAATACCTTTTCTAAATTTTACCTTTAGCATTCCTTCGAGTTTTTTACCTGCTTCTTCAGAGGTATTTTCTAAAATTAAATAATCTAACCCTAGGCGTTCGTCCTCACCAACTGCAAAAGCATTTCCTGCATCTTTTGCTTTAATCCATGATTGGCCTAGTTGGTCTAAAGCATTAATAATTCTTTTATCTCTAGAAGGAGTTGAATAACTATCATACTCAGCTGCACTCATGCACCTTCCTTCTATTTCTTCTTGATACTTAATAGATTCCTTGACTATTTCTACTCGGCTTTTAAGTTGATTTTCAACATTTTTTAAAACTCGTTCGATCTCATTTTTGATCGTTTCAGATCTTTGTCTAATAATACGTGTAACCTGGTTAAAAAATCCAGAGCCATATCTTTCAAGGATTTCATATTGATCTAATCCATATCCTAGTTCTTCTGAAATTTCTGGTTCAATACTATCTAAATGTTCAGGCCACTTAAATCTTCTAAATCCAAAAGGAGTTTCTGAAAACAAAGGGGTAGGAGAACCAAATTTTCTCAATAGATTTCTAACACCTCTAGGAACAGTAGATGATAATAAGTCAAAGTAACCTGTTTCTAAAATTCCTTTAATAATATATGCATGTCTGGATGAGTCTGGATTAACAGTTACATAACTATCTCCTGGAGAGATGTGATTTACGTTAACTGGAAAAGTGTCATGATGAGCAAGTGATAAAGTTCCAACAATATGACCAAGATTATTTATAAAGGCCTTTAGTCTATCTTTGTCATCTTCTATATCATCAAAAGCCGTAGTTTCATTATGTAAAGTAGTACTTCTTCCGCCCAGAGTATTTGAGATCACAAAAGGAAGTTTGTTTTCAAAAGCAAAAATAGCTCTCATTGCATAAACTGCATCAGCACAATCTGTAATGATTCCTTTATATTTTCCTTTGGAGTAGATATCACTTTTAAAGTCTTCAAGTACCCATTGACGATATTTTTTTTCCCAATCAAGATTCCAGTTATTTTCGTTTTCCCATACTGCTGAAAACGAACTAATAGACATTAATAAAACGATGATAACTTTCATATTTAAACCTTGTAGAATAGATGAATTATTGATTAACATATTTGAGTTTTAAGAAATCCGATACTCTGGGTCAAGGTAATTTATTTATGGTTGAAAATTATGGCATACATTGGTTTAGAAGAGACCTAAGAGTCGCAGGAAACAATGCTCTGCAGCAAAACTGGAAAGAAAATAACGGTAGGGTTGTAGGAGTTTTCTGCTTTGATAGGGCCTTCTTAGCTAGGCCAGATTTTTCAGTTAATAGATTCCAATTATTCATCAATACACTTATTGGCTTACAAGAAGAGTTAAGAGAAATCGGGAGTGATCTCTTGTTTCTGGATGTTGGTCCGGAAAAAGCATTTAAAGACTTGCTTAGTAAGTTAAAGGAAAAAGGCTCTCTCCCAAGATTGTTTACTTGTAATCGAGATTATGAACCTTTTTCTAGAGTGAGAGATAAATCTATTTCTGAGCTCATGAAGGCATATGAAGTAAAAGTTCAAACTTATAGAGATCATCTTCTAATAGAGCCCCATGAGGTCTTTCGATCTAAAGTGACTGAAGGCTATAAAGTATTTACTCCTTTTTCTAGAAAATGGTTAGAAGCTTTTAGAAAAGATGATGTTCAAAATCGAATAAAAATTCAAGCAAAGGGATTTGAGTATCTCAATTTACCTAAAAAGAGTGTAAAGAATTTATTTAAAATGACTTGGTTAGATTTGGGAATAAAGAGTGTTGATAACTTGGAAAAATATTCTAAAGAAAATAAAAAAAATGTTGATATTGAGATTCCTGAATGTGGGTTAAGGGCAGCTTTAAAAAAGCTAGATGAGTTTAAAGATAAATTAGATGAGTATAAAAATAAAAGAGATATTCCTTCAGTACTTGGTACTTCAAAAATGTCTATGTTTTTAAAAAATGGATCTATTACGACATCACAAATTATTTATTATCTTGGTTTGAATTTTTATGAAAAAAAAGATGATTCAGGCAAAGCTACTTATTTCAAAGAAATTATTTGGCGTGAGTTTTATTATCATGTTCTCTATAGATGGCCACAGGTTGAGCATACGGCTTTTCAACCTAAATATAGTGATCTTAAGTGGGGTAATAATAAGAAGTGGTTTGAAAAATGGAAGAAAGGCAAGACTGGTTTTCCCATCGTAGATGCTGGAATGAGGGAGCTGAAACAAACTGGTTGGATGCATAATAGAGTGCGAATGATTGTAGCCTCATTTTTAACGAAAGATTTATTAATAGACTGGAAGTGGGGAGAGCAGTATTTTATGGATACTCTTCTTGATGGTGACTTGGCTCCTAATAATGGAGGCTGGCAATGGGCCGCTTCGACTGGATGTGATGCTCAGCCATACTTTAGAATCTTTAATCCATGGTCTCAGAGCAAGAGATTTGATCCTGATGGGGAATATATTAAGAAATATGTTCCAGAGTTATCCACATTAGAGGCCAAGAAATTGCATGTGCCAATTCTGGATCATCCTGATTATCCACCTCCTATCGTAGAGCATTCAGTTCAGAGACAATTGGCACTGAAGATGTATAAATTCGAGTAGATTTTCTGATTTGAAATATTCCTAGAATTTTCTAACTTGTTAGATCTGCGTCTTGTAAAAGCTAATTAACTAAAATACTTTATATCCACAAAAGATTAGGAGATTAAAATGAGCGTAAACAAAGTGACTTTGATTGGAAGACTAGGAACAGATCCAGAACTTAGGTATACACCAAGTGGTGCGGCAGTTTGTAATTTTTCATTAGCAACTTCAGAGAACTGGACAGATAAAGCATCTGGGCAAAAGACTGAAAAAACTGAATGGCATAGAATTGTTGTTTGGGGAAAACAAGCAGAGCTTTGTAATCAATATCTTTCAAAAGGTAGACAAGTTTACATGGAAGGAAAACTTCAAACTCGTCAGTGGGAAGATAAAGATGGAAATAAAAGATATACAACTGAAGTAACTTGTAATCAGGTTCAGTTTCTTGGATCAAATCCTAATGCTAATAATAATCAAAGTTATAATAAGCCTGCTCAAGCAAGTGCAAGTAATTCTGGTTCAGAGGCAATGCCAAATTATGAAGTTAAAGCAGACGAAACTTTTGCTTCAGATGATATTCCATTCTAGAAAGAAAGCTTTAAATTACCATAATAAAAAAAGGCCCATAAATTCTTAAGGGCCTTTTTTTTGTCTATATATTTAAGAGAGTCACATTATAAATACCCCGGCAGGAAATATCTAAATCTTAAAATACTAAAATTTTTTTGGATTTGGTTTTAAAGAATTTTTCAACTATATCTGCTCATCTAGCTAAAACCATTTATAGTTTAACTCATGTCGAGTTTTTCTCAAGTAATCAAATAGATATTTGTAATCTTAGGTACTTAGAGAGGTTTTTAATATGGTCTAAATATTTTGATTGCCAAGCATTGGTGGCAAGAAAAATTCATCTAGAAATATAAGATAAAATCAATCCAACAGAGATCTAAGCATCCAAGCTGTTTTTTCATGAACTTGAATTCTTTGTGTTAATAAATCAGAAGAAACTTCATCATCGGCTTCTTGAGTCAGCGGGTAAATAGACCTAGCAGTTTTTATAACGCTTTCATGGCTAGTGACGAGATTTCTAATCATAGTGACAGCGTTGGGCTGAGAATCCTCTTCTTTTATTGAAGTTAGTTCTAAAAATTTTTTGTATGAACCTGGAGCAAAATGACCTAAAGATCGAATACGCTCTGCAATTTCATCTACGGCAGTAGATAGTTCAGCATATTGCTGTTCAAACATTGAGTGAAGAGTATTAAACATTGGGCCAGTAACGTTCCAGTGGTAGTTATGAGTTTTTAAGTAAAGAGTGTAGCTATCTGCTAAAAGTTTAGCCAAGCCTTGGGAAATATTTTCTCGTTTTTTGGGATTAATTCCTATATCAATCATTATGTTCTCCTTTAAAAAACAGAGAGTAATCTCCCTGTATAGTTTTTTTATAAGCCACCAGCAAAAGTTTCAGATAGTTCAATTTCTATTCCGTTTGGATCTGCAATATAAATAGAGCGAGAGTTCTCATGAGAGTGAACTCCTCCTCCATACAGAAGTGGAATATTTTTTGATTGAATTTCTTTAAGAGTAGCGTCGAAATCCTGAACGTTGATTCCGAAGTGATGAAAAGAGTCGCAGTTTAAGCTTTCTTTATTTTCACTTAAGCATAAAACGAGTTTATTAGAAATTCCTGTAATTACGTAAGGTTTACCCTTGCTATTTAAGCCTTCTTCTTTGACTTCAAAGCCAAAGAGGTCCTTATAAAATGCAATTGTCTTGTTCATATCTGAGACTGTGAAATTTAAGTGATCTATATTTGTTATTTGTACCATTTGGCACCTCCTTGATTGAGAATATCTCATGAGATTAAGGATAGTTGAAATTAATAGATATTATAGTATTATAGCTAGTAACTATGATAACTATAGACCAATGCCGATATGTTCTAGCTCTTGCTCACCACCTTCACTTTGGAAGGGCAGCTAAAGAGTTGGGGATTACTCAACCCTCTCTTTCTATTCAAGTTCAGAAAGTTGAAGAGATGTTGGGAGTTATAATTTTTGATAGATCAAAAAAACCAATTTTAATAACATCTGTTGGAGAGGAAGTCATTAATCATGCACGGAGAGTTATTAAAGAAGCTGAAGTGCTGATGAGAACAGGAGATCAAAAAAAAGAACTCAATGGGGTCTTTAAATTAGCTATTATCCCTACTTTATCACCCTACTTACTACCGACTTTCCTTGATAGCTTTGCCAGTAAATATCCTAATCTTCAGGTGGAGATCAATGAATTACAAACTGATGAGATACTTAAACTTTTAAAAGAAGATAGATTAGATGCGGGAATTTTAGTCACTCCGCTTAGAGATTCAGAAATAGTTGAGAGAGTGTTGTTTTATGAGCCATTAATGCTTTTTTTAGAAAAAGGTCATGATTTCAAATCTGAAAAGATTCCTTTGAAAGATTTAGACTTTGATAAGCTATGGTTGATGGAGGAAGGACATTGTTTAACATCACAAACTCTAAATTTGTGTAAGATAAAAGAGCAAAGTTCAGTTTTATCAAATGTTAGATTCAAAGGTGGAAGCTTAGAAGTTCTAACTAATCTTGTAAGGAAGGTTGGTGGCTTTACAGTTATTCCTAAACTATGTGCAGGATCTCTGAGTTTAAAAGAAAGAAAGGAACAACTCCGGGAGTTTAATGATCCTACGCCTGTTAGAGAGGTGAGTATTATTTCATCTAGAATTTTTTACAAAGAAGAAATTATATTAAAAGTTCAAGAAGAAATATTGGCTAACCTTCCTAAAGAGATAAGCTCTCTCAAGACTAATAAAGCAAAAATTATAGACTTATAGAAGAGGAATATAAAATTGAGAAAGTATCTAATCTTTTTCTTGTTTCTAAGTTGCACAAAGATAAAGCCTAAGGAGAAAATCGTGGATTATCCTATAATTGAAGCATTTGATTCTAACTTAAAAAATAAAATAAGTGAGTATTCAAGAAAAAGAGGGAAGGACTATAAGCCACGTACGAAGCATTTTGAAAATGGTAGACCTAAATTCACTAATAGACTCTTTTTAGAAAATAGTCCGTATCTTTTACAACATGCACATAACCCAGTGAATTGGTACCCTTGGGGAGAGGAAGCGTTTAAGAGAGCAGAAGAATTGAAGCTTCCAATCATGCTTAGTATTGGGTATTCAACATGCCATTGGTGCCATGTGATGGAAGAAGAGTCCTTTGAGGACTTAGAGATCGCAAAGTATTTGAATCAAAACTTTGTAGCGATCAAACTTGATAGAGAAGAAAGGCCAGATATAGATGCAATATATATGAATGCGGTTCAGGCCTTAACTGGTAGAGGAGGGTGGCCTTTAAATGTTTGGTTGACTCACGATCGATTGCCGTTTTTTGGTGGAACTTACTTCCCTGCTAGAGATGGAGATAGAGGAGCAAGAGTTGGATTCTTAACTCTGCTTGGAAGAATTAGTGAAAGGTTTAAGACTGATCCTTTAAAAGTGTTGGAATCGAGTAAGAAGATAGAAGAGATCGTTCAGAATAACTTTAATGTAGAAAAAGATGATCAGCTTCCTGATTTTTTGACTATAAAAGAGTTGATAGGGTTTTATAAAAGGAGTTTTGACTCAGCAGAAGGTGGGATGAATAGGGCTCCTAAGTTTCCAAGTTCACTTCCAATGGGACTGCTCATGAGAGAATATTCCAAAAATAAAGATCCTGAAATTTTAAATATGATCACCTTGAGTTTGAAGAAAATGGCAAAGGGAGGAATGTATGATCAAGTTGGAGGCGGCTTTCATCGTTATTCAGTTGATAAAACTTGGCTTGTTCCTCACTTTGAGAAAATGCTTTATGACAATGCTCTTTTAGTCCCGATTTATCTAGAGGTCTACCAACTAACAAAAGATGAGTTTTTTAAAGAAGTAGCTATAGATATTTTAGCTTACGTTGAAAAAGAAATGATGAATGAAGATGGATTGTTTTATAGTGCTACAGATGCTGATAGTGAAACTTATTCAGGAGAAAAAGAAGAAGGGTTCTATTTTACATGGAGTTATAAAGAATTAGAGGCATTATTGAGTAAAGAAGAATTAGAGTTTTTAAAAGAAAATTACGGCGTTAGTAGTAGGGGAAATTTTGAGGGGCGTAATATATTATTTCGTAAAGGAAAGAAGATTTCAAATGAGTTAAAATTAAAACTTTACAATGAGAGAAATAAGAAAAGAAAGTTGCCCTTAAGAGATGATAAAGTTTTAACTTCGTGGAATGCTCTGATGATTAGTGCTTTTTCTAAAGCAGCTCAAGTTTTAGGAGAAAAAAGATACCTAGAGATCTCTCATAAAGCGTTAAAGTTTTTCCAAGATAAGATGTTGTCAGATAATCATCTTTATCGAGTTTTTAATGAAGGTGAGAGGAAGATAAAAGGGACTTTAAATGATTATTCATTTTTTATTAAGGCACTCCTAGATACTTACGAAGCAGGGTTTGATGGGGAGTGGATGAACCTTGCAGTTAAACTAGATAAGCACTTGATGGATGAATTTGAAGATCCTCAAAATGGAGGATACTTTATGACTGCTAATAATGCTGAGAAGCTATTTGTTAGACAAAAGCCAAACTATGATGGTGCTCAGCCTTCAGGGAATTCGATTACTTATCATAACTTAATTCGCTTGAATGAATTTACGACAGATGATTTTTACAGACAAAGAGCTAATAAGTTATTAAAGAGTTTAAATTCAATAATTAAGAAAAACCCTGCTGCAATGAGTGTTTTATTAGAAGGTTTGTATTTTCAATTTGGCAAGGTTAAACAAATAATTATTGCAAGTCAGAGCCATGAGAAAACAAAAAACTTTATTAATGTAATTAAAGAAATGTATTTACCCAATAAGATTGTTGCGGTGGTTGATCCAAAGTTATCAAAGCTCTACAAGATTATTCCTATTTTGAAAGATAAGACTTGTATGAATGGAGAGATTACAGCTTATGTTTGTGAGAGAGGGGTTTGTAAAGAACCAACAGGAGATTTAGAAAAGTTAAGAAAACAATTAGCTGAATGATAGTTATTGCTTGGATCCAGTCCAACCTGTAACCATTTTACTACCTTTAAAGTATGTAAATACTTTCTTATCTAACTTAAGAGCTAAGTGCTCTAGGTCTTCTCTGCTTACTTTTTCAGGGAACTGGTAATAGACTTGTAGGATTTCTAGTCCTTTGTGGGGTATCGTTATGTTTTTCTTAATAACCTTATCTCTAAGCTTCAAACTAAACTCTAGGTTTTTGTGTTCACCTTTGGGAAGGATGAAAGTAAAGCGCAGACCATAAAGAAAAAATTTTTTATCAACAAGATCATAAGAGATAGATGTCCATTGATTAGGTTGGAGAGATGTTTGCTTGAGTCGAGGTTCGATCTCGTCATAGAAGTCATCATCTCGCACTTTAGAAAGTACGGCATCGGGGAAGTACTCCCTTTTGACTTGCAATACTAACTTGAGGTTATTGCATACAAGGAAGCCACTATAGGCTGAAAAACATGATTTTAAATTCGGATCTGATAGACGATTAATCTTTGTGTTGATTGAGATATGTTTGAAGCTATAAGATGGTGACAACCATCTTATAGGTAAATTTCTAAATGAACCTATACCACCAATGCATATGATTAGTAAGAAAGTCTTAAGAGTTGAGAGTTTTTTTGTTAGAGTAATAAGTAAACTAAAAAAAATAATTAAAACACCTACTTCCTGGATTAGATTATGCCTTTCAGTTGTTAGGAAAAAGGGATAAAAAGTTTTTATTCCCCAGGGATAGAATGTCACAGTAATAAGAGAAGAGAAAAAGATCATTGAGAGCGCTACTTGCAAAGAATATTTCAGAAATCGATCTTTTGTTTTCATTGAATAAAACAAAAAGAACATCTTTAAACTGATTCCGAAACATAAAGCAAGTAAAAAAGAAGAAGAGTCTTCGCTGAACTGAGAGAAGTTTATAAAAACCTTGGAGTAGTGATAAGAGAGATTCATGAATATTTTCTTTATCAATAGGAAAAGAGAATCCAAAGGAAGGCTTTTAAGCTCTTGGTTTTCTGAGACTCTGATAAAGAGTGTATAATAGATATAAAAAACGAAAAACGGAATTGTTATAATCATTGAATAGAATAACCACTGATTTTTCTTGTTGTTCTTTTTCTTTTCATGAAGAAAGCAGTAAGTCAGTGTAGGGAATAGGCTAACTAGTAATGGTTGGGAAATTATGAATAATGGTGTAGCTATCTTGATGATTAAGGGGGTTGATCCATCAGGGTCGTAAAGAAAGGCAACTAAGTATAAAGCAAGAGGAATACAGAAAAAATAACTAATATTTATTATTAACATCGTATCAAATGTAGCGATTGAAGAAAGTGTCAAAGAAAAAATAAACCGAATGAAATTAGATGGTACCAATTTACTAAAGCTTTTTCTTGTAAAGCAGTAGGAGCATAGGCTTATAAAGAAAATAGTATAGAAACTATGAGCAAAACCTATATACTGATCCTTTACTCCGAATGTATAAAATAAATAAGAAGGAAGTCTTTTCGCGAAGGGGATATAATTATGATCCATTAGGAAGAATTGTTTTAAACCTCCGTTAGATAGGGCGGTGTATTTTCCAAAATATTCATAGTCAATTAAATACCCTTTGAAGTGGGTTTCAAAATGAAAAATATAATAGAGAAAAAAAGTTAGGATGATTCCAAAGTAAAAGAGATAGTTTGTTTTTATTTCAGACGAAATAGATTTTGATAAAGAATTCAATTGAATTTAAATGTATAGTGTTGATATTTATAAGTCAATTTGAAGTTGCTTTTCTTATTGTAACTCTTCATGATATTTGAAATAGATCTATTTTTCGGTGCCGGCCCACTCTACAATAACTTCGTCATTTTTTAGATAAGTTGATATTTCTTTGTCTATCTTCATAGATAAAGTTGATAGGTCCTCTCTTTTTATCTCTTCAGGGAATTGATAATATATTTGTATGAACTCCATTTTTTTATGGGGAACGATAATTTTTTTCTTAATAGAATGCCCTTTGAATTTGATGTGTAGTCCTATGTTTTTATATTCTTTTCCAGAGACTATCATTGTAAGTCGAAGGCCATAGAGAGAAAACTTATCACTTACTAAGTTGTAAGAGATTTTTTTCCATTTATTGGCTTGAAGTATTTTGGGCTTAAACTTTACTTGTACCTGCTTAAAAGAACCGTCATCTTGGATTTTAGATAACTCCGTTTCTGGCATTTTATATTTGTTTAATTTCACAAGCAATCTAATATTGTAGCACATTAAAGATCCTCTATATCCTGAGAAACATGACTTTGGAATTGGATTGAAGTGGCGATTAACCTTTGTATTTAATGAGATATGTTTAAAACTATGTGATGGGCTATACCATCTTTGTGGTAGATATCTAAAAGAACCAATACTGCCAATGAGCAGGATTGAAAGTACAGTCACAATGGGTGAGAACTTCTTAGTCATAGAAATAATTAAGCTAAAAATAATAATTAATATTCCGACTTCTTGAATAAAATGATATTTCTCTGTTACATCAAAATAAGGAAAAAAGACTTCTATTCCCCACGGAAAGAAGGAGATTGCTATAAAGGAGGAGAATGCAATCATTGAAGTCGCAACTTGCAAAGAGTATTTAAGGAATTTGTCTTTAGTTTTCATTGAATAATAAATTAAGTAAATCTTTAAACCTATACCAATTATTAAGGAAGTAATGAAAACGGCTGATAAGTCATAGAAGTCTGAGCTAGTGGAGAAAATCCTAGAGTAATGAAAAGAAATGTTCAGTAGTACTTTCTTGAATAACAAGAAAGTAGAATCAAGCGAAAGACTTTTTAACTCTTGATTAACCGAAACCTTTACGAAAAGAATATAAAATATATAGAACACATAAAAAGGGATTATTGAGAATATTGAGAAAAGCATCCATTTGCTTTCCATGCTTTTTTTTCTTCTGTTCTGAAAAGCACAATATAGGAAAGCGGGGAAAAGGCTAACTAATAATGGTTGTGATATTATAAATAGTGGTGAAGCTATTTTTATAAAAAGTGGAGTAGAGCTTTCAGAATTATGGAGAGAAGCAATTAAATAGAGAGCTAATGGAATGCAGAAATAATAATTAATATGTATCATTAACATTGTATCAAGAGTTGCAAGAGAGGAGAAAGTCAAAGAAACAATGAATCTAATCAGGCTTGATGGAACTAATGAACTAAAGCTCTCCCTTGTAAAGCAATAAGAGCATAAGCTAATAAAGAGGATAGTATAAAAACTGTGAGCGAAGCCAAGGTATTGATCTTTTAGTCCAAGCGTATAAAACATGTAAGAAGGAATTCTCTTAGTGATTGGAATATAGTTATGATCTATCAAAAGAAATTGCTTCCAGCCAAGATTAGAATTTACTGTGTATTTATGAAAATATTCATTATCAACTAGGTGACCCATGAAGTGGGTGTCATGATGAAAAATGTAATAGAGGAAAAAAGTTAGCAAAATTCCAAAGTAAAAAAGAATGTTAAATTGTATTTCAGACGAAATAGATTTTAATAAAGAATTCAATTAAATTTGAATATATGGTAAAGCCATTTATTCGTCAATTTGGGCTATTTGAACAGCTCGGAAAAAAATTAGACGACTTAAAGAACTTTCAACAAAGTTTGATATATGGTAAATTATGATCAATAACATATTGAAGGAGAAGACATGGATAAGGTTCAAGCAAGTCATATTTTAGTAGAACAAGAGTATGAAGCAAAAGATTTATTAAAAAAACTGGAAGAAGGAACTGAATTTGAAACTCTAGCTAGAGATTTTTCGAAATGCCCTTCTGGTAAAAGAGGTGGAGATCTTGGTGAATTTGGTAGAGGAATGATGGTTAAGCCTTTTGAAGAAGCAACGTATTCTTTAGAAGTTGGTTCAACATCAACTCCAGTTCAAACTCAATTTGGTTATCACATCATCAAGAGAACAAAGTAATGATAAGAATTTTTCTATTATTAGTCCTAGCATGTGCTCAAAATGAAAAGGTTCTGCTTACACAGAAATGCAAAGGTAAGTTTGTTGGAGCAAAGACTGGGGGAGCAAATAACTTTGAAAATAAAGATTTAGCAAATCAACGATTTTCTAATATGAATTTTAGTTATGGATGTTTTGTTAATACAAATTTAAAAAATGTAGTATTTAATTACTCTGATTTAACAAATGCTATCTTTGAAGATGCCAATGTAAAAGGGGCCTCTTTCAAATGTACCAATTTAACAAATGCAGACTTTACAAAGGTTAAAAATTTAAATGCACAACAATTAGTGAGTGCTTATGGATACTCAGTAAAACTACCTAAGGGTTTGAGTGTGCCTGAAACGATGCAAGCTGTAGGGTGTACGGATAACCCATTTGGGAAGGAAGTAAATATTCAATTTATAGACGAAGGAAAATAATGAGATTATTAATTTTAGCACTTTTTATTTCTTGTGCCTCTATGGATGGCAACTCACAAAGATCAGTGGCTAGCTCAACTCAAGTCAAAGATGATGAGATTTTAAAATATATAAAAATGCCAGGAATGGTAAAAGAAGCAGATAGAGAAATTAGTGAAGTATTAATTTCGAAGTCTGGAAGAGTATTTACTAGAACAACTCCTTGGAAGGCCTATAAAGAAAACAAGAGAGCATTAAAGAAAATAGTCATGAAGTTAGATCCGATGATTATTAAGGCAATTAACGCTAGAATTAGCAATCTAAATCCTGAGTTATTATTAAAATTAAAAATGGAAAAATATGATGCTTACCCATGTGATGCTGGTAGTAGATCATTAAAGCTATTGTTCTTAAATAAAGAAGTCTCAATCAGAGAAGATAAAGATTGCAATGGGCGATTTAAGTTAAAAAATGACATGAAAGCCTTTAACGAAGTTCACAATCTTAATGAACTTGGTGCATTTGTAATTAGCTTATTAGAGTTTACTCGGTTAAATTAATCTTTTTCCTTTAAGGTCTAAAGTATTTATACCATGTTCGGCCTACGATTATTTTACTTTCTTCAATTTTTCTTGATTCATCTAATAGTTCCATGGACTCGGCATATGAGAGAAGTCTATTTTCCTTTTTAGAGATTTTATCAAGATATTCGAACATAATCGCACCAACGTCTTCTATAGTCATGAATGTACGAATTTGAGTAATAGACATATTTAGAGGCATCTTTTTTTTGAGTTTTTCCTTAGAGTCTTGAAGAAATTTTATAGGAATTTTGTTCCTTCGTAATGTCCATCCAGTCAAAGCTTTAACTTTGCTTTTAAGCTTTGCTCGTAACGTAAAGTTATCATTTTCCATCCATTCAAACATTTTTGTAAGAATAGCATCTTTCATCCTGATCTTTCTTAGTTCTTTTGGATTTCTCCATTCGGCAACTAATTCAAATCTATGATCAAATTCATAATCGCCTGGACTCAGAACTTTGAAGTTTTGAATATTTTTCTCAGTAACCTGAACTCCAATTGATTGAAGAAATGGCAAGAGTGATAAAGAAAATCTTGATTTCGTATAGGGAATATCTGTCTTTTCTTCAAGGCATTGGAATCCAGCATGAGCAACTTCAGAACAAAAAAGTCTATCAGTTTTGTCATGCTCCATTCCAAAATCATATTCAATGATATTTCCTTTCTCTTGTCTTAATTTGACCCTTTCAAACATGCACTTACTAGCTAGGTGAGCTTCTTTTTTATCATTGTATCGAAATACAACTGTTCTAGCATTTTCTTGATCTATATGAACTTTAATATCAGCTGTTACATTTCCAACTTCTATATGTGACTCAGTTGTATAGAGTCTACCAATTTTGTCTTTATAGACAAAACTCATATGACTAAACTGAGAATCTACTGAAGCTATTCTTGAAATAGCTGCACTCGTATAAGCTTTTCCTCTGGATAGAACAACATCTCCAGATTTTAAATCATTATAGTGAGTAAATGAGTTTTTATAGTCAGGGTGAACAAGAAAGTATGTTCCAAAGCCAGTTAAAGTTTTATATTTATGAGAATCTTTTTTTGCTAATTCAATATTTTCTATTAAAAAGTCTTCAAGATACCTTAATGCTCTTGTGAGGTTTCTATAATTTTCAAAGCAATTATTTAAATTAGGATTGTCATTAATAAATTTTAAATGCTTTCTAGAATCTACTCTTATTTGAAAACTTAAATCAATTGCTTTTGATTTCTCTTCTAAGCCAATTGTATCTAGTTGGACATCGTCCTGAGTTAAACCATACATTTTATCATATGCATTACTCAGCATTTCTTGAGAACAAAACTCTTCCGAGTTATCTTGGAGAGCAAACTTATGAAGTTGTTTCAAATCTTTAATATAAGAGTCATGAACTTCGCTATTTGATGGAGATCTCAAAGAGATCGTTTGAGTACATGAACACAGAATTAATAATATTACAGCTAAATTTTTCATTTTCCTCTCTTTGATAAATATATTTTACAGTTTGTAAGTAAAGTTTTTTGCCAATCTAATAATTCATTTAGGTCTAGTTCTCTAAGAGAACCGTCTGTATTCATTACTGAATTATCAGGTTTTGTTCTACTGAGAGTATTATTGTTAAAGATACCAATTTTGACCGTTTTTGTTAATTTTTTAGACTTCTTAGCTAGAGCTCTAGTTACTTGGGTGACATCTTCTTTACTCCTAGCCGAAAATGAAAAAAGATGAAGTTTTTCACGCGTGCTACCATCTGCCCCGATGAGATAAAGATATTTTTTTGGTATTTTCTTAGAGCTAAGCTTTGATACTTCACCTTCAATAAGTTTAACCACTTCAGAAGTATCAGCTACCTGGATAAAGTTTTTCGTTGGTATTAAACTTTCAATATGATTTTTCTTCTTTAGGAATGCAAAGATCTTTTCGAGGTCTTCGTTAGATACAATTTTAGAATAAACCTTTACTTGATTCCCATTGTTGGCCTTTAAGGCCCACTGGATTTCATTAAATGCTGATCCCATAAGCTTTGAAGGATTGTCACCTTCATAAGTTTTTATGAAGTCATCATAAGTAAACTTCTTTGTATCAAACTTGATAATGTTATTATCAAATTCGAAGATGAAATTAGTTTTTTGAAAAGGAGACTCAATCTTAATCTCTTGGCCTAAGGTGAAAATAAGATTTCTTGTTTTGTTAAGACCAAGTACCTTTTTCATTTCTCTAACCGTCTCTTGAATAAGAACATCGTCGGCACCTTCTGAGATTTGAGAAATTAACTTTTTTCGTAGTTTTCTAGCTACTCTGATCTTCTTTTTATTACTAACGTTTGCATTTTTAAGTACTTGGACAAGGGTTCTGCTTTCTTGTTTTGCTTTTATTGCGAGGTATTCGGTTGCTCCTGAAATTCTCTCGACAACTCTTGGGTTATTTGTCGCTGCAATTGTTTCATTACTATTTTCAGCATTTTTACTAAAGTTGAATGAACTAACAAATAAGGTCCAATCACCGGATCTTACAACCTTACTATGAATCTTGGCAGTCAGAGGGATTCTTTCCCCATTACTTAATTGAACCCAATTATTACCATATTCGCTTGAGCCAACAAAGACACTCATTTGTCTTATCTCTTCTAAGAGTTCTGGGCCAAGTTCTTGTAGGAACTTAGACTTTTTGTCTTCCTTATAAATAGTGATTCCCGTATATGGATCAACTGTAGCTTTATAACCGGCCATGACTAAAAACTGAGACCATTCTCGTTTAGCAAATGGAGGATCTCCTACAAAACGAAGTATTGGCTTTTGACCATTTGCTATAATAAATTTGATTTTTTCTAGTATTTCGTTAGAGATAGTTTCTGATGAGTGAGCAAAAATCATCATATCAATTTCCGGACCCTTTCCTTCTCGAATCATTTTGCCAATGAAGTTATAGTTTATATCATCAATTGCACCTTGCGGAGCAAATGCTAAAAAATAGCTTATAGGTTTTTCACTAGATGTATCAATGATTTGAAATGCACCACTTACAGGATATTGTGTTCCACGCAAACCACTGAAAGTATAGTCCATGTTGTGTTTAATCGTTGCTGCAAAACTATCACTTTTAATAACAGCAAGATGATTTGAATTTGGCTTGGCATACTTTAAAACCTTTTGTGCGTCTTCTGATTCTAAAATTCTTTTTTGTTCAGATAGAGGTAGGTTTGCAAAATCTCCGAGTGGATGAATTCCAGAGTTTGTAAAATTCCCTGATGATAGAATTACTTTTGATTCACCTTTTAAATCATGATCTATAACAATCATTTTTTGATGATTGATTCCTACCGAGTCTATCTCTTTAACATCTATCCCTGCTGCCTTTAATCTTTCAGCTACTTCTTTTACAGCATCACTGTGCTCTATTGCATCTAAATCTATCCCCACAGTGATTTTCACTTTTGGGTTAGTTTTTTTCTTTGCTATTAGTGCATCAGCTATTTCTTTGTTGCTAAACTCATAGACATTGATACTGATATCAGACTTCGCTGATTCTATGTTTTTAACAATTACATCAATTAAGTTATCAGGCTTTTGAACAGGAAGAGCTTCTCCTGCTTCATTTGTAATGTAATGAGAAAAGTTTTTGTCTGTTTCTTTTAGTTCTCTGTTGATTATTTCATGAGTCCAATATGTTTTGACTGCATCTTTTTTAAATTTCTCTTCTATTTTAAATGGTTCGGTTGATTTGAAAAGTTCTTTTAAGTCTTTAGCGACACTTTGCTTCTTGAAAAAGTTTGAAGCTTCTTTTCGTAAGGAATCTCGAACTTTAAGCAACTTCTCAGGAGATTTTTTAGACTTAATTACTTCTTGGGTATATCTGTCGAGTAAATTGTAGACTTGTTCATATTTATTAACTAGCTGTATAAGTTGTGTTTCATTTAAAGTTTTGATGGATTTTTGATTAATTCTATATTCGTCTAATTCTTCAGGTGTGAAAAGTTCAATGTCTTTGAGTAATTCTTCTAAGAAATCTTCAAAATACTTTCTTGTTTCTAAGCTTTTATAAATCTCTCTTACAACTGCAAGCTTAGATTTTAATGAGCGGGCGGCGTATACTACCGGAGAGAGTGAGAGTGAAAGAAGACATAATAAGAGTAATTTTTTCATGAGTATACCTTTTGTCTACTTTATCAAAAATAGCTCTAATTATCCTTAGAATGCATTTAAAGCCTAGTTGGAGATTTTCTATATTGCGCGAAGTTATCAATGTGAGTACCAAGGATATGTAATATCTATGTAGTCTTAACTTATGTTAATCCTTCAAATGTAAGGAGGTGTTAGATTGCTTGTGGAGATAAGAACTAGGTAGAAAATTATGAACTTTAAACACAATATAGACATAATAGATGAAACTTTAAGAGAGGGCTCTGAGAGATCTCCTTATTATGTTGATCTTAATACTAAGATAAACCTAGCTCAGGATATTTTGAATTCTGGAGTAAGATCGTTAGTTGTAGGAATGTTTCCAGATGTTCCTGAGAATATTGAGCTGTTAAAAGAGCTCTTAAGACTGCAAACAATTGGTGAGATTAGTAAAGATAAGCGTTTTATCATTATTTCTCATCTTGGTAAAAGGTTCCATGAAACAACTCAAATATTAGAAGAGTTTGGAATAGAAAATGATTCGGTTTGGATCTTAGCCATTCATGGTGCTTCTAATCAACAAATTAAATATTTATTTCCTAAAATTTATAATGAAACTGAGATTGATAAAATTAATACTCTTGAATGGATGGATTTATCTGACCAAGAGAGAAAGCAAGTTAACTTAGAATGGTTTGAAAACTTTATAAGTAAAAATAAATCAAAAAATGGTTCAAGAATAATGCTTGGTTTATTAGATTATTTTAGAGCAGACCTTGATTTAATCGATTACTTTTTATCTGTTGCTATCTCTCATGATATTTCTCAAATTAGACTTGTAGATAGTGCAGGAACGTGTCGGCCTGATCAATTACAAGAATATGTAGGTCGAAAAATTGAAAAGTTTTCAATGCTCAAATTTTACGGTCATTTTCACAATGATTTTGGGCTAGCAACAAGTAATGCTCTAATTGGACTTTCTATGGGCATGCAAGGGGTAGATGTTTCTCTTGGAGGCTTTGCAAATAGAGCAGGTCACCCAGCTCTTGCTGAAATTGCTTATGGACTAAAAAAGCTTTATGGACAAGACCTTCCATATTTCAAATATGAAAACCTTTTTCAACTAAGTAGGAAAGCTGAACAAGTTTATGGTTTGATAGAAAACCCTACGTCGCCAGTCACAGGAGTGATTACAAGCACCACCACAACAGGAATAAGAACAGAGTTAGAAAAAATGAGTCCCGATATTTTTGACATTAGCATACCTGAAGAAGTTGGAACAAAAGTATTTAAAACTTTAGGATCACGATCTGGAATAGATGGACTTAAAAGGTTTATAAAAGAAAAGAATCTTTTAATAGATGAGAGTAAGCTTAATGAGATTTACAAAGGATTAATGAAATCTTGGACTGAGAAGTCAAATAAAAGAAAAGAAAAATCTAAAAAACTAATAACCCAATATCAAGAGAATCTAAAATCATCTTTATATACAGAAGATGAAATTTTAGAAACTTTAAACACTTTAAAAGGATAAATCATGAACACTTTACATCAGATTTTGAGATTAATGAAAGGAACTTATAATAAAGCAGAGCTTTATAGAGATGAGACTGTTTCAGATATTTTAAATGCAAAAGTAGACGAGATTATCTCAGATGTATTAGCAGGTAAAGAAAAAGGCTTTGAAAATTTACATAGAGCACTTTATGAAATTTATATCTGTCACTTTGTTGCACCTTGGTCTGAAGACGTTTTAGATGTGAACGATTTACAAATCTTAACAATAAGAACAAAGCTTGAGAAAGTTTGGGAGCAAGTTCTAGAGAGTAAATATGAAGATGAGATAGAGGCATTGGCAAATTCAAATGACTTTTTTAATGATCTTGAAAAAACAATTCATAGTCATCATTCAGGAGTTGATCACCCTCTTTTTTCATACCTTAAAGACAATGCAAGCTTAGAGGACTTAAGAGAATATATAAGACAAGAAGGTCCATTTGATTTATGTTTTTCAGATATTCTTTGCTATTTAATGCCTGGTGTATATGGACAAAAAAGAATCGAGATCGCTTCAAACTTTTGGGATGAAATAGGAAAAGGTAGACAAGATAGAACTCATAGAAAATTGAGAATCAAGCTGATGAATACTCTTAATATTAATGAGCAAGAGCATATTCAGCACCCTTCAAAATATTGTTGGGAAGAATTAGCTTTAGCAAATTTTTATTTCAAGTCTAGCTTGAATCGAAAGAAAAACACTCAGGCCTTAGGTGCTTTGTTATGTGTTGAAATGGCAGTGCCAGGAAAGATGAACTATGTTTATGATGGTCTAAAAAGAGTAGGCCTTGATGATAAAGATTTAGTTTATGTAAGTGAGCATAGTGTTGTTGATATTAAACATGCTCAAGGCTGGAGAGATGATGTATTGACTCCTTTATTAGAACAAAGACCGGATTTAAGACAAGAAGTTTTAAAGGGTGTTTTTGGGAGACTTGAAGTAGCTGGAATTGTATGTGAAAAATTATTTAAATTAGTTACTGATAAAAATGATCAAAATCAAAGTACAGCAGCTGTTTAAGTGAAAGCCTAGGCTCACTACTTTAAGTGAGCCTGGACCAAAACTTAAGCAACTTTTTTAGAGATATAGTGAGACTCTTGACCAAGGCTTTCTACGATAAAATAATAAAAAACTGGTCTTAATTTATTTCTATTTGAGCTACCAAGTTTGTTTGTAGCATACTCAATAGCATCATCAGCTCTTTTTCCTTCAATGCCGAACTTCTTGTGGATAAAGTTCGTTCTGATTCTATCAACTTCATCTTTACTACCAGTTGAGACTAAAATAGCGTCTGCTTTATAGATAGATGGTCCGAGACCTTTTGCTATAGCTTCTAATAGATCTGTATTCCATGAATCTGTAGATTCCTCAATTTGCTTAGTACATCTTTCAAATACTTCGTTAAATTTAGACATTTCTTACTCCTTTAAGAATTTTTAATGAATGGCTATTGTACTTTAAAAGCCACTTTTTCAAAGGTGAGGTAAAAGCCTCCTATTTATTTATATAATTTATGGATTATTGGACTTGATCTCGAAATATTTATACTTAAAGAGTCTTTTACTAAAGTTAAATTAAACTATGTAAAAATTCATAGATTAAGTCTATTGAATATGAATCATGCTAAGTTGAGCCAATGAAAAAATTAGTCATGCTTGCTTTTATCTTCTTTGTTTCCTTGCCAACGTTGGCTAGTTGTCTTGGAACTCATTATATCTATCTTATTCACGGGATTAATGGAAAAGGAAAGACTTTTGGTCACATGAAAGAAACCCTCGAGTCTCAATTACCCGAATGTACAAAAGTCGAAAAGTTTGAATATGATACCGGCAATAGGTTTAAGACTATTTGGAATTTCGCTTCAAGCTTTAATAAAAAAAGTGTGTTTCATCGACTAAAGAAAGATGATTCTTTTTCAATGATTATGCATTCTCAAGGTGGTTTAGTTGGCTTAGCTTTTCTTGATATGGTGAAATCTTCAGCTCACTTTGATAAAATTGATTCTTTTATTACGCTTTCAACTCCTTTTCATGGTGCTCATGTTGCACAGTGGGGAGACTTTTTTCAATTTATTGATGGCCGATTTTCACCTTTTGGAAAACAAGAGTTGATTGGAATGAGATATGGTTCTAAGAATTATTATAGACTTCTTAAAGTTCAACAACAATTACTTCCTAAAACGAGAGCTCTTTCAATGGGAGGCTATTCATTTAAGCATAGTGGGATTTTTGGAGAAGATGATAATGTTGTTCCTGTATATTCGTCAAGAACGAGTTCTTTGTTTTTAAACGCCAGAGGTAATTATAAAAATAATGAGCTTATGTGTGGAGCTGAGAGATTAAACACTATTCCTTATATATTATTAAAAGCATCTCACTTTAAGTTTGATCGACATGGTATTGCTAAGATTCCTTCAAAATGTATTAATAATAGAAAGTGTGGACATCCGGCCCTTAACCTACTTTTAAATCACTTAAATGGAGAGAATATTGAGCAATCGATGATAAAGCAGCCCAAGGAGCTTTCGAGGTTTCGAATAACGCTTTATATTGAATCAAGTAAACGTCCTAATATTGAAATATTAACTTATCCTGAAAATAATAAAAAATTATTAGCAAAGTTATTTAAACTAGGAATAAAGCCAAACAAGATTTCCAAAAATATTTATTCATATTCTTTTGATGCTCCAATGACGAAATCTAAAGAATCTCATATAGAATTTGAACTAAGTGGAGAGAATATGAAAACAAGAAAAATTTTCACTAGAGTAAAAGCCGGTCATACAACTAATGTTGTTACTAAATTAGACTTTTTTTAAGTGAAGTAAAATATGTGTATCCTTTATCTAAGGATATTTAAGAGAAGCTATCTTTTTACCCATTGTACTTTAAAAATATCAGGATTTTCTGCAAAGATCTCTTTCATCTGATCACAATAGTCTTTAGACTCAGAATTGAACTCTTTCGGGGCCACACTAAAAGTTTTAACTATCATTGTGCGAGGATGTATTGTCATGGAGAACAAACATCCATGGTCACTATATGAATTGGGTGTTGAAGAACAATTTACACCATTGGAGAAGTGACCTTCTAAATCTAGCTCTTGATTATATTTTTCACATTTTTCTTTTAATTCTTGAGTATATTCTTTGATAATTTGAGTTCCAGAAACTTCATCTTTAGATCGTTCTAGAGTGAAAGATGAGCAATATTCAAATTTTTGAGTTGATTTATTCAAAACTTCACATGATACCCATTTTGATTCATTTTTTTTAATAGCTTTCGGAGTAATTCTATTTTTTTGCTCCTTACCACAAGAGATAAAAAGCAAGAGTACCGGAAGTATTATATAGCGCACGATTGTTCCTTCAGTTTAACAAATTATTAAAGCTTAAATAGTTTATGAAAAAAGAAAGCAAAATGAAACATAGTGCTTCTTGAGATTTTATGAGTTTTGATCATTATGCCACACCGAGTCTAATTCTAAAGAATACTTTTTTCTGTGCAAAGAATTAGATGAGATGTAGTACTAATAAATGACCTATCAATTATCAATCTCCAAGGAAGAAATTAATAAATTACCTTTATATCAATTCACAGGTAAGACAATTCTAATTGAATCAAAACAAGCAGCATTAGAAGCAATTGAAACGATAAAAAATGAAACTATTCTCGGCTTTGATACAGAAACTAAAGCCGCTTTTAAAAAAGGGGAGAGCTATAACGTTTCCATGTTGCAACTTGGAACAGATACTCACGCTTATCTTTTTAGACTTAATAAGTTTCCGTTAATAAAAGAACTGAGCGCTATTTTAGAAAACCCGAAAATCATCAAAGTAGGAGTTGCAATTTCTGATGATATTAAGGCCTTGAAAAAATTGAGCGACTTTAAAGAGCAAGGCTTTGTAGATTTGGCAGAGGTAGCGAAACAGAAACAGATAACAAATTTTGGGCTACGAGCACTTACAGCAATTTTTCTAAAAGGACGGTTGTCTAAAAAAGCGAAAATATCTAATTGGCAAAGAGAGACTCTTACCTCTGCTCAGATAAAATATGCTGCTTGTGATGCAGTTGTTGGGTATTTAATTTATAAGAAAATGAATCAATAAAATATTTATTGCTTTGATAGGATGCGCTCGGCCTTTTGGACTTTCTCAAGTAAGTTCTTTATTTCTCCTATATCCATCAGGTGTAGTGGATGGCTAGGAGGTAATTCTTTTTTTTTAGAACTCAAACTTAAGCTTTCCATCCGATTTTTAATAGTTATCCGAAGTTTCCTTAGTTCTTTAGTGTTCCATGTTTCGAGTTGATCAATAGGTTTTAACTTTATATTAGCCATTTATACTCCGTATTATATTGCCTCTTTTGTTTATAGTGTTTATCAGGATCACTTGCAATAGCTTAGTTTAATGATAGGTCTTGAATTTATTGACAGTAGCTCTAATGACCTTTCCCCCTTATTTCATACCACTATCAAACTCGGTTTAACATAGTTTTTTTCTATTTTTATAATTTTAGCTTTTGGTGCAGGAGGTCTGTAATTCAATGAACTATGTGGCCTATAATGATTGTAATGATACACCCAATCTTTAAGCACATAATTAGCTTCTCTTAAATTATAAAATATTTCTCCATTCAATAACTCATCTCTCATTTTTCCATTGAAAGATTCACAATAACCATTCTCCCAAGGGCTACCAGGCTCTATATACAAAGTTTTTACCTTCAATCTCTTTAACCAATCTTGAAGATCAAGTGCTATGAACTCTGCTCCATTATCTGATCTTATATAATCAGGTAAACCTCTACTTATAAAGAGCTGCCCTAAAGATTCGATCACTGTCTCTGAGTTTTGTTTTCTTCTAGCAAAGCTTAATAAACACTCTCTTGTATACTCATCAATAATATTAAGAATTCTAAAGCTCTTCTTATCAGGGTAAGTACGATCAAAAACAAAGTCATAGCTCCAGACATGATTTTTATATTCAGGTCTTTTTCTTATACAGCTATTATCATTCAACCAGAGTCTTGATCTCTTAGGTTGTTTACTAGGTACCTTTAATCCTTCTTGAGTCCATATTCGCTCAACTTTCTTATGGTTAATTACAATCCCTGCATTTTTAATCAAAGCTGTAATCCTAGGTGTTCCATATCTTCCATATTCACTAGCTAAATCTATTACCTTCTTTCTTATGAGTTGATCCCTAGGAGATTCATAATACTTATATCTTTGTGTGCTTCTATTTTGACCTATGAGTTTACAGCCTTTTCTTTCTGAGACTTTAAACTTCTCCATAGTCATATGAACTGCTTGCCTCTTCCGTTGAGTGCTTAGAAGTTTCCCTTAGATATCTCCTTATGAACGGCTATTTCAAGTTGTTGATCAGCTACAATTTTTTTTAGTCTTAGGTTTTCTTTTTCAAGTTGTTTTAATCTTTTTGCTTGATCAACTTGCATTCCACCGTATTCTTTTTTCCATCGGTAGAAAGTATTGTCACTAATTTGGAATGTTCTACAGCAATCTCTTAGATTTTTACCTTCTGCTAATAAGGATTCAATACCTCTTAGAATCTTAATGATTTGTTCTGGTTTAAAGTTTTTCCTTCCCATTTTCTTCTCCATTTGTTGCGTCCAGATAACGCAATGCTTACGACATAGCGACTGGACTAGTCAATGGGGGAAGGTCA
>CALHLC010000040.1 GCA_938034385.1 uncultured Bacteriovoracaceae bacterium
GGTGTATCACTATAATCACTATAGGCCTCATAGTTCATTGAATTACAGGCCACCTGCACCCAAAGCTAAAATTATAAAAATAGAAAAAAGCTATGTTAAACCGAGTTTGATAGTGGTATGAAATAAGGGGGAAAGGTCAAATACGATTGAAATTGATGGAGTTGCTGTTTTTGGAAGTAATCAGAGTTCTGAGTTGATTAACACTCTTGCTAAGATAAAGTCTCTAAACTTATGTTATTAGATTTTCACTTTCGTGATGGAATATAGATGTATAGCAAGGAAGCTTTCATTCACATAATATCCAAGTTTTTTGTTGAAATAGTAAACTCTTAGTGAACATCTTTCTTATTTATTCTTAAAATTTAAAACCTCGAACAATTCTTCGTGAACTGTCTAGTAGTTCTGATGGAGTAAATTATGCTTTTATTACAGATACTTATGGTTATTGGTCAAAGTATGAGTTTTGTATTCTTGGAGTAGATTGTTAAGTCTGTTTCTCGTTTGATTTCTAATATTAAATTGTTACTCTTTTCCTATGGAAGTTTTTGGTTATTTATTAGCTATATTTATGGGTTTTGTATTAGGACTTCTAGGTGGTGGAGGCTCCATTTTATCAGTTCCAATTTTCATGTATTTTTTTAGTTTCAGTGCACTTCAAGCAACAACTTATTCTCTTCTTGTCGTTGGAGCAACTTCTGGACTGGGAGCTATCAGCAGTTATAGGCAAGACTTAATTCGAGTAAGAGATGGACTATTATTTGGAGTTACGTCGACTTTTTTTGTTTTCTTGTCTCGAAGATTTATTCTACCAAGTATTCCTGAAGATCTAGGGCTGATCTCAAAGAATCAATTAATTATTATTTTCTTTGCAATTTTTTTAATTATATCTGCTTTGAAAATGATTTCAAAAAAAGAGGTTAAGAAGAAATTATTAGAGAAAAATATTTTTAAAATTACCTCTCAGGGGGCTTTTATAGGAGCAATCACTGGATTTATTGGAGCTGGAGGAGGGTTTTTAATCGTTCCTGCTCTTCATTTATTATTGGGATTTAAGATGAAAGAGGCCATCGGTACCTCTTTTATGATTATTTTTATAAATTGCTTAGTTGGTTTTTTAAGTTCATTTCATTACGTCGAACCGGTAAGTCGAAATTTTTTGATATTATTTTTTATTTTAGCTTGTATTGGATTATTTTTAGGAAGGTTTTTTTCAACAAAAGTTAGTAATAAAAAATTAAAAATATATTTTGGGTATTTTGTCCTTGTCATGGGACTGATCATGATATTTAAAGAAGCATATCAAGTTTCCTAAATTATCTTGAGTTTTGGTGTAATTATTTCAAAAAGGCTGAGATTAACTCTGGAAGAGTTGATTCTGAGAGAAATACAAGTTATACCCGTTTAGGGAGTTTTTGTATGAAGAAAATAATATATTTAATATTTACTTGTTTTTTGAGCTTA
This sequence comes from uncultured Bacteriovoracaceae bacterium, assembly GCA_938034385.1. Lineage (GTDB taxonomy): Bacteria > Bdellovibrionota > Bacteriovoracia > Bacteriovoracales > Bacteriovoracaceae > JAHDHG01. The sequence continues at coordinate 1,462 of CALHLC010000040.1, forward strand.
AACTTGTATTCCAATCCAGCTTTAATGAATAAATTTTATAATGACTATCCGGATTATAAAGAATCTCAATATAGCTGTACTGTTTGTCACAAGGTTCCTGGTGGTCCATTGAATTCATATGGAAAAGATGCTGTACGGAAGAGATTTAGATTTAACTTGATTGAAGATATAGACTCTGATGAAGATGGATTTATAAATATAGAAGAAATAGAATTGTTAACAAATCCAGGAGATAAGTTTTCTTTCCCAGAGAATTAGAATAGACTTTTTAAGTATTTTGTAGCCTTGGGTAATTATTGAGCATAATCATCAAAGAAATAATAAAAAATGGTTGATAAGCACTAAGACTTTCTAATTGATATCCAATAAAAAATCCTAAAATAGCAATGGCATCAGCAGTAGCCCATTTTATAATGTATGGGGTGCTAAAATCATCATTGGTAATTTTCGAAGCAAGATACTTACTAATCAAATATCCTAATATAAGTACAAATCCGGCTGCTATGACTAAAGTCTTAAAAAGAGAGTCACTAGTGTATGAAATATCTTCAACACTATAATTCTGACCAGCTGGACCAAGATAAAGAACTAATAGGTAGATGAAAATAGCTGCAAATAGTGCATACCAAATTATTGTTAAAGTAAGGTTATTTTTTTTATTTGAGTACATTTGTTCCTGTTTAAAAAAGACAATTACAATTTACTTACAATCAAATTGCAAGCCTTGATTAGTAAAAGTTAAAGTCATAGAACCATATTGATTTCGATATCGCTTACCACCGTTAGGGTTAGTGCCGAATTCATTATCACAATGTAAATCACTTCCTTCAGTAGGATTACCTGTTTCAGGTCCTACTGCCGGTTTGAACTGACTTAGCTTTATTTTATCAAGACTACCTGAACCTGTTCCTTCAACATTATATCCATTTAGGAAGCCATTATTATGAATTGGTATTTTAGGACCACCTGCTCCTCCCGTAATTACAGGGCCTGAACTCCCAACTCTCGGGATTGAATTTGTACTGACGATAGTTCCTCCAGTCGGATGTTTTAGAACTCCTTGATTCCCATTAACCTCATATTTATACCCAGTCGCTAGATCGATTTTCTGACAATCCGGAATATAGAGTTTTGGATTATCGGAGTTTTCAGGAAACTTTTTAAAACCAACAAGATGATACCCTTCACCCTGAGCTTCACAATCAGTTTGCTTATAAGTAGGGATTTCGCAATGACCTTCTTCATTTAAAACAGAGGAGCCTGTAAGTTCGTCACACGCCTTTTCAATCAAGGTTGTTTTCAATCTACTCAAATCAGAGTAACAACTTAAAATAGTGTCACCGTCTTCAGTTCCAAAGTCTACAAACAAGTTTATTTTTCTTACTATTTCTGCAACTCCAGGTCTATTTTTGTCTTTTTTAAACTTTATCTTCAACGCGACTGAACTATTCTCATTTACTTGATCCAAAGTTATATCATCAACAAAGTAATCTCTAGAAAAAGGTCTAGAATAATCAGAGTCTGCACCGGTAGTTATCATTGGTTTTCCACCTATTGCATTTCCTTCGATTACATCGTTTCCTTCATATAGAATTTGATCATTTTTATAATTTTTAAACTTTCTTATTTCCTCTATTTTTTGATTAAGTGTTTTTCCTCTGAAATTTGCAGTACATTCATCATGATCCAAGAGAAGACTTGAAATTTCACCTGTGAATAGATCTAAGTTTTGAGATTCTTCGATACTTCTTTGAGTAGAGTTAATATCTTGAAAGATAGACATAGTAATAGCACCCAAAATACCTAAAAGACCAATTGAAACAAGTGTTTCTACTAAACTAAAACCTTTAGAATTTAATAATTTCATTTTAAAAGTCTCCATTAAAATTTGGAGGAAGATCTTGATCACATGCCGTTCCAAAAGTTGTTCCATTATTTAAACTTAGTGAAGATCCTTTACCAAAACAATTTTTCCAATCTGTGTCACCAGTTTCTTCACCAGGAGCTTTATGTTCTACTATATGAGCAACATCATTTCCGGTTAAGTATTTACAATTTAGAGAACAGTCTGAATTAATTCCTACTAAAAAAGTTCCTGTTGGACATTGTCCTTTACTTGGGAGGTGGCATTTATTATCAACATACTCGAGCTCGACTAACACTTTGCCTTTATGTTCACCGGTAGTTGCTTCTTTAAAATTTAATTTACCTGCTACTTCACTTTTGCCTGGTTTGTTTTTAAATGTTTTTTCATCGAACCCAGGAATAAAGCAATCCATAGTGACAGGATCTAGATAAGCTCCTGGCATTTCATTTTCATTTCTTTTGACTGTATATTCTGTCTCATCTTGAGGGTCTACTTGAATGGTGTGACATAGTTTTCTTATACTTTGAGAAATGACTCCATCTGGATAATCATCTTCATAGTTAGGGTCAAAGGGATCATGGTAACAATCTTTGATGGCCCCATTTGTTTCTTTGAAAGTCGCAAATAAATGAACTTCATTAAATATTTCATCAGGAATATAGACTGAATTTTTAAATTCATCAGCTAAGGTAACTGCATATTTGAGTTTTACAAAACCTGTATTCTCATCCGTTAAAAATGCTTTTGTAAGTTTGAACGCACGATTACTCCCTATTAAATTTTCTTTTCCATCTACTCCAAAAACTTCAAGTATAGATCCAATTTTCTCATGGGATAATTTTAAATAATTTGTACCTATTAGGCTGTTGCTAAATAAATCGTTACACATTCCAGAATCACTTAAATAATCTTTTAACCGTTCATTATATGTATAAAGCTCTTGACGATAAAAAGATGCTCGAACTGCTTTTGATGCGATAGAAGAACTTTTTAATAAATAGGTTGCAATAGAGGTGACCATTCCAACCATGATTAAAACTTGTAATAGACCAATACCAGTATTTTTTATTAATTTCTTCATTACTATTAATTAGTCTAGCATAATTTTTCATAGAGTTAATAGTTTGAATCTGAAGCATTAGTTAGAGATCTTTCAAAATACAAAAAGACAATTAAAATGGTCAGATATTGATTTACTCTAGAATTTCAAAGTAAATTTTCTTGTTTGAATTGTATATAAGAAGACATATTATAATAAATAATTAACTAATTAAAACTTGAAGAATAGGATTTTTATCAAGACAAGCAGAAGAAAATTTCAAAGATTTGGTTTTTCTATCATAGAACTTCTTATTGCATCAGGTTTGATGGCTACTTCTGTTATTTTCTTATTACAAATTAAAACTGATCTAAATGAAAAATCTACGGCACTAAGAGCAGATGCTAGGGCAGTTAGTTTATTTAATGAAGTTTTTAATACTATGAGGCAATACGATGTTTGTATGTCTTATTTTTATAATGAAAAACTTGAAGATGGGCAAGAATATAATTCTCTTATTGACTCAATTCATACTGACGGTAAAGGTGGTAGCGAACTTTTGATTAATGAGCAAAGCTTTATTGATGAAAACAAAACTCTTAGAGTAAAAGATATTTCTGTCTCAGCTCGAGAACAAAAAGTTTTTCTTTCTATGATTTTTGAGAGGACAGAAGGAGTTGGACTCAAGGAAGTTAAAAGAGAATTTGCAGTCAATGTTAAAAGAGATAAAGAGAATATCGTTGATGATTGCTTTGATATTGGTGTAAATATCCGTCGAACAGTTAGAGCAAAGACTTGCATGGGAGGAGATCAAGTCGGAGTTTTAGATACAGCTGCTGATGGGAGTTTTGAATGTAATAAAAGAATTCTACCTCCAGCCAATCCAGATGAAGAATGTATTGCAGAGTTTGATGACTTTAAACCCAATGGTGGTTTTATAAGTGGAATGACTTTAGTTCAAGATCCAACTGCAGACGATCCTATTTATTATCGTTTTGATTGTACTCAAAAAGGAGTGAAGCCTAAGGATACCAATACTACCTGCCCAGCGGGACAAGTTCCTATAGGCTTTACTGAAACAGGTTTGAAATGTAAAACTATTGAGCCTGATGATGTAAAACATATTTTTGTTACGGATGATGATCCACCTTCTACAACTACAGGCAGCAGTAATAATGGTACGACCAGTGGTACTACACCACCACCATTGCCATCACTACCACCCCCACCCCCATGCCCAGAACCAGCCGAAGCAAGTTGTGGAGAAAATGCGTGTATAGTAGAGACGGGTTTAACTCTGGATGCATCAACGGGATGTTATACATCCTTTTGTAATTTAATCGAACCAGTCATTGATTGTGTAAATAGATGGCAATCAGAAGGCGAGATCAATGTACCTATTCCTGTACCTGAGACTTCAGTTGAAGCAGCAACGCAGCCAGCTGATCCAGCAGGTCGAAGTTTTAGTCATCAATTAACTTGTGATTGTGTAAGTTCCACTTCTAAAACTTGTCCTGAAAAGTTTGTAGGAGTTAATGAAACGCCGCCAAATGAGTGTGGAGTGAAGTGTAATGACCCTAATGTACTTGATGCAGTCGAAGGTGAGATTCAATACAGACCTATAACGATTACTATACCAAATGGAGATTGTGTTGGAAGTGAAGACGCAGGAGAGAGGGTTTGTGGAGTTTGTAGTGATACGGAGCCTACACCAGATTGTGATATGGTCTTTACTTATACTATTACAAAACCTCAAGGTGAGTGTGGAGCAGAATGTCCACAAGCTAATGGTAGTACGCGAACTGAAGCTGATGGGACATGTGATTGTGATACAGATGGTGATTGTCCAGATAATACAGCTTGTGTACCAGCCTGTAGCGTTGGAGAGACTTGCGTAAATGGAACTTGTCAGAGTGACAATAGTTGTAGTCCTACTTGTGACCCAGGTAAGGTTTGTGAAGGGGGGAGCTGTGTTGATGATCCAAGTTGTACTCCAGAATGTCCAGTAGGAAAGATTTGTAATGGAGGAACTTGTGAGGATGATACGTCTTGTACTCCAGCTTGTGAACCAGGAGAAGTATGTAATGCTGGAACTTGTGAGCCAGATAATAGTTGTACCCCAACATGTCCTGTAGGAAAAATTTGTAATGGAGGAACTTGTGAAGATGATACGTCTTGTACTCCTGCTTGTGATCCAATAACAGAAATTTGTAATGCAGGAACTTGTGAGTGGAATGGAGATTGTCCAAGTCCTCCTTGTTGTCATCCAGAATGCCCTACTGGTCAAACTTGTGAATCAGGTGGATCAGGAAACCCATTAGGAAGTTGTGTTGGTTGTGGTGATGTTGGACAGGCATGTTGTCCAGGTGATGTATGTACAAGTGGTGAATGTAGTGGTGGAAGTTGTATTGATTGTGGAGATGCTGGTCAGGTTTGTTGTAATGGGACAGATTGTAATTCACCTCTAGAGTGCCAAGGTGGAACCTGTGGAGATTGTGGAGCTAGTGGTCAAGCATGTTGTGGAGGAGTTGGTGGAACTTGTGGGAGCACAAGTGATTTCTGTGATAATGGAACTTGTAATCCTTGTGGAGCAGAGGGGCAACCTTGTTGTCCAGGGAATAGTTGTGGAGATAGTTTAAGTTGTAATGCCAATGTTTGTGAAGTGACAGCTAGTTTCACAGAATGTCAGACTTGTACCGATAATGCAGAATGTGTGGATGGGAATTGTAGTGCGGCAGGAATATGTACTCCAGCTTCAGGAGATTTATGTGAATGTCCAGTGCAAATAGGTGATCCTGAATGTCAACCAGTGTGTAATTGGAATGGACCTTGGGAAGATACAGGAACTTGTTCAGCGGGAAGTGGTAATGAGGGAATAGAGCAATCAAGGACTTGTGTCGAAGAAGATGGGATTACGAGTTGTTCAACATGTGAAGGGACAACAACCACTCAGTGTATTGAAAATCCTAATACTTGTCCTACAATTGCTTGTACATCACCACAAGTTTGTGAAGACAATGCATGTGTGGATCCACTAAGTTGTGGGGGGGCAACTTGTGATTCAAGTGTAACAAGTTGTGTAGTTTGTGCTGATGGACAAGACAGTTGTGATGATGCAAGTTGCCCTCCGGATGATCCTGATGTTTGTTTCCCAACTTGTCCCGCAGGAGAGGTTTGTAATAATAATATTTGTGAAATAGAGGCAACTATTAGTTGTGCTGGTGAAACTTGTGATCCAAGCATAACAAGCTGCATAGTTTGTGCTGATGGAGAAGAACGCTGCTTAGATGCAGATTGTCCAGCAGATGATCCTGATATTTGTTTTCCAATTTGTACTGGAGGAGAAGTTTGTACGAATAATGTTTGTGGACCACCAATCACAACTAGTACATCTACAACTGCTGTGTCATGTGGAGGATTAGGCGAAGCTTGCTGTATGCCAGGAAATGATTGTGGAGGAGGAGCTTATAGTTGTACTGGAGGTGTTTGTTGTGTTCCTCCAGGAGACCCTTGTGGCTCTTCATCGGATTGCTGTAATGGGAATTCATGTTCTGCTGGCCAAGGTGGAACTATGATTTGTGATAATGGACCAGGTACTACAACAACTACAACAACTACAACAACTACAACAACTACAACAACTACAACAACAATTCCATGTGGAGCTTTTGGGCAGGTATGTTGTACATCGGGTATTGAATGTGAAAGTGGTACTCAATGTTTTAATAATATATGTACAGACGTTGGAGGAGAAACTACTACTACTACTACTACTACTACTACTACTACTACTACTACTACTACTACTACTACTACTACTACTACTACTACTACTACTACTACTCCATGTGGAGCTCCTGGAGGAGCTTGTTGTTCATCAGGAGCTCGTTGTGATCCTGGTGCGAATTGTAATAGAGGAACTTGTGTAGCAGGCAATGGAGGTGGTGGTCCAGGAGGAAATAATTGTGGAGGCTTAGGACAAGCTTGTTGTCCTCCAAGTGATTGTACATCATATTTTTGTGGGTCAAATGGTATTTGTTGTATACCTCCTGGAGATCCATGTACTTCTTCTGCAAATTGTTGTCCTGGATCTTCATGTACTGGTGGAGGGGGTAGAGTTACGATTTGTTTATAATAGTGATTGACTATGATTGGGTCGTACATCAATACATAAATAATTCAACGTTTAAAAGTGGTTAATGAAATTTCAACTACGATTATGGAAGATGTTGATTAAACTTAGAATTCAATAATGTATTTAGAAATTACTATAAATTTTTTAATATTCTCAACCACCATTTTTGATGTTTTTCATATTTTAAATGTTCTTTTTTAAACTCACCTTCAAAAGTAACAGATAAAGCTTTATATCTATCATAATAATAATCTTTAGAAGTTCCAGCAGCTGTATACCAAAGAATTTCTCCCGTACTTCCATAAACATAACGGTTATCAATCTCATCTTTCATCAGCTCTCCAAGTTGATTATGTCTCATGAGATCTTCAGGTTCTAGTTTCACATTTAAAGTATAGGCCCAAGGAAATAATAGAGCTCCATAACAACAATGATAGTCAACGCTCAATTTAACATCTAATTTATACTTATTAACTTGCTTGTCTAAAAACTTTACCCAGTATTTAGTTTCATTCTGAGTAAGACGTACTTTATTTTGACTTAGTAAAGGGAAGTCTCTATTTAAATCTTTTCTTTTTGAATTTTCTCTTCGGATTTTTGTATAACCATCTGGATTGAAAATAGGAACTATATAAATGACTTTATTATTAACAAGTTTTCTAAAGCTTTTTTTCATTTTAACTTTAGAAAAAAACATAGGAAGTCGGTCTGCAATATTTAAATATTCATCTCCATGAGTCGCACCTGAGATTAAAACAGTTTTAGCTCCAGTCCTAGGTTTACCAAGTCTGACAACAAAAAGCGGAGTACCTTTTTCAGATTCTCCATATTGAATGACTTTTACATAGTTAGGGAGTTTTTCTTCAAGACTTTGGAGGTCTTTAATGATTTCATTATAAGGTTTACCTCGAATTCCAGAATCTGATAAGGGTCCAAAACCGGCTAAGGATTGAAGAGATAAGATAGTCAGTATAAATAGTTTTTTCATAGCTATGATTGTTGAGCAAAATGATCTCTTAATCAAATAGAATAGTATTACTTTATTTAACTTTAAAAACTAAACAAGAATTAAATGGAAAGTTCAACATATCAGTGGCGGTAAATTTCTCAACTAATTTTATGTTTTTTATTTTCTTTAACTCTTCTTCTTTTAACTTCATAGTAAATCCCATGAGTTTTTTAGTGACTGGATCAAAGAGTTCATCAATGGTTTTTAATAACTCATTAGTGTCACTTTTTTGAAAATGTCCAACAATATATAAAAGTCCTCCAGGCTTAATCATAGAGACAATACTTTCAACAAATGGGATAGGTTCAGGAACGACAGTTACAACTGAAAAGGTCACAGCTATATCAAAAGATTTTTTCTCAAATGGATAATTATCAGGTTCAGTCGCTAGTAACGTTACATTTTCAAGGTTTTTTTTATCAACTTTTTTTTGAGCGATTTCAATCATTTGTTTACTAACATCAACTCCTGTTAAGTGAATCGATGGATCATAAAACTTTAAAGTAGATCCTGGACCAATTCCAACTTCAAGAACATTTTTAGGGTTATTACTATTAATATGACCACAAACTTTTCTAAAACTTTTTTGAAACATAGGATACCAAATACCCTCGTAAAGCTTTGATAATTTTTCATACATTAAATGATTAGAACTCATGTATAAATTATAAAGGAATTGGGTAACTAGTATTTATTGCGGAAATTCTTATTTCCAATGAAGTAGCAATTTTCCTACTGCTTTAGATTGTTCGAGGTCAAGGTGGGCCTGACTTACTTGATCAAAAGGATAAATTTTACCTATACTTGGCTTAAGGTAACTATGCTCAACTAATTTTTTAAAGACTATTTCGGCCCACTTTGGGTCATCAAAATAGTTCAAAACATTTATCCCAGATATGGTGTAGTTATTCATCATAAAGCCAAAAGATAAAAACCACGGAACTGTGATTAAACTTTTAGCAAGTTTTAAGTATGACTTTTTTCCATTATCTATCATGGAGCTGACTCCCAAATATAATAATTGTCCACCTAGATCTAAATGTTTAATATGCTCATTCGTTGTTTCTCGTGAACCAGATGAATTAATAATAAAATTAAAGTCTTTATCAGGAAAATCTTTAAACTCATTTCTTAGAATAGGCGTAGCTCCATATTGAGTAATATTTTTAAATTTCTTCTTTGTCGTAGATAGGCCATAAGTTTCACAACCAATTTTTTCAAGCATTTGTAAACAAATGGATCCAACTCCACCTGTTGCACAATCTATCAAAACTTTATCACTCTTTTTTATACGTCCTATTTCAAATAAGCATAAATAAGCAGTCATGAAACTTACTGGTAATGCGCCAGCTTGTTCCATAGTGTAGTTTTGTGGGACTTGTAGGACGTGAGTCTTCTTAGCTTTTACGACACTTGAATATCCTCCAAAGCGAGTCCCAGCTAAAACACTTTCACCGACTTTAAAGTTTTTAACATGATCACCAACTTTCAAGATTTTTCCAGAAACTTCATAACCAGGAATAAATGGTTTAGGAGGTGCATCTTGATATAAACCTAAGCGCATGACAATATCTGCGAAATTAATCCCAGAGTAATGAACATCAATTAAAACTTCATCTGGTTCTAGGTTTGTATCTAACTCGGATTCTTCTATTTTTAAAGATTGTGCATTTCCAAATTTTTTAATAACTACAGAAGTCTTTTTCATCTCTAGATTATGGCAAAAAAAAAGGCCCTAAAGTAAAATTTAGGGCCTAAAGTTATAAATTATTAGAACTAGTAAAACTATTTAATTAATTTATTTAATACTCTTGCAGCAGCGTCTCTACCACCATAACCGATAGCAATTGCACCACCAACACCAACAGCAACACCTAAAGCGGCCATTATGATCAAGAATCCATTACTAGAGATTGAGTTTGCAATTCCTAATCTATCTAGGGCCATTACACCTGTTAGAAAGAAGATTCCAAACTTTGCAGCTTTAGCGACACCTTTATTAGAACTTAATGATTTTCCAGCAAGGTTCGCTGCTATTGATCCTACTAGTAGGATAATAACTGCAGCTAAGACATTAAAAAAGTTATGGCTAAATCCACTGAAAAGATCAGTTAAAAATGGAATATTTAAAATATTAATAGCACCTACAAGAGTTACAACGGCAATTGAAGCAAAACTTGCATATCCACCAAGATCTGACACACTTTTTCCTTTAAAAGAATTTGAATCAGATAATCCTAGTTTTTGAGGCATTTGATCAACACCACCAACTTTTAAAAGGTCAGTAATAATTCCTTGAACAATTTTTGCAATAAATAGACCAACTGCCATAAGAATAATTGCACCCAATAGCTTTGGTAATAGAACTGCAAATGAATTAATAATTCCCTCAATAGGAGCTGCTAATGATGGAATATTTAATGTTCTAAGTGCGACAGGTAGAATAAATAAAAATACTAATCCAGAAAGAGTCGTTGTAATCACTCTTGAAACAGAAGCAGAAGATCCTGTTAGTTTATGAAGTCCTAATTTTCCATCTAAATCGAAAGCAGTAAAAGCACTATCTAAAATATTTTTGACAATTTTAGATCCAAAAATAGCACATGCTAAAATTACACCCGCTAAGAATAGCTTAGGTAAAAATGCCATGATTTGATTTAGCATACTTTGGATTGGTTCAATGGCACTATCAAACCCAAGGATTTGTAATACGTTGATAAAAACGAAAAGCATAACAATCCAAAAGATCATTTTAGCAACACTATGTTGTAAAACTTTTCCTCTAGCAAATCCAAGTTTTCTAGCTGTTTCACTATCAAGCTTTAAAAAACCTAAAGCTCCTGAAATAACCATACTTAAAATTTTTGCAACGATGTAACCCAAAATTAAAGTTATTGCTGCCATAAAAAATGCATTCTGAACTAGCCCTGGTGGCAAGAACTGAGTAATTGAATTAACTAATTGATTCATGTTTTCTCCTAAAAATATTTAATTAAATGTAACTTGTAGTAAGAATAATAAATATATGACAAAAACGCTAAGGATTTGACGTTAAGAGAGCTATTTAGACAAAAAGGTCGCAACTGATTTTGTTTATAAAACTAGGCTTTTTATGGAGCTTAATTCATCCATTGCATATTTAAGGCCTTCACGACCTATTCCACTGGATTTTACCCCACCAAAAGGGAAATGATCCATTCTAAATGCAGGACCGTCATTAATGATCACACTACCTACATTTATCATCTGAAACATTTTTTTACTTCGCTCAATTGATTGCGTGAAAACTCCACATTGAAGTCCATACTTAGTTGAATTGATTTGCTCAATAAGTTTTGATTCATATTCAAATTTAATAATAGTGATAATAGGTCCAAAAATTTCATCTTGAACTAATTTTTCATCTTCTATCTCAATAATAGTTGGATAGATAAAGGCATTTTCTCGCTTAAATTCCAAATGTACTTTTGTTGATGGAGAACTAGTAATTCTTTGAACTTGTTTTTCAACATTTTTTGCAGCCTCTAGTGAGACGAGGGGTCCAATATATGTATCAATTTCTTGAGGATCTCCGACTTTTAATTTTTTTACTTTATCTAAAAGCTTAATCAAATAATCATCATAAACATCAGTATGTACAAAAATTCTTTTACTAGCATTACACCTTTGACCAGAACAACCCATTCTATGAATAATTGTTTTCTCTACTGCTTTATCTATTGGAGCGTCTTCAAAGACTACTAGAGCGCAATTTCCACCCAGTTCAAAAAGTTGTTTTTTATAGCTAAGTTTTTTACTAATAAGCTCGGCTGTCTTAATTCCTCCAGTAAAGCTTACACAATTTATTTTTTCATCATTTAAATGTTGAGAAAAAGTCTCATTGTCAGGACAAATAAGTGCAATATCTTGCTTAGTCATCCCACTTTGATAACAAAGATCAATCAGCAGTTTGCTTGATTGATAACATTGTGGATGAGGCTTTATAAGAGTTGAATTTCCCATCGCAAAGCTTGGAACAATTTTATGTAAGGCCAAATTGATAGGGAAGTTAAATGGAACGATTCCAAGAACTATACCATAAGGAACTCTTTGCACTATGGCCCAAGAACTATCAGTATTAGTTGAATATTGACTGGTGCTAAGCACTTCTTCAGAACGAGTTTTTAATAAATCGCTTCCTACTTTAATAGTTGATATTGCTCTGGATACTTCAGCCTTTGAATCAGTAATAGTTTTTCCGATTTCTTTTGTAATTTGCAAAGAAAGTATCTCAAGATTTTTCTCTACTAATGATGCTAACTTATCTAGGACTTTAGATCTTGAAAATACAGTAGGGAGCTTATTATAGTCCTTTAGAGCAAGTGTTGATATTTTTTCTTTAATTTCTAATGAGGAAGTATGTTCAAAACGTGCAATACTTTCTTGAGTATAAGGATTGATAATGTTAAAGATGCTCATAGGCTAAATTACCATGAAAATTAGATTTTGTTCACTATATAATTTTACTAATAGAGAAGAACTCTATAAGGCGATGGGTCTATCTAAACAAAGAATAAAAAAATATCTCAATGCAAGGCAAAGGCAATATGCTGTTAGGCAAAAAGATGAATTAGAAATTGATATTAATTTGCTTAATCACTTAATGATTAATCCCGAGTATTCAGGAAACAAATCTTTGATCTTAGACGAAGATGATAATTTTCTTGTCATTCACAAAGCTCATAAGATTTATTCTCATCCTCTGAGTTATAATGAAACAAATAACACTCTGAGCTTTCTAAGGAAAGATTACTTTAATCTATTAAGAGTCAATAAGTATCAATATGATAGAGGCTTAATTTATCGATTAGATTTTGAAACTTCTGGGCTATTAATGTTTTGTAAAGATACTTATCTTTATGAAGATTTAAGAGGAAATTATAATCAAGTCGTTGAGATGAAAGAATATATTGCACTTGTCGAAGGGAATATTTCAGATCAATCAACTTATGATTACCTAAATACTTCAAAAAAGATTGTTGAAATAGATGATGAAGGTATGGAGGCCAATATTGATATAAAGAATCTCCATTATTTTGAAGATCAAAACTTAAGCTTTATTAAGGTGAGATTATATGAAGGTTTAAGGCACCAGATAAGAGTATTAACTAAGGCGATTGGTTTCCCAATCTTGGGAGATGAATTATATGAAGGGAAAGTTTCTGATAGATTGTACTTACATTGCTTTAAGATCGCTATTAAAGGTCATGGTACCTATAAATCAGAGCAATTACATTGCTTTAGTAAAAAATTAAATATTTCTTTAGAAAAACTGGTTAACCTTGCTAATAGTTATAGTTTCTCCTAAAAAGTGGAGTTGCCCATCTTTTATTAAAAAATAAGCAGGAATTCCAACTAAATTATTATCTTCTAAAAATTTTGTAATCTTAGCATCTTTTCTAGTCCAGTCGGCTTGCAAGAGTTCAATGTTTTTCTCTTTTGCATTTTTATAAAAATCATCAGTATGTAGAACCAGCTTTTTATTGACCTGACATGTTAAACACCACTTTGCTGTGAAGTCGATAAATGCAGTCTTATTAGAACTTAAATACTCATCATTGATTTCAGGAGTCCATGCTTTCCATGAAGAGTTGGTACTAGTTATAGCAGAAGAGGAAGTTGGAGGATCATGATAGAAATTAAAAGCAAAGTAAGCAGAAACTCCCAAGAGGGCAATTAACATTATAATACTTTTTGAAATATATTTTCTGGAAAAGAAAATGAAGAATATGAATGCAAATAATGGGTAGATAGTTGCTATTAAGTGAGATGAGTCAACGAGTGAATGTAGTAAATCCATTAACCAAATAAGAGTAAGAAGTAGCGTGAGTCCTAAGAAATATTTGAATTTCTCCATCCACATTCCAGGCTTTGGTAATAAATTTAATAAACCTGGAAAAATTGAAGTCAGTAAAAATGGAGAGGCAAGGCCTAGCCCTATACAGAAAAATACTAACAATATAGTTGATGTATCAGATGTTAAAGCAAAAGCGAGTGCACTTCCTAGAAAAGGAGCACTACAAGGGGTTGATAAAATAGTTGTTAAAACTCCTGCAAAAAAATCTTCAAATGGGGAATCCTTTGTATCAACATTTCCAAGTTTTGAGCCACCTGGAGTCATGAACTCAAAAAGTCCAAAGAAATTTAGAGTCATAATAAAAATAACAAGACAAATTATTGCAACAAATGTTGGGCTTTGAAGTTGAAATCCCCAACCAACTTGTTCTCCACTTTTTTTCAAGAAGATAATAACTAAGGCAAGTCCCATAAGTGTTGAAATTACCCCAAGAGAATAGAGGAGATTATGCTTTAACAGTTGTGCTCTAGTACTTTTTTTAGATTTAATAAGTCCAAATAATTTAATTGAAATAACCGGTAAAACACATGGCATGAGGTTTAATATTAGACCTCCTAACAAGGCCATTAGTATAATGATCCCTAGTGAATACGTAGGAGCAGAAGTCGTCGCTGCTTTTACTATTTCATTTTTTTTTTTAGGTTTGTTAATTACAGAATTTCCTGTGATTTGAGAGATTGTCCTTGAGATAAGGTATGATTTATCTCCGTCTTGAATAATAAATTTAAGCTCCATTGGAGGGTTTAAAGAATTAGTTTTAGGAAAAGCAATTTCAGGTTCATTGTAATGACCAATCCACTCTAGTGGAATATGACCTTCAACCCATCTGGCCTTAATAGGTGGAATTTTTTCATGTTTAAAACTTACGACAGGAGATGGTAGAGGAAGAAGAAAATTTGAGCCTTTTTTCTTTTGGTCAAACTTTGTTGATTTAAAAAAGAGATCTAAGGTCTTATCTTCACTACCTCTTTTAACTTCTATATGAAACTCATCATCAGTCAATTCTATTGGAGTAGCTAAAGAGTTATAGGCAGTTTGTAATTCTTGCTCAGTGACTTTGCCTTCTTTATTCCAAGTGATCTTTGATTCGGAAATATTTCCAGTAATTTCTTTCTTTCCAGGGATGCAAATTTCTTTACAAACTAAATATTTAATTGAGAGTTTTATTTTTTTGCTATTAGTAAGCAAAGACTTTTTTATTTGATGAAAAAAGTATGTAGAATTATCATAGCCGTAAGTCCAGATGTCTTCATCTTCTTTAAATAATTTAGGAGTTTGCCATTCAGATTCTTGGTGAGTGATATTTTTTCCGTCTATAGAATAGGAAAACTCTGTGGGTAGACCAGAATCACCTGAGTTTTTCCAATAGGTGTGCCAATGGTCAACATGTTTAAACTTAATTGCATTTTGTTGTATTGTAGAGCTTGATTTAAAGTCCTGGATGGTAACATCAACATATTGTGATCCATCTTGAGAAAAACTTGAAAGAGTACTAAGAACAAGAATAATAAAAAATTTCATGATAAGATCTCCAAGTATAATTATAACTATAAAAGGTATTGTTTGAGTAAGAGAAATGTAAAATCTTTGATATGTTTAACCGAAGAAAGTGTTGAGACCCTTTATTTACTTGGTAAAGAGAATTTGATTAAAGGAGTCTCTTGTTTTGTAGAACGTCCTCAGGAAGCTAAGAAGCTCCCAGTTGTCACGAGCTTTATTAAAGCTGATATTGAAAAAATCAAGAAAATAAACCCTGATCTTGTCATTGGTTTTTCAGATATACAAAAAGATATTGCTAAAGAGTTAATCTCTGATGGTCAAGATGTCTATATATCAAATCAGAGATCCATTGAGGAAATTTTGGATTATATCTATCAACTTTCATTGTTGGTCGATGCTAAAGAAAAGGGACTTAAGCTTATTGCTCGTTTAGAGAAAATAATCTTTGAAGCAAGCAATGAATCTCAAAAATTTAATTATAAGCCTAGGATCTATTTTGAAGAGTGGGACGAACCTATGATCAACGCTATTAAATGGATAAGTGATATTTTTGAAATTTGTGGAGCTGTAAATATTTTCAAGGAGAAATCTCAGGCCTCGATGGCTAAAGATAGATATATAGATAGTGAAGATGTTATTGCTAAAAATCCTGAAATGGTTTTTATCTGTTGGTGTGGAAAAAAAGCTGACCTTGAATCTGTAAAAGCTAGAAAGGGGTGGGATCAGATTGATGCAATTCAGAATAATCAAATATTTGAACTAGACCCTGCAGTTTTTCTCCAACCAGGGCCAGCGGTTATTTTAGATGGGATTAATGTCATCTTAGAGAAAATTCAAAGCTTCAATGTTGACAAAAAATAAAGAACTCTTATCTTTGTTTTATGAAAATTTTATTACTTTTTTCTATGTTGATGAGTACTACTTCCTTAGGGCAAAGTAGTGCAGATGATTCGTTTTCTAGGCTTTTTGAACTGATGGAGCAAAGGATTCAAAATGCCTTTGGAGATTTCTTTAGCGACGATGATAATCTTAATCAAATGTTTGATATAGGAAGAGATATTTTTGATCAATCACCTTTTGGGTCTATGCTCAAACAAGATTTAGAATATGAATGGATTCAAGAAGATAAGGGGCGAGCGCTAATAGTAAAAATCCCCAAAGATAATACGTTGGATATTAAAGTAAAAGGTGAAGTCATAGTGCTCTCTGGTGAAATAAAAAAGACAACAGAAAATAAAACTCAACATGGAAGTTCTAAATCAGTTTCAATTAGTTCTGTAAGTGAAGCTCTACCAGTCCCTAAAGATTGTAATGGCTCTAAAGTGAAACAAAGTACAAATAGTTTAAAGGGGAAATTAGTAACCAAAGTATTTTTTCCCTATAAGAATGGAAAGCCTGGAGATCCAGGATTACTCTCAAAGCAAAAGTCCTTTGATCTCTCAGATTTGTCTAAAAGTTTTCCGAAAAGCTTTCCGCGTCAAACTAATAGACCTAAAGTCTTTAATAAAAATAAATCTCAAGGCAAGACTTCTAAAGTTGAAGAAGAAGAAATGATACCTTTATTTGAAGATGGTGAGGGTATTTAGTTTTTTTGCCATTGGGGGATTTCAGAAATTTCTTTTTTAAACCTTTTGTAACTATCAAGTCTTGAAATAATCTGTTTATTCATTTCTGATTTAAAAAACGCACAGCCTTTAGTGGATGGCTCATGATGACAATCTTTAAATTTACATTGAATAAAGTATGGTTCAAGATCTGGAAAGAGTGAGGTTAATTCATCTATATTTACATCTTGAATAGACATGGTCCTTATTCCCGGCGAATCGATAATATCAAAATCTTTTAAGTGAACTAGTTCAGACCAAGTTGTTGTATGGGCCCCTTTTCCAACACTTGCTAATTCTTTACTAAGCAAAACTATATCTTCATTAGAGAGGTGAGAGATAAGTTTACTTTTCCCAACACCGGATTGACCTAAAAAGATAATAGTTTGATCTTTTAAAAAGTCGCTTAATTCTTTATTGCCTGGAAGGTTAGGATGTTTATAATCATCACTCACGGCTGAGGTAGCAAAACATTGTACTTCAAGAGGTTTTAGTCGGTTTACTTCAAAGTCTAAATCAATTTCACAAGTTTCATCCATTTTATTGAATATGACAATCGCTGGTACCTCCCATTGCACAGCTCTTAATAAGTATCGATCAATTAGACCTCTTTTATATTCGGGCTTAGAAACAGTGCAAACAATGGCCAGTAGATCGATATTACTTGCTATAACTTTTGTTTTATTTTCTCTGATGATACGTCTAAAAATTGTATTTTTTCTAGGGATGAGGTCTTGAATGAAGTACTCATCTTGTTCTAGAGAGATCTGCACTATATCTCCTACTACTAATTGATCTCCTTTATTTAAAAGAGAGCCTTTTGCTTTAGCTTGAACAATTTCATTTGATTCGATAATTAAACATTCAAATTCACGTCTGGCAGATTTAATAATTTTAGCTTTTAGCATATTTGAAATGTTAGCATATTAATTAGATCGAATAAATAAGGTTGACTCATAAAGCATTTTAGACAAATTGTGCATCTTTTCAGTAACTTGTCGCTCTTGTTGATTGTAGTTGATTTCAAAGTTATTTAAGTCATTATATTTATAAAGGTGCTTTTTTTGATTCTTATAAAGATATAGGTTTTCTTTACCAATTAGTCCTAATCTATAAGGACGTGGATATGGACTGAAAAGAAATGCAAAGTTATTTTCAGCACTTCTTTGTTTAAATAAACTTCTACCTAGAGAAGAAGCTTGCCAATTTAGCCCAGCAAGTTCTGCTATGGTTGGTAGGACATCTACTTGGCTCCCAATGGTTTCTTCGTTTATTGCAGGCTTTAATTTACTGGGATAATAAATTAAAAAAGGTGTTTGGTTTACTGTTAGCTTATGCTTTGTATAACCAGGAGGCATATTAAGACTTTTTTCAGTATTTAGTCCGTGATCACCAAGCATCGCAAAGATAGTATTGTCTTTATATTTTGAATTTTCTAATAATTCTAAATAACGACCTAGGGAGTAATCCAAAAACCTTAAAGAGTTATATTCTTTAAGAGATAAAAAACCTTGTTCATTTAATTTTTCTTTAGCAATATCTTTTACTATTTTAAAATCATCTTTTTGTTTTGGAATCGTATAAGGACGATGAAAACCCGCAGTTTGAATGAAAGCAAAGAAAGGCTTATCGATTTTATTTAAAACTTTATGAGCTTCTTTAAATAAATCAAGATCACTTATTCCCCAAATATCTACACGTGGAGAAGTGAAATCACCTTCTTCTATGACTTTGACGCCTTTTATATTATTGGTGAATAGGCCTCTTATATTTGCCCAGTTTGCACTTCCGCCTAGAAAATAATATTTTTCATAACCTGCTAGTTGATCAACAATAATATCTTGGTTGGCATAAATTGGATTTCGAGATGATGATTTTCTTAAAGCTACATCTGGAATTCCTGTTAGAGTGGTCCAAACACCTCGAGCCGTTGCATAGGTCGGGGTAAAAAAATTCTTGAAAATATAAGAAGACTTAGCAAGCTTATTATAGGCAGGTGTTGCATTAAAGTGGTTCTTATATAGCATCAGTTTATTTGCAGCTAATGATTCAAGAAGTATTAAGACGATATTAGGCCTATCAGAATTAGGTGGATTAGAGATGGATCTTTTTAGTTGGAGAGGTTTATCAAACTTATAATCTAGAAAATCCTCCAGTAGAGAAATATTTTTTTTAATGAATTCCTTATCTGGTACTGGTTCATTAAATCTACTCGTATGATAGAGATTTAGAATTGGATTTAAGGTCCATTGAGAAATAAAACTATTAGTAGAAAAGAAAGCTTCACTCCATCTTAAAGGAAAGTAAGCAATTTTTCCATACACACAAAGTGCTAGAGTTAGAAAAAACAGGACGTTTCTTAGAATGTTTTTTTTTAAAGATAAGGTTGCATCTATTGAGTTAACATAGGTGCAAGATATTTTTTTTATAACAATATAGATGAGAATAGAAAAAAGAAGGAAAAGTAATGTGACCTTTCCCCCTTATTTCATACCACTATCAAACTCGGTTTAACATAGCTTTTTTCTATTTTTATAATTTTAGCTTTGGGTGCAGGTGGCCTGTAATTCAATGAACTATGAGGCCTATAGTGATTATAGTGATACAC
>CALHLC010000041.1 GCA_938034385.1 uncultured Bacteriovoracaceae bacterium
AAAAGAACAATCCAATCAGATGGAAAAAACAAACAAGAAATTGGGAGAAGATACAAAAAGTATCTTTAAATCCTGAGAAAATTGTGAAAGACTATCAAAAGGTAGCCTAAATCTAGGCGACACCTTTACGGTCATATACCAATAAAATAACGAGTAGATTTTACACGCTTTAAAGAGGCAAGCACTTTGAGCTCATATAATTATATTATATGAACGATTGGGAATATAATGACCTATAAAATTGTAATTCTGGCGATGCTGAGCATGCTTGCTTGTGATTCAAGTAATTCATCTAAAAAGAATAATGTTGTTATACCAGCAAATGTGAATTCATTAAATCAAGAATGCTTAAGTATGAGTAATAAGTATAAATCTGGTATAGAAGAGGTAGAAAAGAAGATCAGTAGTCTTTCGTTTCAAGAAATTCCAAGCCTTAAAGATAAATTTGAGATAAAAAAGCCTTTCCACAGTTTCGAATTTAAAAAGTTATCAAATTTTAATAAAACCTGTCAGATGCATTTTGATAAATACCTGAGAGCTAATTTAGGTAAATTTTGTGAGTCTGAAAGTTTTAATAAAAAAAGTATAGAAAAAGTTCTAAATGCTTGTGATTCAGTTAGAGAAGCAATAAGTTCAAAGTTTTATGATGATATAAGTTTATGGGATAAAAAAAATAAAGATTTCCTTGATTTTCTTGATCTAAGAAGTGAATTAACTAATAAATATCATACTCATGGGCGTTTAATGAGAAATATTAAGAATCTAAGAGTTAAAGTAGTAGCGAATGATTTAGAATCAATGGTGAATAAAAGTTTATTAGCTCCGACTAAGTCATATAATATATTAACTGGTGAAAGCACAGACCCTGATAAATTAGCACATTCTACTCATAAAGAAAGAAGAATAGTTGATGGAAAGAGCTATAATTATTTTTGGTCGAACAAACATCTCTCTTTACAAGATGCGAGAATTAATGGACTTGATGACTTTTTATTTCTTTATAAATCTTCAGATAATTTTTTAAATGCAGCTCAAATGGTTTGTGACTTAAGATACGATAAATCATATGATAGTCGATTAAGGTTTTCACCTAACTATAAGAGCTTTGAAACCAATAAAGTGTATTCTTTTCACGAGTATTTTTCTAAGTCTAAGCTAGAGCTTATTCCGGCAATTAATGATTGTGAGTCTTTAAGTAAAAGCAATGGTTTTTTTAAAGGTGCTGATTGTCTACACATTCGCTCAAAAGATTCTTCGGTCTTGAAACTACCACAGAGATCTTTTGAGATTAGATGTATTAGTCGGACTTCTGAGCAGATGACTGTTGAAAATGTCAATAAGACATTAGATGGAATTATCAAACTTGAAGTATTAAATTATAAGAATATTAATTAAGTACATCGTCTAGATTTTAAATTTCTATGAACTAAGAATATTGGAAAACTAATACTAATCCCTATAAACAAGCCACTTAAAATATAAAACCACCAATATTTTATTTCTAATTTTTTACTCTCAAAAAATATCCAAATTGAAATGGTTAGGAATAATAAGGAAATATCCATAAAGATAGAGCTCGAAGCAGGATTGACAAAGTTATGAGTAATAAAAGTGTAGAAGCTTCCACCTTGACTGATATGTTGGATATTATAAAACCAACAAGCGATAAGAGCTGTAAGGCTAATAATAATAAAAAAAGTGTTTTCTTTATTTTTCATTTTTATATTCTAACTATATTTTTTTAGACAAGACTAGTAGATATATTTTGGTTTTTAGGCTAACTTATTGAAAAGACATAGTTGCATTGAAGTGCAAGTGTTGTGCTGGCTTAATGTTTGCGCTATAATGCAAGTATGAAGAAACTAAATGAACTTTCAAACTTGTTTAAACTACTCTCAGAGCCAAATCGATTGAAAATGGTAGCTGAACTTTGTAAATGTTCTGAATGCAACGTAGGAGATTTATCAAAGTGCTGTGAAATTGATCTTTCGGTAGTGAGTCGACACCTATCGAAATTAAAGGAAGCAGGAGTAATTGAGGCCTCTAAGCAAGGAAAGGAAGTGATTTACTCATTAAAAGCAAAAAACTTAGCAAGTATTCTAAGGAGATTCGCTGATGATATTGAGAAATCAAATTGTTGCAATTAACAAAGGAGATTCAAATGAGCAAAGAAGAAAAATGTTGTGAAGAGCAGAAACAATGTCAGTGTAACTGTGATTGTTCAGGTTTTGCAGAAATTTTAAGAAAAGTAGCTGATTTAATTGATGCAAATTAGTAATACTTTTAGAGGGGGGAAGGTCTACTTCTCCCTATTTTCTGAATAAAGTAGAATGCCAATAATATGTGTATGTTTCTTTTAAAAATAAACAATTATTACCTGTCATCTCTGACAATCACTCTAGAACCTACATAGGTGTATTCTTTTGATAGCTTAAGTAAATTTTATATGTACCGAAATAACTATGCCATATAAAAATCTTCAAAAGGTAGATTATGTATTTTGTAAAATCTTTGTTTGTGGTATTCCTAATTTCAAGTTGCTTAAACAATAATAACGCACATCTTGTAGGTGGTGGAACTTTTACAAAGGCTAGATTAAGTATTGAATTACCAAATAGCATTACCTTGAACACTTCAATCACCTTCAATGGTACCTGCTTTCCAGACGGTCAGGATATCTCGGTATCAATTGATGGTGCTTCTCCGTCAAGTGTTGGACCATGTCCTTGTGTTGTTGGAGAGTTTGTTTGTCCTGCAGTAAGCTATGACCAATTACCTGAATATATAGATGTCGTTGCCTCCAATGGTATTGAATCAACCGCGGACTCTAATAACCCGGGATCTTCTCAGATACCAGCAACATCTTTAGTAACTATAGATTCTATTCCTGTAGATACTATTAGTCCTACGATTTTTACAGGTACTTGTTCACCCAATATGGTTGGGTCTCTATTAATTGATATTCCAGGGGCAATTCCTACAAATGTAGGACCATGTGATTGTATTAATAGTACCTATTCTTGTCCGGCGATAACCTTTACTACTTTACCTACAGTTATAGATGCTACAGTTACGAACTCCGAAGGTTATGGTGGTCCAACAACTGCGACTAATACAATGAATGTCCCATCTGCTATTAATATTACTGGACCTGTAAATCTAACTCCTGGGTTAAATACTTTTGTTGGAAACTGTGATCCAGATGGAACGAATACAATCTCTATATCTATTCCAGGAGCAACTCCAGCTAATGGAGGACCATGTGATTGTATGGCTGGAAGCTTTTCTTGTGATATGACTATAGTCGATTCACCAGCATCTCCAGTAGTAACTGCTACAAATACTGGAGGTATCGGTGGTCCAACTACAGATAATCTAAATCCAACTGTTCCAGAATTAGTAAATTTAACTAATCCTGGTTCTTTAACAATAGGAGAGAATATAATCCTTAGTGGATCATGTTTCCCAAGTGGTGGAGCAGTTAATGTAAATATTGCTGGAGCTAATCCTTCAACAGTTGGTCCTTGCAATTGTGTTTCAGGAAGTTTTTCATGTCCTTCTATTAGTTTCAGTGAATTACCTGCTAACCCAAGCTTTGTAGCCAATTATGGAACTGCAACAGATACGGAAAATATTTCCACAGAATCTCTCGTGGATTTGGTTAATCCGGGCGTAATAGATACTACTAACCCAGTTGTCTTAACTGGAACGTGTGCTCCTGATGGCACGAATAATATATCAATTTCTCTAGCTACTGGTTATAGTCCAATATCAGCTGGACCATGTAGCTGCATCTCAGGAAGTTTTACTTGTCCAGCAATAACGTTTACTACTATTGCTGATGACCCTCCTACAATTACAGCTTCTGAAACTACTGGAGCAAATGGAGCAGCTACTGACTCAGAAGTTCCAACAGTAGCACCTCAAGTAGGTGCTATTGATGATACCATAAATAGTTTGTATGCTACAGATACTTCATCCTTTGATGTTAGTTTGAATGACACAGATAGAAATTGTTCTCCTATAACTTATACAATTGCAAATGAAGTCAATGTTACAGTCTCGGGAACGGCACCATTATATGATATTACTCCAACTCTCGCTGGAGCATGGAGCTTTGAATACACTGCTACCTGTTCAGATGGAACGACTTCTGATGTAGGTACTGTTGGAGGGGTTGCTCTTGCACCAGCAGACTTAGTAACAACTATAACTGTAGACGATGCTAACCCTGGCGAGGCTCAAAACGTAACCTTTACTATAACAGTGACTAATAACGGACCTGGAAATTCAACGAATGTAAGTCTTACAGACTTATGTCCAACGGGTACAACTTATGTTTCTGGAATTGCCAGTACTGGTACATATGATGTTGGAACTGGACTTTGGTCTATTGGTTCTATAGATACTCCAAACCTTGAAACTTTAGAACTAGAATGTAAAGTTTCACAACCTATTACGACTGTTGTTACGAACAATACGACGTCTGCAAACGCTGATCAATTTGATCCAACAACTACTGGTGATTCATTAGCAGCTAGTTTTACAGTGACAGCTAAAATTGATTTAATGACACCGACTTCTTTTCCTGCCGGACCAGGTCTTCCATTAAACGGAACTTGTTCTCCACTAGGTACAGATAATATTTCTATAAGTGCTCCATCAATGATTCCATCTCCGATAACATGTAGTTGTGTGGATGGTAATATATCATGTCCGACAAATGTAGTGTTTGACGGTTCTGTTACTGATCCAGTGATTACGGCAGTCTTAACTTTAGGTGGGAGTACTGTTACAGATTCTGAAACAATTGAAATGTCTGAATTAGCAGATGTTTTTGGACCGTATAATGGGTGGTATTCAGAAGATGGAACAGGTGGTTTATGCTTTAAAGGGATAGATAACAAAGTGTATTGCTGGGGAGATCTAACGGGTGGACCGGGGACGAGTGAATATCCAGCACTTCTTGATGTTCCAGATTCAGTCTATTTAGTTTCTACAGAGAGTAATGCATTTGCAATAACTATGGATGGGAAACTATATGGCTGGGGATATGATGCTTCAAATTATGCAGGCCCAGGTCATGGTGGCTCTGCTGACGGATTTAACGAACCTTCAGTCGTTGCTGGACCAGGAGAAGCTTGGGATGGTGATAATAGATCTATTGTTCACTTCTCTGGAGATCATACAGATGCATGTGCCGTTTTAGATAACGGTGAGTTTTGGACTTGGGGGGTTAATGAAGATGGTGAACTTGGAATTGGAACCGAAGATATAAAAGAACCTATTCCTGTTCAAGTACTAGACCCAGCTAATCCTATAGCGGGAAATTTTGTTACAAATGCGACAAAATCTTTTTGTGGAGGTGATACTCATTGTTATGAAGACACTTCAGGAAAAGTATATTGTAGTGGATCTAATGCTTATGGACAGTTAGGACAAGGAACTGGATCAACAACAAAAAGTTCAGTTTATTTAGAAGTTCCTGGAATATCCAATGTTTTAGATATTGGTGTTGAATCATGGGCAACAACTGTCGCAATATGTGTTTTAAAGTCTGATAATACAGTTTGGTGTTGGGGGGAAGGAAAGGGAGCAGGAGATGTAAATACCGATACTCCTACTCAGTGGGTTGATAGCTCGTCTAATCCAATTACTGGAGTTTCAAAAATTAGAAGTGGACATCACCATACTTGTGCAATGAAAAGTGATGGAACTGTTTGGTGTCAGGGAGTAAATGATAGTGGACAATTAGGTGATGGGACTTACACTGATTCAAGATCTGTTGCTATTCAGGTACCAGGCATTACAGATGCAGTTGATATAAGTGTTGGTCGAGAACATTCATGTGTCTTGAGATCTAATGATACAATTTGGTGTTGGGGATCAAACTCTCAGGTATGGAATTTTGATGCAACAGCTGAAGTAAATGGGCAGTTAGGTCAGTTATCTACTCCTAATGAACCAAGTCCTGTTCAATTCATGCCCGCTCTTGGAAATATTTTTAGATCAGTAAAAGCATTTGCATTTGATACATGTGGATTATTATATTCTGGAGAAATTTATTGTATGGGTAAAAATCCAGGAACTCCTAATGAGGGAACTGATCCTGTTGGGAACTTCATTCATCCACAACCACCAATTGATACTGCTAATCTTTTAACTACTGTTACTAAAGATAAAGATAATTATCTTGAAGGTGAGACAATTGTTTACACTATTAATTTAAAAAATCTAGGTCCTGATGCAGCCACTAATATTATAGCAACTACAAGTTGTCCAACGGGAACAACATTTGTTTCATCCACTCCTACATCTGGAGTTTTTGATTCAAACTCAGGACAATGGAGTCTTTCAGGGATTCTAAATACATTAGATGAGTCTCTTGAAATTCAATGTAGTGTAGATTTAGGAGTTGTTATTGGAGGTTTAACTACAAACTTAAATGTTACAACTACTTTAACTGAAGATGATCCAACCATCTCAGGTAATAATGTACCGTTTGAAACTTTTGTTGCGTTTATTCCGGCTGTTCAATGTGGTTCAGACTATACAGGGCTCGTATCTTATAAGTCTGCTGGAGATGGAGCTTTAGCTACAACAGCATATGAAATCGGAAATATTGATATGTATATGAATTATTTAAATTCAGGTATTGATAGAGATAAGCATATGATTTTATGTGATGATATTGATTTTAGTTCAATTACTAACCCGATTGATCTTGGAACATTTACAGGTCATTTAAATGGAAATGGGAATAAAATTTCTAATTTCAATAGTATTAATGGATTTATATATTATTTAAGAACAAATGGATCTTTAAAAAATGTAGTTTTTGAAAACATTACTCTTCAATGCTCAGGCGTAAACTATTGTGCATTAGTTGAAAGATTAGATGATGCAGAAATTGATAATATTACAATTCAAGGTAGCTCTACTATTACAAGTGATAAAGCTTATACCGCAGCTTTAGTTGGTTATGCCACAGGACTTACTACAATTACAAATATTACATCTAATGCTGATGTAACATCTACACTAAGAACAGATAATGCAGGAGCAACTGGTTATACTGGAGGCATTGTAGGGTACGCACTCGGTGAAGAATTATTATTAGAAAATATTTCAGCTTCGGGAGATATAATTGCAGACTCTAGTGCTTTAGGAGGAGTTGTTGGACAAATTCAGTTCAGTACAAATCAAGGCCTAGTGAAGAATGTCTCGAGTTCAGGAAGTATAACATATTCCGATGCAAGTGCAGCAGTTGGTAGTTATATTGGCGGTATTGTAGGGAGAGTTTTTGTTAAGGCTGGTGCTGGTAAAAACTTAATGGAAAACTTATCCTTCTCAGGTAGTCTAAGTGCAACTCAAGCTAGGTCAAACTATGTTGGGGGTGCAATAGGGCACCTTGATGGAATTGATGCATCTGACTTTGTTGAAGTCAAAGATTCAAATGTTTTAGCAGCCGGTGGTGGAATCAATTGTAGTACGCCTGCATTTACTTCTACTTATTGTGGAGGATTTGTAGGAGGCGGGAATGATTACTCTCAAATTATAAACTCAACTTCTGAGAAAGCAGTTACAGGAGATAAGTATGTTGGTGGGTTTGCTGGATACTTTACCGATCATGGACTTTTAGACACAGTTGTAGCCTCTGGAAATGTCAGTTGTACACAAGGATATTGTGCTGGTTTAATTGGTTATAGTACAAACTTAAATACTATTAATAACTCTGTTGCATTAGGTGATGTTACTTATGTTGGGAGTTTAGAAACAAACTCATACTTTGGAGGATTAATTGGTGCGGCATTATCAGGAAATGTAATTAACAATTGTGCTTATGAAGGTAGTCAAGTTTTAGGAGCGAGACATACAGGTGGACTTGTTGGTTATTTTAATACTACAGCATTAACTCATGTAAGTTCGATAACTAATTCATACGTAAATTCTGCCAGTGTTGGAACAATAGCTGGAACTGATAATACATTAAATGCAGGTGGCTTAATTGGATACGCTTATATTCGATATATTGATATGGATATAGAAGGAGTTTTTGTTAATATTGCAAACTTAAGTTCTTCTAGATCTATGGCAGGTCTAATTTTTGATGTAAATTTACTTAATGATACCACCTTAAATATCTCCCAAGCTTTTGTTAAAGGGGCCGCTACTTTTGATGGAACAAACCCTAATAATTATCAATTTGGTGGATTCATTGGTGAGCTAAGTTGGAGTGGAGCTGCAGTATTGAATGTTAGTGATAGTTATACAGAAATGAGTTTGGATACCACTAATTTAAACTTGGATACAGGAAGTTATTCTGCAATAGGTGGGTTTGTTGGTTATAAATATAGAGCAAATTCTAACTTTACTAATGTATATGAAAATACGGGAGTCACTTTAGATGGTAAACTTGCATTAAGATATGGAGGAGGGTTCCTTGGTTATGATAGAACAAGTGCAACTTATTCAACAACATTAGTTAATTCTTTTACAACTTCTAGTTACAAAGATTTTGTCACAAGTACTGATTTTGTTTTTGGTGGTCTTGGAGCTGGTTCAGCACCTATAGTAACGAATAGTTTTTATCTTGATACTGCAACCTGCTCTGGTACTCCTTGTGATGGAAGCCTAGGAGGAAGTAGTTCAACTATTACAAACTTACAAGTATCAACTAATGCTCCACTTAATAGTTGGGATTTTACAAGTACTTGGTTAGAGGTTTCAGGAGAATATCCAGATTTATTATGTCCAACCGGAGCACCTACTGCATTTTGTACGGAATGGAATAATGCTCAATAATTTGACTATCTCTGTTTAGAAAGCTTTTCTAAACAGAGTGTTTTTAACTTTAAATTATACTTCTTAACTTGATCGAAATGATTGAAAATATCTACTCCATTCTCGCGCCAACCAAAAAAATCAGCAGGATCATAAAATGGAATGCCTAGATTTTGAGCAAATTTTCTATCACTATTGCTGAAATGAATCCCTGCTTTTCCTTGTGGAGTTAAGTCTTTTCCTTTTTTATAAAGAGAATCTCCGACCATATAAGACTTTTTCCAATTAATTGTGAGATTCATCTTTGCAAGATTTTCACTTAAAGCATCGCCCATACCAGTATTGGGTTTTCTGAAGGGATCTCCAGATCTTCCTTCTGCAAAATCATAGGAGTGAATTTTTATGAAAGATGATTTTTCCTTGATGAGTTCAATCGTTTTTTTTAATGCTCCATCAGCAATTTCCATAGAAATAAAGCCAGAGCTAACTCCTCCTTGATTGGAAACAATAGCAATGAAATATCCTTTTCTAGTAAGCTCTTCTAGTTTTTCAACTACATTAGGGAGAATCAGAACATCATTAATTGAATT
Source organism: uncultured Bacteriovoracaceae bacterium (assembly GCA_938034385.1). GTDB lineage: Bacteria > Bdellovibrionota > Bacteriovoracia > Bacteriovoracales > Bacteriovoracaceae > JAHDHG01. The sequence goes on from CALHLC010000041.1 coordinate 9,375, forward strand.
GGCAGAGACACTACCAGACTTAGAAACTCTTAATGTACTGTCAGCGTCGAAAAATGCAACTTTTACTTGGCCATTAGTAGTTTTAAAACCAGTATCAATGATCTGCCTTCTTTGTGAAAAAAGTGAGCTACTTAGTAGTACTAAACATATGATTAGTAATTTCATGATTTTATCTTATCAGTTCTTTTTATTAGATAATCTCTAAGGAATATATTTCTAAAAGTTTTGGGTAGATTAAATTTTTTGAATATACTGGCAGATATTATTTATCTTTGCTTTAATGCTTAGCCCGAGATCAGCGAGTTTCTGAGAATTAGGTGATAGATCAAGATACTCAAGTGATCGGTAATAGTTTATTATACTTTCAAGGTCACTCATGATGGCCTTTTCTTTACTTCCTAAATCATAAATTGCTTGTGTACATGAATTACTTAATTTATGACTCAAGTCCAATTGAATTCCAATATAATAACGAACATCAACTTTATTTACATGGATAGGAATGAGTAGAAGTCTATTTAAAAATTTAGTACCATCTTTTTTATAATTTATAATATCAGCATAACAAAACTCTGAATTAGTAATCCTATGCTTAATTTGCTTTGTTACCTCTTGGTCTGTTTCTGCTCCTTGTAGAAAACGGCAATTATTTTGCAATGCTTCTTCAAAGCTATAACCAGTTTCTTGAATGAATTGTTTATTTACATACACTAATGACTGATCAGGTTCATTCAGATCAGCAACAGAGAAACTACTTTGAAAGTCTTCTCCTGCCATCTTTAATGAATCAAGTAATATTTTCATTTCTTAATTAGAACCCTTAGTAAGTTTATTTAAATGGTGATCAAGAAATTGAAGAGAAGCAATCGTTGTTACTTTCGGTGAATCAATCATCTTTGTCTGAGCACCTGTTACCCATATATTATTTTCAAAATTACTTTGTAATAAAGTATTTAAGTATATTTGAAAACTATTTCTATTATTAATACAATACGCCTTGGTCACTGATAGTAAAAGAATACTTGGACTAATTTGTTGAATTGTGTCCTTTAGTGAAAATGCTGACATATTCGTACCTAAATACATGAAGCGATAATTATAAGAAGCACATAAAATGGTTGTAATCAGAGCAGGAATTTCTCTAAATTCTTTTTCTGGAGTACAAATTAAAATGGAAGTTTTACTTGAATTTTTTGTTTGATATTTTTTGAATAAAACTAATCCAAGGTTAAATTTAATAACGGAAGAAATTGCATGCTCCATTCCAACGGAAATATGTCCTCCTGCGACTTGTAGGCCAACTTCTGATAATAAGGGAATGATAAGATTTAATGTAAATTCTCGCGCTGATAAGCTTCTTTGTGCTTTTTCTAATTCATGAGAAATGATATCGAGCTTATAGTGAGAAAGAGCCATGATTAAATTTTGAAGAGTTTGATTAATATCTATAGGCTCAATTTTCTCATTGGTTTGAGATAAGTTATTTACTTCATTGAAATATTGAGTATGTAATTTAGATAAATGTTCATCATCTAAGATGGCAATATCAGAAACGTTATTGCCTAAAGAGCACAAATCATGAATTTTTTTTAGCCTGTCTATATCAGCTTGTGTATAGAGTCTTCGCTTATTTTGATCTCTCAGGGGAGTAACAGCATTATATCTTTTCTCCCATGCTCTTAGAGTATGAGAGTTTATTCCGGTCACTTGGGAAACAAATTGTATTGAGAATGATTGATTCATACTTAAAACTTAGTACATAAGCATAATTCGTTCAACTGTTGTCTATGATTTGTCTATGACTTTGATTTAGAGTGAATTAGAGTAAACTTTGACTATGATAACTGTTAATAGAGACGTTTATGGTGGTGAGGAAGTTCTAAGGATTGAAAAAAATATGCCTTTAACTAATCTTGCTGCTGATGAATTATTAATAGATGTAGAATGTACGACAGTTAATCGAACTGATTGTCACATCTTAGCAGGGACCCCCTTAATTTTTCGATTATTCATTGGTGTTTTTAAACCTAAGTATAAATCCACTGGAAGTGATTTTGCTGGAGTCGTTACAAAGATTGGAAAAAAGGTTGAAAAGTTTGAAGTTGGTGATAGAGTATTTGGTTTTCATGATGAAGGGCTTGGATCACATCGATCGAAGTTAATCATTTCAACATCTAAGCCAATTGAAAAAATTCCTGAAAAAGTGAGCTTTGAAAATGCAGTATGCAGTCTAGAAGGATTTCATTATGCCTATAGTGGGTTTTCTAAAATAAAATTAGCACCTAAAAGTAGGGTTTTAGTCAATGGATCTACGGGAGCAATTGGGTCAGTACTGGTACAACTTTTAATAAATAATGGACATACTGTAACAACAGTTTGCAGGAAAGAACATTTTGGAATAATGCTTCAATATGGAGTAAGTAAAACGATTGATTATCAAAAAGAAGATTTTACAAAATTAAATCACAGTTTTGATTTCGTTCTTGATGCAGTTGGAAAGAGCTCATTTTTAAAATGTAAATCAATATTAAATAATAATGGCCTGTACACTTCTAGTGAACTTGGTAAAGGTTGTATTAATATTTTTTGGGCACTGATAAGTTTTCTCCCCTTAAATAAAAGAATGAAATTTCCAATTCCAAGCAATATCCCTAGATCAATTAATAAAGCAAAAGATTTACTGGCTTCTGGAAAATTCAAACCTCTTATTGATAAAAAATATAATGCAAAAGATATTAAGGAAGCTTTTAAATATGTGAAAACTGGTGAGAAGGTTGGTAATGTTATTATTTCTTTTCGTTAAACAAATTTAAGATTGTAGTGAGCTATATTTCAAACATTCATACCTCTCTTTGTTTTAGCTACATTTTCCTATATATTAAGAGTAGTTGAAAAATATTACTTATCTATTTATTTCACTCTTTTCTATCTTGAGTTTTTCTAAAGTATGGAAAATTAATAAAGATCATTCTGAAATAAAATTTTCTATTCCTTATCTTACTTTAAGTGAAGTCTCAGGCAGATTTTCTCACTTTGGAGGGAAAGCAAAGTTTAATCAGAATCTACCAGAGAGCATTAGTTTATGGATTGCCAGTGATTCGATTTATACAGGAAGGTCATTAAGAGATGGTCATCTAAAATCTAATGAATTTCTCAAGGTGAAAAAGTATCCATTTATTTATTTTCAATCTAAAGAAATAGTCGCTTTGCAAGATAATAAATTTGAAGTTTTAGGTGAGATGAAAATAAAAAACAAAACTAAAGATGTTGTTTTTAAGATGAGTATTAGTAAAGAAGTTGAAGATACATGGGGGAAATTAAGTCGTTTTGTAAGTTTTTCGAGTTTAATAAATAGAAAAAAATTTGATCTGACTTGGGATAAAACATTAAAAGAAAATAAGTTTTTAGTTGGAGAAGATGTAAAAGTCTTTGGGACAATTCAAATTCAACCTAGTGGAGTTGTGACAAATAGTTCTAATCATTTAATACCCGACACTGAATATCAGAGAAAAAGAGAAGCTTTTAATAGAGGAGAGTTGAAGGCTGGAGATGATATATATTTACCTTCTGAAAAACCTATCTTGGGATTAAAGAAATCTGAGCACCTCTCAGCTCATGAGAAGAAGGTAAGTAATAACAAGAGAGTAAGTTCAAATAAATATGAAAATATTCTCTGGTGGGGAAGCTATTTCTTTATTATTTTGCTTGGAGTATTCTCTATCCCATTTTCACGCTTATTCTTACTAAATAAGTACTTTAAGAACTCAGATGATTTGTTTTATTTAAATATTTCAACCTTTTTACTTATCATCATCTTTGTTCTTAGTTTAAATGTACTTTTTTTTCTTAGATAAAAAAGGATACACTTCTCAATCTTGAGTATTTTCCTTTTCACTGTAAATCTTCTCATTTCTTTATAAATGGAAAAATCTACTATCTGTATTTGAGTGTGATTTTTCATTATAATTACAATGAATCTAATAATCTTTTGGAGCTTTCTATGAGCAAATTTTTAGCAAAATTTCTATTAATTGGACTATTTTTATTTTCAAGTTTAGGCCTATCTCAGGGAGAAGTTCCATTATTTGATAGGGGACCTGACCCAAACAATCCTATGCATAAAGAGCTCTTGCAATTAATTCAAGAGATTCCTTTTGTACCAGGTCTTTCTGAGGCATTAGAAGTTTTAGTTCCAAGTTATAAGAAAGGTCAAAAAATGAGACCAGACTTTGGAGCAATGATTTTACGAGGTTTATTAGAAGAAAACTCTGTAAAAGTTCTAGTTATTGGTCAAGATGGTACTCACATTGCTGAAGGAGCAAATAGACCTGGGATTGCAGGATTTGGTGGGCGAGTTCAAGATATGCTTAAGCACTTTGGAATCGTTGATGGAGTATTATTTACGAACTTATTTGTAAATACTATTTCAGGTCAATATGGGAGTAATACTACTCCTGTGCTGAAAGACGGAAATAAAATTCAATACACAAAGGTTATTGAAAATAGACAATGGCTTCTAACTCATGATGGGCCTTATAGTCAATGGAGAAATCGATTGATTGATTGGGTAATTAGAAATAATAAAGATTCTTTAAAAATGGTGATGATGTTAGGTGGAGCCGGTAAAGATGCAGGGGCAAATTATATTAATGCAAGAGGTGGGTCTGTTACTGCAAGATCTAATATCGGAGATGCTTCAAAGTATAAGGTTCCCTTATTTAAAATGATACCGGCTGGTGGAAATAATGAATTTGCTATCGCCATAACTAAAGATGGTAAGGATGTATCTGATGAGTTGAGAAAAGATCCAAGCATTAAAAAGGCCTATGAAACTCAAAATAAAAATAGATATAAAAAAATCCTTCAAGATATAGGAAGTAATGAAAGTGTTAAAGCTGATGTTGAAAGCTTTATTGCTTCATCAAATAGTAAAACAAAATCTACTTTAATGAAAAAATTAAAAAGATCGAATAACACAATAGCTAAGTCATTAGTTAAATATGATAAGACGAATGAGAAGATAAAGGCATTAAATAAACCTTATAATTATAAAAATTCACAAAGTATGGAATATGCAAAAGCTATTATGTCTGATTTCCCTAAAAAAGCTAAAAGATTAATGGTTTTTACAAATGGTGGAGTTAATGGAAGTGGAGTTTTATATCCTGAACAAATTGGTGGTTGGGATCTTAATACAATGAAAGTTCAAGGAAGAAAAACTAGGTCAATTCAAGGCTTGAAAATACCAACTAAAGATGGATTTATCACAGCTCCAGATATTGTATTTACCGGTTCTCCTCATCCAACGGCTTTAAGTATAACTGCAATGGATAAAGGATATCAGGCAGCTACAGATATGGTTCAAAAAAACCTTTTAAATATTTTAAAAGAAGAGCAAGCAAGAGGATGGGTTCCTCCTAGTCCAGAACCAGGTTTAAGGTCAGCATTTTTAGATGGTGGAGCTTACGCTTATGGAAGAGCAATTATACCAATTAGTCATGGAGATCCAGGGATTACCCCATTGAGATTATTACCTGTTTCGACAGCTAAAAGAGCAGGGAAAAGTGCGATTATTATTGGAACCAGAGGAAATGCAAATTTTTCAAGTAAGTTAACTAAGAAAATGGAAAAAGATACTCCATCAAATAAGTTCTTATTACAAAGTGATAAAGTTCTTACGGGTAGACCACAATTTGATGAATGGTTATATAAATATGATAGAGGACCAAGTGATGAGATTGCTAAAATTTTATATAACACGCTCGATGAGACTGAAGTCTTTGCTCCTAATGCAGAGTATGCATCTAGGATAAATGCTTTTAGTGATGCAGGTTCACGGGGAACTTCGAAAGAACAAAAATTAAAAGCTTTTAATAAAGCAGCTTCAAGTATTTTTTCAGAACATGGCATTGATGCTTTTCCTGCCAAGACTTATTTAGACGCTGGTTTCTTTGGTCACTATAGAGGAACTTTTGATAACCCTAAGGTTGTTATTCTTGCTGATCCTCATGGACATGATAGTTTCATTACCTCTAAAGCCGCTACAGGTGAGAGAGGTCAGTATTTGAACGGATTAATGCAAGATCTAGGAATAGGACATGAATACTTAGTACTCAATACTGTTCCTTTTGGGATGGATGATGCAAGTGATGATGAGTGGCAAGAAATTTTAAAAAGAACTCAAACTTATAGAGATAAAATTTTAGATAAGGTTCTTTCGACTAATGAACCAATAGTCATAATTGCTGATGGTGAATATGCAGAACAAGAATTAAAGAGAATAGTAGGGGATAATAAGTTTGTTACTATTAAAAGATCAAGATCTATGAGTAAAGATATGAAAAATGCTGGAAAAGAAATTAAGAAAAAGATTTCTGGTTTCAGTAGAAGGAAAATTAGTGGTAAAAGAATTGATATTCCAAGAGAACATTTGACATGGATAGCTAGAACATGGGAAGGGACTTCGGGAGATAGAGTTATTACTGCAACAGGAAAAGAAAAAGGAAAGGTATTTAAAATTGTTGCTCCTGATTGGGCAAGAAAAAATAAGGTAAAGTTTTCAGATTCTACTGTGCGAGGGTTAGATGAGATGCGAGCTAAGCTAATCGAAGCTGGCGAACCAATGCCTAATGAGAATATAAAAGACTTTGTAAGGAGAGCAAAAAATATTGGATTACCAATAGATTGCTTAGATTTTTTATAAGACAAACTTAGGATAGTTATGAGAATGCAAAAAGTTTCTAAGCAATTAGAATTACTTTCAAACTTTTATCCTATAATACATTTTATATTAATTTTCACGGCTATGTTATGCTTTATCAAGTCTCCTGGTTTTTTTAGTTTTCTATATTTAGTTTTCATTGTTTATTTCTTATCTATTATTATCTGGAAAATATTACTGATGAATTATAAGTTTCCAGAAGGAGCAGCACGGATAGGTAAACGTGCTGAAGGCGGAAATCTGTGGTTGATATATTATAATCTTCAAGCTGTTTATAATGGATCATCTTTACCTGAAACGATTTTAAAAGCTATTCCTTTTGCTTATTCTGCTTGGCTTCGTTTATGGGGGAGTAAAGTTGGAAAATTTGTAAATTGGACTCCTGGATGTCAGGTCGTTGATAGAGCACATTTAATTATTGGAGATCGTTGCTTAGTTGGTAACCTGAGTTACCTGTCGGCTCATATCATGAAAAAAAATGAAAATTTTTATACTTTGTATGTAAAAAATATTGAAATCGGTAGTGATTGCGTCATGTCTTTTAGAGCTACAATAGGTCCTGGTGCAAAAATTAAAGATAATTCTTTCTTAACGGCCGGACAAGCTGTTTATCCAAACCAAGTTTATCAAGGAAGTGGAGATGAGTAACTTGAAAGATCATTTGAGTAAAGATCAAACTCTTCTTGCACCGAAATTAGAAAACCCTAAATTTAAAGCTTTATTAGATAATGCTCTTTCTAGTTATGTTGTGTCTGAGAAATATGAAAATCTTCCAAAGATTTTATGGGGTGAGAAAAGATTTCAACTCGAGCGCTCAAGTTCTTTTCGAAAGTTGCGACAGGTTTCTAAAGATAATATTTATACTCATTTAACAAGATTAAACCTTGCTCTTTCTTGGTATATAGAAAGAAGTGGTCATAACTATGGTGCTAAGATGATCTTACTGAGTGATACTCAAGAAGAGAAATCATTATATGCACTCTTTGTAGCTGAAGAAGCCATTCATCAAAGAGAATTTGAACATTTTATAGATTTCATTCCAGATCCAAATGTCTATTGGCATCCACTGCTTGATCCATTGGCCCAAGCGATTAAAGAAGCTGAGCGAGAAACCTGTTTATATGTGATTCAAGTTTTACTAGAAGGTTTTGGGATAGGTTTATATACAAGCCTTAAAGAGAGTTGTGACTTACCAGAACTTAAGAAAGTATATTCTAGAATAATTAATGATGAGGCAAAACATCACGGTTCAGGAGTTATTTTAACTCATAGTCTTTCGCCTAATGACTTAGTGAAAGATCAAGTATTTGAATATACTCGTCAATTCATTATTGCTTTGCAATCAGCTGATATGCTTGGAAGCTCTTTTGAGCGTGAACAAAAATTGAGTCAAAAGGAAAGAAGTAGATTCTACGAAGAAGTTGAGTATGAGAAATTTATGAATCTTCGTTTAGTAAAACTTAAATCAATGCTACAAAAAGTAGATAATTGGGATCTCATTGATAGATTAGAAAAAGAAAAAGTTTTCAAATTCTCAATTTAGCTTTTAAATTTTTTTAAAAAATTTCCCCAAAAACATCTAAATATTCCAGTCAAACTAACTTCAACAACTATGACCAGAGAGTCTTCAGGATTTAATTTGGAGCTGATGAATTTGTGAATTTTTTTGTTTCTAGAGTTCATTAAGCTATCAGCCAGTAAGGGCTTTAGATTTTTATCCCATCTCCAAGGACAAGGTCCATCAAAAGCATTTTTTATAACAAGCGTTTCCAAATTTATTTTATCTTCTTGATTTAAAATACTTGCCATCTCTTTAGCAAGAATTTGAATTTGATGTGGAACTGGTTCCTTGTTAATAAGTGGATAGGTCTTCTCATCTCCGGCACGCTTTCTAACAATATCAAAAATTAGAGAGCTTTCTGATCTCATTAATAAGTATAATTTTTGGAACTTTACTTTTTTCCAAAAATCAAAAATATCTTTAGTCATCATTTTTAACAATAAATTTTTCTTTTGATGATTTTTTATTATTCCAGTTGCGTCTATATACAGACAATGTTGTTTATCAATTTTTTTTAGAAATACTCCACCCCAACCAACTGCTTGACCAGAATCACTAAATATTAATGACAATCTAGATACAGTATTTAAAAAATTAAGTGATCGCTTATGATTCCAATAAGGACTCATATCATCCCCAAAGACCTGACTAGCTAAAGAGGTAATTGTAGAATATAGAATATCTTCTGAAGCCTCATCGAATGTATCATTGCTCTCCCAATAGAGTCTTTTGAAACCATTTGATAGGTCTTGTTTCCTTGGAGCAAGATTAATTAGTTCTGGTATTTGATCTAAATGAATATTCATCTATTTCTAGATTATCGCAAATTTATTTGTCTTGCTACTTGTAGTTTTTCATAACTTCTTATGAGGTCAAGATGTTTTTGTAGTTGATTTAACTGCATATTTGATTCAGTAAGTTCATAGAACTTTATTTCTCCTGAAATAGTTTTTAAAGCATCGTTATAAAGCTTGTTCCCGAATGCTTTACTCAGGTTTTTCTCAAAGTTTTTCAACTCTAATTGAGAGTTGAGTTTTATATCAAGGATAGTATGTATAGCTTTGTAATAAAGAACTCTCTGTTTAGTAAATTCATTAAATGAAAGCAGGGATTCTACTGAAATTTTAGCTTCTTCGAAGTTTTGAATTGATAGATAAATCATGGTCTTAAGTTCAAGAACATTTAATAATCCCCAGGTAGAGTTTTCATCTACTGCAATTCCAATAAGCTCTGAGATGAGTTTAAAATCATTAACTTCAAATTGTTCTAAACGATCTAGTAAGTCTTTAAGTTGGTCAATATTTAACTTATGAATATTTAATAAATCTTCTCTAAAGTGAATACTGATATTATGATTATCCCATAAAAGGTCTTCATTTAAGTATATCTCAGAATAGTTTGGAACCAATATCCTACAAGCACTTGCTCCTAGACTTTCATAGTCAGCAATATAAACTTCTTTGCCAAGTCTATGCAAAATATTCATCAAGTATTCATACTCCTGTAATGTATCTCCTTGGAAGTCACAAAGTGAAAAATCATAATCAGACTTTTCACTAAAGAATTTCCAAGAAATGATTCCTGTTGAATCAATGAAATGATCAACAAGATTATTATGATCAGTCACTGCAAGTTGATTAAATGTAGGAGATGGAATGTCGTTTAATCCTTGAAAGCTTCTTCCTTGTAATAATTCGGTCAAGCTTCTCTCAAGTGCCACTTCAAACTTTGGATGAGCTCCAAAGGAAGCGAACACTCCTGCATTATTAGGATTGATGAGTGTAACACAAACAACTGGAAACTTTCCTCCTAAAGAAGCATCTTTAACTAAAATAGGAAATCCTTTATCTTCTAATTCTTTAATCCCAGCAAGGATTTTAGGACATTTTCCTAATATTTTTTGCGGTACATCAGGTAGAGCAATTTCTTGGCCAATAATTTTATTTTTTACTGCTCTTTCAAAAATTTCTGATAAACATTGCACTCGTGCTTCGTGCTTTGTGTTTCCAGCACTCATTCCATTGCTGACAAATAGGTTGCCAATCAAATTAATAGGGATATAGCTTTTCTTCTTATCAGACTGCCTAATAAATGGAAGAGCACAGATTCCTCTTTCAACATTTCCTGAATTTGTATCAATGAGGTGAATGCCTCTTAGATCATCATTAGCATTATAAATATTTAATAGATACTCATCCATTAAGCCTTCTGGGAGTTTGTCATCTTCTGTACGTTTAAACCAAGACTCATCTGGGTAATGAACAAAGTCAGATGTTGAGATCTTTTGGCCAAGATAATAATCGTTATAAAAGTAATTATTACTTATTCTTTCAAGGTACTCGCCAAGGGCTGAGCATAAAGCTGCATCTTTTGAAGCACCTTTCCCATTTGAGAAGCACATTGGGCTATCTGCGTCTCTAATATGAACCGACCAAACATTGGGAACAAGGTTTCTCCAAGAAGCAATTTCAATATTTATTCCAAGATCAAATAAAGTCTGAGTCATATTTTTAATAGTTTCTTCTAGTGAGCAATCTTTTCCAATAATCATTGTCTTGGAATCTTTTCCATTACTTGGCTCATACTCAAGACCATTTTGAATTGGATCTCCTGAAGTTACCTTTATATTAAATTCTGGTAGATTTTGAACTACACGTTTGACCGTACATCTCTCTATTGACTTTAAAATTCCATCTTTATGGTGATCAGAGATCGCATCTGGCATATGGAGGTGCATATTAAAGCTTTGCTTATATCTATTTTCTGGATCAAGTACATTATTTTGAATGAGTGAGATATCTTTGGTTGGGATATTTCTAGCAATGCAATAGACTTTAACAAAATAAGCAGCACATAAAGCAGTAGAGGCCAAAAAGTAATCAAAAGGACCCGGGGCACTTCCATCACCTTTATACCTAATGGGTTGATCGGTTAGAACTGTGAAGTCATCAAATTTAGCTTCAAGTTTTAAGTTTTCAAGAAAATTTACTTTTATTTGCATGATTTTAATCCGGTGAAAATTTTAATTTTTATAGCATGTTAGATTTTACAATTAAAGTAACTATTCTCAAAAGCCCATTAAAAACTTTTTTAGTTTTAATTTTTCTTCTTTCGTTAGAGAGTAAGGCCATGGTGGCATAGCATTACTCTCGGTCAAATGTTTAATTGTTAGGGAATTCCCTCTTTGTAGTCTATTTCTACTTAAAAATGAGTTACCTTCATTATGACATTTATTACAAGTTTTTATATTAAGAGAGTCTTGATCTGGACCTTTGAATTGGAGTTCATTCGTTGTATCCAATGTTTGAGTGTTACCATAGCTTTTAATAATTAAGTTCCAATAAGCAATCTTAAGTCTATTTTGAAAGCTTAAGCTACTTGAATAACCTTCAGTAGGTCTTATCATTCTGGGGCCATTAGAATGACACAAAGTACATTGAACTTTAAAGCCACCTTTTTGGTAGTAACTTACTGTATAGGGGCTTGTTTTCTTATCAACAATGATTTCAAGATCATCATAGAGATTATCTTGATAAGCTTTATATCCATGACTTTGTTTCATGGACCAAATATCTTGGTTGTTTGTTTGCTTGAATTCAATAGTATTGAAAATTTCTTCCCCGGATGCTGTCTTTGATTCAGTGGATATAATAGTAAGAGGCGAATGACATGCTACCACCAAAGCTGATAGTAGCATATTCAAGACATTATAATTACTAAATAGTCTCACAGCTAAATAGGTACGATTTGTTTGAATCTATTAGTTCAATATTAATATGTGAAACTTTTTCTCTTAGATCATCAGTCAACTTTGAGCAGATAGTTCTACCTGGACAACTACTTCCACCTAAAGTTGATTTGCTTAGCTTTAGTTTCATTGTTTTTTTATTTTTCAAATTATACATTTTATAAAATGTAGTATTATAAAATGTCCCATGTTCTGATGTCTCAATTTTTTTCCCAAAATAGTTTGAAATTAGTTTTAGTTTGGAATTAGAGAGGTAAATGTGCAGATAAGCATTTTTTTGTTTTGAAGTTTTAAAAACAAGTTCATACCCATCATTGTTGTTACATGAGTAAGTAGCTGAAAATCCAGCAACAGATCCTAAAAATAATAATACAGACAATAATTTCATAATTTCTCCTTTGTTAATTATTGAGATTTAGTTATCTGTTAAGTTGTATTATTTGAAAAATTAATATATTTAATATATCTATTAGAAATACTTATGGACTCAAATGACCTATATTCATTCACTAAGCTAATAGAAAGTGGAACTTTTACTAAGGCATCTAAAGCTTTAGGGCTAAGTCAATCGGCCCTTTCTCAGAAAATTGCTAAATTAGAAGAGCAATTACAAACGACTTTAGTAACTAGAAAACCTCGAGGAATAGATATTACTCCTTCCGGAATAGAATTATTAATTTATGCAAAATCTATTTTAGAACAAGAAGAAGCATTTCTAGGACAATACAACCAATATGATAATGAGCTCAAAGGTCAGCTACGTATAGCTACATTTTCTTCTATTATGAGATCCTTAATTATTCCAAAACTATCAGGTTTTATGAAAAATAATCCACTGGTTGATGTTGAGTTTATTGTAGCTGAAGTAGTAGAGCTAGAAGATATTTTAAAATCTAATAGGGCCGATCTTATAATTCTAGATTACACTCCACAGATTGCTAAGTGTGAGAAAAAAGTTATCGGCCAAGAAGAATATGTCATTATTGAAAGTGTAAAACATATTGATATACCTGATATTTATTTTGATCATGGAGCTCACGACAACGCAACTGAGACTTATTTTAATTTTCAAGGAGAAAAGTTTTCTAAAAGGCGTGGTTTCATGGGAGATGTTTATGGAATTATCGATGGTGTAAGTCTTGGTTTAGGTAGAGCAGTTATGTCAAAGCATATGATCGATAGAGATAAACGATTTAAAATTTTAAAAAAGAAAAAACGATATTTTAGAGATTTAGTACTTTGCCATTATGAGAGAGATTATTATTCTCCAGTGATGGAAAAAGTGCTTTCATGCTTAGATAAAATTTAAGAATATCTTAATTTTCTATCTAAATTATTGAAATCACATGATTCAAGTATGTAAGAATGAGAGTAAATAATATTTGTTCTTATCATTTGATAATTTTCAAAGTAGATCTTCATACTAGATTAACATTAATTAAAATGACGAAATATGAGGAGAAATTTATGAAATTATTAAGTGCGTTTTTACTAGTTACATTAGGGTTAAATTCTTTTGCTCAAGATGCTAAAGAGATTTTTAATAAAAGAGGCGAGGATAGAATGTTCGCTAAACAAGCAGCAGATCTATACTTAAGTGCAGCTAATGCTCAAACTGATAACTTTAAAGAATTAGAACAAAAATCAAACTTTGCTCATGCAATGTACTATTTTGCTCAAACTACAAGTGTAAAGAAAGATCAAATTGCTCTACACAATGAAGCAATTACTTATTTGGCCCAATCTTTAAATAAGGTTGGAGTTGATGTTGAAGTTCAAGAAGAAGATGATGATACAGAAGTTGAATATACATCTTACCCGTCTAGTTTAAGTGATGAACAAAAACTTTTAGTAGCGAAAGCTTTATTTGAGTATGGTGCAAATCTTGGGAAATATGGAGAGGCCAAAGGAATTACTAGTAGCTTAAGTCAATTACCAAAGCTTGAAGGAGCTATGCACGCAATTGAGAGACTTGGTTTGGCTCACATTGGTTCTTATGGAGTTGATAGAGTTTTATCTAGAGTTGAGTATAAAGTTCCTTTGAGAGATAAAAAGCTTGCTTATAAGAAAATAAAAAACGCTGTTGATAATACATTACATCCTGAGTATGGAGTTTCTACTTATGGACTAAATAATGTTTACCTTGCAGCTTTTTATAAGGGTCATCCAAATGGGAAGGCCGCAGGTAAAGTAGCTAGTTGTAAATTATTAAAGAAATTCGTAACAGTAGATCCTACAAAATTAAATACCGCAAGAATTCCTGAAACTAAAAATGATCTTGCTGCAGCAAAAAGTTTAATAGCTAAACTTAAGTGTAATTAATAAAAAACTTTAGGAGAGTATTATGAAATCTTTATTGATCTCATTATCTTTAATAATCAATTCTCTATCTTTTGCTGGAATATCAAGACCAGGTAGTTTAGACAGCACTGCGGTTTTGCCAAAGAAGATTAGAAATGCAACTTTTAGAATGATGCTGCTACCAACGTATGATAAATACAATAACCTTGGTAATGAGGTGGGAACAGGAGATGCATTTAATAAAGTTGTGACAATTATCGATTTTATTGATGGATTAGACAATGAAGATGATAAAACTCTTCTAAAGAGTGATTTAGCTGCTAAAGGTTATAATGATTTTGATGCGAGTGCTGGAAGTACAACTGGGCAAGTAAATGTAAGTGCAGTTGCAAGTGTTCCGATTTTAGCACTTGGAATCAATGAAAAACTAACTCTTGCTGTCGCTGTTCCTTATATTAATGCAGATGTAAAAGTTGATACTGGCTTTGTGGCAAGCTCTTTATTGAAAGAATATTCCAAAACTCTGGAGAGCACTAAGGCCAATAAATATGATGAAGCTAGAGTGAAGTCCAATGAAGCTGTTAGCAGAAAAGTAAAGACTAGTGGTTATAAATCTCTTAAAGACGAGAGAATTAAAGGTGTCGGAGATGTAAAGGTTATAAGTAAATACTTATTATCAAACTCTGAGAAAGTATCTTTAAGTATGACAAATATTTTAACTCTTCCTACTGGAGAAGAAAAAGATATTGATAAACTTATTGATGTCCCTCTAGGTGATGGGCAAGTTGATGCAGAAATTGGTTTTGGTCTTGGTTATAAAATTAATTCCACTTTTAATGCTTATTTAGGAGCCAATTATAATTATCAATTCCAAGATAAAACTTCTGAGAGAATCCCTGAGAAAAGTGATTCAAAACTAACTCCTGATATAGATCCAAATGTTGAAAGAAAACTTGGAAACCAGTTTAAAACTCAATTTTCTCTTGGTGCAAATTTATCAGATAAGTTTTCCCTTTTATCTGGTTATGTTTTCCAACATAAGCAAGCTGACAAGTTTAGCGGTTCTAAGTTTTCTAGTACGCGTTATAAGTGGTTGTCTAATGAGTCTGAACAGAGCTTGAGTTCAATAATTTTGGCTGCAAAGTTTAGCACAGTGAATATGTATAAGTCTGGAAGTTTTATAGTTCCTATGCAGGTAGGACTTTCATATGGAATGGCCCTTGCTGGTAAAAATACTAGTAAGGATAATACAACAACTTTTGATTTATCTTTATTTTTCTAACGAGGGTTATATGAAAATACTATGTTTAAATATTTTAATTATTTTTCTTACTAGCTGTGGAATGGATGCTAAGCAACCAAAAGCTAAAAAAGATGGTTTGACTCCAGGTGTTCCAACACTGAATTTGAGTGAGGATTTGGAATATGATGATGTTCCAGCAGCAATGATTATGGTTTGGTTTCCTGATACTGGTTATTACAATCAATTCAATGCAAACTTCTATAACACAAAAGTTAGTAGTGCTAGTGAGCTTCGAAATCAATGTATTAGTACTGTACCTAAAAATTCAGAACTTATGCTTAGGGCCTTGGAGAGCTTTTATGGATCTTCTACTTCTATAAAAAATGAAATTCATAAAAACACTATTTCTAAGAACATAATTGACGGAAAATATAAGCTTATAAAGAATGAAATTTCTGATCTTGGATGTGAAGCAAATGAAGATGGAGTAGAGCTAGCTGAAGAATGTGTTGAGATGCTTAAGAAAAAATCTGAAATCAAAGAGCAAAGATCTGCTTTGAAAAAGAAAATTGGATTATTAGGTAATGAACTTCGTATGCATGGAGGAATTTATCGTAAACAATTAATTGGTTCACTAAAAGAATTTCAAGTCTTATGTGATCCAATTGTTGATTGGGAAAATGCTTCAAGTGAGGAAAAAGATCAACAAAAAGTTAATCTTGTGTATCCGACTAATGAAGGTTCACCTGAAGAGCTTGGATATGTAATGAGAATTGATACAAAAGATGATTTTGAAATTCAATTTCCTGCTCATACTAAAGATAAGATTAGTTATTCTAGCGACGATAAAGATTTTAAGATTAAAGAAATTGTGACTACTTCTAATGGACGTAGAGTTATTACTTTAGAAATGATCGAAAAAACTATAAATGGCCTTCCAACAGGTGCAATTATTGAGTTTGAATTAGTCGAGAATAAGATTTTTGGAATGCTTCGATATGAAGGTGAAATCACAAAGATTCATAATGGAGTAGTTGTTAAAAAAGGTGCAGTAAAATTCGAATTCTCAGCTATTTAGGTCAATTACCTTACTAAAAGTAACGGTTTGATAACCTTCCTCTAGTTGAAATTTATTTAATGTGGGGTAGCATTAAATTAATTTTAATTAGAGGAAGGAAATATGAAAAATTTGCTAATTATCTTGATCCTATCATCTTGTGCTTCGAGAGGACTATTACTATCAGATCAAATCCCAGAATTAAATTCAGAAATAAATAATCCTGAGTTGATCGGATTTATTGAGGAAGGAGTGGAGTTAAAAAAAAGCAATTTTAAATATCTCTACAAAAAAAAATACTTAAAATTAAAAAGATCAATAGCATCTCAACATAATCGTGAAGAATTCGAAAAATCTGATTTAGAAATAGACAGCTTTAGCTCATCATTTGATGCGATTGAAGCTACTATAGAAGAGCAGGATTATGGGATTTTAATTAACTAAATCTTGGCAATTTTTTTTAAAGTAATCATTTGTGCTAATTAATATTTCTACTCGACGATTTCTCCTGTGAGCTTTTGAGTTTCTATTTTTATCTACATTTTTAGTTTGTCCAAATGCACGTGATTTAATAATTTTTTTATCTATACCTTGATTTAAAATTAACTTTCTTACAAATAATAATCTTTTTTTAGATAGATAGAAGTTAAACTTCTTAGACTTTAAATAGGCTTTTTTTGTTCTTTTCTTTAATCCACGCTTTGAAGTGTGGGCCTCTAAAATAATTGAGTCAATAAAGTGCTTGTTATTATTTATATAGTTTAAGAGTTTAATGATTTCATCACTTTCTGGGTTGAATGTATATTTATTTACTTTAAATCTAAGTATTGCCACATCGCTAGAACCAAAAAACTTCATTGTTTCACAACTTGGAGGAGCTGATTTCTTGAGACTATTTGTTTGCGTTCGCTTCTGAAAATTGACGATCTTTTGATTATTTTTAAGATTATTTAAAATTTCACTTTTTAAAACTGCTCTTAGCTTTCTTTTGGGTTTTTGAAATAGGTGGTGGGTAAACTTTAGACCAAGAGAGAAGCGTAAATCATTCCCATCGTTATTGGTTAATAAGTTTCCAAATCCTACACCAGCATAACTATGTAAACTCTTGGTAATGCCAATTGCACTGCCTAGAAATAGTTCGTTTTGAGCTTGTTTAGATTTTAAAAATGGTGAAGTCCACCTTCTGGACCATTCTATATTTATTCCCCAAGCATTGTTTATAGGTATATATCCACCAAGACCTGTAATTAGTTGATCCCTAAAGTCTATAACATCTAAACCTGTATTATCTGATATTAGTGCTTTTTGACTTTTCTTGTATGCAATATTTAAAACGACCTGGGCCCAATTGAAAATATATTCAGAAATAAGAGTTGCACCATATCCAATTGCCTGATCACTTAAAACACTGAATTTTAAATTATTAACTCTTGGATAGGTTGGAAGACCTGTTACTTGATATTTACCTTGATTAGATGGAATAGAGATAAAGGGCATAAGAGAGAGTGCCCATCTTTTTTTATTCAAGAGTCTGAACTTTGATTTGAAATTAAAATCATTAAAGCCAGTATAATGAGCACCTTTAAAATCGGTGAAATTTGAGAATTCTCCTTCTAGTCCGAGCATTAACCATTTCTTGAGATAGATAGATACTCCTAATTGAGCGGAGCTTAATCTACTTATAATTTCTTGGACTTGCAGACTTCTTGAAGTGTTTTTTATTATGAGTGGATCTTGTACTGATGAAAGTCCAAACGTGAAAACAAAGTCATGATCATTTTTTATGTGACTATGTTGAGTACGAGCATCTTCAAGTTTTTCAAAAGTTAGTGACGAGCTTCTTGTAGTTTGTTGGAAGTTAATCGGAAAACTATTGATAGCAAAAAATGACATTAAAAAATAAAAATAGATTTTTTTTATATTTAATCCTTGGTTTTAACTATTACTAGTATAGATTTTTTCTTTTTAAGTTGGATAGGAGATGTCTATTATTGTAGGCATTTTTCCTCAAATATTGTCAGATCTGCTTAGTTTTTAATGTGTGAAAAATAATTGGTTATTATCACTCATGAGAGAAAAAATCTTAGCTCACCGTAGTGTTTTAGTATGGATTTGTCGAAAATTCGTCCCTACCTCTACTTAATGTATACTATTTTAAGGAAATCAATCATTTTTACCGATTAAGTACTTATAATTTATGAGAACTCTAGTTATTTTATTCATTCTTTTCTCATGTGGTGAGAATGCCCATTTTGTTGATGATGGTGTGTCTCCAGTTTCGCTAAATTTAAAAAATATTAATTTTACTGCTTTCAATCAACCCATAAACTTGCCATCGAATTTAGGAACTTGTAATCCAAATGGAGCTTCAATAGTTCTTGGTGCTAATCCATCTACCTCTATGTCTCCGTCATCAGTAACTTGTAATTGTACAAATGGTTTTGTGGATTGTTCAAATGCTCCTGAAGGCCCATTTATTATTTTAAGTCCTGACTTTAATTTTGATGGTGTCATTACAGATAATAATGGAAATACTTCTACTTCTAACTCGGTCGCAAATGTTATTCCTGATGTTGAAATAACAAATTTGCCTGATGTTAATTTAGCAAATGTTACAAATTATTCATTCTCGGGGACTTGTAGTGAGAACGCTCAAGCGGTGAATGTATCTATCGGATCGATTACTCCTTCACCAGCTCCAGTATGTATAAGTGGAACTTGGAATGTATCAGGATTAGATTTAAGTCTTTTGAGTGATGAAACAATTATCGCAACAGCAGATCATAATGATCTTGATGGAGACAGTGCTGTTCAAAGTAGTGATTCCTTAATTAAAGATACGATAATCCCTAGTGTAACTATCAATACTCCTGCTTCTAATATTAGCCTTAGTAATGTGAATTCTTATTCTGTTTCAGGAACTTGTAGTGAAAACGGTGAGATTGTCACGGTTTCTATCGGAGGGATCAATCCAACTCAGCAGCCAGTATGTAGTTCTGGATCTTGGAATGTTACAAGTCTAAATGTTAGTTCACTTAGTGATGGTCCTGTTGTTATCACGGCTGATCACGATGATGCTCTTGGAAATTCAGCAATGCAAGATAGTACAGGAATAAGCAAGGATACTACTATACCAACTGTAGCTATTAATATTCCTGCTTCAGATATAACAACAGGAAATGTATCAAGTTATAATGTGAGTGGAACTTGTAGTGAGAATGGTGAAGTGGTAACAGTCTTAGTTGGTGGTATAGCACCATCTCCACAACCAACATGTACTACAAATACTTGGAGTGTTAGTGGTTTAGATGTTAGTTCACTTAGTGAGGGAGCAGTAGTTGTTACTGCTGATCATAATGATAGTTTTGGAAATTCTGCTATTCAAGCAACAACAAAAATATCTAAAGATACAACTATCCCAACGGTAAGTATTACAACTCCCGCTACAAATATTAATTCAAACAATCACACTTCTTATTCAGTTTCAGGGGTTTGTAGTGAAAATGGTCAGAGTGTTAATGTTTCTGTTGGTGGTATCTCACCAGCACCTCAACCGATTTGTTCATCTGGAGTTTGGAGCATTATAGGATTAAACGTTAGCTCATTAAGTGATGGTTCAATTACAATAACAGCAGATCATGATGACGTTCTTGGAAATTCTGCAATTCAATCTAGTACTAGTGTTTCAAAAGACTCTACTTTACCATTAGTCGCCCTAAGTGTGACTCCAAACATAAATTCAGTTAATGAAAATAACTATGCTTTCTCTGGAACATGTAGTGAAAATGGTCGACAAGTTGTATTAGTTTTAACTGATCCTACTTCAGCAACACTAAGTCCTTCTTCGCAACCGACATGTACTTCCGGAACATGGAGTATTGTGGCAACTGATAACTTTGATGTCTCTAGTTTAGTGGGAGGTTCAATTACTATTTCTGCTGATCATGACGATAGTGCTGGGAACTCTGCCATTCAAGCTAGTACTACAATTATAAAAGATTCTTTAATACCTACCGTTTCTGCAAATATTCCTGCAACTGATATCTCTACATCAAATGAATTGAGTTATTCATTAAATGGAACCTGTAGTGAAAACGGCGAGACAGTAGTAGTTAGTGTAGGTGGTATAGCACCATCTCCTCAACCAACATGTTCTGCTGGTGCTTGGAGTGTTACAGGGTTAGATGTAAGTTCACTTAGTGATGGAGCAGTAGTTAT
>CALHLC010000042.1 GCA_938034385.1 uncultured Bacteriovoracaceae bacterium
CGAGCAAAGGCATCCAAGGCATCTATGGTTAGTTCAAGAGTTAAAATGCTAGAGCGGATGAAAGAGTATGAGCAGTTAGCCGATAGTGCTTCAATGAATTTTAAATTTAATTATAAACCATTTAGTGCAAAGAAGATCTTAAGCACAGAAAGTTTAGAATTTGGATACACTTTGGAGAATATTTTATTTAAAGACTTAAGCTTTGATGTCTTAAAAAAAGAGAGAATAGGAATAGTTGGGAAAAATGGAAAAGGGAAGTCTACACTATTAAATCTACTCTCTCATGATCTCTCTCCCATTTCAGGTAAGCTAAATTACCATCCCGCAGTTGAGATTGGATTTTTTGGTCAAACCAATATTTCAAGACTCAGTGATAATAATACCATTGCCCAAGAAATTGGCTGCGTTGATTCATCTTTAACGACAACTGAAGTTAGAAATATTTGTGGGACTATGATGTTTGGGGGAGATGATGCTACCAAGAAGATAAGTGTTTTATCTGGTGGCGAAAAAAGTAGAGTCTTATTAGGGAAAATATTAACAAAAGATTGTAATCTCTTATTGTTAGATGAGCCTACCAATCACCTGGATCAAGAGTCTGTTGAAGCCATGACTGAGCAATTATTACTTTTTGAAGGATCACTTCTTTTTGTGACTCACTCTGAGTGGTTATTAAGAAAACTTGCAACTAAATTAATTGTTTTCCATGAGGATAATGCTGAGGTTTTTCATGGAAGTTATGATGAGTTTTTGGAAAAAATTGGCTGGGGAAGCGAAGATGATCAAAAAATTGTTAAAAAGAAAACGAAGCTCTCTAGTAAAGATATTAAAAGAATGCGTGCTGAGCTTGTTGTAGAAAAATCTAAAACACTTAAGCCGTTAATTAAGCAAAGAAGAGAATTAGAAGAGTCTGTCATAGAAGCTGAAGAAAAACTGAAAAAATCTCAAGATGAGATAATTCAATTAGTGCAGATGGAAAAATCTCAGGAGATTCAAGTCATCTCTAAACAAATTAGTGAATTAGAAAATATTATTGAATCCAATTTTGAGAGTTTAGAGGTTTTAGAAGAAAAGATATCATTACTAAAGAAGCAATACCAAGAACGTCTAGAATCAATAATTTAAAAATAACTGATCAATTAACTTACAATAACTACTTTATATAAAGCTCCTAAGCTGTATTGATTTACCAAGAAAAAGTAATAAACTTAATACTATCTGGAGGTTAAATGAAAGGAATCGTTTTTACTGAATTGTGTGACATGATTGAAAAAGAATTTGGTCCTAAGACACTTAATAAAGTTATTGATAGTGCTAATCTTGAATCTGGGGGAGTTTATTCGTCAGTAGGGACATATAAAGATACAGAATTAGTAAGCTTAGTTACTCAATTATCTAGTGAAACAAAAATCGCTCCACAAGATCTCATTCATGCCTATGGAAAATATTTTTTTAATGTTTTAAAAAGTAATTATGAAATGTTTTTTGATAAGCCTGATTGTTTTGAGTTTTTAAAAAGTATCGATAATCATATTCACGTTGAAGTTAAAAAGCTTTATCCTGATGCTGAACTACCAAGGTTTTCATATGAGGAAGATGGAAATACGTTGAAGATGAAATATACATCCCCAAGGCATTTATCATCTTTTGCACTTGGTCTTATGGAAAAAACGATAGAGCATTATGGAGAAGATATAGAAGTTCTCAAAGAAAACCTTAAAGAAGATGGTTCGGAAGTTTTATTTACTCTTACTAAAAAATAATGTCTGACCAAGAATATAAAAAAATACATGAACGAGAGAAAAAAGCCAGAAAAATGGCTGAGAAAATTTTAGAAGAGAAATCTTTAGAACTCTACAATCTAAACATTGAATTAAAGAAGACAAATGAAGACCTCGAGAAAAATGTCAAGGAAAGAACTAAAGAACTAGAAGCTGCTAAAAATACAGCTGAGAAGTTAGCTGAAATGAAAACTGTGTTTTTATCTAAAATGAGCCATGAAATGAGAACTCCTTTGAATGCTATTATAGGCTATGCTTCATTATTAGAAGAACATGATATTGAATATGAATCCAAAGAAATACTATCTAAGATTAATTACTCCGGAAAAGTCTTACTCTCTCTCATTAATAATGTTTTAGATCATTCTCGATTGGAAGCATCCCGGGAGAGTTTGGTTAATAGTCAGTTTAACTTGAAAGATGAATTGGATGAATTATTTGGCATCTTTGAGCTTTCTGCAAAAAATGAATGTTTGAACTATACTTATGAGATCTTAGATAGTTGTAAAAAAATAGTCTCTTTAGATCTTGGTAAAGTTAAGCAGATTTATATTAATTTAATTGGAAATGCAATAAAATTCACTGAAAAGGGATCGATTAAAATTGAAGTTAACCTTGATGGCAATACTCTAAGATCAAGTGTCATTGATACTGGAGTGGGTATATCCGAGGAAGATCAGTCTTCAATGTTTGAACCTTTTGTTCAGATAAATCGAAATGAATCTTATAAATATAAAGGAACTGGGCTTGGATTATCAATTACAAAAAACTTAATAAATCTTTTATCTGGAGGGATAGAAGTAGAAAGTAAAATAGGTGTCGGAACTAAAATAGACTTTTCGATTCCAGTGGCCATCTCTAAAAATGAATTGCTTGATTCTGATAAATCAATTAACCCTGTTCATAATTTCAAAGAAATGAATTTAAGAGCATTAATAGTAGAAGATAATTCTATGAATGCCGATTTATTAGGAAAAATACTAACTACTCAAGGTATTACTTTTGATGTTTGTATAAATGGTCAGAAGTGCCTTGATCAATTGAAACTCCAAAGAGATTATGATGTTATTTTTATGGATCTTAGAATGCCAATTCTAGATGGCTTTGAAACGACAAAGTCTATAAGAACTCTCTATCCAGATCTTAATGGAAAAATTATCTTATTATCTGCTGAGCCAACTATCTTCTCTGGAGATAATAAGTTTAAAGATGTATTTGATGCTTTTTTAAATAAACCATATCAAATAAAAGAGATTTTAAGTATAATAGGAGAAGTATTAAAAAATTAATTATTCAATAATTGCATCAATTTGAATTTTAAGTTTTGGTAATATCTCTTTGATCTTCTCAATAAGTTCGCTATCAGTAGGGTCAAACTCTAACAATTCAATATAACCTTGAATTCCATTAAATTGATTAATTAGGGTATGATGAATCTTTCTAAAATCTTTTTCACTCATAATCATTACTCATTTGTTGGGATATTATACTTTTTAAGTTTTCTATAAAGAGTTGTTCTGCCGATTCCAAGCTCTTTTGCTGAGACAGAAATGTTTTGATCGTTTTTTTCAAGAACTTCTAAAATAAAGTCTTTCTCATTGTTTGAAAGTTTTGCAGAGTTTATACTTACTATATTATTTTTTGATTTTAAATGATCTGGTATATCTTGTGCTCTTATAACTTGTTCATCGGATAAAATGGATATTCGTCTAATGATGCTCCTTAATTCTCGAATATTTCCAGGCCATTGATATTGACTTAGGATCTTCATCGCTTCAGTGTTGAGAGATTTTTGCTCACATTCAAACTCTTCAGAAAACTCTTGAAAAAAGAAATTACATAAATCCTGCATATCTTCAGTTCTATGTCGTAATGGAGGGAGTTCCACTTCGATATCAGATAATCTATAAAATAAATCTAATCTAAAGTTATCATTGCTAATCTCATCCTTTAAGTTCTTACTACTGGCAGAAACTAATTGAATATCTAGAGAAATCTTTTTATTGGATCCAACTCTTTCAATTTCTCTTTCTTGTAAAATTCTAAGAATTTTAGCTTGGATCTCTGATGAAAGATCACCGATTTCATCTAGAAATAAAATTCCTCCATTGGCCTGCTCAAACTTTCCAATTCTATCGGACTCTGCTCCTGTGAAGGCACCTTTTACATGACCGAACAATTCAGACTCTGCAAGGTTAGCAGGAATAGCAGGGCAATTCACACTAACGATTTTTTTATTACGAGCTTTAGCGAGTGCTTTAGTATAAATCTCTTTACCAGTACCACTTTCACCATGAATATGAATGTTCACAGGTTTATCCTTAACTTTATCTATTATACTATAAGCAGTCAGTAATTTTTTATTTTTTGTATTTACTGCTGTCGGAATTGATACATGCTCAACTTTATCGGACTTTTCTTTGTAATTGAAACATTCTTGTACTGCACTTGTAATCTCAGCAAGTTTAAATGGTTTTGGAATATAGTTATATGCACCAAGCCTCATACATTCGATTACTGAATCAAAAGATTTCTCAGCAGTCATCATAATTATTTTTGAATTGGGATTAATTCTTAAGAAGTGAGATACTAAATCTAATCCACTACCATCAGGAAGATTGATATCTAGTAGTATAATAGAGAATTTCTTATTTATTTTTTTTGCCTCTTCAAAGGAATGTATTTTTGAAGGAGTGATTTTTAGCTTTTGATGAATTGCTTTTTCTACAATATTAGATAGATATAAATCATCTTCACAAATTAAAATCTCATGCATTTTTACTCCAAATTCTATTAATTTATTATACCAAAAATGGAACAGTGTTTCGTTTCAGAACAGATTGCTCCTCTAAAACCATATCATTTCAGTCACTTAGATTTGGCACATTGATTGCTTTATAAAATGCATCACTTACTAATGAGTGACAAAAAAGGGGTAAGAATGAAAGGAAGACATGGATTAGGAATTTTAACGGTTTTATTAGCATTTTCGCTAAGTTCAATGGGAGCAACGACAGATAGCTTTATTTTAAGAGGTAAGCTTGAGAGTTTTTGTGAAATTGATGTCCAACCAACTGCAAAAGCAACTGCATTAGATCTGGCAAATGGAGAGAATAGAAGTGTAGTCGCTAATATGGTTGCTTATGGGAATGACCCAAGTGGGTTAGAAGTACAAATTGCTTCAGGTCAAGGAGCAAAGGTTGTGCACACAGCTGATGCTACTCAAGAGTTTGGATACGCTCTTAAGTATGTAGCAAGTGAAGGTAATGATAATACTGCTATTAGTATGAATCAGCCAAATGTTTATGAATTGCTTGATGAAAGATCTAGTTATGGGGCTATGAAAGGAGCTTTAGATATTACATTGACAGGAGATTCAACTAAAGCAGCCGGTACGTATGAAGATGTAGTTTATCTTTCTTGTTCACTTCCAGGTGAAGGTAAGTAAGAAAACTAAATTAGCAAAGAGGGGCCTGGCCCTTCTTTGTTAATTCCAAAAGGAGAAAATCATGAAAAAATTTAATTACTTTTTAATTTCAATTATTAGTTTCAATTTGTTTGCTCTTAGACTAACTCCAATGGCCGGTTATATGACACCATCTGGTAATCAATCTGTTTTTAATTTCACTGCGATTAATTCAACTAATTCTCCAGAAGCACTGAAGGTGAGGATTGAGTATAGGAATCCTGAAGATCAAATGAAGTATGGAAAGACTGCCAGTGAATTATTTCAAGTTTATCCGAAGAAAGCGATCTTATTTCCGAAGAAATCAGGCAAGACATTTAAAAGAGATATTAAATTAGTCTGGGTAGGTGGAGAAGTAAAAGATATAGAGAGATCATTTAGACTTATTGTTGAACAAGTTCCATTGAACTTTTCAAAAAAGAAGTTAAACGGTGGTAAGATGCAGATTGTTTCAAGATATATCGCATCAGTTTATGTAGCAGCTCCAAAGTTTAAATCAAGTGTATCCGTATTATCGAGCAAGGTAAGTGGTGGCAAGCTCATAGTAGATGTGAAAAATACAGGAACAAAACACCATCTTTTTAAAGACCTAAGCGTAAAGATTAAAATTAATGGCAGTGTGAGAAGCCTAACAAGAGATGAAATGAAAGGGATCTATCTCTACAGCGTTCTTGCTAATAGTAATAGACAATTTGTAGTCGAACTACCACGTGAATTAAAAAGATCTAGAATCAATGCAAACAACATCGAGATTCAAATATAACAATGAAAGTGATACTCTTCATTGCTTGCCTTTGCATCAGTTTAAAAGGCTTCAATGAAGAGATCACTCTAGATGAAAAATCATTATATTTAGAGGCCTTTGGAGAAGAGATCGGACTAACAGAAGCGATTTATTCTTTATACATTGACCAAACTAAATTAACTGATATTAAAATCACAATAGATAGTGGAGTTTACACCATTTCAGAGCTTGAAAGTTTTAAACTTGATTTGAAAAGTATTTTCAAAAGTGAAGTGATCGCTCCAATAGAACACCTTGAGGAAGTAAATATTCATAAACTTAAAGAATATAAAATTGATTATACTCTGAAGCATGATGAGTTAGCTTTGATTATCGATTCTCGTCCAGAGCAGAAAAAAGTTCTAAAAGATAAGTTTGTTAATAGTAGATTTAATGCAGTTAATACTAAGAACTCATGGTCTCTTTTTACAAATCATTTCTATAACTATGATATAAATACAAATTTCTTTGATTACCAAGGTGACTTTGGACTAAATTCTTCTTCTTGGACCTTAGAAGGTAATTATTCTAAGTTTAATAAGGAAGACTTTAGGTTTGAGAAGTTGACTTTAGTTAAAGACTTTAGAGAGCCTGCTCTGAGGCTAGAGTTCGGTGATATAAGTCATCATGGCCTAGGAGTGTCTAGAACGACAAAAGGCGGTGGGATTTCTTTTAAAAGAGAGAGTTCAATTAGACCAGATATTAAGACTAGAAAGAATAATGAATATAAGTTTTTTCTTGAAAAAGCAGCATGGGTAAAAATTTTAATAAATAATAAAGTCTATCAAAAAAAATATTATATGGCCGGAGAGCATCAAATATCAGGATTTTCGCTCCCACGTGGATTCAGTCAAATAAAACTAGAGGTCCAATTTCAAGACGGTGATGAAAAAGTTATTGAATTTGGGCAGTCCTATGATTATTCATTATTAAAAAAAGGTTATAGTGATTTTCAGTTAAGCTATTTAAATGATGCTTTTTCTTTAGGTAAAGATTATAAAAGTAAAGAGTTAGCTCAGGGTCTTAGTCTCGTAAACTTTAGTTATGGATTATTTGATAATTTAACCTTAAGTAGTCAGTTAAGTTACAAAACAGATTTTCAGTTCTTGGGGTTAAATGCTCATTATTCTTCTCTTTTAGGAAACTTCGATCTCTCCTATGGTTATTCCCATCAAGATAAGTCAGAGCGCTTGAATGGTCATAGGTTTAATTTAGGGTGGTATTATCAGTATCATAATAAATCAGACCTAGGTTTTAGTGGAATGAATCTTAATCTTGGTTATCAATCCAATGGATTTACACCTCATTATAGCGATAAAAGTAATGATAAGTTTTTTTGGGAATTAGATTCTAATGTACAATTTAGAATTAAGAATCAATGGAATTTAAATTTATCTTATCAGAAAAAATGGGGAGAGATAAAGAGAGAAAAATTTAAACTAAAAATAGCAAAGAGGTTATCAAGTAATTTTCAAGGAAGTGTTGATTTGACCCATGAGCGTTTTAATTCTCTAGATGATGATACATCACTTGCTTTGAGATTTGAGTACTTTGGAGCCAAAGAGCCTATAGATTTAAATGCTCAACTCTACTCTAGTGGAGATTATTCAATTGGTGCAGGATATGAGTCCTCTTCCAAGATTCCAGGATATGGAGTAGATCTAAATTATAATGAATCTGACAAAATTAGCAGTTTAAGTTTAAATTCTAATTACGAAAATCCTCTTTTTACAAGTGGGACAACACTTGGTTGGAATGAAGTTAGTGGGAAAATAGAGTCGAATCTTAAATTAGGTCATGCTTTAAGTTTTGTAGATGGTAAAGCAGCACTTTCAAGACCAATCTCTGGTAGTTTTTCCATTTTAGAATTAGAAGGGTTTGAAAAATCTAAGAAATTAAGGATTAACTCTGACTCTCAAGGTGGATATTTAGCAAAATTAGGAAGACTACCCAGTGCGATTGGTAATCTTACACCCTATACAATAAATAATTTCGAAGTAGATAATTTTGATATTTCTCCTGGAGAAGAAATTGAGAATCGATCTAGCTACGTTGTACCATATTATAAATCAGGAAATATTATAAAGATCATAAGAAAGAGTAGCTTTTATGTTAAGGCAAAGCTTTCTTATAGAGACCGGGCATTAGAAAACGTTGTGATCGATGTTTTAGATTTCAATGGTAATAGCATAACTCAAGCTTTTAGTGATGAGTTGGGAGAAGTTTTATTCGAGGGACTAAGAGATGGAAGTTATCTCTTAGATTTTGGTGATTATGCACCTGAGAAGAAAATAATTATAAAAGGAGATGGAAGTGAAATGTTGGATTTGGGCATTATTATTCTTGATAAATAGTAATCATCTCTTTGCTTGTCATCTTAAGTGGCAACAAAGTAAGGTCGATCAAAAAGTTTTTAAAAATCAAGCTTTCCAAAAGATTAGTTTGGATTTAATCAAAGGATCTAGTAGTTCAAAGTGTGGAAACATTGCAATCAAGAGTGAGTCCCTTACTAATTCTAGATCGTTAAATCTTGAATCAAACCAAATTCCATTTTCTATGTTTTTTGATTCGAATGCTTCAAGAGATTATTCATTAGGGCAGCTTTACAATATTGATTCAATAACTTCAAACTTAAAAGAGAACTCATCTAAAACGATAGAGTTATTTATTATGTTTGATGATAAAATGATGAGTGCTTTTTTAAAAGCTGGAACTTACCAATACGAGGAGAAAATATTGCTTTATATCGATGGAAGAGTAGTGGATTCGATATTTGTTAATATTTCTCTGGAGATAGCTACTGAAATCAACTTAAAACTTCTAAAGAAAGGTTCTAATTCAGGGGTAGGAGATTCCTTAAAGTTTAATAAAATGATTGAAGGAGAAGTTGTTGAATTAGATATTTCTATGATTTCTAATACAGGACATTCACTATGGATTGAAAGTGAAAATAATGGTCATTTAACTCACGAAGGACTAGGAGAAAAGATAAGCTATAAGACATATGTAAATGAACAAGAAATAGGAAGTCTTGAAGCTTCAAAACGAAAAATTCTTTCTAATTCTAAACAAAGCTCAAAAGCAGGAGATAGATTAGGACTAAAGTTTCAGATAAATCAACCTATTAATAATCTACCTGCAGGTGAGTATATGGACGTGATAAGAATTAATATACAATCTGAAATGTGATCAAAAACTCTAAAATACTTGTTTCATAATGGAACATAGGACAGTGAAACAACTCAAGAAAAGCTAGTAAAATCAATGATTTAAGGGGGAGCCATAGTTGGCAAAGATCTTGCTTTTACATAGGTAAGAAAAGGGGAGATTTATGAAATTTGTAATTATTTTGAGTTTATTTTTGGGTTTATCATGTTCTAAGCAAGAAGTACTTGGCCCTGCAAAGTCTAATGAAAAAAATGAAAAAGAATCTGAAGAAGAGAGCGAAAGCTACAAGTCAATTACTTTACAACATTTTACTCAAGGATCTAATCAAATAGGCTTTGACATCATGCCAGTGACCACTGATGGAACTCCTATAGGTTGTGATGACACTTCTTTAAAATTTCAAATAAAGAAATATTTTAACAATGAATTAGTAGAAGATTCTGAAAATGTTTCGATAGAGTGTAAGAATAATGAGTCTGTTGATGTGGGATTAGTTCTAGATAACTCTGGTTCAGTTAGAGATTATAGATTAATGGTTGAAAATAGCGTAAGCAATTTATTGAAAGATCTTTTTTCTTTTAATAGCAATGTATCTTTAACTGAAGTCAATACTAATTCCAAAGTTTTAACTCCAGCAATTAACGATCTTGATGATTTCAAAAAAGCATTGGGCCAAATGTCTAATAAAGGGGGTTGGACTGCACTCTATGATGGGATACGAATGGGGCATGACACTTTAATCGAAAAAGTGAAGCTAAATAATGAAATAAATAATGCTTGTGATTATAAACGTAAGGCAATTATTGTAATGACTGATGGGGAAGAAAATAATTCGTGTGAGCAAAAATATGAAGAGTATTCATTAAAAGAATTTCCTGGTGATAAGGTTGATACAACACTAGAGGATATACTTGATTTGAAAATTGAAGATAGGAAAATTCCTGTTTTTTCACTTGGTGTTGGTACTAGTATAGATCAAGAAAGCTTAGAAAATATTTCTAAGCTTAGTGGAGCTAGCTATAGATCCCTTGCTAGCTTTGAAGAAGTTTCAAGTGCATTCAATGATATAAGTAATTACTTGCAGTCACCGTATCAAGTATGTTTAGACACAGAAAATAAAGCCTGTGGTGATTATAAAATTGTTGTTGATTTCTCAAGTGATAATGGTCCTGAAGGACAAAAGGTTTTAGAGTTTAACATTGCGTGTAATGAAGAAGTGATAACTCAAGAGAAGACTACTGAAAAAACCGAAGAAATAATTAATGAAGAAGAGATTGAGACTGTGGATGGTCAAAAAGAGTTGGAGCTAAATTATTCTAAAGAAGTAATCTATCCATTGTTTAACGATGAAAATGGTAGAAAGGAATTAGTCTCTGTTAATTTACACTTTGAATCAATTAAAAACCTAGACCTTGAGACCCTAGGCACCAGTAATATTGAAAGAGAGAGTAGTTTTCATATTGAGGATCACTCTGGTGAAATCGTTAAACTAGAAAAAACTTTTAATGAATCAAAGAGTTTTGAAAACAATTTTTCAGATAAACAAGTACTATCTGGGATTTATAAAATACCTAGTTCATACTTTAAATACTTTGTAGGGGAAGGAAAAGATGAAATAACTTTTAGTGCGAGAGATTTCTTTAAGTGGAACTCGCAAGAAAAAATCACAGGTAGCTTAGAAATCGTTGGGAATTTCATTATCGAATATATTTGGCGTTATAGACAAAGAAGTGGTGTGATTATCCCTGATGCGAACTTACGTTTAGCAGTAAGGAATGCTACAGGCATCAGAGTTGGAGACATAACTCCTGAATCTATGGAAAGAATTACTCAAATTGACGTTCGTAATAAAGAAATTTCAACATTTGATGGTCTAGAGTATGCCATAAACTTAAACAAGCTCATCATCAGTAATACGAGTACTAGAGATATATCTTTTCTTACGGGGCTAGTGAATTTGGAGTATTTAGATATAAGTACTAATACGATCGAAGACTTTAGTGTTTTAAACAAAATGCAAAATCTGAAATACCTATATTTAAATAGTACAAACCTCTCTAATGCTAATGACATTTCTAATATGAAATCACTTAAAACTCTTCAAATGAAGAATACAGATGTTTTAGATATCTACCCATTTAAAGCATTAATGAGTTTAGAGACTCTGGTATTTCGGAATTGTAGAATAAAAAATTATTCATATGTGAAGAACTTAGTAAGTATTAAAAATATAGATTTTTATGGTTGCAAGAATTCTCCAGATGAGAGTCTTGAGTTAAGTAAAGAGATTACTTATAATCAGATCAATCTTGGGAATACAAACTTTTCAAAACTAGAAAGATTAAGTGGGTATGAGATTACTAATTTAAATATTGCATATAATAACCTGTCATCTCTAGATAGTATTTTAGCGATTAAGAACTTAAAGATATTGCATGCTAATAATAACAGTCTCTCAAATATTGATTTTTTAATGGCTTTGAAAATTGAAACTTTAAAAACTTTAAATCTTACCTCCAATCTTATAGATGAGTTGAAAGTAAATGAGGTGCATGAAGTTTTGAATACTCTTTACCTCCAATCTAATCTACTTACAGGGATTGAAGGTTTAAAAATGTTTCCAAACTTAACAAGAGTAAATGTTTCTTACAATGCAATCGATTCTTTGAGTGTTTTATCAAGCTTAAAGAAGCTAAAGATTATTTCAGCTCTAAATACAACTTCTAACGGAGTTGAGAGTTTAAAAGAGCTTACTGATTTATATTATCTAGATTTAACTAATACGAACCTATCTTCAGTAAGGTCAATTGATTTTTCAAGTTTTCCAAGCTTAACTAGTCTGATTATTAGAAATGTAGAATTTGTAAGCCTATCTTTTTTAAACAAAGAGGCATTTAGTAGTTTCGATATAAGATATAATGAAATTTCTTGTGAGCAACAAAAAAGTATTGTGGATTATCAATATATGGGGAGAAATATTAGCTATACTGCAGTGGAGGATTGTCCATATGTTTATACTCCAGGAGCTACAACTAGATTATATACTATAAAAGATAACCAAGAACTTGGAGTTGACTTCTTTGGTGACTTTGATACGAATAATTTGTTAGAACCAATGAATGGTGCATATTCTGGGAGCTTTGAGCCAATAGAGTTAAATAATAGTGAAAGCTTAACAGGCGTTTCATTTACTTTACTAATAAAATTAAATTCAACCCTAACGACTGATGAAAAAGAAGTATTAGTAGTAAATCTTCTAGATAATATGACATTAAGCCTAAATGATGGAAGGGCTATATTTCATGAAAGTAAATTTACTCTTCAGAGGATATTAGAGTCAAATAGTGAAGATGGGTTTGTTGAGGTTGTAGCAGACTTCTCAGAGACAAAAAAGTTAAGTGATATTGAAATAAAAACTCTTCAGAGTGCATCTAAAATCAATTTTCAATTGAACTACACATCAACTCCATGGCTTGATGATAAAAGTGATAGACAATTTAGTGTGGATAATAATGGTTTAGGACATCTAGAAATTAATTATCAAGTTACACAAGAGTTGTAGTTTAGTTATCCCTATGTATGGTCTTGAGAGTTTTGGCTTTTAAGACCTACATTCTTTATCTTGAGGTTGAGTTGTTCAGTCAGACTTGTTAAAGTTTAAATTCAAAAGTTTGTGATTTAGAATATATTTATGTCCACTTTTTTTCAGTTTATTTTTATAGTTTTTTCAGTTCAGGTAATTGCAGTGGAATTAGAGCACAGAATAGAAGGAAGTATCATTGGATCTCTATATGGTGACGCTCTTGGAGGACCAATAGAGTTTCAACAGCTTATGAAAAATGATCTCTTGTTAAGAGATTATCAAAAACTTAAAAGTGCATATGCTGCATGGAGAGACTTTGCTCCAGCTGGAACAATTACAGATGATACTAGACATAAAATTATTTTTTTCAATGCTCTCAAAGATAAGAAGCAATTAAATAAGAAAAATCTGGCAAAATCATATGTGAGATTTTTATCTAAAACTAAATATAGAAGCTTGGCCTCAATCTGGCTTCGTGAGTACGTGCAAGCAGCACGATGGTCAATATATGAGGATATCAAAACTGGAAAACCATCAAGTTTGCTATTTAATGGTCAAAGGAATGCA
The DNA here is from genome assembly GCA_938034385.1 of uncultured Bacteriovoracaceae bacterium. Taxonomy (GTDB): domain Bacteria; phylum Bdellovibrionota; class Bacteriovoracia; order Bacteriovoracales; family Bacteriovoracaceae; genus JAHDHG01. Next base: position 13,350 of record CALHLC010000042.1, read on the forward strand.
TCTGGATTACTGGCTTTAATTCCGCTAGCGACACTTTATCCTGCTAATCCAGAAAAAACATATTTGAAATGTATTGAAATAAATTTCTTAGATACTTCATCGGCAGTAGATCTTAATTGTTCTTTAATTGCAGCACTCAGTAGTTTGTTTGCTGAACATGCAAATTTAAATAGGTATATCTCTACTTTAAAAAATAATGACCCTCTCAATCTATCATCAACTCATTTTGTTAAAAGAGAAGTAGAGATTTTATTGGCCCGTATTGAACAGCTCGTTTCAAACAATTATGACTCAAAAAAGTTCAAAGAAAAACTAATGGATTCACTCAACATGAAATATGGATGGGAAGATCATGTCGTTTTTTCTGTTGTTCTTTCTTATCTTTTGAAAAACAAGAATAACCTGGAACAAGCTATTTATGATATTATCTACTTTGGGAAAGACACAGATACATATTTACAATTAGCATGTGCTATTATTGGTGCGATACAAGGACTTGATTTTTTTCAAAAAACAGAGGTCGATAAAATTAAGAATCGTTTGGTCTTAGATTATGGAGTGAGTGTAGAATCATGGTTTAAGACTATTAAAGTGTTTTCTGAGAAAGCTCAAAGAAATTAGAAGTTTTACACACATTCTGATAAAATCTCAAAATGAAAAAAATCTTATGCCTTGTTTTTGTTTATTCTCTATCACTTTTCTCAAAGCCTACTCCAATCTTAGAAACAGATGATGTTATTTGGAGTTTTGACTTTATTAGCAAGAATGAAATTATCTATACAGAAAGAGATGGAAAACTCAAAATATTTAATTTGTTAACAAAAAAAACAATAACCCTAAATATTCCAGAGATTAAAGTAACAGGACAAGGTGGACTTTTAGATGTTCATTTTGAAGAGATTAAAAATAAAAATTATATTTATATTACTTTTTCTGAAAAGCATTCGGGAAGTCTCACTACTTCGTTGGCCAGAGGGGAGTATAGTAGGGGAGAAAAGGTAGCATGGAATATAATCTTTAGAGCGAAGGTGAAAGGAAATTCTTCACGTCATTTTGGTTCTCGACTTGTTTTTGTTGATGATTTTATATTTATGACTGTTGGAGATAGAGGTAAGAGGAAATATGCTCAAGATCTTTCTACTCATCAAGGTAAAATTTTACGATTGAAATTAGATGGATCGGTTCCCCAAGATAACCCTTTTATAAGTTCTAAAAATTCTTTGCCAGAAATTTGGTCTTATGGTCATCGGAACCCTCAAGGAATTGCTTATGATTCTAAAAATAAGATACTTTATAGTTGTGAATTTGGGCCTCGTGGAGGCGATGAGCTTAATCTGATTGAAAAAGGAAAGAATTATGGTTGGCCTATTATTACTTATGGAAAAGAATATTGGGGACCTAGGATAGGGACTCACAAAAAGAAAGGAATGGAGCAACCGATGGCCTATTGGGTACCGAGCATATCTCCTTCGGGAATTGTTTATCATGCTGGAAATATTTATATGGCAAATTTAAGTTCGGAACATCTTAGAAAGATTGAAATAAAAAATAAAAAAGTAGTAAAACAAACTAAGATGTATGAAAAGTTAAAAACAAGAATTAGACACGTAAGAATCTTGGAAAATAAAAAGCTTTATTTTTCTACCGATGAAGGGAAGATCTATAAAGACGATTTACTTTCCAATAAATAAAAATTAAGGATTTCGTCGTCCTCGTGGGCCTCTTCTTCTTCCTGGACGTGGTCTATTTGGTCTAGTCCGAGATTCAATTACAGCTATACTTCCTCTTTTAGTTGCTGTGCAGCCTTTACAGTAATTACATTGTTGAGCTTGGAAGGCAAAGAGTCCTTGATTAGCAAGAGATTTCAAATTCCGTCTAATTGTATTATCACAATCTGAATACTTCCCAGAAACTTTTACGACACTTGACCTAGCATTAAAAACTTGAATCTGTGCTCGTTTAGTAATGGTACATCCTGAACAATACCTACATTCTGAGTTGACTAAAAATGATACTCTTTGAGATCTTAAGTGACTCTTGGCTTTTGCTAATAAGTTTGAACATCCTCCATGTTGACCAGAAATTGTGATAAGATTTTCTTGAGAAGAAGCTAAGCTAGCTCCTAATAAAATACTTAAACATAAAATAATTTTATTCATAGTTACTTCCTTTATTTTGTTTTCTTAACCTTATTTAATAAAAAGACAACTTCCTTGGCTAGATCCAAAATGACACTTAAAGAACTGATTATATTTAAAAGTCTTACTTTTAGAAGGAAGTAACTGAGTAATTAGAGTTAGTTTTAATGTTTAGAATATAAGGAAGTTTTAAAAATACTATCTATCATTTTTAAAAGACCACAGCATATTAACCCAAGAACAAGTCCAATAATAAGATTTTGAAGATGCTCGTTAACATAATGATGTAAATGAAAAATATGAACAATAATTCCACCACCAACAAGTAACATTGCAATTGTACCAATAACGCTCAGAGCACGCATGAAGTAAGGCATTGAATTAACTAAGGCCATTCCAAAACTATCGTTACCCTTTTTGACCATATAAAGACCAAAGTCATCAATCTTCACAATAACTGCAACTAGTCCGTAGATTAATACTGAAGCTAAAAATCCCACTACAATAAGAGTAAGGGTTTGGCTCATGAAGCTTCCAGATAAAGTACTTTTAGCAATAACCATAATCTCTATAGATAAGATCAAGTCTGTTCTAATTGCACCTCGAATCTTTTCTTTTTCAGAAATAGGTTTTACTGTTTTGTGAGCATTATCTTTATTTTTATGAAAAAAAGTGTTTAGGATTTTATGGGCACCCTCGTATGAAAGATAAAGCCCACCTATAAACATAACCCAATTTATAGCAACTGGATAAATTGCCATCAAAGCTAAAACTCCAGAAATACTAATGACTTTATTAATTAGTGAACCAAGAAAGATTGCTTTAACTATAGGCAACTCTCGGTCAGGATTTACCCCTTGAACAACACCAGCATTTACTGCTAAGTCATCAGACATTAAGACGCTTGTTTTTTGAACAGCGACTTTGGTCATGACTGCAACATCATCAAGAGTCATGGCAATGTCATCTAAAAGTGCGAGTAGGCTAAACATAATGAAATTTTATAATGATTAACTGAACTTTGTCAGCTCTAAAGTATTGATAAGTTTGAAGGAGTAGATCTATGTTATTTGTAGCTTTCTCACGCTTTAACTATTCAAGCTTCATAGTTTATGTCTATTTATGAAAAATTCGAACCTTGAATTTAACAGATAGATTCCCTATGAAAACACTCAGAGAAAGGAAAAATCAATCATTTAGGTACTTCAATACTAAAATGATTTAGTATTAGAAAAGTGAAGTTTTTCGTTATTATCCTAATATTATCTTTTGGCTGCTTTAGTAGCGGACAGTGTGATTTACATTTTATAAGAAAAATTACCAATCCAGCTAATAACGAAAGTCTTACTTTTTCAAAGGATGCGAGCTTTTTCCAGACTTACAGTTCTTATGTTGAAGAATTAAATGGTTTAATTAAAAAGGGTGATCTTAGAAATAACTTTGATCTTGATATAGAACAAGCAAATAAAGTAAATGTACTTTTAAAGAAATTAGTCAGTAGTGATCCTACAAAGTCATTAACAATGGCAGAATTAAAAGCTCTAAAGAATAATGAGAGCTTAAAAAGAGTTCTTTATTATATAGAAAAAATTAATCATGTATCTGTGCAAATTCCTAATAAAATTAGAAATATAATTGCTAAACATTTAACTACAAGGTCTTCTTTCGGAGCCTTTCTTGGTAGAGACGTAGATATGTTTACTAAGATGAAACATATTGCTCTCGATAAATTAATTTTTCTTGCAAATATTTTCAATCCACTACCGATAGATGAGATAAAGAGAATTTATCCGAGCTTTTTTAAAAGAAATAATAATGAAGAGTCATTAAGTAGTATTAGAAGCATATTTAAAAGGCAATATGATAATCCTAATATTACTTTATTAGATGAAGAAATCGTTTTATTGAAAGATAAGGAGTTGCATAGGGTATTTAAGGAGAGAGGAGAGTTTTTACAAAGTAAAAGTACATACTTTAAAGTGAAAAAATTTGGTGAGTTAAACTTATCTATCCTTGGTGCCTTATCTGGTATGGCTCTTATTAATTACGCTCATGATTTATCATCGAGTCAAATTGAACTAGGCGACTACCTAGAGAAAGGATCACTTAGTGACAATGAAATTCAAATAATTGTTGATGAAGAGCCCTTTCCTCATTTAGCTCTCAGAGTAGGTGATTATATTTATAGTTATGGAATGACCCAAATGACAAAAACACATTTTAAAAAGTATCTAAGATCTTCTAATATGCAAGACTGGATGGTCCTTAGAGGATATGATAAAAAATCAAATGAAAATGTTAGCACGAGTATAAAATCTAAGCTACCAGCTTCTGCTCACTCAGCTATTATTAGTACCTTAAGAATTGATCAGATAGAGAGGCTACGATTACTTGATTATTTAGAGTCTAATGTTAATAAGACTTATAAAAACCTAACAGGCATAAATGATTGTGCCACTATGGTTGTTAATGCTTTAAAAGACACTACCTCGATCAAGATTCCTTTTCTTATTGATTCATCTCCTAATCAAATAAATATTTGGCTAAGTACAATAATGAACTTTGAAAAATCTTATGTTTTATCTATTGAGCACTTACTTACTCAAAGTGCTGAGAGGAAAAAGTATCACTTTTACAGAACTTTATATTTAAGCATTATTGAAAGTAATGCATTTATAAAATTCATGCCAGCTCTTAAAGCCTATCAAGGGTATTTTAATCTACGTTATGATAAGAATGAGATTCAATGGTTCGATGAATACGAGTTAGATTATCAAGAAAAAATAAAAAAAGAAATAATCAGTAAATATAAAAATATGCCTACATATATTGCAGTAAAGAAGATTCTAAAAAGTTCAGAAAATAAGAGCTGTAAAGAGATTGATTTTCTAAATTTATCAATAATCATGAAGACTTTTGAAAGCTATATAAAGAAATTAGATGAGGAGATAGAACCGTTTTCTCAAAAATTAAAATCAATTACTTTTAGTGAGAAGTTTGAGGCACAAGTGGCTGATGAAGTTATTCAAGAGAAGAAAAATGAAATACTTGAAGTTTATGAAAACCTAATAGATCGTTGCCGATAAAGTCTGGAATTAATTACCTAGAGCAAAAGAGTCTTGTATGTTGTGATAATTTATATATATCTAAAATTTATCCAGGAGGAACTGTGAAGTTTTTATCTATTTGTGCTTTTCTTTTTATTTTTTCATGCTCGACAATAAACACCCAGAGAGAAACAAGTTATAGAAGTTTGTCTCAAGATGGATCTAAAAATGATCTAAGTCGGATTGAAGGTGAGATTTATAAAGGATTTTATAATCTACTTGAAGAACATGGTTGGAATTATGAGAAAGCTATGGAAGCAATAAACAAAGATGGTTATAGTTTTGGTATAAATTCTCTCTCTAAAGGGATGAGAGATAGCCTACTCATCAGTAAGGAGAGTTCTCTTGGTTCATTGGCTTTTTTCATAGCAGCAACAATTTTTGTTAACTCTCAAGTTCTTAGCGGTGAAATGTCATTGTGGGGCAGTGCTGCTTTAGGAATGTCCTTAGTTGGAAGCACTCGGAGTGGTAAATCTTTCGATGTGTTTTTTACAGATGATGGGAAAGATAAGCTACGTGTTTCTGCTTTAAAAAGAAAAGATAAGATTAAAGAAATTGAAGAGATTAAAATTGATATAGTAAATCATGCAACAATTACTTTTGCACTTAGTGCAGAAGAGAAGACTGAATTATTAAAATTTATTGATGAAGAATATAATGAAACAATTTATCAAAACCTTGAAAATAATACTAAAAATCAACCAAAATCAATTATTAATATTATGAAAGAAAATGAGATTGCAACTAGAAGAGTGATGATTTACGAAGAAACAATAGAGAGAAACCTGAAGGACTTTAATGAGTTATCTCCTGATGATTTAAAAAGATTAAATGAGAAATATACTTATCAAGAAAAAATAAAAACAATGAAAGCGACATTGAGAGACTTAGCAAAGGGATTAGAAGGTAGCTCGGATAGAGAGTCATACAATTCAGTAAAACAAGCTTTAGCTGAACTTGAGCTGATTCATTCAAGCCAAAACTAGATTAATAACTTCTTACAGCACCGATTTATCTACTTAGAGGTGAAATTACCTCTAAGTAGGGTCAACTATTAGAAAATTTATAACCCTAATAGGTGACATCATAAGAGCTATACTTATTCACGGTCTTCACGCTTAATGGTGGTAATTAATCAATAAATCCTTCTGACACATCTCGTAATTCGCTGATAAATTCATAAAAAAACAGACATAGTCTTCAACTTATTCAAAATTAAATTGCAGTAAAAAATTAACCAAGGAGAA
>CALHLC010000043.1 GCA_938034385.1 uncultured Bacteriovoracaceae bacterium
GGGTGTATCACTATAATCACTATAGGCCTCATAGTTCATTGAATTACAGGCCACCTGCACCCAAAGCTAAAATTATAAAAATAGAAAAAAGCTATGTTAAACCGAGTTTGATAGTGGTATGAAATAAGGGGGAAAGGTCAGCTGGCATTTCTTCAAGTGAAAGACAATGGCTCCAAATTGAAATGGTTCAAAATAATCAAAAAGAACCATTCTTTGATGCATTTGGTATGAAGCAGGAGATGGATAAGTGGACTTATCCTTTGCATTTTATAGACTTTGAGACAACTGCTGTGGCGATTCCATTTAACAAAGGTAGAAAGCCTTACGAAGGGGTTGCGTTCCAATTTTCTCACCATATTATCTATGAAGATGGTAAAGTTGAACACATTGGACAGTATCTTAATACAGAACGAGGGGTTTTTCCTAATTACGATTTTGTTAGAAATCTTAAAAAGCAATTAGAGATAGATGCAGGGACAATTTTTAGATATGCACCACATGAAAATTCTTACTTAAATTTAATTTATCGACAACTTCTTGATGACCCTGCTGCGATAGATGATCGAGGAGCATTATGTGATTTTATAAAATCTATAACAAAGTCTGTCGGCTCGAGTGTCGATAAATGGGTAGGAAAGAGATGCATGGTTGATATGTGGGATTTAGTCAAAAGATATTATTACGATCCTTCTACAAATGGATCAAATTCTATCAAGTTTGTTTTGCCTGCAATTCTTAATTCCTCTAAATACCTACAGGAAAAGTATTCGAAGCCAATTTACGGAAGTGCTAATGGTATCAAGAGTTTAAATTTTAAGGATTGGAGTTGGATTGAACTTAAAGGAAATCAAACCATAGATCCATATAAAAGGCTTCCAAAAATGTTTCAAGATGCTTCTGAGAAAAATATGAATTTACTGACAGAGGATGATGAGCTTGCAAATGGAGGTGCTGCTCTTACAGCTTATGGGAAGATGCAATTTTCAGAAATATCAGACTATGAAAAAGAGGAATTACAAAATGCCCTTTTGAAATACTGTGAGCTAGATACTCTTGCTATGGTTATGATTTTTGAAGCGTGGAGAGAAATGGTCAAAGAACAGCTAGAAAATGAAAAAATAGCGAGTTAGTTGTTTTAAAATTGTAGGTACTAACTTTCTGATTTTAAAATTATCGAACAGTGTCCCCATGTTTCATATTAAAGCACAAGAAGATAAAACTTAAAAAAATATAAATCATAATTGTCAATAAACAGAGGGAGTTACTCATAAGGTAGTTTTCTTACTTAATTCTTGTTTTAAAAATGTTGATAAGCTCTTCAGTTTTCTCTTTTGCTCCACGACCTGATTTAATAGCATCTTTAACGCAATTATTTATATGCTTTTCAAGTAGGTTCGTTTCAAGGGATCTGATCGCTGAACTTACGGCCTTTGTTTGAATTAATATCTTAGGGCAATAAGTATTGCTTTCAATTTGTCTTTTAACCCCTTCGAGTTGACCTATAATTCTATTAAGTCTTTTTATTTGGTCTGTGTGATCTGGATTACATGCCATAAATGATCCTTGGTATAATAAAAGAAAATGAGAGTCCAATAATATATAAAATTACGGACGCCCAAAAAATATATTTAGAAGTTGATTTAGAGCTTTGGCAAGCTTCTCTTTGATTCTGATCTATAGGACAAGCTTGAGTCTCTGATTTTTTCATTAAGTAATACGAACCTAAAAGCATAATGCCTGTTAGTACAAATAGTTCGTTCTTGTAACCAGTAAGCCAGGTGATTTGAGGAAAAGTTGCTGTTAGACTTGCAAAAGTTGCTCCCATTCCAAGACTAACTAAAGTTACTGGTAGAGCACAGCAAAGAAGAGTACTTAACGATCCAAAAAGAGAAAAAAAGTTTAAAGCCTTCTTCATTAGTTAACCTTTTTAAGTTGAATTTTTTCAGACTTAAGAGATTTTACTTCTTTAGGTTTTATTGTTGGTAGTTTATTAATTCTGACAATTTCTTCAGCATTGTAACCAGCATTTTGAACTCGCTTCTTAATATCTTCATCAGTAATAGGAGCTTTTGTTTTGACTGTGACTATTTTTTTATCAAGATCAACTTGAACGTCAGTTTCAGCATTATTGACTGCTGACTTGAATTGTTTCTGCATACCTTGAACACACATCTGGCAAACCATTCCAGGGACATGAACTTTAATAGTTTCAGCTTTTAGACTGAATGCAATGAAAAATAGAGGAATAATTACTTTTATCATTTTAATCTCCTTAATAATGGGTCATTAATGTTAAGAAATAGTCACCTTGAGTATTGGCTCCTATTTCCCATAAAACGTTTTTATAAAAAAATCTCATCATTGGTGTGACAAGAAGGTTTTTATTTTGAGCTTCAAAGTAATCGAGTTTTAAAATAACCCAGTTTTGAAGAGTGTTCATCCCTGCAACAAATGGAGCGAATCCAAAGCGATAAGAGTATTTAAACTCTTCTTTATCGTCATAAAGAAAGCTCATTACACTTCCTGCAGTGTAAAGCCTTCTTGATTCCCAATCTCCCATGAGCATAAGGTGTTGAGCAAAACCATCGGTATTTAAGTCTTTAAAGTACCCAGCATGATAAGAAGCGTAGATGTTTCCTTGTGAGTCATTATTAAGCCATCTTTTCACAAGGTAGTTAGCCCCAAGCATATAATCTCTATACTCATTATTATTTTGATACCAAGAGGTATTGGTTTCTAGCGAAAACTTAGGATCAAGAGTATAAGAGACTCTTTGGGTATTCATATCTGGTCCGAATGAACCCCAGTAAACCCAGCCATCCTTGTAGATGACAGGGTGAGCTAGCAATAGAGTCGGAATGAAGATAATTGCGATGATTATTCTTTTCATATTTATACATTATACCCCTATGGGGTATACTTCAAGTTTGAATAGATTATTTTGCAAATAGTTAACAATTAAGCAAATTAAGGATATTGTGATTTAAATGAGAGAGTGTTGTGAAAGAGACCTGCCAAAGCTTGTGAAAGTTGATTTAAATTCAATGGCCTGCTATTGCTTTCAAAAGTCGCAAAGAGAGCTGTTAGATGCTGTGAAAAATCAGGAAGAGTCGGATTTTCTAGGTGATATTAAGTCAAAAATGAAAGATCCAGGTTGTTTTTGTGAAACTGCAAACCCAAGTGGAAAATGTTGTTTGGTGGATGTAAAGGGGTTGATTTCACTGTTTAAGGAAAAGTTGTCTAAGTAACTGTTTCTACACTCTTAAAGTACTTATAGCAAAGTAAGGATTTCAGTTTGAGAACAGAAATAACAAGAAAATAACAAAAATAATGGTACAGGTGGGCTTGTGATCTATGACTTTTAAGGTAAAATAGTATCAATGAGAAAGTCGATTCTTTCATTTATTTTACTCTTTACAGTGGTCATTGATTTTTCAATAGCTACGACTAGTGTTGAAATTAGTGAGACAGAACTTTCATCTCATTGTGAAGCAGAGTTAGAATGTCACGACTCGGAAGATCATCATTCCGAAGAAGGGCATTGTCATGGCATTTGCCATGTAGGACATACTCATATTGCAATTTTTTCAGAGATTGCGTTCACTAACTCAATTTTATCTTTAGTTAATAAAGAGAGTTCTTTTGAATATACTCCTTTATTATCTGACGAACACATCAAGAAGATTATTCGACCTCCCATTTCATAGCCTTTTTTAATTTGTTTTAGAATTTTTAAAAAAGGAAAAGTATGAAAACTATAACCGTTTTCTGCACTTGGCTGATATATGCAGCAGGATTTAGTGCAGAGTTTACCCTAGAGCAGTTACAAGAACTTGCACTAAAAAACAATAATAGAATAAAAGCGACTAGTTTAGATATTGAAGCTGCAGAAGTCGATGTTAAAATCCAAAGAGCTAAGTTCTTGCCGAAGCTTGGAGTTCAACTTGGAAAAGAATGGACACGTAGTACCAGTCTAAATGAAAGCGATGATATTAGAGCAATTTACGGAAACGTTAACTTATTTAATGGCTTTAAAGATTCGAGTGGATTGAAAAAAAGTAGGCTGACAAAGTCATTTTACAAGAAAAACTCAGATAGCAAGAGACTCGAATTTAAGCTTAACATAGAGGAACTTTTTTATAATTACCTGTTTTTAAGAAAGAAAGAAGGAATATTAAAGTCTGCTTTAAGTAGAAATAATAAACATCTTAAACTTGTTAAACGACGACTTAACTCAAGTCTCATCACAAAGACAGATCTTTTAGAGTTCCAGTTAAGAAAATCAGAGTTAGAGGCTGAGTATGAATCAATAATATTAAGTCTAAATAGATTTAAAAAAAAAATTTTTAGTTACTCCGGAGTCGAAAATATTCAAGAGAGTAAAATAATTGGAGAGCTGCCTCATCTTTACGCCAATGAAAAATTAGAGTCGGTACTTTCAAAAGGCATTAAAAATAACAATGATATAAGAAACCTTGACTTAAGTACGAAGTTGAATGAACTAGATAGTAAGATCAATAATTCTGCTTGGTATCCTTCTGTTAATTTACAGGCTCGACATGGTCATTTAGATGAAAACGAAACAGGAGTAAGTAACGATGAGCGTGCAACGGTAGTTTCTGTTATGGCAACATGGGAGCTTTTCTCTGGAATGTCTACTAAAGAAAAGATGAAGAAGATAAAAGTTCAAAAAGTTGCAAATCAATATAGGTTGAAACAAACGAAGTTAGATTTAGGACTTGAGATTGAAAATTTATTAAATAAATTGAGCATCTTGGAAAAGAGAATTAACTCAACAGAGGAACAGCAAAAAGTCTCTAAAAAACTCTATAAAGAAACTCTTGCAGAGTATAAAAAAGGTGTGAAAGATTCAGGTTCACTAACCGGAGCGAGTGATCTACTAAAAGGGTTAAGCAGTCAAATTTATGAAATGAAACTGGAGTACTTGACCTCTAAAATTCAATTAGAAAAATTAGTAGGAATGAATCTAAACTTTAAAGAGATAAAGCATTAGGAATCATCATGTTTGATAAAATTATAAAATATTCATTAGAAAATAGATTGTTAATAACAATTGCTTCAATAGTAGTTATGGGAATTGGTATTTGGAGTGGGCTAAAGTTACCTGTAGATGTATTTCCGAATTTAAATAGACCGACGGTTACAATAATGACTGAATCTCACGGACTTGCACCAGAGGAAGTTGAAACTTTAGTAACTTTTCCAATTGAAGTCGCAGTCAATGGAACTCCTGGAGTACAAAGGGTTCGTTCTAGTTCAGGAATAGGGCTCTCAATTGTTTGGTTAGAGTTTGAGTGGGGAACAGATATTTATAAAAACAGACAACTTGTTGCTGAAAAGCTTTCGCTGGTAAAGGAAAAGTTACCCGAAGGTTTAAGCCCTGTAATGGGGCCAGTTACTTCGATAATGGGTGAGATCATGTTAGTTGGGCTTAGCTCTCAAGATGATTCAATCAAAGGAATGGATCTTCGCTCAATAGCAGATTGGACAATAAGACCTAGGCTTTTATCGATAAATGGGATTGCGCAGGTCATTCCAATAGGAGGGGGAGTTAAACAATTTCAAATTTTATTAGACTCAGAAAAAATAAGAGCAAAAAACCTCTCAATTGAAGAGGTTGATGAAAACTTAAGGCACATTAGTGAAAACACGACTGGTGGTTTTGTTAATAGTGATAAGAAGGAATACTTAGTCCGAAACTTGGGTCGGATAGAAAATATTGAAGATATAAAAGAATCTATTGTTGGTACCTTTAGAGGGGAAGCAGTAAAAGTATCAGACATTGGAGATGTTGTTATTGGCAAGCAAGTTATGAGAGGAGATGCCAGCATTAATGCCCATGAAGGAGTTATTCTGGCAATAAAGAAACAGCCTGGGACATCGACTCTAAAGCTTACAAGTCAAGTTGAAGAAGCACTTATTGAGATTAAAAAAACTCTTCCAAAAGGAGTTAGCGTTAAGACGGATCTTTTTAAACAAGCGAACTTTATTGGGCACGCAGTTGAAAACGTCAAGGAAGCTTTAAGAGATGGTGCAATTTTAGTTGCTTTGATTCTATTTGTTTTTTTAATGAATTTTCGAACGACTATTATAACGTTAACTGCAATTCCTCTCTCGTTTGGGATTACTGCAATCATATTTAGGTATTTTGGATTAGAGATTAATACAATGACATTAGGTGGTTTAGCTATTGCAATTGGGTTATTAGTGGATGACGCGATTGTAGATGTGGAAAATGTCTATAGACGGTTAAAGGAAAACTCTCTAAAGGATAATCCTGAACCTATCTTGAGAGTTGTATTTAGAGCCAGTAAAGAAGTTCGAAATTCGATTGTATTTGCGACCTTAATTGTAATCCTTTCATTTGTACCATTGTTTTTTATGGAAGGACTGAGTGGTAGATTTTTTATACCACTAGGGTTGTCTTTTATTATTGCTTTAATCGCATCAATGTTAGTTTCTCTCTCTGTTACGCCAGTCTTATGTTCTTATCTTCTTCCCAAGATTACAGGAAAGGATAAGGCAAGTGATGCGAAGGTGGTATCGTTACTTAAAAAAGTAGATGAAAAAATAGTGAGATTATTTCTTAATAAACCAATGCTGATTATCTTACCAGTCTTAATAATGTTTGTTTCATCACTTTTCTTGTTGAGAGATATGAATAAAGAGTTTTTGCCGAAATTTAATGAAGGAACCGCTATGGTTTCAGTGATTTTATCTCCAGGTGTATCTCTTGAATATTCAAGTGAAGTCGGACTCAAGGCAGAGAAAATCATCATGGAAATTGAAGGTGTTAAACATGTGAGTAGACGAACTGGACGAGCAGAGTTAGATGAACATGCTGAGGGTGTTAATGTCAGTGAAATTGATATTGATTTTGTTGAGGGCAGTGGAGATAAGCGTGAATTAGTGCTTGATGAAATTAGGAATAAACTAACTGAAAGTTTACCAGGAGCAAGTATTAATATAGGTCAGCCAATCTCGCACAGATTAGACCATATGTTATCGGGGGTGAATGCTCAGATTGCATTGAAGATTTTTGGGCCAGATAGAGATCAACTCAAAGTTTTGTCACTTGCAGTTTATGGTGCGATCAAGGACATTGAAGGTCTGGTTGATCTTCAGATTGAAAAACAAGTAGAGATACCACAGATTAAGTCTTATCTGATTCGTGAGGACGCTAAAAAGTACAATGTTAATATTGGAAAAGTTGCTGATCAGATGGAGGTGGCACTACAAGGTGAAGTAGTTGCTCAAGTTATTAAGGGTCAAAAAGTTATTGATGTTTTTTCAAGGTTGAATGAAAAGTCTCGCTCCTCTGTTGAGAATATTCAAAACATAGTTATAAAAACCATGCCTTCTGGTGAAAAGGTTACTTTAAAGAAAATAGCCGATGTTTATGAGGCTACAGGTCCAAACATGATTAATAGAGAAAATATGCAAAGGCGTATTATCGTTCAGGCTAACGTTTTTAACAAAGGATTTGATAGAGTGGTAGATGAGATCAATAAGAAGATTCAAGAGAAAGTTAAGTTTCCTGAAGGCTATTATCTTTCTCTTGATGGACAGTATAAAAGTCAACAACAGTCTTCAAAGATAATGATAATCGCTGGATTGTTATCAATGCTATCAATTTTTATCCTTCTCTTTTTACATTTTAAATCAGGGTTTATAACGTTACAGATTATGCTGAGTATTCCTCTAGCAGTGATAGGAAGTATTTTAGGTGTCTATTTGACTGATAACATCATATCAATCGCTTCTATCGTGGCCTTTATTGCTTTGTGTGGAATTGCGTCTCGTAATGGAATATTAATGATTTCACATTACTTGCACTTGATGCTTGAAGAGGGAGAGAAGTTTTCTAAAGAAATGATAACAAGAGGGACACTGGAAAGACTTGTCCCAGTCTTGATGACTGCAATTTCTGCCATGCTAGGGTTAGTTCCCTTGTTACTATCAAAAGGTGCACCTGGAAAAGAAATTCTTTATCCTGTTGCGGTAGTGATTGTTGGAGGATTATTTAGTTCAACTATCTTGGATATGTGGATTACGCCAGCAGTTTTTTATAAGTATGGAAAAAAGTCTGCTGAAAAATACGTTGAAATGATGAAAAATAAAAAGGAGATATTTTAATGAAAATTTTAATTTTAATCAGTATGTTATCAATTAATTGTTTTGGGCACGGAGATCATAGCATTCCCGGCGCCATTCCTCCGGCTCCAAATGGTGGAACACTGGGAGAGGCAAGCCATAAGCACTCTGGTTCACATAAACATGATCATAAAGAAGCAAGTGAAAAAGAAATATTCTTTGAGGGAATATATAAAAATAATTCTCTTGAAATAAGTTTTTTAGAACTTGAGCCAAAAGAGTCAAAGCATTTTCTTGTTCATGACTTTGGAGAAATGAGTGAACTCAAATTGATTATCAAAGATCCGAGGAAAGGCAAAGTTATCAATAGAGAGTCGAAAGTGGAAAATAATAAGTTGCAAGTTGACTTAAAAGGGATAAGAGCAAGGCGACTAGTATTTGAGCTTAGCGGAGTCTTTAAAGGAGCTAAATATAGTGCGAAGGTTCAGGTAGAGAGGAAATAAAACTGAAGATAATAGTATAAAGACTTTTAAATATAAAGTCGGATAGATTTAGATATTTCTAATCTGAGGAAATTGAAAATGATTTTGAAATTTATGGAAAGAAAGATTCCTCCTCTGCTTTTAATGCTTATTTTTGGCACGGTGATGTGGTGGCACTCAAGAAACTATAGTTCCTTTTTATTTGAGGGTAAGTTGTCTTTCATTTTGTCTATTTTGGCGTTTAGTTTAGGGGGGGCAATAGTAATTTATGCTGTCGGTTTATTTAAAAAAAATGACACTACTGTTGACCCCACAAATCCTAGTAAAAGCAGTGCTCTAGTTACCGAGGGGATATACAAGTTCACACGCAACCCTATGTACCTCGGCTTTTCTTTCATACTAGTAGGATGGGGCTTTTATTTAGGGACAGAGTCGATAATGTTTAGCTTTGGATTCATTCTTTATTTGAGTTGTTTTCAAATAAAGAATGAAGAAAGAGAGCTAGAAAAAATATTTGGTAGAGACTATGTTGAGTATAAAAAAAGAGTTGGACGTTGGCTGAGTTTTAAAATTTAACTTTGCTGTAGCATTTAGGGTAAAAAGAAGTTTTATTCTTGCGTTAACAGACTTTACGGTCGCAAATTATTTGGCAACCTGAGAAATTGAAAGACAGTAAAATAGGCAAAAGACAGTAAGCTTTTAAGCCAACTCAACAGCTTTTTAATGAAAGAAAAAAATGATAGGAAGTTATTTATAGTCATAAATTCTTACTTTTTTACATTCATTGAGTGATGTCTGAAGGTATTCTGAATAGTCACTGAGTAAAAAGACAGTAAAAAAATCAAAAGACAGTAGAGTTTTGACGAATTTTCGTAGAAAAAAGACAGTAAAAAAGACACTGAGCTGAGTTTATTTGAATGATTTATGAATGTATTTTCAATGTCTTAAAAGAGCATGAAATCTACTTGCTAGCGTTTTGAACGATGTTTAAAGTTTTAGAAATTCTCAATGTTATCAACATGTTAAATGCTTTTTATGATTTCATTTTCGATTTTGCCCTGTGGCCTTCGAACCAATTGGTCGGGAGTTCGAATCTCTCACGCCGCGCCAGAAAAAATAAGGGTCTTCTTCGGAAGACCCTTTTTTTTGGCCTTTAATTACTTTGTTTAGAGCATTTTATACCGGACAGATGGTTTACAGTTTGTACCGGAGACATAGGTTACACTTCTTTTAAGCAGAAGTTTTATAGCCCTCAAGTTCAGTTTCTAAAAGATAAACTTTTCTTCTTAAAGAAGAGATTTCATCATTTAGTCCTATAATGATGTTATCAAAACCAGCACTATAGTGTTCCTGGTTAACTCTTTCGCCATGCCCTAGATTCTGGCTCCTTTCAGAATCACTAATCTTATTTACATGTCTATCAAATTCGTTTTTGAACCTCCGTAAATCATGAAGACAATTCTTGTTAAATCCTTTGTGATCTAAGCCAGCACTTTTGAGGAGTGAAGTCCAAGAGTTTTTAATGCTATTGGGACGACACCACCGACAATCTTCTTTAGAAAAATTTTTACGATAATCTTTCGATGTGAAGATAAAATTAGCAGGGTAGGGAGTACTATCTTTTGGGATGTACCCAAAAGACTCTCGGTGAGGAATAGAATCAAGAACTTCTATTGCTCGATTCGTTAATTTAACCTCTCTCGTTCTACCGTGTTTTGGCTTAAAGCCCATTCCGTAAGGAGTAGGACATAAAGGTTTTTCTTTGATGACCCAGACCTTATTTTTGAAATCTAAATCACTCCATTCTAGACAAAGAGCTTCGAGGTATCGAGCCCCTGTTTCTAGAATAAACTCAAAGAATTCTTTAATAGGGAAACCTTCTGGGTGTTTGTACGGTGCATTCAAAATAGCAACGACATCATCAAAAGAATAACTTTTTGATCTTGTCTTTCTTGATTTTGGAATTTTAATCGGCTCAATCTCTTGAGACGGATTAGCTGCAATTTTTTTATTTTTGTACAATCTATTGAAAAGTGTTTTAAGAGTTTTGAAATAACTTCTCGCTGTAGCAGGTGATATTCCAATTGATTTTAGTTCTTTATCATATTGGTATTGTTCCTCTTTACTTTTAGCAAGCTTTTTTAAAGAGTTGTAATGAGCTTCAGCGTCAGTTCTTTTCTTTTTCTCATCAAGAAGAAAATTTTTGTACATGAGTACATGTTTTTCTAATATCTCTGAGAAAACTTTAAGTCTCAATTCCTCCTCAAAAAACTTCTGAGCTATTTTGAGATGAAGTTTTTCAACTCGAATAGTTCTTCTGTTTTTATCTGTATCAGCTAGATTATGAAAAATCTCAACTGCATCTGAAAAACTGATTGGATTAAAACTGTTTTTCTTTAAGATTCGATTGTATTCTTTTTTTGTAACTAATCCTTTCGCCAAGTTTTCTCTCTTTTTTGCTGCAATTTTTTCAACTGCTGTTTTCATATTTTGTGTATATGAAATTGGGAGGGTTAAACTTGTAGAGATTGGTCCATTTTTAGATGGAAGGTCGTATTCGAAAATCCATTTTTTACGATCCCTTCTAAAAAACAATCTAAGATTTGATTTATAGTCTATAGGTATATCTATTTGGTGCATATGAACTCCTTAATTTAAAAAATCGTTCAAACTTTCATTCCTTAAAGAATGAAAAAGTTTTTCACAATCTTTTCGATGAAATAAAAGTCCATGACGGCCAGCTTTTGCAAATGGAAGTTTTTTTGATCGAAGAGCATAGTTGCGAATTGTTTCTTTTCCTTTTCCTGCCGGATCAGGTAATCGAAATAATCTTGCCACATCTTCTTCGTTGAAAAAGTCTCCCCACAAAAGAAGACATACCCTTTCTAGACGATTGAAAATACTATCAAAAAATGAAGGAGATCGAATCTCCTGATTTGTAAAGTTGTTCTCGTCTTCTATCTTTTTTTCTCTATTTAAATTGTCAAAGAGCTCTTGGGAAATAGGGGGCTGGGCCCCCTGATTCCTATTCAAATCCTACCTTCCTTTCTTCTGAAGATGAAGTTGGTGGTATGATTTTTTCAGTGTTCTTTTTGATGCGCTTTGGGCGCTCTTTTAAGGCACTCTTACGCTTTTTAATGACCTCTCTGATCCTCTTATTTACCTCCTCAAGAGGCATTCCTTCTTTAAGAAGGCTTTGGGTAATGAGTGCCTCATCGAGAAATCTATAGTAGATTTCATTGATTTTTTTGGTGGATATGGACTTAGAATAATCTTCAATTATCCAGTTAATTAGACTAGTAATGTCGATTTTACAGTGCTCTCCATTCTCTTTGATTTTACTTAGTAATTCATTAAGTTTTTGATTACTGTTTAAATCAAGAGCTACTTTGTTTAATTTTGTCTTACTTATGACGACATATATAGAACCGGGAAGTCCTTGGGAGAATGGTTATTGTGAATCTTTCAATGGAAAGATGAGAGATGAATTATTAAATGGAGAAGTTTTTTACAACTTGAAGGAAGTGAATTATGTACTCAAAGATTGGGTTTATCATTA